>NZ_LRMM01000039.1 GCF_001647275.1 Rufibacter ruber | reverse complement strand
GTCAAATACTCTTACGATAGAAATGGATTGCTGACAAAAACTGAGGGTTATTCTGTAGAGCAATTTGAGTATGAGTACTACTGAAAAATACGTTGCATAGCACTGTATAAAAATCATGCTACGGCCGACGGCCTAGCACGTTTTTTATACTAGTTCGTTGACTGTAATTAAAAAAATCGAAAGTATATTTTAATAGAAACCTAATAAGAGAAATCTGAAATAAACAAATGAAATTAGATACATGAATAATCTTATTATTATAATTTGTTTTATAGTCTGCAGTGCTTTGACTTCAAACTGCCAAGATAAGCCAATGAAAAGTTTCTCTAAGGCAGAAATTGAGGAGTTTGAGCTGATTAATTTATGTCACTGCCATGAGTATATGTTTCTAAGAAACCAAGATTACGTAAAATGGAAGTCAGAGAAAGCAAAGGCGGACTACCTGGAATCAATACAATATTCCCATCTAAGCCAATATTTGACAAAACGATTAATTCATCCGTATTACCAATCTAAATATGATAGTTCAAGGTATTTTAAAGAAGGGATTTCAAAATACTTTCATAGTAAGTTGAATTTCAACAGGCTTGACAGTCTCTACTACGAGCCTTTGGTTCAACACTATGTCAAAGAAGTGAGTAAATCAGAGAACCTGCCCTATCTAGGGTTAGGTGATAGAAACTCTTTCTTGGACTGTTTCTTTAAATTAAAAGAAATTCCATTGGAAAAAGAACTCCATTATTTTATCAAGGCTAACCCCCCAATTCCTAAAGAGTAGCTTAAAAAGGTAGGTGCTTAATCATCACAAGAAATTAAATAAATAAATAAATAAATAAATAAATAAATCAATAACTCCCGCCAACATTGTGCAAACACCATCCTTCGGACGACGGCCTTGCACGCCTCATATACGAGTCCGTTAGAGAAAATTTATAAAAGACATACCAATTGATACTAGAAGTCTTTTCTAACCTTTACTACCAAGCTAATTGAATTGTTGAAATCATTAAATGAAGATGATTGGCATAGACAAACAATAGCTACACAATGGACGGTAAAAGATGTAATAAGCCATATGTTAGATACACAACTTCGAGCACTTTCTTTTCAACGAGATGGATATTACGGAGAACAAACCCAGAAATGAATGGATATAATAATTTGGTTAGATGGCTAAATCAACTAAATAGCGATTGGGTTAGCTCAGCAAAAAGACTGAGCCCGCAAACACTAATTTTATTACTCTTATCCGTAGGAGATTTGGTAACGGAATAGTACGTTTCATAGGATCCTTGGGATGAGGCGGTATTTCCCGTTGCCTGGGATGGAGAATCAACTAGTTATAATTGGATGCACGTAGCCCGAGAATGCACCGAATATTGGCATCAGCAGCAACAGGTTAGAGAAGCGGTCAATAAACAAGGGATCATGTCTAGAGAGTTATTCTATCCTGTTTTTAATACGTTCTTTCAAGCTTTACCACATACGTTCCGTGATAAAGCCGCTGAAAAAGGTACAGCTATTGAAACAAGGGTAGCTTCCGAAGCTGGTGGTACTTGGTCCTTAATTAAAAATACAGACAGATGGAAACTTGAATTAGGAGCTACATCAACCCCTGTAGCCGTTGTCTGTATACCTATTGAATTCTCCTGGATTTTATTTACAAAAAGCATTCGGCCACATGAAATAATGAATAAATTAGAAACAAAGGGAGATGAACATTAAGAAAAAAGGTACTAGAAATGGTATCAGTAATAGCATAAAACTATCTCTAACAAGGTATTTAGAGCAAAGCCTCCCTTCGGTACGGCAACGCATCATAAACTTACCGTTGTACATCATTCCCTTTCAGAAGGAACTCCATTAATAAATTTAGCCCTCATCATTATTCATTGCGTTATGAACGCTTACTTGCACATTTCATGTGGTTAATTAAATTTTAAATACTGCCCACTCACAGCAATTTGTACCATGACATTTTATTATAGCAAGTATCAAAAGATAGGACAGTTTACCTGTCTTGCTGTATTTATTCTTGGAATGATTTATGCTGCTACAACTCTTCTTGGATTTTTATCTCTTAAATCACCGGCTGAACCAATCGGAAATCCCTATTTCACAATAATGGAAGTTTTGACGATACTCATTGCACCTCTAATGGCAATTAGTATGGTGGCCGTTCACGCGTATGCCTCACCTGTTGACAAAATATATAGTCTTGCGGCACTTTTGTTTATGTGTTTAATGACAGGAATTACTTCCAGCGTTCACTTTATTATGCTTACCGGAAGCCAGCAAGCTCAGGTTGCCCAACATGCAGATTTTCGCTTTTTCTTTTCGTTCAAATGGATTTCTGTAGCCTATGCTTTAGATATTCTTGCATGGGACTGGTTTTTTGCTCTTTCATTCCTCCTTGCGTCATTCGTGTTCAAGTCAAGCAGAGAAGAAAAACTTCTTCAAAAAGTAATGATGATTAGTAGCATATTAAGTCTTGCGGGGTTAATGGGTGTCCCACTGAACAATATGCAGATCAGAAACATAGGTATACTAGGTTATGCTGGTATAGCGCCATTTGCCTTTTTGTGGATAGGCAAAATCTTAGGTCAACCAAAAGCGCCCGTGTCTTGATGTGCCAATACAGACGTACAACCTCAACTTAAAAAATAAGGGTTTAAGATTATGCTCTGAAACAATCAATTTCATTATGCCAAAGAAAGCAGCCCAAACTAGACTTTCAATAAGCCTTCCTCCTGAAGGCTGTAAAGCACAGGGTATATTGTAAAAGCAGGAAACCAGCTAGCAACCCATAAAATATATCTGGAATCCTGGAGGACTACTCTTTAAGGGTTGCAGACATCAACCAGCCAAAGAATGAAATAACCTTAGCAAATAATGACCAACTATTACCACTTAAATGGGCAGAAACCGCAAAAATGGCATTGACCTAAAACGCGTACCCTGTCCCTATGCACAACGCAAGCAACCCAAGTCCAAAATGGGTTTCTGGCCTGATTTCCCGAAAACAGCCTAAAAATAAATAGGCGAAGAATGCAGAATCTGGGGAAAGCGTTTTTGGGCTCTTTTCCGGAAAACACGCCATAAACAGAAATTGACTTACTACAGGCTCTCTTAGATTCTCAGGGCCAAACTTAAGCAGCTTGAATATACCCCACCACCTGCATGTCCTTTGCTCCTTCGGCGTAGGACAGGTACATCCAGAATTGTGGCCTTGCGTATACCTAGCATCATTCACTTAAAACATAGACGTATGGCCTCGCTAGCAGATAAAGGATTTAACATTTCCAAGAATACCTTCTTTAAATATCTTATGTCCAAAGCTTCCGGCATTATGGGCAAACCTGTGAAAGTGGGGCTGCTGCTCACCACTGCCTATGAGAAGCTCACCAGCGCCAACAGCACTGAGAGCGGCTTTGAGCAGATCAAAGACACCATGCTGCGGTTTATGCGGCTGGTAAAAGCCTACTACAACGGCACCTACCGGAACGTTGAAACCAAGTCTATGCTCCTGGGTATTGCCGTCATCTTATACGTGGCCACGCCGCTGGATCTGGTGCCAGACTTTATCCCCATCATCGGCTTCGCCGATGACCTGAGCCTCATGGCCTGGTTCATCAATGCCTTCCAGGAGGAACTGCAGAAATTCCAGGTGTGGGAAGAAGGTGCGGTGGCGGTAGGTCACTCCTAGCCAGCCCCCGCTATTGTTCCTGAGGCCTCTGTTTTTGGCCTGTTTTTCTAAAAACAGCAAAGACAGAGGCTTTTGCGTGTGGTTGGCATTTTAATTCTGCCAAAACACCTCCCTGGCACAATTTATCGGCAGCGCCTACGTGGTAAGGGAAGTAGACCAGTTGGGGTACATTTAGTACCTTTGGCCCACACAAACACCACCTATATGATAAACCGCAAACAACTCCTGCTTTGGGGGCTGCTGCTCCTGGGTTCGCTCAAGGGCTTTGCCCGCCCAGACGAGGGCATGTGGCTGCCCATGCTCCTGAAGCAGCTCAACGAGGCCGACATGCAGAAAAAAGGCATGCGCCTGTCGGCTGAAGACATCTACAGCATCAACAAATCAAGCCTGAAAGACGCCATTGTCCAGTTTGGCGGCGGCTGCACCGGTGAAATCATCTCTAACCAGGGCCTACTGCTCACCAACCACCACTGCGGCTACGGCCAGATCCAGTCGCACAGCTCGGTAGAGAACGACTACCTCACCAACGGCTTCTGGGCCATGAACCGGGACCAGGAGAAACCAAACCCCGGCCTGACCGCCACCTTCATTGTGCGCATGGAAGACGTCACCAAACAGATCCTGGGCGATGTTCCGGCGGGCCTCCCAGAGGCCGAGCGGGAGCAGCGCGTGCAGGCCAACATCAAGAAGGTGCAGGCCCAGGCCACCGCAGGCACCCACTACGGCGCCATCATCAGGCCGTTCTTCTACGGCAATGAGTACTACATGTACGTAACTGAAACCTTCAAAGACATCAGACTGGTGGGGGCTCCGCCCGAAAGCATAGGCAAGTTTGGCGGCGACACCGACAACTGGATGTGGCCCCGCCATACCGGCGACTTCTCCCTGTTCCGGATCTACGCCGGGCCAGACAACAAACCCGCCGACTATTCGCCCAAAAACAAGCCGTACACGCCCAAGCACCACCTGCCCATTTCCCTGGCGGGGATCAAGGAAGGCGATTTTACTATGGTGTTCGGGTTTCCCGGCCGCACCACAGAATACCTTCCGTCACAGGCGGTGCGTGAGATTGTAGAGATTTCAGACCCGGCCAAGGTGAAGATCAGAACCGTGAAACTGGGGCTCCTGGACCAGGACATGAAGGCAGACCCAAGGGTAAGGATCCAATACGCCGCCAAGTACGCCAGCGTGAGCAACGCCCACAAAAAATGGATTGGCGAGATGCGCGGCCTCCGCAAACTGGATGCCGTCACCAAAAAGCAGGAGCTGGAGAAACAGTTCGCCGCCTGGGTGAACCAGGAGACCAGCCGCAAGAACACCTACGGTCAGGTGCTTCCGCAGTTTGAGCAGAATTACGCGCAGCTGGCTAACGGCATCACCCTGGCCCGCGATTATTTCAATGAGGCCGTACTGGGGGTTGAACTCCTGAGCTACGCCCAGGGCTTTTCCCAACTGGCGGGTATGATCCAGCAGAACGCCCCGGAGGCCGAGGTGCAGGAACAGATCAAAAAACTGAAAGCAGGCGCCCCTGGGTTCTTCAAGAACTATAACCAGCCCACAGACCAGAAGCTGTTTGAGGCGCTGCTGCAGCTATACGCCCAGGATGTGCCGCCAACGTTCCAACCAGATGCGTTTAAATCACAGACCCAGAACTTCAAGGGCAACTGGAACGCCTTCACCCAGGAGGTGTACGGCAAAACCTCTTTGAGCACCCCAGAAAAGGTACAGGAGGTACTGAGCCAGAAACCCGCCGAGATTTTAAAGCGCCTGGCCGCTGACCCTGCCGTGCAGCTCATCAGTAGCTTTGTAGGCACCTACCGCTCCAAGGTACTGCCTACCTACACCAGCCTGACCGACCAGAATACCCTGCTCAACCGTACTTACCTGCAGGGCCTGCGTGAAATGCAGCAGAACCGCAAGTTTTACCCAGATGCCAACTCCACCCTGCGGGTTTCTTTTGGCCAGGTAGACGGTTACAAGCCGGCAGACGGGGTGCAGTATGAGTATTACACCACCCTGGAGGGGATCATTGAGAAAGAAGACCCCACCATAGTAGATTACTACGTGCCGGCTAAACTGAAGGAGCTGTACCAGAAGAAAGACTACGGCCCTTATGGCGTGAACGGCACCATGCCGGTAGCGTTTATCGCCTCCAACCATACCACGGGCGGTAACTCCGGCTCCCCGGTGATCAACGCCCAGGGCCAGCTGATAGGCACCAACTTTGACCGCAACTGGGAAGGTACCATGTCAGACATCATGTATGACCCGGACCGCGTGCGCAACATCAGCCTGGACGCCCGCTACTTCCTCTTCATTGTAGACAAGTTTGCCGGAGCCGGTCACCTGGTGAAAGAGATGACCCTGGTGGGTGCTTCCTCTTCCGCGCCAGCGGCTACGCCGAAAAAAGCCCCGGCGCCTGCCGCGAAAAAGAAAAAGTAACCACCCGCTGGTTTTACCCTGTTTTCAAAAAAATAGCCCGGAAACGCTCCGGGCTATTTTTTTGCAAAGTACCAAGTCAATTTTTTTTTCTGTTCCGCTGCACGCAACGCTCTTCTTTGGGCGCAAGCAATCACAATCCTTTGCATTTTCAGTCTACTTTCTGAAAGCAACATGAACAGACCTTTCCAGCTTAAATATCGCTTTTCATTAGAGCTTATATGGAATAAGGTTTTAAAGGAGAAGAACCAGAGCTGAAGCAGTTTCTTAACCGCGTCTATAGCATAAGTTGGAGACGTTTGTTTCCTCGGCTACGCTCGGAAGGAACTACTGGAGTAGCTATAATTCCTTCTTCTGTATAACCTCTATTAAATAACGGGCTCCTGCCAGGTTCATAAAAGATTTCCTGTTTTCGCCTGTTTTTCTGAAAACAGGCCGAAAACAGGAAATCCCTAGCTTCACCCTGAAAGGAAGGATTGCTTCTGAAAACAAATGCCTCCCCTTCTATCTGCTCGTTCAGAATGGAAACGACCAAACCTAAGGCTCCCTATTTTTTACCCCGCACCTGCTGCTCAATCGCATCCCAGGCCTCAGAAGGCACCTGGTCCAGGTAATTGAATTCACCGCCCCCGTAGAGCCACTCGCCGCCGTCAATGGTGATGACTTCGCCGTTCACATACGCCGAGTAGTCTGAAATCAGGTAAGCGGCCAGGTTGGCCAGCTCCTGATGGTCGCCGAACCGTTTGAGCGGAATTCGTTTCAGGGGGTCCAGCTGTTCAGAGAGATCTTCCGGGAAAAGACGGCTCCAGGCCCCCTCGGTGGGGAAAGGCCCCGGCGCGATGGCGTTAGATCTGATGCCGTATTTGGCCCACTCGGTGGCCAGGGATCTGGTCAACGCCAGCACCCCCGCTTTGGCCGTGGCCGAAGGAACCACATACCCAGACCCCGTCCAGGCGTAGGTGGTGACAATGTTCAGAAAAGTGCCCGGCTGCTTCTGCTCAATCCAGTGCTTGCCCACGGTCAGGGTGCAGTTGTAGGTCCCTTTGAGCACAATATCTACTATCACGTCAAAGGCTTTGGGGCTGAGGCGCTCTGTGGGGCTAATGAAGTTCCCGGCGGCATTGTTGAGCAGCCCGTGCACCGCGCCAAACTCCTCTAGCGTGGCCTGCAGCATGGCCTCTACTTCCAGGGGTTTGCGTACGTCACAGGCAACAGGCAACACCTTTCCGCCGGTGGCGGAAGCCATTTCCTGCGCAGTTTTCTCTAACACGTCCAGCTTTCTGCTGGTGATGACCAGATTGGCCCCCAGCCGCAGGAAATACATGCCCATAGACTTCCCCAGTCCGGTTCCGCCGCCGGTAATAATAATCGTTTTGCCCGTTAGTGCGCCCTCCCGCAGCATGGGCTCTGTATAGTGTGCCATAGTTTTGTTCTTGTGTTAGACAAAGTAAACGGCTGCCTCTGCCGGTTGTTCCCTCAAAAGGCACAACTGCAGCGTCTGCCGGCCGCTTCTCCCCTGTTCCATAAACTGAACAAGATAGAACAAAATCTTTTCATTGCTATGCAGATGTACTCACGTTGTTTTTAACGCCTTCCAACGCAAGGTTTAGCCAATGCCAGCGGCACCTTGGTGAGTCTGGGGAACTGCACCCTCCCTTGTCATGTGACGGTAGCCTTATGCCTGAAATAGCGCCTTCATTCAATTGTCCTTTATAGAATTAGTAACAGGACCAGGCAAGCAATAAACGTATTCCCTTATTGACAATGTGCTGCTATTGATCTTCATGCTTGTGGCTTAAAATGATTTAAATCTCAAGAATTGACGCAACTTCTAACTTATTGTACCCAAGCCTCCCAAACTTCCATGCCTGAGAAAAGGGAAAGTGTTTCCGGCCTTCTTCTGTAGACTTGGCTTCGGCCACAGCCAGGTTAAAAATGGTCGCGCAGGAGCTTTTGGGCGGCAATGATCCCGCTCAGGCACACCCCTGGTATTCCTTGTCCGGGATACACCGTGTCGCCGCAGACATAGGCCCGGCGGCCATCCAGGCGGGCATCTTTCATTTGCCAGGGCTTAATGCGCCGGAACTGCGGGTAGCCCCCCACCTGTCCCCAGGCCCTTCCCGTCCAGTCCAGCCACGCGCCGGGCGTGGCCGACTGCACCAGCACTACCTGCTCCGGCTGAAAGAATCCGGCCTTGGCCAGGAACGACACCACCCACGCTTCCAACGGTTTTTTATCTGTAATCCAGGTAGAGGGCGGGTTTGGTACGTGCGTACTGACGGAGGCCACACAGAAGCCTTGGGGCGCTCTGGCGTGGTCATCTGTGTGGCTGAGGCTTACAAAGATGCTTTCGCTCCCAATCTGGGGCACTCCGCCGGGCACGTGTAGCTGGTGGTGCAGGACTTCCAGGGGCTGCTCCCGCCTAAACACCAGGCTCCAGGTAAACGCCCCGTTCACCTCTGCGGGGGAAAGCAGGTAGGGCTTCAGCTTCCGCCGGATCTCCGGTGCCGGGAAAAGGTCAAAGACATTGTTCAACGGAACACCCAGCACCACATAGTCGGCCAGGAGTTGGCCTCTGGAAGTGTGCAGCAGATAGCCGTTGCCTTGCGCCTCTACCCTTTCTACCTGGGTTTTGTAGTGTATTTGCCCCTGCCGCTCCCGCAGATAGGCAATCAGGGGCTCACTAAACTGCCTCAGCCCGCCGGGCATATAATAATTTCCGTACAGGGTGTAACAAAGCGCGGTGGCACCAAACAAGGCATTTACTTCCTGCCGGGTATTCTGGGCGGTGATCAGCAGCTGCTGGTCTACAAACTCCACAAACGGCTGGTTCTGGTCCAGCCCGTGCGCCTGCAGCAGTTCCTGCACCGTTTTGAACGCCAGCGGCAGCAACCCCACCTGTTCTGGTTGCAGCGCCTTCACGGCCTGCCAGACATCAGAGAACGAACTGAAAGGGAAACTCTGCTGCCGTACCGACGTCCGCCAGACTTTCTGGCTCAGCCTGTAACAGGTTTCCCAGAAGCTCCTTTGTCCCGGTACGCCAAATACCCGCTCGGCTTCTTGAATCCAGGCTTCCAGCTGGGGGAAACGGGTTACGCGGGTGCCGTCTTTGAGAACCACCTGCATGGGAAGGGCCAACCGTTGGGCGGGTATAGAAATTCCGGTCTCCTGCAGCAGATAGTGCAGCGGCATGTGTTCATCCAGCCCCACCAGCGTGGTGGCCCCGGTTTCAAACCAGTAGCCCTTGCGCTTGTAAGAAGACGCGCAGCCGCCGGGGTAGTTGTTCTGCTCCAGAACCGTCACCTGCAGCCCCGCCTTCGCCAGTAAGGCCGCGGCACTCAAAGCCCCGAACCCGGAACCGACCACTGCCACCTGTGTTGTTGCTGACTTCATTTGCGTACAACCAAAACCCGGGCAATTTGTTGCCGGCCTCTGGAAAGGTGACGTTCTTTGTGGCATGAAACCAAAGAAGATTGCCGTGCTGGGTTGCGGATGGCTGGGCCTGCCCCTGGCGCAGGAACTGGTCAAAAAAGGCTACCGGGTAAACGGCTCCACCACCACCCCAGGCAAGTTGCCAATCCTTCAGGAAGCGGGAATCCAGCCGTTTTTGCTCTCTTTTCCGGAAAACAGCTCCAAAACAGAACTTTCTTCCTTTCTGGAGGCAGAGACGCTGGTCTTTAACCTGCCGCCTTCAAAAAGCCAGGGCGAAGCCGCGTATGAACAGATTCTGCAAACCGTTTTGGCCGCCGCTCCGGCTGCTTTGCAACACCTGCTCTTTGTTTCCTCCACCTCTGTGTACCCAGACCTGAACCGCGAAGTGGTAGAGTCAGACGCCATTGCCTCGCCTGCGGCTGCCTCCCTTCTGCTGCGGTGCGAGTACCTGGTGCAGCACATACAGGGAATAACGGCCACGGTGGTGCGGTTTGGCGGGCTGATGGGCAGGCAGCGGCACCCCGGCCGGTGGCTGGCGGGCAAGAAAGACGTACCGCTGCCCGAGGGCCCGGTCAACATGATCCACCTCACCGACTGTGTGCAGCTGTTGACCGAGGTGCTGGCGCAGGAAAAGTGGGGCGAAACGTACAATGCCTGCGCCCCGCTGCACCCCATCCGGCAAGAGTTCTACACCGCTGCCGCCGCTGCGTTAGCTTTGACGCCCCCTGCCTTTGCGGCTACTACGGCCCCACGTTTCAAACAGATTAACAGCGACAAAATCACCGCTGATCTTGCCTACCGTTTCCATTTCCCTGATCCGGTAGCCTGTCTGGCATCTATTGATTTTTAGTTAGCGCTAAGTTTTGAAAACATCTTCCGCCCACGGCGGATTGATAAGATTTCACTTCTGGCTTAAGGTTAGCCAGCGTTTTGAAAGATTTCCAGCTCTTCCTGCTACTATTAATCTGAATAACTAACCAGAAAACCTGACCTGGAGCAGGAGCATGCTGCCCAGAAAAAGCGGCATCTGTTTTTTGTCTATTTTTGTAAAAACAAGCCGAAAACAGATGCCGGGAACAGTAGTAGTGATAGGGGGCGGTGCCGCCGGATTCTTCGGGGCCATTACCTGCGCTGAGGCCAACCCTTCCGTGCAGGTCATCTTGCTGGAGAAGACCACCAAGCTGCTGTCTAAGGTGCGCGTGTCTGGCGGCGGCCGTTGCAACGTGACCCACGCCTGCTTTCAGGCCGGCCCCTTTGCCCAGCACTATCCGCGGGGGCACAAGGCGCTCAAGCGCATGCTTCCCCACTTTGGGGCGCAAGACACGGTGGCCTGGTTTGAGAAAAGGGGGGTAAAGCTGAAAACTGAGCCAGACGGCCGCATGTTTCCGGTGTCTAACACTTCAGAAACCATAGTGGACTGTCTGTTGCAGGCCGCGCATGCCGCCGGGGTGCAGATTAGAACCGGTGTGGGGGTGCAACAAATTACGCCTAGCAGCCCCCATGCCTTTGCCTTGCACCTCAGCTCAGGCGACATACTGGCTGCAGAAAAAGTCCTCATCGCCACCGGCGGAAACCAGAAAACGGAGCAGTACCAGTGGCTGGCGGACCTGGGGCACTCCGTTGAGCAGCCGGTACCTTCGCTGTTCACGCTCAACGTTCCCTCCTCGCCGTTCAAAGACCTGCAGGGCGTCTCTGTACCGAAGGCGAAAGTAAAACTCACGGGTCAAAAACTGGAAACCGAGGGGCCACTCCTCATCACGCACTGGGGCCTGAGCGGACCGGCGGTTCTCCGGTTTTCGGCGTGGGGGGCGCGTCTCCTGCACGGGCAGCAGTATACCGGCACCGCGCTGGTGAACTGGGTACCAGATGTTCCGGAGGAACAGGTGCGCCAGCAACTGCTTGACATACGGCAGTCTTCTCCCCGCAAAATGGTGCTCACCAACGCTCTTTTCGGGTTGCCTAACCGTCTCTGGCAGCGCCTCTGTGAACTGGCCGAGGTGCCGGCAGACGTAAAGTGGGCTGAACTGCCCGGCAAAGCGCAGAACAAACTCATTGAACTGCTCATCAGGACCCCGTTTGAGGTGCATGGGAAAACCACCTTCAAAGAAGAGTTTGTCACCTGCGGCGGAATTGCCTTACCAGAGATCAACCTTGCAACCATGGAAAGCCGCAAAATTCCCGGATTGTATTTCGCGGGCGAGGTTCTGGACATAGACGGCATCACTGGCGGTTTCAACTTCCAGGCCGCCTGGACCGGCGGCTACCTGGCCGGCAAAGCCATGGCCGGATTATAAAGTTATATTTTCTGTTTTCGGCCTGTTTTTAGAAAAACAGCCCGAAAACAGGAGCATTTTGGAGCAATCAAAAAACTATTCTGCGATGGATCTGCCTTGTGGTATCAGATCTTCTTTTAAAGTTGATCAGCTCTCCAATAAAGAAGAGTATCGGCAAGAAAAGTATCGGCAATGGTTAGAAGGCACGGAAGTAACTTCCGCGCCATAGAGGGAGCCATAGAGGGAGCCATAGAGGGCAGAAGTAATGTGAGGCTGCCGCCTCATGGAAGCTGAAAGCTTCCGCCATTATAGGTCCAAGTTGGAAACTTGAACCAGAGAAAGCGGCAAACAAGCAACAATAAGTAACCAACAAGCAGTAATGAACAATCAACACTTCTGCTAGTGGCACATGGGTTAATTAGCACTTCTGCCCCTGGCTGATGTGCGCAGCACAGGCTCGTCTCAGGCTAGCGGATCAGCAACGGTTACCTGCAGAAACAGACAGAGCAAGTAAGGAAGTAGCAGGGAAGGAACATAAATCAGTCCTGGCGGGGAGCGCCTCTGTTAATACGGTGCCGAAGGCAACGCCAAAGGCGTAGTTTTAACAGCAGTGCGAGCCGCCAGGACGGGCCCCGCGGCCGTGAGCGCTTACCGGAAAAGATGAAACAACGCAGCTAGTAAACCAACGCATCAAGCGCCAAAGCCAGGGAAACAGCAGGCCACGCATTCCTGCAGCAGCAGCAGGGTCTTTGAAAAGAGTTAATCACTTAGGCATTCAGTCGCCAACCATCCACGCCAAGGGAAAAGCGAAACACGCATTCCTACGCTGCAGCAGCAAACTACCTATCCTGAAAACTTTTGAATTAGATTCCAATCTAAAATAGATCTTCCCGTTTTCCGCCTGTTTTTCTAAAAACTCATCAAAACCAGTTGGGGTAGGTACAAAAAAATAAACGCAGCATTCTGAGTGCTGCGTTTATTTTAAAACAGATACTAAACCCTTTATTAACTTTTAAGCTCTGTCCCTCAGTTATACGGGAGGAATTTTGCCAGGGTTATAGTTTCTGAGAAAATATTTAAGTTTTTTTAGAAGTCTCTTCTTTTCCGTTCCCGGAACCCGCCGCCGCCGCTGTTGCGGTCACGGTCGCGTCCGCCACCACCGCCGAAGCTTCTGCCTCCGCGGTCGCCGCCCCGGTCACGGTCTCCGTAGGAACGGCCGCCTCTGTCGCCACCGCCATAGCCGCCACGACTTCCGCCTCTGTCACCACCACGGTCTCCGCCGCCGCGGTTGTTGAACGGACCGTCATAGAATTTCTTTCTTGGGCGGTCTTCCAACTCCTGCAGCTCACGGCCACCTTCAGCAGGGTCCATGTTTTTCTTCTCAGCTTTCTGGAATTTCACGGTCATCCCGTTGATTTCAGTTACGGCCAGGCGGTTCAGGATTTCTGCGGTGTACTCAGTAGGTACTTCTACAAAGCTGAAACGGTCATACAGGTCAATGTCTCCAACTTTACCACCCGGTATGCTGGTGTTGTCAGTGAGGATGTCTACCAGGTCTTTGGGGTGCAGCCGGTCTTTCTTGCCCAGGGTCACGAACAGACGGTCAAAGCCAGGTTTAGGGCCCCCTTTGCCTTCGCTGGCTTCGGCGCTCTTCTCCTTGTTTTTGGTGTCTTTCATGACCAGCTTCAGCAGCGCCGCGGCAATGTCCATGGTGGTAAGATCCTGGTCTACCAGACGCTCAATCTTTAAGATATGCTTAGACAAGCCGCCTTTCTGGATCACTTCTTTCACCTGGTCTAATACCAAGGTGGTACGCACTTCGGCTACATCCTCATAGGTTGGCACGTTCTGACGAACGATTTTAGCCTTGGTGAAGCGCTCAATGTCCCGCAGTTTGTACAGGTCTCTACCCGCCACAAACGAGAAGGCTTTCCCAGATTTACCGGCACGGCCGGTACGGCCAATGCGGTGCACGTAGTTTTCCTCGTCCTGCGGAAGGTCATAGTTGATCACGGCCTCCACGTTGTCCACGTCAATCCCGCGGGCGGCCACGTCGGTGGCCACCAGAATCTCCAGGGTACCGGCTTTGAACTTGTTCATCACGTTGTTCCGCTGGTTCTGGTTCAGGTCACCGTGAAGACCATCTGCGAAGTAGCCGCGGGCCTGGAGGTTGCTCACCAGCTCGTCTACCATGCGTTTGGTGTTACAGAAGATGATCACCACTTTAAAGTTGTACATGTCAATGAGGCGCGTGGTCACTTCCATCTTGCCGCTGCTGCGTACTTCAAAGTAGATCTGCTCAATGTTGGTCACGGTGAGCTGCTGCTGGGTCACCTTCACAATCTCCGGATTGGTCTGGTACTTGCGCGTGAGCTCCATGATAGGCTTGCTCATGGTAGCCGAGAAGAATACCGTCTGGCGGTCTTCTGGCATTTTGGTCAGAACAAACTCAATGTCTTCCCTGAAACCCATGTCCAACATTTCATCGGCCTCATCTAAGATGATGGTTTTGGTGGTTTCCAGACGGAGGGTTCCTCTTTCAATGTGGTCCATGACGCGGCCGGGGGTCCCGATCACGATCTGTACCCCTTGCTTGAGGGCGCGTAACTGGCGCTCATAGGGCTGACCACCATAGATAGGCACTACGCTGATGCCTTTTTTGTATTTTGTAAGTTTCTGAATCTCTTCTGACACCTGAATGGCCAACTCACGGGTTGGGCACAGGATCAACGCCTGCACCTCGCGGTTGTTAGGGTCAATGCCTTCAATAGTAGGGATTGCAAAAGCGGCAGTTTTGCCGGTACCGGTTTGGGCTTGCCCGATAACGTCGCGGCCTTCCAGTAAAACAGGAATGGCGGCAGTCTGGATAGGAGAAGCCTCTTCGTAGCCTAAGTCCACGATAGCGCGCTGGATTTCTTCCGACAACGGAAGCTCCTGGAATTTAATTCTTTCCATCAATTATGATAAGTATGATATATAAAGACAATACACCTGCCCTAGGGTATTCGTCATTTATCAAGATTTCGTTGCGGAGAAAGCCGCACAGAGGTTTGCTTGAGAAGTGCCTTAATGCCAAAAAATGAGACCAACGAAGTCTCGGCGTGTATTGTGGGGCAAAGGTACGGAGAATTACTGATTTTTCCTAGCGGGGGCTTTTTAAGGAGGAAGAGGGGTTGATTGGGAGAGCTGTTATAAGGAATGGAGTTGGGATCAGTTGTTCTTTATGATTTCTTTGCTGCTGCTGCTGCTGCTGCTGCTGCTGCTGCGGGTATGTGTAGTTTGCTGTTCCCTAGGCTTTGCCGTTTGCTCCGGTGCGAAATTACTTTTCTGTTTCATGGTTTCCGCTGCGCTCACGGCCGCGGGGCCCCGTCCTGGCGATTCGCACTGCTGCTTCTCTAAACCTTCGGTTTTGCTGCTAAAGCAGCACCGAGAACCAGAGGCGCTCATCCCCACGACTGGGTTCTGTTCCTTCCCTGATCAGCTTCTCTTGCTTTGTCTGCTTTTGTAGGTAACGGTTGCAGATCCGCTAGCCTGAGACGAGCCCGTGCTGCGCACATCCGTAGGAGGCATGGGTGGTGGATTGGCTGTGGTTGACTGATAGTGGCAGCTATAGCAGCTGCAGCAGGTCCCGCAGGCGCGAGTCTCCAGACTCGTGCCTGGTGATGATGGGTAGTCTCTGACTGCCCTCGCTGCCGGGCAGCGACCATGCGCAGTGCTGGTTTACCCGTGCTGGATTGCCAGAGCGGACTAAATGACTCAGAACTCTAGACTCAGGACTCCTTTCTGCTACTCCCCCTTTGAAGGGGGCGAAGGGGGATGTTTACACCTGCCGGTCCACGCATGCCTGATTATTGTTCTTAAGATTTACGAACAGCAGCGCTCTTCCGGATTTGCAATCCGGAAGCAGGTAAAGAGGGTATTTGCAATCTCCGTTGCGGCATTTTGATGTGTAAGCGCTGCGGTTTGCAAATCCGCAGGTGTCAAGTTAGGACCTGCCAATCCCGAACAGCTAAGACAACTGAGCAATAGAGGAACCGTGAAAAGCCCATAAGGAAAATTATACACCTGTAACTCCACGCATGACAGGTGTACGGCCATATGCCATACACCTGCAGGTCCTCACAACACACCTAAACCTCTGAAAGCAAAGGTTCTCTCCTGTTTTCAGAGCTGTTTTTCTGAAAACAGGCCAAAAACAGATTTTACTTTTTCTCCTGCTTTCCGCCTTTGGCGAAGGTCAGCAGTTTCATTTGCAGGGTGAGCTGGTAATAGCGGGAGATGCGTTTGGTGCGGTTGTCTATGATGGTGTTCCCGTTGGCGGTACGGCTCACGTTGTTGTTTTCATTTAAAAGGTCAAAGGCCTGCAGGCTTACAGAGGCGGTTTTCTTTTTCAGGAAACGCCCGGTAAGGGCGGCATTGATGATCAGGGGGTTGGTGCGGAACGAGCGGGCATACCCTTGGTCAAAGCTCTTGTTCACATTAGTGGAAAGGGTCACGGCCCTGTCCCAGAGATAGGCTCTGCCGTCTAAACTCAGCCGCCAGGAAGACACAGACGACCCTACGCCCTGGGTGAGCTGGTAAGAATCTTTCTGGTAGGAGTAATTGACGCGGGTGTTGACTTCGGTCCATTTCACCGGGGCTACCCGCATCTGCAGGCCCTGGCTCCAGCCCCAGTTCTGCCGCCGGTTTTCCTGGTTGTTGCTGTAGCTCACATTGTTCCCAAACTGAACCCTGCCGTTCAGGCTGAGGGTGTACTTGCGTTCTGCAAACGGCCTGGAATACGAGTAGCCACCCGCCAGGTTATAGTCACCATTGGAGTTCAGGTAGCGGGTCTGCTGCCGGAGGCTTCCCTCCTCTTCCAGCAGAAGGGTGTTCTGCACAATCTTGTTCTGGGTAAAACTCCCGGAGAAATTCACGGCCCAGAAGGAGTTGGAGGTTCGGTCAGAGTGGCGGTAGTTCAGGTTCAACCCGTGCTGGATAGATGGCTGCAGGTTAGGGTTGCCAATGATGATGTATTTAGGGTCAGTCACATCTGGAATGGGCTGCAACTGCTCCACAGACGGCTGCTGGGCGTTGGCCTGGTAGTTCAGGTTGAAAGCCGCCGACTCTGAAACGGGGTAATTCACCTGCAGCGAGCCGCTGCCGTTCAGGCTGCGGCGGCGGTTGGTGGCCGTCTGCACGCCTTCTGTGTGGTTCTCCAACATAGTGGGCGCGGCATTAATACCCACCACATACGTCCCCTTTTTGAACTTGCTGTTGAAAAACAAGCCTATCTGCTGGGTGATGGCCAGGGAGGTGTACAGGTTGGTGAGGGAATCTACAATAAACGGTTCCTTCCCATCCAGAATCTCACGGGTTTCACGGTTGTTGCGGTTGCGGGCATGGCTGTAGCTCCAGTTCACGGCCAGGCTAGAGTGTTCACTCAAAGGCTCCACGTAAAAAGCGGAGGCCCCCCACCCCCTGTTTCTGGTTTGGTTTTGCAGCAGGCGGTGCTGCAGGGAATCTTTCACCTGGTCTTTCTGGAACAGCTGCAGTGCCGTCTGGTTCACCTGTTCATCTTCATTGCTGGAGCCGTTGTAACTGGCATTGACGGTAAAGGTGCGGCCCTTTTTCTCAAACCGGTGGCTCCAGGTCATGTCTACGCCTACCGTGGGGGCAGAAGACGTACTGCCGGAGAGGATATTCCCTTTCTCCTTTTCAGGGAGCTGCTCCAGCACCAGCTCCTCCTGCCCTTTTGGCAGGGAATCTTGCTGAATGCGGTACTTGCTTTCACTGGATGTCTGGCTGCTGTTGAAAGAGAAGTTGGGGGAAATCCGGAGAAAATTACGGTCATTGGGCCGGTACTCCAAGCTCAGGTTACTGCTCAAGGTTTTGCTTTCGCTTTCATAGGCGTTCAGGTTGGTCTGCACCACCACCTGCCGTTCGTAGAAACTCTGCCGCACGGTTTCGCCCAGGTTGTGGTTCTGGTGGTCACTGTAGTTGAACCCGCCTGACACCTGCAGCTTTTTGCCTACCTCCTCTCTGAAATTGAGCCCACCGGTACGGCTGGTAGAACTGCCGGCCCCTTCCCCGCCGCTGTTCTGCAACGCCCCTAGCACGGTCAGCTGCCGGTCATTGTTCATGTAGTTGGCATTAAACGAAGCATTGAACCGGCCGGTGCTGGCCATACCGGCAGAGCCGTTGCTGGAAAAGAACTTGTTTTTCTCCGGGTCAACCTGCAGGTTCAGCACTTTGCGCGCCGTACCGGTTTTCACCCCGCTGAGCCTGGCCATTTCGCCATAGTCATCTACTACCTGTATTTTCTGGATCAGCTCAGCGGGCAGCAGGCTGAGGGCTGTCTGCAGGTCTGCCCCCGTGAAGACTTTCCCGTTCATGCGCAATTCAGTGATTTCCTGGCCTTCAGTGGTGAGGCGGCCGTCTGCATCCACCTCCAGCCCCGGGAGCTTTTTCACCACCTCATCTACTGTAGCATTGGGATCTGTCTCAAACTGGGCCACATCAAATTCCACGGTATCGGTTTTGACCAGCACGGGCGGCGGCCGCCGAATCACCACCTCCTGCAGCACGTGGTTTTTCACCTGCAGCTTTATGGCGGGAAGGTCCAGCACCGTTTGCCCCTCCTGCAAGGAAAGGGTTTGGTGCACCGCTTCGTACTCCAGGGTGTAAACGTGGAGGGAGAACTCCCGGGATTTGACATTCCTGAAAAGGAAATGGCCTTTGCTGTTACTGAGCGCGGTGAGCGTATCCCGCGCCGAAACCAGGCTAATGGTGGCCGCCTCTACCCCTGCCCCTGTTGAATCGGTTACCTGCCCCTTTACCACGTTGAGTTGCGCCCAGGCAGGGTCACTGAGCAGGTAAGCCAGGAAAAACAGGAAACAACATTTCAGCATGGGGGAAACCGGAACCGGAGGTAGTGGTACTTTCTACAAGCAGGACAGCAGGAAATCCGTCCGCCCCTATACCAAACGTAAAAATAGGGGTTTTCATGTAATCCGCAGGCAGAATGATAGGGGGAACTCTTCTTATGATTTTTGCCGTAGTCTCCCCACTGTTCTGCGGTGATGAATGACAGACAGATGGGGAGTAGAAGCCCGCATAGCAGGTGGCGCAGCCCCTCACTTTTCTACCATATTCTGCGGGGACTATGGAGCAGCAGGCGCAGACGGTACTGGGGAGCGGACATATAGAACCAGCCCCCGCCCCTCCCGGAAGGGGTGTTCTCAGCAATGGAAGAATGGGCTGGTGACCTTCACCCGGCTAGCAGCGGCCTCCTTTCATTTATAAGATCGCATCTCCTGTTTTTTGCCTATTTTCGTGAAAACAGCCCAGAAACAGAAATCTAATAGGCTACCGTTGAATTCCTACTTCTAAACAAATTTCACTCCTATGCCTGCTACTACTTAAATCAGCCTCTCCGCCTATGCTCACCTTAAATATCCTTCAGGCGAATCTGCTTTACGGCTTCTGTGGCAGCCCCACGTTTTTGATACAGCTTACCAGACCATTATCTCCCCAGCCGCAACCATAAGGGAAGCCTACAAAGGGAGGAAAGATTTATATTTGATGTTTTATACTTCTAGCCCTCAACAAAAGACCCTCCGCCTAAACCCGCCCCTAATGAAAACGTCTGTCGTTCACTATTCCAGGTACCTCCTGCTCTTTGGAATAATTCTACTCCCCCTTTTTGGCAAACTAGAGACAGTGCCCATACGGGTGTGGGACGAAGCAAGACAAGCGATCAATGCCTATGAGATGAGCAAGAACCACAACTTCTTGGTGACTTATTTTGAAGGGCAGCCAGATATGTGGAACACCAAACCCCCCTTCCTGATCTGGTTACAAGTTGTTTTCATGAAGGTTTTTGGGGTTTCTGTTTTAGCCGTACGTCTCCCCTCAGCCATTGCTGCTTTCTTAACGTGTGTCCTGCTGCTTTTCTTCTCAGAGAGATATCTGAAAAGCTTCTGGTTTGGGTTCATTGCTGTTTTACTGCTGGTCTGCGCGCAGGGATACGTACATTACCATGCCACCAGAACAGGAGATTATGATGCACTGCTTACGCTGTTTACAACTGCCGGCAACCTTTTCTTCTTCCTGCATTGTGAGTCAAAAAAAACAAAATATCTGTATTTGTTTTTTGCCGCTACGGCGCTAGGGGTACTAACCAAAAGCGTGTCTGGGCTGCTCTTTCTGCCAGCGCTGGCTATCTATGCTTTTTATTCAAAACAGTTTCTTCCCCTGATCAGGAATAAACATTTTTACGTTGGCCTTACCGGCTGCCTATTGGCTGTGTTGGGTTATTATGGGCTAAGGGAAGTGTACAACCCGGGGTACCTGGAAGCTGTTTACCAAAACGAACTTGGGGGACGGTACCTGACAGCCATTGAAGGGCATACCGGTGGGTTCTGGTTTTATTATGATGATCTGATTAACTACAGGTTCCCCGAATTCTATCTGTTCATCCCGTGCGGGGTGGTCATAGGCTTGGCAAGCAAAGAGCGCCCCTTCAGAAAAATGGCTGCCTTCTCATTTCTGGTAACACTCACCTTCTTTTTGATCATTTCTACCGGAAAGACCAAATTACCCTGGTATGATGTGCCTCTATTTCCTTTTTACGCCCTCTTATCTGCCATCACACTTTATTGTTTCTTTACCATCTTAAAGAAGTCAACCCTGATAACGTCCCTTTTTCAGTGGAACCCTCTTCCTTTTCTTTTACTCTTTCTCCTGTTTATAAACCCCTATAAGAGAATGAAAGACAAGGTAATGAACCCGGTGGAAGCGTCTTCTGATGTGGAACTCTATGAAATGGGCTATTACCTGAAAGATGCGGTGAAAGGGAAGCACCCTACCCAGGATCGTTTCTTTGTGTTTGAAGGTTACAACCCCCACAATAATTTTTATATCCATATGCTCAAAGAGAGGGGGGTTACTACAGGGCTAAAAGAGTGGAATTCTTTAGCAGAGGGCGATAAAATTACCACCTACCAAAAAACCATTCAGCAGCACATAGAGGAAAACTACCACACCACCAGAATGGAGGAGGCTGGCAACATTGTCACCTATGAAATACAGCAAAGAAAACACTAACGGTTCTATGGACATCTCAGTAGTGATCCCAATTTTCAACGAAGAGCAGATACTTCCTGAACTCCATGACCGCCTGGTAAAGACGGTTTCCATGATCACCCCCCACTATGAGCTAATTTTTGTAAATGACGGCAGCAAAGACAACTCCCTGCTTGTGCTGCAGCAACTTAGTGAACTTAATGAAAATGCATACTACATTAACTTCAGCAGGAATTTTGGGCACCAGATAGCTGTGACAGCAGGTCTTGATGCCTGTAACGGTAATGCAGTGGTCATCATTGATGGTGATTTGCAGGACCCGCCAGAACTGATTCTAGAGCTTTATACTAAATACCAAGAGGGGTATGATGTGGTCTATGCCAAAAGAATCAGTAGAAAAGGGGAAAGCTTTTTCAAAAAAATAACAGCAAAAGCGTTTTACAGAACGTTGAATCACATCACCAATATTGACATACCCCTAGACACGGGAGACTTTAGGCTGATTAACCGGAAGGTAGTGGATTACTTGCGGAAGATGCCCGAGCAAAACAAGTTCTTGCGGGGACAGATAGCGTGGCTGGGGTTTAAACAGACCCAGGTCACGTTCAACCGGGACGAGCGCAAATATGGCAAAACCGGTTACCCGCTGTCAAAGATGTTCCGGTTTGCCATGGACGGCATCACCAGCTTCTCAGATAAACCCCTACGGCTGGTCACTACTCTGGGAATGACCATTTCCTTTGTCTCCTTCCTTATTATTTTATACGCCGTCTATTCTTACTTCATCCTGCATAGAACCATCACTGGCTGGACCTCTTTGATCATTAGCTCTATGTTTATAGGGGGGATACAGTTATTGACCACCGGCATTATTGGGGAGTACATTAGCCGGATAAATAAAAATGTATTGGACAGACCTCTGTATATTATAGAAGACACCAATCTTAGAAAGAGTGCATAGGTAAACCCGTCTCTATAAGTGCCAAACTTCGTGATTTAGGGAAGCACGTATTCCTTATTACTCTCTTTTCCTTCAGGTTGAATTAATAACATGCCCGCTACTTTTAAAATATACTCCTCCTCGGCCGGCTCCGGCAAGACCTACCACCTCACCAAGGAATACCTGAAACTGGCCCTGCAGAGCGAGGAACCCTCCTATTACAAGAACATCCTGGCCATCACGTTCACCAATGATGCCGCCCAGGAAATGAAGACGCGTATTCTGGAGGCCTTGCGGGGCTTCAATGACACGGCTTTGCCCGAGAAGGAAAAGCGGAACAGCGACCAACTTCTATTTTACATATTACATGAAATACAGACAGAATACGGGCAGCCTGATTTAACCGAGGAAGGATTGCGGGCGCGGGCCGCGAAGGTGTTCGACCACCTCCTCTTCCACTACTCAGAGTTTGCGGTGAGCACCATTGACTCCTTTGTGAACAAGGTGGTTTCTGCCTTTACCACCGAGCTCAAGCTGCCCCACAATTTTGAAGTGGACATGGACGCGCAGACGCTGTTAAGTACCGCCGTGAGTTTGCTTTTAAACAAGGTGAACACCCAGGCAGAGAACCGGCTGCTGGCCGAAACCCTGCAACAGTACGCCCTGGACAAAGCAGAGGAAGGCAAAAGCTGGAACGTGCTGCCCGATGAACTCGCCGACTTTGCCCGTAATCTTCTGAACGAGCAGACCTATGAACATTTGCTGGACATTGGGCAGCTTACCCTGCAAGATTTCAAGAAGATACGCAGTGAGCTGTACAGCCAGAAAGTAAACGTAGAAAAGCAGATTCAGGCCCTGGCGCAGGAGGCAAGTGACCTGATTGACCGCCACGGCATCATGCCCGAGGAAATGTCTTACGGCAAGAACGGCATCTACTCCTACTTCCGTAAATGGAACAGCGGCTTTGACATTACCATCGCCAACAGCAACGCCGCCAAAACCGTGAACGATGACAAGTGGCCCAGCGCCAAAGCCAGTACCGGCGCGAAGGTGGCGTTGGACCAGATTAAGCCTAGGCTCTCGCAAATTTACCGCGCCATTGAGGACCTGAAGGAACGCGAGACGCAGAACCATATCCTCATTTCGGCCATGCTGCCGCACTTGTACAAGCTGAGCGTGCTGAGCGAGCTGGATCGCTGCATTCAGGAGATAAAGCTGGACAAGAACCTGGTGCACATCTCGGAGTTCAACAAGCGCATCACGGAGATTGTGCTGCAAGAGCCTATTCCGTTTATCTATGAGCGGCTGGGTGAACGGTACCAGCATATCTTGATTGACGAGTTTCAGGATACCTCGGTGCTGCAATGGAACAACCTGCTGCCGCTGGTGGAGAATGCCCTGGCCGGTGACAATTTCAACATGGTGGTGGGCGATGCCAAGCAGGCCATCTACGGCTGGCGCGGCGGCGAGATGGAACAGATTCTGCACCTGCACCGCAACCAGACGCACCACCTGTACCAGAACTCACGTTTTGAGGAGAACGTGGCCCCACGCTATGATACCCTCCGCTGGACCCTCTCGCCCGCCAACCTGAACACCAACTACCGCAGCGCCCCAGAAATCATCCAGTTCAACAATGAGCTGTTCGGGTTCATCAGCCAAAGCAATCCGCAGTTCCCGCTGTTGCAGGCCATTTATGACGACAAGTTTCAGCAGGAATCACCCGCAGGGAAAGAATCGGGCAAAGCCCATCTGCAGGTACTTTTCACGCAGGACGAAGTGCCGCCTTTTAAAGTGGATTTAGATGCCTGCCAGCAAACCGAGGAAATTTACGAAGGCTACGCCGAAGACGACCTCCTCTCCTACCAGGAAAGCACCTTGCAGCTGGTTTTGCAGATGGTGCAGCAGGCCCAGGCCGATGGCTACGCGCCGCGTGATATTGCTATTCTTAGCCGTACCAACCGCAACAGCAAACTAGTAGCCAACTTCCTGAAGCAGAAGAAATACGACATTATCTCACAGGATTCACTTTCGTTGCAGTTCGCCGAGGTCATCAATCTCATCATCGCCTTCTTTAGAATTCTGAACCAGCCCGCCAACAGTCTGGCGCGGTCGCAGGCTTTGTATCTGGTGTATAAAGTAGTGCATCAGGAACTGCCCGACAGCGCCACCACGGGCAAGATTGCCGCGCTGGCCGTGGAGCCGAGCATTGACCCGTTCTTCCAGTTCTTACAGCAGCAGGGATTTGATTTGGCGTACCGCGATGCCGGGAACCTCTCCATCTATGAGCTCACCGAGAAGCTGATACGGGTGTTTGATTTACTGGGCAAGAACAACGAGTGCGAGTACCTGTTCCGGTTCCTAGATCTGGTGCTGGAGTACACGCTCAAGTACAGCAACAACCTCAACAACTTCTTACAGTACTGGGATTTGCACAAGGAGAACCTGAGCATTAACACGCCCAAAGACCGTGACGCCATCACCATCACCAGCATCCATAAAAGCAAGGGACTGGATTACCCTGTGGTGATTGTGCCCTTCTGCGACTGGAGCCTGGAACCGCAGACCTCGTCGCTGCTCTGGGGCACGTTGCCGGAGAGTGTGGCCGCGTGCGGAAAGCTGCGCACGGCCGTGGTGAACCTGAACAAAAAACTGGAGCAGACCGCTTTAGCCGACCAGTACGCCCAAAAGCTGGAGAAAACCTTCATTGAAAGCCTGAACATGCTCTACGTGGCCCTCACCCGCCCTGTGGACCGCCTTTACCTCATTGGCAAGGCCCAGGATTTCAAGAAAGGCGGCGCGCAAAAGAACGTAAGTTTCTGGCTGCACAAATACCTGGAGAGCAAAGAACTCTGGCAAGAGGGCCAATTTTGCTATCAACTCGCCAAAGGCGCGCCGCAGGCGGTGAGCTACAAAACTCTTTCTGAAGACGTGTACGTGCTGGACAAATTCACCTCGGCGGACTGGGCGCAGAACCTGAAGCTGAAGCAGCACGCCAACAACGTCTTTGATTTTGAGACCCAGCAGGAGCACCGCCGCTGGAACCGGAAGCTGCACTACGCCCTCGCCCGCATCACCTACGCCGAGGAAGCGCCCAAAGCCCTTCGGCAGTTGGTGCACCAGGGCATCATCTCGCAGCGCGAACTGCCCACCCTCACCCAGATGGTGGACCACGTGCTTCAACACCCCCAAATGCAGCGCTACTTCAGCCGCGCCGTAACCGTGGAGAATGAGCGCGAAGTGCTGGACGTGCGCACCAACCGCTACAAACCAGACCGCATTGTGTTCGGGGAGACGGGAGATGTGACGCTCATTGACTACAAATTACCACCGGCCAAGGAGGAATATGCGGAGAACCTGAACTCTTACGCGGCGCTGTTCAGGGAGTTGATGATGAGCAGGATTACGTGCGTGGTGTACTATTTCGAAGAAGAACGCGTGGAGGAGTGGGAGTTTGTGGGGGAAGTGGCTGGGTAGAAACAGAAAATTTCACCATTAGGTATAATAAACAGTGCTTTTTTTATCTTAATTTTTGATTAAAAACTCCAGAACAAATTATAAAAAGAATTTTGCTTAAATTTTTATGGAAAGACATGAAGCTTTATTGTTTATTTTAGAAGAGCCTCTATTTAAGAAAAAAGAGATTACTTCAATAAAAAACTTTATAGAAATAGTATTTTACAACGGAACAATTGATTGCTATTGTCCTTATTGTCGAAAATCTACTGTATACAAAAACATCAATAGTTTTGATAAAGAGATATCAGAGTACAAACAAATAATATTTAACAATAGTATTGTTTCGTATCGAAATAACCAGAAGAGGGTAGACCCATTAGATGAGTTTATCCAACCTACTATATATCAATTAGATTTCGCTTGCTCAAGAAACGATACACATACCTTAAATATATTTTATAAAGTTGAAAACAAAACTATTACTAAAGTGGGTCAAAGCCCATCCTTATTTGATATACAAAAAGGTAATATAAGTAAATACAAGAAATTATTAGGCGATAATTATAAAGATCTCTACAATGCTTTAATGTTCTATTCAAACAAGTTTGGAATAGCTGCATTTGCGCATTTAAGAAGGATTATAGAAAATTTCTTTATAGATAGCGCTTATAATCAAAGGAAGCTTGAACCTGATTGGCAGGAAAATACATATAAAGATCTCAGATTTAAGGAAAAAATAGGCTTGTTGAAAGATAATTTGCCTTCACACTTGGTAAACAACCCGCACATTTATTCTATTTTAAGTAAGGGACTACATGAATTGGATGGAGATGAATGTTTACTATATTTCAATGCAGTTAAAGAGTGTATCTTGCTCTGTCAAGACGAAAAGTTAGTTGAAAAAGAAAAAGCTAAGCGTGAAAGAGAAGTAAATAGTGAATTAGCAAGGATTCAGCACCACATTAAAAAAACGTAAACCACTGCCGCCCCTAATTGGCGTAATTATCCGCTTGTGCCCTCACTTATTCCTGCTCTTCTTTCCCTGCCTTCCGTTTTTGGCCTGTTTTGGCGAAAACAGGCAAAAACGGATTTTCCTAAACAGCTAAACTTTGCTCTCCCTCAAAGGCTCTGAAATAAAAAGACCTGTTAGGCTCACACCACTTCCTTTAGACAACTTCTCAATCTAGTACCTTAACTTATAAATGCTACAACCTGACGTATAGGTTTTTACCATATAATTATCCCAAATGAGGTTTCTCCCCATTGCCCTGCTTTGCCTTTGTATCTTCTTCCTTGGCTGCCAAGAGGACGAGGACGATAGCCCCAAACTGGCGTTAGAGATTACGGCAGTAGATGCACCTTATGGCGCAAGCGTCCGCTTGTGTCCCCACGTATTCCTGAGCCTCTTTCCCTGACCTTCCGTTTTTGACCTGATTTTGCCAAAACAAGCCGGAAATGCTTTTCACGCTACAGCTTTTAGCGTAGCATAAAAACTTTGACAGGAAATAAAACCTTGCAATGCGTGCAGACACAAGCGGACGCTTGCGCCATGTTTTAGTTATAGAACACTTCTTTTGGAGTAGGTGATTTATCTTCTCTGCTATAATTGCCGTACAAAATGGCATGAGCCGGAAGTATAAGTTCAGAGACCAGGACAAGCTGTATTTTGTGAGCTTTGCCGTGGTGCATTGGATTGATGTGTTTATACGGGATGAATACCGGCAAGTCCTGCTGGACAGTCTCACGTTCTGCCAGAAAAAGAAAGGGCTGGAGGTGTATGCCTACTGCCTCATGAGCAGCCACGTGCACCTAATTATTGGAACGCATGGTGCCCCGATGGCTGATATTCTGCGGGACTTTAAAAGTTTTACGTCCTCCCAACTCAGAAAAGCCATCACAGAGCATCCGCAGGAAAGCCGGAAAGAATGGATGCTCTGGATGATGGAGCGCGCAGGCGGGCGCAATGGCAACAACAGCGGGTTCCAGTTCTGGCAACAGCACAACCACCCGCTGGTGCTGAACAGTAACTTCCTGTTGCAGCAGAAGCTGGAATACGTGCACACCAATCCGGTGGAAGCTGGTTTTGTTGATCAACCAGAGAATTACTTGTACAGCAGTGCCCGGGATTATGCCGGCGGCATAGGATTATTAAACGTAATCCTTATTGTGTAAAATCGTAAAGACCAGGCATAAGCGGATGCTTGCGCCATGTGCAAACACTTTTAATAAAGTTACTGAGGTAATATTATAAGAAGCTGTTTAGAGTTTTGACAGAAAGATGTTTTGCAGAGAGTTTTATTTCTGTTTTCGCTGTTTTTCAGAAAACAGCCCGAAAACAGAAACCACTGGTATATGAAAAAACTTATCCGGTAGCCTTTGCCTGGCAGTTACAAAAACTCTAAACAGCTTCATAATATTAAAAACTATGGCGCAAGCGTCCGCTTGTGCCTCCAATGTTTTACACCTCTTTCCATAAAAACAAACCAAAAACTCCTCCCGCCCAACCAGGGGGCCTTTGGCTCATGGACTACAACGGGGTCGGGCTAGTGAACGAGCTTGACAAGAACAGATTCAAATCCTCCTCCGGCTTTAGCTTAGAGACGGTGAACAAGGTCAAACTGTATATTTCTGAATAACAGAACACTGCTTCAAACAAGCTGTGTTTCCTACTTGTTTTTGACCTCTTTTAACAAAAACAGGTCAAAAACGCACTTTTTGGGCGCACGCGTCCGTTTGTGTCCGCACACATGGCTGAGCTTCCTTTTCTGCCCTTCCGTTTTTGGCCTGTTTTCTGAAAAACAAGCCAAAAAGGGTTTTATGAATTGCCTTCGGCGTAGCCTAGGCAGAACAAGGCACCACCAATAAAAGACCAGCCATGCGTGCAGGAGCAAGCAGACAAGGGCGCTATGACCAGAATTAAAAACTCCAAACAGCTTTCCTGTTTCCTGTAAGAAAACCCAAAGGCAGGAACAGGTCCCTAAAGGCCATTCCATAACTGCCTTTTCTTAAAATGTGCAGCAAAACGAGTGTGTCTTTTGTTTTTATCCTGTTTTCTGAAAAACAGGCCAAAAACGGAAATCTAAGTTAGCCTCCCACTAGGAGACCGCTGCTTGTTAGTAGAAGGGTGGGGTTCTGGCCCCTCACGGCATAAGCTAGAGACTGCAACAGAAGCACCAGGTATTTTCAGCAGTTCCTTGGTAGTAAGAGATCCAAGCTAAGAGCATGGGGTAAGAAGCTTTACCGCTGCCAAACGCCATAAAAACCCACGTTTCCCGTCCCGGAGGGGTACCACACTGCTCTAAAATTGCTACAACTGCTCTAAAATTGCTACAGCAGAACCTTTCTCCGGCACTTTTCTACGGTAACATCAAATGGTAACCCACTCTATTCATAGGTTCCGTTTCCGGCTTGTTTTCCTGAAGCTGTCCTGAAAACAGGATGCTGCCCCACCAGAGGCGGAAGCAAGCTGCAGCCCCCTCTTTCGATGTGCGGGAATCAAAGCGTTAAAATCCTGCAGTGGCTACCCTTTCCTTTCTTACAGACCACTTTCTGGCTAGCCGCTGTAGAAGTATTCACCGGAAGAACGCGCAGAAGCTCTCCATTGACCGAGCAAAAGCAGCCATTCACCGTTGAAACCTGGAACAGTTCAACGGTTTTCCTGCCTTCATCCCAGAAATACAGGGGTTGATCGAATGTTTCCCTCTGCCCCTCCTGGTCCACTTACCTTTGCATCATCATACAACAACAAAGAAAGTGACAATTTCACCCCTAGTCATGAAACAATTTCCAGAATACCCTTTCCCCCAGAAAAGAAGTAACCCAATTCAAGCTTTACATTATTCAATTTTAATCTGCTTCTTATTACTCACTTTTCCTTTTAATGCGGTACAGGCTCAAACCACTTCGCTTGGTTGTAAAGCTTCTGATGAGTGCTTTGACGTTACCTACACCAGCTTTACCCGGAATAGCAACCATACCGTCACCCTTTCTTTTTCAGTTAAGACCAACTGCGGAAACGCCTTGAGCCATGTGGCCTTTGAGCTGCCTGCGGGCGCTAAAGCAACCAACGCCAGGAACACCAACACCAGGTTCACCTATTCTTATGAAAATGGTACCAACAACCCTTTCTACTCTTTAAAGTTTGAGGCCACCAGCGCTGAAGGCTTCAAGAACGGAGCCGTTGACCACTTCTCTTACACCTTGACGGCCGCCGAGTTTGCCAAACTCTCTACCATCAGAGTAGAGGCCAAAGCCTCTGGTTCTGTGGGTACTGTTTCTTTCAGAGCCCAAACCTGCGAGCCGGCAAAACTGGTGATTGCAGGTCCAGCCATGGTAGAAGCCAATACCAGGGTTTCTTACTCGGTGCCAGCCAATCAACTGAATGCACCTTATATCTGGACCGCCCCCGAGGGTTGGGTGATTGTAAGCGGACAGGGAACCAACACCGTTACCTGTATCTGTACGGCTAAGACTGGTGAAATGCAGGTGAGACAGGGAACCTACAGCTTTGGATCTTTGGCCGTGGCGGGTTATGAACTTTCTGACGGAGCTTTGCCGGTAACCTTGACTTCATTTACGGCTACCACCAAAGCGAATGTGGTGAATCTGGCCTGGGCCACCGCTTCAGAAAGAGACAATAAAGAATTCATTCTGGAGCGAAGCTATGATGCGGTAAATTTTGAGCCGGTACAAACGGTCTCCGGCAATGGAACCACCAACACCGTGCAGAACTACCTGACAACAGATGCCGCTCCGGCCAAAGGAACCGTCTACTACAGATTAAAGCAGGTGGACCTAGACGGCGCCTATGAATACTCTAAAGCCATCTCTGTTGCCCTTAAACCAGCCACTGTCGCGCCAGTTTTGGCAGTAGAGTCTGTTTACCCTAATCCTTTTCAGGGGGAGTTGACCGTTCACTTCACCTCTGGCACCGAGACGGCCACCACCCTCACCCTGTTTGACCTGACCGGAAAAGTTGCTGCCAACCAGTCGGCCGCCGCTGGCACCAACAGCTTCCGGATTACAGAGACAGGCAACCTGAAGCCTGGTATCTATATCTTAAAGGTAAGCCAGGGACAACAGTCCATGACCTTGAGAGTGGTGAAAAATTAAGCACCTGTTTTGATTGGGGGCGGGAGAGGCCTAACGTTTTCTTATGCTGAAGTAAAAACGCCTTTTCAAAACAACTCCCTTAACTCACCTCAGATAACCCTTCTCATTCATAACAGGTTATAACCTCTCAGCCAACCTCACCTATAGCACAATTTCTTTAAAACCATATCATTCAGCTGGTATGCCCGTTCAAAAAAGACTTTAGAAAATGACATAAATCATTCTTTAAACTTATTTTTTTCTGATTTTTTATTAGCAGGACACAAAATTAAACTCTATTTTTGCAACGTAATTATGAGGAAGTTAGGTTCTGCTACCTGAAAATCAGATAAAACAGAAATTAGCTTAGAAATAATTAGAATATTCACCGTCGATATCAGCAGGTTCACCCCCCGGATCACACTGTTTATCGAAATTGACCTCCTGCGTGCCACCACCCCCTTGGCCTAAGGAAAAGCAAAGAGTACCTTTGATTATCACATTTTTCCTGATTACAATGGAAAGAAATATGCACAAGTTTGCATTTTTGGGTTATCCAAAACAGCTTACCCGCCTTCGCACTTCATTTGTTGAGGGAACTTTTATGCCTCGTTTCAGAGGGTACACCAAGAAATCACACTTGTTCCTGCTTTTGCTCGTAGGCAGCTTTTTTCTTGTTTCCCCTTCTTTTGCCCAAGTAACCTATACTTCAAAACAATCTGGGAATTTTAACAGCACCGCTACCTGGGGTGAGACCTATGCCCCCGGCAGCAATGAGTACAACAACGGTGACAGCAGAGTGCCCAGCATTGTTAAGTATGTGATCAAGGCAGGGCATAATGTGACGTTGAACATTGACTTTGCCCTGGGCAACCAAGCCAACAACACTTTTGTTGCCCGCGAGATTGTCATTGAGGATGGGGCATCACTTTCCGGTTCTGGCAGGCTGACTATCCTGAACAACAATTCAAAGCTGACCAACCACGGTACCCTCTCCCTCAGCAATAACTTTACCTTTGGGGTGAACAGGAATGATTCTGCCTTCTTCCTCAACAACGGTTCTGCCACCATCTCCAGCATTCAGGAACTGGGCAAAGGCTCTATTCTGAACAACGGGGAGTTGACCATCACCCCCTCTATTGTGCTGAAGAACATCACGTTTAAAAATGCTGAGAAGGCTACTATTAGTTTAAATGGCGTCCATATCAACGTTGGCTCTACCATCACCAACAGCGGCAGCCTGACCATCAACTCTACGGCAACTGACGCGTTGAACATCAACAGCGGTCTGTTCTACAACTACGGCCGCACAGAAGTGAAAGGTACTACCAACCTGGCCAGCGGCCCTTCCAGCAGCGCCTTCAATAACCTGACCAACCACGGCTACTTCAAAACCAGCAAAACCTACTTCAACAACACCTCCTCCCTGTACAACAAAGGCGAATACATCAGCACGGTGGAGTTCCTGGTAAACCAGGGAATCATAGTGAATGAGTCTTGTGCCTATCTGGAGCAGTCTACCTCAGGACAGGTGTTTGAGGTGAGAAACAGCGTTTCTTCTGTTACCAACAAAGGCTTTATCAAAGTGGTGGGTAACTTCAACCTGACGGCCGGAGCCAAATTCCAGAACACTGGTTCGCTCTTTATTAACGGCAACCTGTTAAATGTCAATTCCGGCACCACGTTGACCAACAACGGGAATGTGCAGGTGAAGAAAGACTTTACCAACATGTCTCAGGCGGTCTACACCGGTTCAGGCAAAACCAAGATTGAAGGGTACTCCATGAACTCTGACCAGGCCAGAATTGAAGGCAGCCAGTGCGTGTATGATCCTTCTGCCGCCTCTGCCGGTAAAATAGTAGATGAGCCTTCGCGCAACGGTGCCACCGTGGCGGCCACTGTCACCAACTGCGGCAACTACACGGCTGCCGCCCTCTGCTGTAACTACACCACCACTGTGACTGGTCCGGCTGCTGTTACCCCGGGTTCTACCGTTACTTACTCTACTGGCGCCATTTCTGGCGCCAGCAGCTATACCTGGACGGTACCTGCCGGCTGGACCATTACCAAAGGGGCGGGAACCACCAGCATCACGGTAAAGGTGGGCACCCAGAACGGTGAAGTAAAAGTGCAGGCAGACAATACCTGCGGTACCCTTGCCGTCACTACCTCTACCCCACCCGTGATCACAGGCCAGCCACAGGCAGTTACCATCTGCGCCGGGTTGAATGCCTCCTTCACCGTGACTGCCAGCGGCTCCGGAGTCACTTATCAGTGGGAGGTCAACAAAGGAACATCCTGGGAAGCAGTGAGCGGAGCCACCCTGGCCACCCTCACCCTGACCAATGTGGAGGCCGCTTCTAATGGGTACCAGTACCGTTGTGTTGTGACCGGGAGCGGCACAATCTTGACTTCAGACGCGGCCCTCCTCACGGTAAACGCCACTCCGTCTATTGTTACGCAACCGGCTTCCCTGGTTACCAACACCATGAACAGCAATGCCATTTTCACTGTCTCTGCCAATGGGTACAACCTTACATACCAATGGCAGGTGAATACAGGCAATGATTCTTGGGTAACGATCCAGAATGGCGGCATTTATTCAGGGGCTACTACCAACTCCCTTAAGCTGACCAAGATCACCTACGCAGAGAACAACTACTCATACCGTTGCGTGATCACAGGCTGCAGCCAACAGGTGGTTACCAACCCGGCAATTTTAACCGTAGGCGCCAGCCTGGCCGTAAACCTGAAAGTATTGCTGGAAGGGCCTTACAATCCTTCTACAGGTTTAATGAGCACGTCGCTGAACCAAACCAAGCGGTTGCCGTTTACCCAGCCGTACAACTTTGGTACCTACAACTACGCTGGGAATGAGGCAGTAGCCTCCAACTTCTTCAGCAACAACCCAGACATTGTAGACTGGATTCTGGTAGAAATCAGAACTGAACTTGACCCCAGACAGCTGGTTAGCAGAAAAGCCTGCTTCCTGAAGAAAGACGGCTTAATTGTTGACCTGGATGGAAAGAGCCTCCCAGACTTTCTCAATGTGGTGGAAGGAAACTATTACGTAGTAGTCATTCACCGCAACCACTTGCCCATCATCTCCAAGAAACCGGTGAACCTTACCGCCAGCACCCCGCTGTATGACTTCAGCGAAGCCTTGGAGAAAGCTTCCGGGGTTTTCCCTCAGCAGGAAATGCCTAACGGTAAATTTGCCATGTACGCCGGAGACGGCAACGGTACCGGTAGCGTCACCACCGCCGACTGGAACGAATGCTGGATCAGAGACAACCAACGCACCGGTTACCAGTTGACAGATTTCAACATGGACGGGGTGGTGAATGTGCATGATTATAGGGCACTATGGCTTAAGAATAACGGAAAAGTAACCCAGGCTCCCAGATAGTCTTATTAACAGGAAATCATGAAATCTCTTTTATTAACAGTTTCCCAAAAGATGATGCTTTGCTTCCTGCTGGTGCTAGTGGCGCAGGCAAGCTTTGGGCAAGTGAACAACAACGGAACCAGTTTTGTGAACGGGCACATCCAGAAGGTGAGCAGCGTCAACAACACCCTGGTGGTAGCATTCACGTTACAGTCTACCCAGCGCCGGTTGGCCAACGCCACCCTCAAATTCACCTATGATGAAACTATCCTGCAGCTGCAGGAAACGCCTATAGCAGAGTCTCCCCGTGACAGTGACAACAAACTGAGCACCGGTGACTATTTCTTCCATAATGATCTCCGTGGTTCCTCAGACTCAGCGCCGAACAATGGCTACGAGACCCTCACGGTGACCAAGGGCCTGTTGCCTACCGGTACCACTACCGGTAACAAAACCTACCAGATCAACATCAACAACCAGTTGATGAATGAGACGCTGCAGGTAAACCCCGCCTCCAACATCTCCAAGTTCCTTCCCCTGGATCAGACGCAGACAGTCCTTACCCTCAAGTTCAAGATCATTGGCACAGGGTATGCCAACCTGAAGTGGCTGAACGAGAAAGACGACTTTGAGATCATTCTCCTGAACGAAGAGGTAGTAGACTCTGAGCCCAACAAGCAACTGACCGCAGAGACCATCTTTGTACAGCGGGAAGAGGACAAGAACAAGCTCCTTCTGGCCTCTACCGGAACGGGTACGGTAAACAACCCCATCCTGGTAAATGTGACCTCCAGGGAAACCTTTAACCTGGAGGCTGGTTCTGTGGGCTTCTATGTCTACTTCAACACGGCCAACACTTCATATGACGCCAGCCGCACCAGAGATTTGTTAGCACTGGCTTCTAATTTTGGCTGGCCAGCCGGGTCCATCACCTTAGAAGAAATCCCGTTGGTGTTCAGAAGTTATACCGTAAACGGCTCCCCGGAAGTAAAAGAGTCATATTACAACCGCCGCATCAGGTTTGTCAGCAGCGCCAACGGCCAGCGGGATGATCAGTGGCAGCCCAATGCTCCGCAAAACGTGCTTTCCCTGGTGTTCAATGAGGTCATGCACCCCACCAAAGGGCTCCAACCCATTGATATTTACTTAGAGGCCATCACCGGGGAACAAGGCCACAGCACCACCTTTAAAAATTATGACGGGCTGGAGCACGGCGTCATTGAGCTGCAGCGGGAGTTTGACCTGCAAGACAACGCCCTGCCGGTAACCCTTACCAAGTTTGAGGCCTCTATTGCCGGAAACCAGGTTAAGTTGAACTGGACAACGGCCTCTGAGCTGAACAACAAAGAGTTTGTGGTGGAGCGGAGCAAGAATGCCCAGAGGTTTGAGCCGGTGGGTACCGTAGAAGGCAATGGAACCAGCAACACCCTTCTCTCCTACTCCTTCACAGACACCAAACCGCTGGCGGGCACTTCTTACTACCGCTTAAAACAGGTAGACTTTGACGGCAAGTCTGAGTATTCTAAATTGATTTCCATCAACCACACGCCTAGTGCGCAGGAATCTATTGCCATCATTTCTACCTTCCCTAACCCGTTCCAGAACAAGATTGTGCTGGAGCTAAAACTTGCCGCCGCCGCTACCATTCAGGTGCTGCTCCTGGATCTGAACGGGAAACCGGTTTACACTAAAAACCTAGCAGGGGGAGCCGGCGTACAACAGTACACCGTTGACAATATTGGCACCCTGCCAAACGGCATCTACCTGATGAAGGTGGTTTCCGGTACCCAGGTTGCGGTACAGAAACTGGTGAAGAGCTTTTAAATAAATTGACAGATCCCCCAAGCAAGGAGCCGGTGCCACAGCACCGGCTTTTTCTTTTTTACGCCTCTCCGGTCAGGGCTTCCCGCGGTTCCTGACAGTCCTTTGTAAACAGGTTTCCTTGTAACTGTCGGGCGAAATGTCAGTGACCTTATAGAAGGAGAAGGAGTTCTTGCTGTTTTAGGTCTGTTTTCCTGAAAACAGGCCTAAAACAGCAAGAACTCCTTCTGGGTAGAGCCCTACACCTTGAGCAGGCAGTCAGGCAGGGCTAACGTCTGGCTACTTCTATCAACCCACTATGACAGCTCCAAACCTGAGAAGGGCGCCTTGACTCCAAAGGGACAAGCGCAACCCCGTAAAAGCTTCCTGGGTTCTGTAAGAAAGCGCCCCCCCTCCTTACTGCAAACAAATAATGGGATTTCTGTTTTTCGTGTTTTACAAAAACAGGCCGAAAAACAGAAGGAAATAGCAGAAGTTCATTGGGCGGCTTATCTGTTTGGGTTACTTTTGCGACCGCAATGGCCGCTGCTGAAAGACCAATAATTAATTAAACACTTCCTATTGGTTTATTCGTATGCCAAGTACCAATACTTTTACCATGGCAAAAAACGAAAATTCTATGGTCACCCATCCAGACGTTGTCTTGATTGGGGCCGGTATCATGAGCGCCACCCTGGGCGTGATGCTGAAACAACTGCAACCTGACTTAACCATTGAAATATATGAGCGCCTGAATGAGGTAGCCGCCGAAAGTTCAGACGCCTGGAATAACGCCGGCACCGGCCACTCAGCCTTCTGTGAGCTCAACTACACCCCAGAGAAAGCCAACGGCACCATTGACATCTCCAAGGCAGACGTGATAGCCGAATGGTTTGAGCAGTCCCGCCAGTTCTGGGCTTTTCTGGTGGAGAAGGGCGTGATGCAGAACCCGCGCAGCTTCATCAACAGCACCCCGCACATGAGCTTTGTGTGGGGCGAAAAAAATGTGCAGTTTCTGCGCAAACGGTTTGAAGCCATGACCACCTCGCCCCTGTTCAAGGGTATGCAGTACTCAGAAGACACCCAACAGCTGGAAAACTGGATGCCGCTCATCATGCAGGGCCGCGACCGGTCACAGCCCCTGGCCGCCACCCGCATGGAAATGGGAACCGACGTGAACTTTGGCTGCCTCACCCGCAACCTGTTCAAGTACCTCAAAGAGATGGGCGGCGTGACCATGCACCTGAACCATGAGGTGACCAAACTCAAGCAGAAGGAAGACGGCCTGTGGCGGGTGCGGGTGAAAGACCGCAGCACCGATGAGAAGCGCCGCGTGCGGGCCAAGTTTGTGTTCATTGGCGCCGGCGGCGGATCACTGCCCCTGCTCCTGGCCTCCGGCATTCCCGAAGGCAAAGGCTTTGGCGGCTTCCCGGTGAGCGGCCAGTGGCTCAAATGCACCAACCCAGACATCATTGCCCAGCATCAGGCCAAAGTATACGGCAAGGCGGCCGTTGGCTCTCCGCCCATGTCAGTACCGCACCTGGACACGCGGGTGATCAACGGGGAGAAAGCCCTCCTGTTTGGGCCTTATGCCGGTTTTACCACCAAGTTCCTGAAAAAAGGGTCGTTTTTTGACTTGCCGCTTTCCATAAAGGTGAACAACCTGCGGCCCATGCTGGCAGCCGGTTACACCAACATACCCTTGACCAAATACCTGATCAGCCAGGTACTCCAGTCCCCCGAAGACCGCATGGCTTCGCTGCGGGAATACGTTCCCACCGCCAACTCCAAAGACTGGGAGCTGGAAGTGGCCGGCCAACGGGTGCAGGTGATCAAGAAAGACCCCAAAAAAGGCGGCGTGCTGGAGTTTGGGACCGAGGTGGTCAGCTCCGCCGATGGCTCAATTGCCGCGTTACTTGGAGCTTCTCCGGGGGCTTCTACCGCTGTTTCCATCATGCTGGACCTAATTCACCGCTGCTTCCCCAACCGGGCGAAGTCACCGGAGTGGCAGGCCAAAATCAAGCAGATGATCCCGTCTTTCGGACAATCTTTGAAAGACAACCCGCAGCTGTGTGAGGAGATCAGGGAACACACCAGCCGCGTACTGCAACTGAAAGAGAACCATTTGGTCCAGCGGGAATCCTAACCAATACTACCTGTGCGTTTTGGAGCTGTTTTTCTGAAAACAGCTCAAAAAACGCACGTTTCTTTTATCGGCATTTGCCGCACCAACAGACAGCACCCGGCCTGACTATTCATTGGCCTTTTACACAAACAAAGCCTTTTCTTTCAATGATCTGGCTTGAGAGGCTTAGAAGTTTACCTCATGATGGGTCTGTAAAAGCGCAACCGAACGCTGGTGACAACGGTTTCAAAGACAATCCTGAAGCTCGGCTTTCGGGGAAAGTCTCCTATCAGAGAAATCACTCACGCATGTTTTTGGCCTCAAGCCACCATCCCGCCGGTTCAAAGGACGTGCATTCAATGGTTGTTCCATTTCTTTTTGTACCTTGTCTAAGCACCAACCCAGAAGAAGATGTCAATAGAATCAGCCGCTGACCTCACCGGCATGAAAGCCATAAGCGAAGTGGTGGCGCTCACCCTTCGCCAGATGCGCGAATATGCCAAACCGGGCATCACCACCAAAGAACTGGATGAGTACGGATTCTCCATTTTGCAGCAGTACAAGGCCAAGCCAGCGCCCAAACTCATGTACAACTTTCCCGGGTACACCTGCATCAGTGTGAACCAGGAGGTTGCGCACGGCATCCCGTCAGACCAAGTGATGCTGCGCGAGGGCGACCTGGTGAACATTGATGTCTCAGCTGAACTGAACGGCTTCTTCGCTGACAACGGGGGCTCTTTTGTGCTGGGCCAGGACCACCGCCACCTGAACCCGCTGGTACAGGCTTCGCAGGCCATTCTGCGCAAAGCCATCAGCCAGATCAAGGGCGGCGTACGCATTGCAGAGGTAGGGCGCCTGATAGAAACTGAAGCCAGGAAAGCAGGCTACAAAGTCATCAGAAACCTGATGGGGCACGGCGTGGGCCGAAGCCTGCATGAGGCCCCCTCAGAGATACCCAACTACTATGACCCCTCTAACCGCATGCGGTTTAAGAAAAACTCAGTCATTGCCATAGAAACCTTCATCTCAGACAAAAGCACCATGGCCTATGAGAAAGGCGATGGCTGGACGCTGCTGGGGAACAAAGGCGGGTATGTGGCCCAGCACGAGCACACGGTGCTGATTACAGACAGTGCGCCCGTGATCCTGACCGAGGCCAATCTGATTTACTAACCACTTCTGCCAGACGCAGAATTAGCGTATGTGCGCGCCACCAACAAATGCGTTTTAGTCCTGTTTTTCTAAAAACAGGACTAAAACGCATTTTTATTTCTACTGTTTCTCACTGCCATAAGTCCTCTTCCCCGCCCCTTTCCTCCCCGCCAGGTCTCTGACATTGCCTCTGTTGGGAGCCTACTTTTTTCTTGCTTCTAAGGAGTTTAGCCGGGTGCAGCCACTGCTTAAATCCACGTTTTGGGCCTACTTTTTGGAAAACAGCCCCAAAACAGAAATTCCCCCCTTACGAACCAATCTGGCATTAGCAGATAAAAGCTTGTTTCATTTCTGATCTTGCAGATGAAACCGGGGAGCGCAAGTTTCTTCCTTGGTGTTTTTTAGAGCCACTTAGCAGCGCCAAGGTGCGAGGCAGCTACCGCCAAGTCAGGTTGTGTAGAGGCCCGTTAACAGCACACAAGATATTACAAACATGCTCCACGTTTAAATAGCTTTCTTCAGAAGCTTAGAAAAAATACTTGGCGGCACATTTGAAAACAGTTATCTTAGCGCCTAAGATATTTAGGTAGAAAGATAATCCATGAAAGAGGAGCTGGTAAAACAAATCAGGAAACTTACCCAGCAGCACGCCTACACCTCCCTTCAAATGCACGAGGCGGTAGCCCGCAAGGCAGGCCTATCAGGCACCGACCACAAATACCTGGGGTTCTTGCTGGAGAAGGGAGAAATGACGGCCGGTGACTTCGCAAAGGCCACTGGTTTGACCACGGGGGCCGTGACCGGTTTGATAGACCGGCTGGAGAAGAAGAAATTCCTGTCCCGGCACTTTGCCGAGGGAGACCGACGCAAGGTGCTCCTCAAACCTAACACTGGGCTCATCATGACCCTGTTAATTCCGCTGTATGAAGAATTCAGGCGTGAGACCGAAAACCTGATATCGTCCTTTTCAATAAGTGAAATCAAGGTTATTGAACGGTATTTCTCCCAGGCGCTAGCCATCATGAACCAGAGAATTGAGATCCTCAGCCAGCCTGATGCGAATGAATAAAACTCCCTCATTTCTTATCCGCTTGACGGCTCTTTTTCTGAGCTGATTGGTGCCTGAAAAAAACAGCACCTGCCTCTACAGAAAAGGCCAGGCCCCAGTCAGGGGCGTATGCCGTCAGCAAAAGGCAATCTCCCCATACTTATCTGATAATTATCAATTCACCCTTATACCGCCTTCTCCCATGCTAACGAACCAACCACAAAACCCGGCACAACCCACTACTTTTGCCCAAACATATTTTCACGGCACCAAGGCTGAACTTCAGCTGGGGGATTTGATAAATCCCGGCTACCCATCCAACTTCGGGGAACGGAAACAGGCCAAGTACATCTTTCTCACCGCCACTTTAGACGCCGCCATCTGGGGCGCGGAGCTGGCCTGGGGCGAAGGACGGGAAAGAATCTACCTGGTAGAACCCACCGGTCCCCTTGAAAACGACCCTGATCTCACCGACAAGAAATTCCCGGGCAACCCCACCCAGTCGTACCGCTCCACGCATCCGTTCAGGGTAGTAGGCGAAGTGACGCGCTGGCAAGGGCACCCCCAGGAGCAAGTGCAGGCCATGAGGGCAGGCCTAGCCAAACTATTAGCGCAGGGAATCTCATTATTAAACGACGAGTGAGGTAGCTGCTGCCGGTGGCAAGATCTTACCTGTTCATTATCCAGCAGCTTCTGTATCCTGCTCCGCACAGGCTTTTTGTTTTCATTCACCTGAGTAGGCACCCGGCCTATCCTCTTCTCTGAAAAAAGTTCTTCTATCATTATGAAGTTATTTAACTACATGTATATTTGTAGCCAAATAACTTCATAATGAATTTAAGACGAGACGTTTTCCAAGCCCTTGCAGACCCCACCAGAAGGGCCATCCTTCTTTTGCTGGCCAGCCAGTCTATGACGGCGGGGGCTATTGCCGCCAACTTTGACTCCGCCCGGCCTACCGTTTCCAAGCATTTACAGATACTCACTGAATGTGAACTGCTGGCGCAGGAACAGAAGGGACGCGAGGTGTATTACCATCTCAGCGCCTTTAAAATGAAAGAGATTGCCGATTTTCTGGAGCCCTTCCGCCAACACTGGGATGACCGCTTCAATAAGCTGGAGCAGGTCATGAAAGCCTATCAATCTAAAAAATAATTTATGGAAAGCAGAACCCACCTCACCGCCGAAGAAGGCAAGCATGACATTGTCATCACCAGAACCTTTGACCTGCCGCTTGCCCTTCTTTTTAAAGCCTACACTGAGCCTGAGTTGGTGGAGCAATGGATGGGCAACAAAGTCCTGAAACTGGAAAACAAAGCCCACGGCGGTTATCAGTTTGAGACCCGAGATGCGCAAGGAAACGTCTTGTTCCGCGCGAATGGCACCATTCATTCGTTTGCACCCAACCAATACATCACTAGAACCTTTGAAATGGAAAACACGCCCTTCCCGGTGCAGCTGGAGTTCCTAGATTTTAAAGAACTTACAGCAGAAAGGAGCATGCTTACCATGCACCTGATCTTTAAATCGGTCACCGACCGAGACAACATGTTGAAACTACCCTTTGCAGCAGGCATCAACATGGCCCACAACCGTCTTCAGACCTTTATGGAGAATAGAAAGTAGCCAACCTATGAAAAAGAGAGACAACATCATCTACTGGGTTTCCACCGCCTGGCTTTGTTTGGGTATGGCCTCTACGGGCGTGGTGCAGCTCCTTCAGCTGGAGGAAGAGGCGCAAAAAATAAGCGAACTGGGCTATCCGCTCTACCTCCTGCCCTTCCTTGGCCTCTGCAAAGTGTTGGGCGTCACTGCGGTGCTGCTTCCCCGCCTCCCGTTGATAAAAGAGTGGGCCTATGCAGGCTTCTTCTTCTTAATGACGAGTGCCCTTTTTTCGCACCTTGCCCACCGCGACCCGTTAACGGAGTACTTCGGCCCTGGCCTGCTGCTTGTATTGACCGCTGTTTCTCGGTATTTTAGACCTGCCCAAAGAAAAGTCACCCACCCTCTTACCTTTAAGAACGCATGAACCCACACGTAGACAAATACCTCCTGGACGGTTGTATGCGCTGCCCATACGGCGGCACCCCGCAGTGCAAAGTGCATACCTGGCAAGCCGAGTTGGTGCTGCTCCGGCACCTTGCGTTGGAGAGCGGCCTCACCGAGGAAGTCAAATGGGGCGTTCCCTGCTACACCCTGGGCAACAAAAACATTTTCATGGTCACCGCCTTCAAGCACTACGCCGCCCTCAACTTCTTCAAAGGGGTCTTGTTGAAAGACGAAGCCAAACTCCTCACCGCCCACGGCGAAAGCTCCCAATCGACCAGGTCCCTCCGGTTCACCAGCCCAGACCAGGTGCTGCAGCAGCAGGAGGTAATCAAGCAGTATCTGCAGGAAGCCATTGAGATAGAGAAAGCGGGCTTAAAAGTGGCGTTCAAGAAAAACCTGGAACCGGTACCAGACGAGCTTCTGGCCACCTTTGCAGAGCACCCCGACCTGCAACACGCCTTCTACCGCCTCACCCCCGGCCGCCAAAGGGGCTATGTGCTTTTCTTCTCCCAACCCAAGCAAACCCAAACCCGGTTCAGCCGCATTGCCAGGTGCCGGGAAAAGATTCTTCAGGGAATGGGGCTGCATGACTAAGGCTGCGCCAAACTGTGTGTCACTATCTTTTTGTTATTTTCAAGCTTTAAATCAGCGGGCATTGAGTTTGGACCAGACGCGCCGCCGCTGGCAAAATTACAGCAGGGGGTGATTGGGGTCAACGGCTGGCCAACCGTCTGCTGGTGCTTTGCTACCTTCTCTATCCTGTCTTACTGGCGAAACTGTTCCTAACCATACCATCATTTTAACTTGTAAAATCATGTCCTTTCAAGCGTATATAGACAACATTGAAGCCAAGACAGGCAAGACGCCCGCCGATTTTAAAAAGCTAGCCGAGGAAAAAGGCTTCATAATAAACGGGAACCTGAACCCCGCCACTAAAGTCACAGAAATCACCAATTGGCTAAAAGAAGACTTCGGGTTAGGGCACGGGCATGCCATGGCCATTTATGCCACGTTTAAAGGGAAGACGGAATAAGAAGGAGCTACTTTAGCCCTCTGATTACAGATGGCTTACCCCGTATCACGTAAGTGCCTGCTGGTACTGGCGCTATACGGAGCTTATTTTACTTTCTCCACCTTTTGTCATCCTGAAAGGACCTTGTGGGCGAACTAGAACAGCGGATAAGTAGCGCCATTCCCGCCATTCGCCGCTGTTCGGGATTTGCAATCCCGAACTTACATATCACGCGGATTTGCAATCCGCGCTGCAGTAGGCACGGAACTGGCAACCGGGATGGCAAATCCCCTCTATACCTGCTTCCGGATTGCAAATCCTGAAGAGCGGCCACCTTTTTATCAGGACCCTGCCCTAACTTTCAAGAAAGGTTTAAAGCGTTTAGAAAAAGGTATTTCGAGAACAAACAGAGAAAGTAATCTTATGGCAACCCAAGAAATAAAATCCTCCTCCCTTGCTGAAATGAAAGACAAATTCATTGGCAAAGTAGGCACACAGGAGAGAGACGAATACGAGTATGAACTTCACATGGAGGTGTTAGGCAAAATGATTAAAACTGCCCGGCAACAGCGCAATTTAACGCAAGAGCAATTAGGCCAATTAGTGGGTGTGCAGAAGGCTCAAATCTCTAAGCTGGAGAATAGTACCAATAGCGCCACCATAGACACGGTTTTAAAAGTTTTCAAAGCCCTGAAAGCCGAAACAAATTTAATGTAAAGTTAGAAGACAACTTTGTTAAGCTTGAAGCTGTTTAGAGTTTTGACAGTAAGATGTTTTGCAGAGAGTTTTATTTCTGTTTTCGGGCTGTTTTTCAGAAAACAGCCAAAAC
>NZ_LRMM01000166.1 GCF_001647275.1 Rufibacter ruber | reverse complement strand
CTTATCGCTTCCATTGAGTTAGGGCTTGGTGAGAAATGTTGTCGCAAACACTTTTACCTCCCTAATTCTTTGGAAGTTATTAAACTCTAAACAGCTTCATTTATTAATGACGCTCAACGGTTAGTATAAAAAACGTGCGAGGCCGTCGGCCGAGATGATTTTTATACAATCCTATGTTTGTAAAAACTAATTAACTTGTATAAAAGAGAAGAAAGGAAGGAACAAGATTTATTATACAATAAGGCCCTTGTAAGCCTG
>NZ_LRMM01000038.1 GCF_001647275.1 Rufibacter ruber | reverse complement strand
TCCTAATTCCTAATTCCTAATTCCTAATTCCTAATTCCTAATTCCTAATTCCTAATTCCTAATTCCTAATTCCTAATTCCTAATTCCTAATTCCTAATTCCTAATTAAAAAAAATGTTGATACGAATAGTCAGAATGACGTTTCTGGAAGACAGGGTGCCGGCGTTTCTGGAAATCTTCAAAGCGTCCAGAGAGAAGATTGCCGCTTTTCCCGGTTGTCAACGGGTGGACCTGCTCCAGGATTACCACCTGCCCCACGTGTACAGCACCTACAGCCTCTGGGACTCTGAAGAAGCCCTGAACAACTACCGCAAATCAGAATTGTTCGGCTCTGTCTGGAAACCCACCAAGGCTTTGTTCTCTGAGCCCGCCCAGGCTTTTTCTTTCAAGCCCGCAGCCGTCTAGTTATTTATTTTTCAATAACACCGTCAGCAAATATGGGTTTCCGGCTTATGCAGGCCGCTTTTCCCCTCTCTAATCATTCTCTAATCTGGCTCTAATCAACCTATAATACGGGTACTCTAGTTTTGGGGATTCTTCAAAAAAAGAATTACCCATGAGAGTACCCATTTTTCTATTTGCGCTGGTTTTGCTGAAGTGTCTGCTCCAGCCAGTTTCAGCGCATTCAACTGCAGGACGTACCGTTCCCGCCACCGCCCCTGCTGACTCCTTGCGCCTTACCCTGGCGCAGGCAGAGCAGCTGTTTCAGGAGCGCAACCTGCCGCTGCTGGCGCAGAAGTCGGCGATTGAAGCCTCTAGGGCGGCTATTCTACAGGCCAGGCTGTTTGAGAACCCGGTGCTGACGGTTGACCAGAGCGTGTATAACCCGGAGAACGGCAGGTACTTTGATGTGAGCCGCAACGGACAGACGTTCCTGCAGTTGGAGCAGCTGGTGTACCTGGCGGGCAAACGCAACAAGCGGGTGCAGGTAGAACAACTGGAGACGCAACTCACCGAGCAGGATTTCTTTGATTTGCTGCGTACGCTCAGGTTCACGTTGCGCACCAACATGGTGGAGCTGTATTACCAGCAGCAGGGCCTGAAAATACTGCGGGAAAGAACGCAAACCGTGCAGCAACTGGTTACGGCGCTGGAGGAACAGTACCAGAAAGGCAACATCCCGCTCAAGGAAACCACCCGCCTGAAAGCCCTGCTGTTCCAGTTGGGCAACCAGCAGCTGAGCCTGCTCAATGAGATAGAGGAAACGCAATCTGAACTAAGGCTGCTGACCCGCACCCCCGCCACTACTGTACTGGTCCCAACGCTGGAAGAGAACACCTTAAACGCAGCCACACCCACTCAGCTTACGTTCAGCAAATTGCTGGAGACGGCGCAGGAGAACCGCTATGACCTGAAAGCCGCCCAGACCGTGGTGCAGTTACAGGAGGCGAACCTGAAACTACAGAAAACCATGGCTGTGCCAGACATCACCATCAGCGCCAACTATGACCGCCAGAGTAACTTCATAAGAAATTACACCGGCGTAGGGTTTTCGCTGCCCCTGCCCCTCTTTAACCGAAACCAGGGCAATATCAGAATGGCGCAGCACCAGATAGACCAGAGCCAGCACCTATTGGCGCAGCAGCAACTGACCGTGGAGACCGAGGTGATGCAGGCGTTTAAAAAAGCGCAGGAGGCCCAGCAGTTCTACAACTCTTTTGACCCCAATTTCAGAAGTGATTTTGACCGGCTCTTAGATGGCGTTACCTCCAACTTCATGCGACGCAACCTCAGCCTGATTGAATTTCTAGACTACTACGAGACCTACACCGAGAGCATGACCCAACTGCTGGAGCTCAGCATTAATAGGCTGCGCGCCTTGGAGGAAATAAACTTTGCCGTGGGCACCCCTGTCATCACCTATTAAACCTATCCTCTGTGAATACCATGAAAAATAAGATAACCACGCCGCTTCTGTTCTCTCTGCTCACGGGCTGCACCTTCTTCTTTGCCTGTTCTGAGGAGAAAAAGCCAATTTCAAATGCTGCATTGGCAGATAAAGAGCTTTGCCTCACTGATACCCTTTCCCAGTTGATTAAGCTGGATTCGGCGCGAATGCAGAACGTGAACAACCAGTTGCAGCTGGTGGGCAAGATTGCCTTAGATGAGAAGAAAGTCTTCAAGATTTTCCCGCTGGTGGGTGGCCATGTGCAGACCGTGAAGGTGGAGCTGGGGGATTACGTGCAGAAAGGACAGACGCTGGCCGTGATTAGAAGCAGTGAGATAGCCGAGTTTGAGCAACAGCGCATTTCGGCGCAATCTGCGTTGCAGGTGGCCCAGAAGAACCTGGAGGTGGCCAAAGACATGGCCAAGTCTGGGTTGGTTTCTGAGCAGGATGTGCTGGCGGCGCAGCGGGAAAGAGACATCGCCCAAGCCGAGGCCCAGCGCATGAAACAGGTCTTTAGCATTTACAGCATTGGCAAAGGCTCTGAATACGTGGTGAAGGCGCCCTCTGCCGGGTTTGTGGTGGAGAAGAACGTGAACGCCGACATGCAGATTCGCTCAGACAATGACACCAACCTGTTCACCATCTCCAGCATGAATGAAATCTGGGTTATGGCCAACGTGTTTGAGTCTGACATTGCCAAGGTGAAAGAGGGCTATGCCGCAGAGGTGACAACTTTAAGTTATCCAGACAAAGTCTTTAGGGGCAAGATTGACAAAATCTTCAACGTGCTGGACCCCGAGAGCCGCACCATGAAAGTGCGGGTACGCTTGGATAATCCTGATTTCTCACTTAAACCCGAGATGTTCGCCAACATCAGGATTGAGTACCCCGAAGACAAGCAACTTATGGCCATTCCTGCCCATGCGCTGGTGTTTGACCAAAGCAAAAACTACGTGATGGTGTACCGCAAGCGCTGTGACGTGGTGCAGCGCGAGGTGAAACTGTACCAGACCGTGGGGCAAACGGCCTACCTCACCAGCGGTATTGAGGCAGGCGAACAGGTGGTGAGCAAATACCCGCTGCTGGTTTACAATGCCTCCAAAGCCAAATAACATTTCACGCTCCAATTAGCGGTAGCATTTTCGGGCTGTTTTTTGAAAAATAGCCCGAAAACAGAATAAAATAATGCTTGTGACCTTGACCTCTTTTCAGCTGGACTCAAGGCACTCATACAATCTGTAAAGACATTTTCCAGATGAATTCTTTTATCAAAAATATCATTGCATTCTCGCTCAAGAACCGGTTCCTGGTCTTTTTCATGACCATTGGCATTGTGGTGGCGGGGGTGATAAGTTTCATGCACACGCCCATTGAGGCATTTCCGGATGTGACCAACACCCGCGTGCAAATTATTACCCAATGGCCTGGCCGCAGTGCCGAGGAGGTGGAGAAGTTTGTGACCATTCCTATTGAGGTGGAAATGAACGTGGTGCCAAAAAAGACCAGCCTGCGCTCCATCTCCCTCTTCGGACTGTCGGTGGTGACCATGATTTTTGAAGACGAGGTAGACGATTTCCATGCCCGTCAGCTGGTAGCCAACCAATTGGCCACGGTAAACCTACCGGAAGGCATAGACGCCGAGATGCAGCCGTCGGCGGGGCCCACCGGCGAGATATTCCGCTACACCCTTGAAAGCAAGACCAAGGATGTACGCGAACTGAAAACCATTCAGGACTGGGTGATCGACCGCAAACTGAAGGGCGTGCCAGGCATTGCCGACGTAGTGAGTTTTGGGGGAGAAATAAAAACCTACGAGGTGAGCGTAGACCCCAGCCTGATTGGGAAATATAACATCACCGCCCCAGACGTGTATGAGGCCATTGCCAAAAGCAACCTCAACGTGGGTGGTGATGTTATTGAGAAAAACGGCCAGGCCTACGTGGTGCGCGGCATTGGGCAGCTCAACAACATTAATGAGATTGAGAACGTGATGGTCACAGACCGGCAGGGCGTGCCGGTGCTCATCAAGAACGTGGCCACGGTGGCAGAATCACACCTGCCCAACCTGGGCAACGTGGGCCGTGACGAGCAAACCAATCTGGTGGAAGGCATTGTGGTGATGCGCAAGAACGAGAACCCCAGTGAGGTGCTGGCGGCTCTCAAAAGCAAAATCACTGAACTGAACGATGTGGTACTGCCCGATGATGTGAAGATTGTGCCATTCTATGACCGCTCTGACCTCATTGGTTTCACCACCACCACGGTGACCCACAACCTGCTGGAAGGCATTGTGCTGGTGACCGTGATTGTGTTCCTGTTCATGGCCGATTGGCGCACTACGCTCACCGTAGCCATCATTATACCGCTGGCGCTGCTCTTCGCGTTTGTGTGTATGCGCCTCAAAGGTATGTCGGCCAACCTGCTTTCTATGGGGGCCATTGACTTCGGGATTATCATTGACGGGGCGGTGGTGATGGTGGAAGGACTGTTTGTGGTGCTGGACAAGAAAGCGCATGAGCTGGGAATGCCCCGTTTCAACGCCTTGTCAAAACGCGGCATCATCAAGAAAACCGCCGTTGACCTGGGTAAGTCCATCTTCTTCTCCAAGCTTATCATAATCACCGCCTTGCTGCCCATCTTCGCGTTCCAGAAAGTGGAGGGGAAAATGTTTTCGCCGCTGGCGTATACGTTGGGCTTTGCCTTGCTGGGTGCCTTGTTTTTCACCCTAACCTTGGTGCCGGTGCTCAGCAGCATGCTCTTGAACAAGAACGTGCGGGAGAAGCACAACCCGTTTGTGAACTTCATCAACAAGTATGTGTTCAAGGGCTTCTCGTTCACCTACCGGAATAAAAAAGCCAGTCTGGTAGTGGCCATGGTGGTGATGGGTGTGGGACTGCACCTGTTCAAGTTTCTGGGCTCAGAATTTTTGCCGCAGTTGAACGAGGGCGCGGTGTACGTGCGGGCCAGCATGCCTATGAGTACCAGTCTGCAGCAGTCGGTGGAGATGACGGAGAAGATACGCAAAACCATCGGCGCCTTTGACGAGGTGAAACAGGTGATGTCGCAGACCGGCCGCCCCAATGACGGCACCGACCCTACCGGCTTCTTCAACATTGAGCTGCACGTAGACCTCAAGCCCAAGAATGACTGGCAGCGCAAGATTTCTAAGGAGCAGCTCATTGACGAGATGCAGCAAAGGCTGGCTTCATACCAGGGCATCAGCTTCAACTTCTCCCAGCCCATTATGGACAACGTGGAGGAGGCCGTGTCTGGGGTGAAAGGCTCCATGGCCGTGAAAGTCTTCGGGGATAACCTGCAGCGGCTGGAGGTGTTGGGCGACAGCGTGTACAGCGTGCTCAATAAGATTGAGGGAATTGACGACCTAGGCGTGATTAGCCTCATAGGTCAGCCCGAGATGCGGGTAGAACTGGACCAACAGCGCATGGCTTCTTACGGCGTGTCCCCGGCAGATGCCCAGGCGGTGATTGAGATGGCCATTGGCGGAAAGGGTGCCAGCAGCCTGTATGAGGGCGAGCGCAAATTTGACATCAGAATCAGGTACCAGCAGGAGTTCAGGAACAATGAGGAACAGCTGGCCAACCTGCGGGTGCCCACGAGCCACGGCGGCAACATCTCGCTCAACGAGATTGCCAAAATCAGCACCGTCACCGGCCCCGCCTTTGTGTACCGCGAAGACAACGCCCGCTTCATCGCCGTGAAATTCTCGGTACGTGGCCGTGACTTAGGCAGCACCATCAAAGAGGCGCAGGAGAAGGTAAATCAGGCAATTAAGTTAGATAAAGGCATGCACCTGGAGTGGAAAGGTGAGTTTGAAAACCAGATTCGAGCAACAGACCGATTGATGAAGGTGGTACCGGTGAGTCTGGTACTCATCTTCCTGATTCTCTTCGCGCTGTTCAGCAATGGCCGTGACGCTGCCCTGGTGATTCTGAACGTGCCGTTTGCCCTCATTGGCGGTATTCTGGCCCTGCTGCTCACCAATACCAATTTCAGTATTTCAGCGGGCGTGGGTTTCATTGCCCTGTTTGGTATCTGCGTGCAGAACGGGGTAATCCTTATCTCGGTGTTCAAGAAGAACCTAGAGGAACAGATGCCGCTCATGCAGGCCATCAAAGAAGGCGTGGCCGAACGGACCCGCCCGGTAGTGATGACCGCCATGATGGCTGCCATAGGTCTGGTACCCGCGGCTCTTTCTACGGGAATTGGCTCTGAGACGCAGAAACCGCTGGCCATTGTGGTGATTGGTGGACTAATAAGTGCCACTATTCTGACCTTGCTCATTTTCCCGCTGCTCTTTGACAGCGTGTATAAGAGAACACTCAGACAGAAACAAACCAAGTACCGCAGGGTTCGGTTAGAAGAAGCCGTTCCTGCCTAGTTTTAACAGGTTGAACAGTTCCATTGTGTTTCAGTGCGTTTGTTTTGAGTGAAAGGAGGTGGTTTTTGGCCACCTCTTTTGTTTTCAGCCAACTCCTGTTTTCGGCCTGTTTTTAAGAAAACAGACCGAAAACAGGAAACTCTCATCCTTAACTTCTCCGAAGTTATGAGAAAGAAAAACGAAGCCTATTAACCCTGCAATGGCCACTTAGTGATAGTATAGCCTTATTAAGGAATTTTTAAAAAAGGCACGGAAGTAACTTCCGCACCAGAGAGATTCCAGGAAATCTGAAATTGGAACAGCAACGGGAATTAGAGGCCTTTCTTACGGAATAAATTTGGAATAAACCTGAGAACTGTAAAAGTGGGAGCCAAAGGCTTCTGTTCTACAGTTAGCTGCCGTTTTCAGCTTGTTTTTCTAAAAACAGTCCGAAAACGGCAGCACCTTTCTATTCACCGAAAGAAGAAGCTGTTACATTGATGGCAACAGTAAAATAACGGTTGTTCCTTTACCTAAAGTGGAAGACACTTTCACTTCCCCGCCATGCAGCCGCAGCACCTTTTCTACCATGGTCAGCCCTATGCCGGTACCCATTCGGTCACGGGCATTCTTAGCACGGTAGAAAGGCTCCTTTACCCGGTCTATTTCGGCTTCCGGAATCCCGATCCCCTGGTCCTGCACGGTTACCGTTAGCAGCGTTCCCCGCCAGGACAGTGACACCTGAACCGGCTGGTGGTCTGAGAATTTTGAGGCGTTCTCCAGTACGTTTTTGAAGGCTATCTGCAGAAGACTCCGGCTGCCTAACACCGTCAACCGGTCTGCGTCTGGCGGTAACGTGGAGAGGTCAATCTGAATCTGGTTCTGCGGCAGGGAATAGGTCAGCTCCACTTTTACTTCCAGCAGGACTTCGTCTACCCGGACGCGCTCTTTCCTAATCTCCTGTTCATCAAAGCCGGTCTGGGCCAGGAGAATCAAATCAGTGGTGAGTTTTTCCAGCCGGTCTGTCTCTTTCTGGAGCGTTTGCAGAGACGCTTTGTAGTCAGCGGGCGTTCGGTCCTGCATCAGGGTAACTTCCAGCTCGCCGCTGATGGCGGTTAACGGGTTACGGAGCTCATGGGAGGCGTTGGCGATAAAACTTTTCTGCATGTAAAAAGACGTATCCAGGCGTTCCAGCATTTGGTTGAAGGTATGGACCAGTTCACCAATTTCATCACGGGCGGGCCGCTCCTTCACCCGCAGGTGCAGGTTAGACGCCCTTATTTTGTTCACCTCCTGCACAATGGCCACAATGGGTTGCAGCACCCTTCGGGCGAAGAAATGACCGGCTGCCACCATCACCAGGCAACCCAGCAGCACACTGATGATTAACACCTCGCGCAGGTTCTGCAGTTTACCGGCACCGGTGATGTCCTGGGCAATGACAATGACATAGAAATCACCTTCATTGTCTTCATACCAGAGCCCCACCCCCTGCTGCCCCTGCTGCCAGAATTCGGTTTCGCCCTTGGTTTTTATCTGCTCAAAGACCTTAGGCGGAACCGCCAGACCGGCGCTATCTGAGGCCACGTGCAACTGCCGGTTATGGTCATAAATGGCGAACCGCTCCTCTGAGAGGCTTTGAAAGAACTTGCGGCGGGTTTTCTGGAGCCGCTGCGCACTGAATTCGTCCTGCTCCAGGTACATCTGCGCCGCCACAATGCCCCGGTCCATTAACCGCTGGAAATACTGCCGGCGGGTAAACTGCTCTGCCACCAGATAAATCACACTGATGATGACCACGAGAATGACCGTGGTGAGGCCGGCAAACGTGAGGGTGAGTTGGTTTCTGAAAGTCATACGTTCTCCGGCTCCTTCAGCATATAGCCCATGCCCACCACCGTGTGCAGCAGCTTAGCGGGAAAGTCTTTGTCTATCTTGTTGCGGAGGTAGTTCACGTACACATCTACCACGTTGGAGCCCAGGTCAAAGTTAAGGTCCCAGACGTTTTCCAGCAGGTCTACGCGGGAAAGCACCTTGCCCTGCTTTTTCAGGAAAAACTCCAGCAGGGCGAACTCACGGGCGGTGAGGTGGATGGGTTTTCCGGCCCGGGTCACTTCTTTGGTATCCAGGTTCATGGTCAAATCTCCGGCGTACAGCAGATGACTGGTAGTCACTGGTTCTGCCCGCCGCGCCAATGCCCGCACCCGCGCCACCAGCTCTCTGAACTTGAAGGGCTTGGGTAAATAATCATCGGCCCCGGCTTCCAGACCGTCTACCACATCATCTGTGGTGCCCAATGCCGTGAGCAGCAGAATGGGCGTGCGCAGCTGTTCCTGGCGCAGCTGCCGGCACAGGTCCAGCCCGCTGAGGTGGGGCAAGATCACGTCCATGACAATGACCTGGTACTCGTTCTGCAGCGCCAGCTTTTTACCCGTGTTGCCGTCATAAGCCACCTCCACCTCAAACGTCTGCTCCTGCAAGCCGCGTTTGATAAATGCGGCCACGTTGGGCTCATCTTCAATGACCAGTATTTTCATGTTTTCTGATACGCTTGTTCTTTCCCCCTTATCCCACTCCCCTGCAAACCTGTAGCAAGCCCAAGGTAAAATTACGCAAATAAAGAGAGCAAATAGCTGCCTGTTAATGCACAGCCAGCAGGACGGCGACTCTTTTTCCTTTAAGCCTTTCTGTGCCATTGGGGTAGTGGGTAGGCCGCCAACTACATTGGATCAGAGGGTTGGTTATCTTCCGCAAGCGGATGATTGCGCCTGCAGTAGCTGGTGTTTCCCTAGTTTAGTCCTGATTTAAGAAAAACAGGCCGAAAACGGCAGCACAAGCAGATGCCTGCCCCAGAACCAACTCTTTAAGAACCTCTGGCGAAAACATAGCTAATGCTCCCTAATATCACAAGTCAACCAGCGCCCCCTTTGCTCCGCCGCAAGATTTTCAACCAGCCTCAAGGTTCTGCATCTATATAGTAAAGAACTAATTAAAACGCATCATCGTTTTTATCTATCATATCATCTTTATTATCGATTTGAACAATAAGCTTTAACCCGGCAATTTTGGGCCATGATTTATTTTACTAAACCCAAAATGCTTAGAAAACCCTTACTCTTATTAACCTTCCTGGCTGGTAGCCAGCTGGTTTTTGCGCAGAAACCCCTTACTACCAATACCGGCGCTCCGGTGGGGAACAACCAGAACTCCAGAACGGCTGGTGAGAATGGTCCGGTGCTGCTGGACGATGTGCATCTGATTGAAAAACTGGCCTCTTTTGACCGCGAACGGATTCCCGAGCGCGTGGTACATGCCCGCGGCGCCGGGGCCTTCGGGGAGTTTGAGAATTACGCTGATAATTCTGCCTTAACCAAAGCTTCTCTGTTCAACACGCCGGGCAAGAAAACCCCGGTATTTGTGCGCTTCTCCACAGTAGTACACGAGGCCGGTTCTCCGGAAACCCTGCGTGACCCGCGCGGTTTTGCCGTGAAATTCTACACCGACCAGGGCAACTATGACCTGGTGGGCAACAACCTGCCGGTGTTCTTCATTAGAGACGCCATCAAGTTCCCAGACATGGTGCACTCGTTCAAGCCGTCGCCAATCTACAACCGCCAGGACAACCACCGCGTGTTTGACTTCCTGTCTAACCAGCCCGAAAGCACCAACATGCTCACTTACCTGTACCAGGATCTAGGTATTCCGGCCAACTTCCGGCAGATGGATGGTTTTGGGGTACATGCCTTCAAATGGGTGAACGCCAAAGGCGAAGTGACTTACGTGAAATACAAGTGGACCTCGCAGCAAGGTGTGAAAACCCTGACTTCGGCGCAGGCCGCCCAGGTGCAAGCCACCAACCACAGCCACGCCACCCAAGACCTGTACGCTGAGATCAACAAAGGCAATTTCCCCGCCTGGGAGCTGTCGGTGCAGATGATCAAGCCCGAGGACCTGGACAAGTTTGATTTCAACCCGCTGGACCCTACCAAGATCTGGCCAGAGAGCATCGCGCCGAGCAAAAAGATTGGCAAGATGACCTTGAACAAAGTACCGGACAATTTCTTTGAGTCAGTGGAGCAGGCCGCATTTGCGCCCGGCACCCTGGTACCCGGCATTGAGCCCTCTGAAGACCGTCTGTTGCAGGGCCGCGTGTTCTCGTATTTTGACACGCAGCGCTACCGTTTGGGCGGCAACTTCCAGCGCATTCCGGTAAACGCCCCTAAAGTAGAAGTGAACAGCTACAACCAGAACGGCGTGTTGAGCAACCGCACCACGGCATCAGACGTGAACTACCAGCCCAGCACGGCCCATCCGTCTTTCACAGATAATGCCCAGTTCAACTACTCTACCCAGAAGATAAACGCCGAGACCATGCAGCGCGCCATCAGCAAGCAGAACAACTTCCAGCAAGCCGGCGACCTGTACCGTTCCCTGTCTAAAACGGAGAAAGAGCACCTCATCAGCAACCTGGCCGGCGACATGAGCCAGATCAGAAGCAAAGAAGTGCTGAACAAAATGGTGAGCTATTTCTACCAAGCCGATGCCGACTACGGCACGCGCCTCATCAAGGCCTTGAAACTGGACAAAACCCAGGTACAGGCGCTTACTTCCAAATAATCTACTTTACCATACAGAACAAGCCGGGTGGTTTCTGCCCGGCCTGTTCCACGCTTTTCACCTAAGATGCAACACACGTGAACACACTGCAGGCCCTTTCCCTTTCGCACCAGACCGCCGCTGTCCAGTACAGAGAGGCGCTCCAGTTTACTGACGTAGAAGCGGCTGCCTTTCTGCAAAGCCTACAGGAAAAATCGTTGGTGGCGGGAGCTGTCCTGGTGACTACCTGCAACCGCACCGAGGTTTATTTTGAGGCGAAAGGCCCCTCTACCGCACAGGTGTTGGAGGAACTGTTGGCGTTTAAAAGCATAACCCACCCACCCGATTACCAACGCCTGTTCCAGCATTTTACCCAGAGCCAGGAAACGTTTCAATACCTGCTGGAAGTAGGCATAGGCTTACGCTCCCAGGTGCTGGGCGACCGGCAGATCATTGGCCAGCTCAAAGAAAGCTACCAGCAAGCCAATGACCTGAAGACCACCAGCCCCTTGCTGCACCATGCTTTCCAGTCGCTGTTCAAAACCCACAAACGCGTGCACAATGAAACGTCTTTCAGAGCGGGCGCTTCCTCGGTGGGCTACGCGGCCCTGGAACGGGTCACCGATTTCTTCCCGCGCCAGAGCCTTGCCCAGAAGAACCTGCTTATCATAGGCACCGGCCAGTTGGGCACCGATGTAGCCAAGTATGCCGCCTCCTTCGGGTTTACCCACATCACGCTCACCAACCGCAGTATAGAGAAAGCCGAGGCTCTGGCCTCAACCGTGCAAGGCCAAGTACTTCCTTTTGCCGACATGGAGGGACAGCTAGAACGGTTTGAGGTGATGATCTCCTGCGTGAGCGGCGGCCAGGTGATTTCCCTGCCTACGCTGCAAAACCTTCCGCAGAAAAAACGCGTGCTGCTGGATTTGGCCGTACCGCTCAGCATTCCCGCCGAAGCGGAACTGATCCCCGGCATCTCCCTGGTGAACATGGACGACATCACCAGCCGAACCCAGGCCGTGCAGAAACTGCGCGAAACCTCTATTGCCGATGTGCAGCGCATTATAGAAGAAGAGGCGCACGAATTTGAAGCCTGGCTGCAGGATTTACCCGTGGCCCATACCCTGCAGGAGCTGAAGCGCCTGTTGGCCCACGTGGTGGAAACTGAAGTGCAGCACCGAATCAACAGCTCAGGAGACAAAACTCCTTCCCCTGCGCTGACGAGCACCACCTTAAACCAGTTGCTCCGCAGACCTGCCGGTATCCTGAAGAACACCCAAGGCTCTGACAGAAAATTGCTGCTGGAATCATTGCAAACCTTGTTTCAGCTCTCTTAAAACGCAGTTCATCTTTAACTCAGCAGAAGGCGGTTTGCCCAAGCCTCCATCTGCGCCACTTGATTTCTGTTTTTAACCTACTTTTAGAAAAACACCGTGAAAACGCTCATTTTAAAACTTTGCTTCTTCTTATTACCCGCGGCCGTCTTCGCCCAGAACACAGATTTGATCTCTGCCGCCAGAACCGGCGACGTAGCAGCTATTCAGCAACTGCTCCAGAACAAAGCCGATGTGAACGCCACCGATCCCAAAGGCTTTACTCCTTTGATTATTGCCGTCTATAATGGCCATGCCGAGGCCGCCGCTGCGCTGCTTAAAGCCGGGGCCAACGTCAACCACCAGGATCTGACCGGCAATACCGCTTTAATGGGAGCCGCTTTCAAAGGCGAACTGGCTATTGCCCAACTCTTGCTGGAGCACAAAGCCAACCTGAACCTGCAGAACGGCAACGGCGGCACCGCCCTCATGTTTGCGTCCATGTTCGGGCGCAATGAGCTGGTCAAGCTGTTCCTGCAAAAAGGCGCCGATGCTTCCCTCAAAGACCAGCGGGGCCTGACCGCCCTGGCCTTAGCTGAGCAACAAGGCAACGTAGAAGCGGCCGCTTTGCTGAAGAGATAAGCTTAGACCACTTAATAAAGCTTCAACAGAATGCCGCGGCTTATGCCCGGCATTTGTTGTTCATCTGTCATCAGAGGAAGTGATTTTCCGTTTTTGGCCTGTTTTTTCAGAATCAGGCCAAAACTGGAACAAATTGGCGGGAATGGAGTAATTTTACCCGGTGCCGCCCCAGTGTCACCTGTCTTTCACAACCTGTACCAAAACTGAGTAGCCCATGAACTACTTCCACTTCTATGACCTGCCGGAAAGCTTTCTGCCCGACGAGAAAGCCATCCAAACCAAATACTACGCCCTGAGCCGCGAATATCATCCCGACTTCTACACGCTGGAACCGCAGGAAAAGCAGCAGGAGATTCTGGAGAAGTCCACGCTCAACACCAACGCCTACCGCACGCTCTCCAATTTTGACCGCCGCATGCAGTACATTCTGGAGCAGCACGGCCTGCTGGAGGAAGGCGGCCAGAACGACCTGCCGCAGGATTTCCTGATGGAGGTAATGGAGCTGAACGAGCAGTTGATGGAGCTGGAGATGGACTATGACTCCATGACCTACAAAGTGGTGCGGGACCAAACCGAGCAGATAGAAGGCGAGCTGAAGGCTGAAATCTGGCCGGTGCTGGAATCTTACTCAACATTATCTCCTGAGGCACAGGCAGAAGCATTGAAGCAGGTAAAAAATTACTACCTAAAACAGCGCTACCTCTTGCGTATAAAGGAATCATTGAATAAGTTTGCATCCTCTTCTGACGAATAAAGCGTTTAGCGCCTCATTTTTCAGAATCTACCGAAAAGTAGCATTTGCCCAGGTGGCGGAATCGGTAGACGCGTTGGTCTCAAACACCAATATCTTCACGGATGTGCCGGTTCGACTCCGGCCCTGGGTACTCAGAAGCCTTGTAAACGAAAGTTTGCAAGGCTTTTTTGTTTTCAGATGATTTGATTGTAGCGTCGTTACCCTGTAACGACGTGGTTCTACACAGCAGTAACTGGATCTGCTTCATTGAACCATGCCATACACCTGGCCGCCTTTTTTGCTTTGGATTCTTGGATAACCGTTTTTGTATCATGAAGACACGTGGTTACAGGGTAACGACGCTACATTGCAGTTTCTATTCGGTATTAGGTTTATAGAACCGGTCTTCCTGCCATTTAGAAGGGTTATTCAAAATATAATTTTCAATGAGAAGTAGCTCTCGTTGATTTCTAATGATGCGGTCATGAAAACGAGGCTGCCACCCGAACGGCTCGGTACTCACACTCCTGATCATTTTAGTGCAGGTGGATTTGTAAAAGCCAATAACATGGGAGATAGAACCTGCTTTAGGTGCTAAGTTGGCCATAAACTCGTTTTTACCGGTAATGCCATTATACGGCAAGGCCTAATTGTCCTCTAAGGTGGAACCATCACGTAGAATTCCCTCTAGCCCCACTATTCCATGCACATGGTTTGGCATCACTACAAAATCACCCAGAAATAGTTGAGGCATATGCTTTGGCAGATCAAGCCAATAATCATGGGCAATCTGTCCCTCATCAGACAAAACCATTTCCCCGTTTACTACTTCGCCAAAATATGGATAACGGTCTTGCGTGCAAATCGTGATGAAATATAGCCCTTCCAACCGATAGTCATAGCCCTTTAAACGGCGGGCGCTTTTGCTGAACATATCATATTTGGCCATATAAGTATAAACGAAAAGGGCAACCAACCGTTTTCAGCCGCCTTTTCTAAAAGGAGCTCAGAAACAAAAATGTAGCGTCGTTACCCTGTAACGACGTGGTTCTACGCAGCGCTGACTGTTCTATTCTTCATTAAAAAATGAAACCGCCCTTTTTGTCCATGAAAAGCAATGTTAAAAAGAGATGGGATTGTTTCATGGAACCACGTCGTTACAGGGTAACGACGCTACATTTATGGGAAGGGCACTTGTAGAATTATTATCCATATAGAATATTGCCGTATAAAGCAATAAACCATACACCCCTCCCATGAAAGAGAACGGCTTGCAAAGATACCTGAGCGCTCAGGAAAGAGACTACGAGGTGGCGCTGGCTGAGATCAGGAAAGGACGGAAACAAAGCCACTGGATGTGGTATATTTTTCCGCAGATACAGGGGTTGGGCTTTAGCGAGATGTCCAGATTCTACGCCATCAAAGACCTACCCGAAGCCGAGACATTTTTGCAGCACCCGGTTTTAGGCAGTCGGCTAGTGCAGATTTGCGAGGCCCTTCTGAAACTGGAAAGCAAAGACGCCCACCGCATCTTCGGGAGCCCTGATGACCTGAAACTCAAATCGTCCATGACGTTGTTCGCCTCTTTACCAGCTGCAAACCCTGTTTTCAGTGAAGTGTTGGAGAAATTTTTTAACGGAGGGAAAGACGAGAAAACGGTCCAAATTCTTCGCGCACAAGCTTAAGCCAAGAGATTCACTTCAACTAATTCTTAGGATAAAACTTTAGTAAGACCAATGTGGATTATCATTGCCCTTGCTGCGTGTTTTCACCAGCAAGCGGAAATTAGGTTACGTCTGGATGGTTGACCCTTAGGAACACCAACAATGGCGGCTGGCTTATCAATGATGCTGCTTTACTAAACAGATGCAATGTTTCCTATCTCCGCCTGAAAGAATCTTGTGCGAATACCAGGAAAGCAATATTTGGCCTTCTTTGCTTTTCGCTACTATGATCAAACATGGCAAAAGTAATGGTATATTTAAATCCGCTTACTTAGGACGCACGTAATGGGCCTATCAATCTTTCATAAAGATGACTTCTTCACCTCTGCTACATTATCATTGAGGTTCCAATCAATCAGCAGGTGATTAGGGTCAATGCCCACCTGCGCGGGTTTCCTTGGTACCGTGACCGTTATGGTCTGCTTTTTAGAACGGATGAGGTGCTTCTGTAGGTAAAGCGGTTTGCCCAACTCCTCTCCTGCTTTGGCGGGTCCAAAAATTCCTATTTCTACCCAATCCTTTACAGGAAGTGCCTTCTCCAACCCTTTCTCATTTACTAACGTCTTATTCGCTTGCACGTTGATTGTCACTTCCCAAGCACCTTCTTTCGTCTGTTTCACAGTAGCCTGGTTCGCCTTAAGGTCCCAGAAGGTGTTGGCTTTGAAGAGGTCGTGGAGCAGGTACTGGAGCGAATCTGGGGTGGCCGCTTCCAATTCCTGGTAAAGGTCAAGGGAAGTGGCGAACGGAACTTTGCCTGGCGGGTGCTTTTGGAGCAAGCTTCGGAGCGCGCCGTTTACCCGGTCTTTGCCGATGTACTGGCTCAGCGCATACAGCGCCATAGGACCTTTGCGGTAATTTTGGTACCAATTATCAGCCTGCAGCAAAGGTAAGGCTGCTTTCGTTTTGGGATTTTCGTACTCCTCCGTCAAAAAGCTTATCAGCTTCTTCTGGTGCGCAGGCCCGTATTTTTCCTCCAGCATACCCATGGCAGAGTACCAGGCAAGGCTTTCGGTAATCAGGCCCGCACCTTCCACATACGCTTGCTTGAGCTGGTTTCCCCACCACTGGTGCGCAACCTCGTGCGCCACCACGGCCTTTATCAAGTCAAAGCCCCGCTCATCCGCGGCTGGGTTCATCAGGAAAAAGCCTTCCTCCGCCGTGATGTTGATGGGCGCGGCGTGGTTCCCGAAGCCATACCCGGCGTGGGCCACAAACCGGAGCTGGCGGTGCGGGTAAGGGCCGAATTCCTTCGTATAATAGTCCAGCGAAGCAATTGCGCTCTTTACCATTCGTGCCGGGTTCTCGGTACGCCCCGGCGGGTAGAAAATCTGGATGGAGACCTCCTGCCCCTTACCAGTTAATGGGCTTTGCCATTTCCCTTCCTGCACTGCGTAGTCAGATGAGAAAAAGGCATATTCATTTCGGATGGGTGACTCTGTGGCGTAATGGAAGTAGCGGCGGCCGCCTTTGGTCCAGGTCCGGCGCAACGTGCCCGGCGCCACCACCTGTTGGTTGGCCTCGGTACCCACAATGGCTTCAAAGCTGATTTGCTCTGGAAACGGAGCGTACCGACGGGCAGCCACATCGTAGAGCGAGGCAGTGGCAGGCCGGGGTGCCAGGCCATTAGCTTTTCGGGCGGCAGCCTCATCTAATTCGCGGTACGGTTGATAGCCTATGACGGGGAGCCACTCCAGATTCCGGAAGTAAATTTGGTTCTCTGTTACCTCCGCATCGGCTCCGCTATTAGTGAAGCCCTGCACTTTATAGTTTACCTGAAAACGGAGGTGCAGCGAATCCCCGGGGGGCAGAGGCTTAGCCAGGGCGTACATACGGAAACCAAGCTTCTCATCCAGGAGCACTTGCCTGGCCGGCCTGTCAAAGTGAAGCACATTTGTTTCAACGCCCGCCCCCGGTGCCAGATGCACTGAGTCAATGGGCACCTGGCTCTTATTCACCAGCAGGTAAGTGCCTGTAATTTCCACCTTCCGCCGGGAAGGATACATTTCTACCTGCAAGTTTACACCAGTCAGCAAAGGCTGGGGCACGTTCTGGTATTGTTTGTAACGCTGCTCATAGGCAGCCCGCTGCGCCGCTGAGGCGGAGGAGTTGATGTAGTCATGCCGCATATTGGTGTTATAGAAGATGAAGCCTCCCAACAGGAGAATGCCACCCACCGCTACAGCCGTCGTCACCGCCGTTGACCGGGTAAAGCGATGGCGAGCCAACTGAAGTCGCGCTTTCAGACTCTGTTCCCGGCTCCGGACCCAAAGCAGCCTTGCCACCACCGCCAGCAGCAGCGCCCACGCCAACCAATAAGCTTTAAACCACAGCCACGGCGCCACAGAATTGGCAAAGCCACCCATGGTAGTGTAGGTCCACTTCGGGCTTGCCCCGAAAATTAGGAGCTTGTGTTCCAGACCTAAGTTAGAGGCAAACATGAGGCAGCCGAAAACAAGCAGCATCACTAAATGCCCCAGGTACTTTTGGTTGACCACCACGTGCACCACCAGCGCCAGCAGGGCAAAGAGCAGACATTCTACCAACTGAAACCCGAAAAGCACTTTCAGGTATAGACCTACCTCTACCTCGGCTCCGCCTATGCCAGTTTGGGCCAGAATTCCGGAAAACAGCAGGAAAACGAGGCAGACCACCAGCAGGAGACTCAGCGATAAAAACTTGCTGAGGAAAAGAACCCATTCGGGGACCGGGGCCGCGTTAGAAAGCTGGTGGAGGCCGCTTTCCCGTTCGCGCCAGACCAGCTCCCCGGCGTAGAAAATAACGAGCAGAAAAATCACCATCCAGAACTTTCTGGGCCCGGTGAAAGGGGCAGCCAGAATGGTTAGCACCTGGTCGGTTCTGGGCAGCATAGGAACGCCCTTGTTCTTTAGATTTCCTGGCATCGCCAGACCTATCACCAAGGCAATAAAGCCCAACAGCAGCAGCCCCGATTTGCCTTTTGCCAGGGCCCAGAAGGAGTTAAGCGTGATAAGCTTTAACTGATGCAGGTGGGTTTTAAAACCGAAGTTCCCCCGACCCTGCGGCAACGATTCGGCTTTTTTCCAGGTTAGCCACGACAACGCAGCTTCTGTGGTAGTGGGCTGGAAGGCCTTCTTCCGTTTCTGACCTGTTTCTGGTAAAATGAACTGAAAACGGAAATAGGTAAGCGCGAGCATGCCCATCGCCAGGCCCAACCAAAGGATACGATTTGCCAAAAATGCCCCCTCCAGTTTCAGAAGTCGCGTATTCATTTCCAGGGGGCTCCATTCAAGGCTTAAATGGCTTAGCACCGGCGTAAAACCCATGGGGTCAACGAGTGTCCCCCAATCTACTGGGCCTTTTATCACGCCCAATCCCTGCCCCACCCCGTAGGCTGCCACAAAAAGAAGAACGCCACCCAGGTAGCTGGCCATGGCTTTTCGGGTAAGTGCCGCCAGTGAGAACTGGATTGCCGTGGCAATAAAAGCGTTGGGCAATACCAGAAAGAAATAGGAACTGAGGTAGGCCGATAGTCGGAACGGACCCAAAATTTCTGGCTCTATCCCCGTGCAATAAATGGTCACGAAGATACTAGCCGGAATAGCCAGCAGCACGAGTACGTTGAGCAGAAGGGCTGCCAGGAAACGCCCACCCAGGTAGTCTCTTTTGCTGGCGGGCGAGGTGTACGTGAGGGAGAACATGCGCGTCTGCACATCCCTGGCCGCCGCATCGCCCGCTACCGCCCCGCTCATCAACAGCCAGAAAACGCAGCATAACACGGTAACGGCCGCAATAACAATGGGCGCATTGAGCAAGACATACCCTTCCCGCGCATCAGAAGCGTAATTGGCCGTAAGAAACAGGTACGCCAGCCCGAACACGACCGTACAGTACCCCCACGTAGAAACCTGCCTTAGTTGGTACGTAAACTCCAGGTGAAAAATCTTCTGAAACTTCATGGCTGTACCACCTCCACTTCTTTCAGCGTTGCGTGTTGCCCAAACACGCCAGTCATGGCGCTGAAGTACACATCTTCCAGGTCTGGGAATACGGGTTCAAAACCGCTGCCGGGCTCCACTTGGCTATACACATGCACCTGGGTGCGCCCACTCAGGGACTTGGCAGAAATAACCTGGTGCTCCTGCGTTACAGCAGATAGCTTGTTTTTCTCAACCAAAGAGCGCCATATCTTCCCTCTCAGAGAAGTCACCGCCTCCTGCGTCTGCGCCTCCAGCAGAATTCTGCCTTTGTTGATGATGGCCAGGTTGGTGCAGAGTTCAGACACATCTTCCACGATGTGGGTGGAGAGAATCACCACACTGTTTTCGCCCAACTCACTCAGAAGGTTCAAAAACCGGATGCGCTCGGCAGGGTCCAGTCCGGCCGTGGGTTCGTCCACAATCAGGAGCCTGGGGTTGCCCAGCAGCGCCACTGCCACCCCGAAACGCTGCCGCATTCCGCCCGAGTAGCCGCCCAGTTTCTGTTTGCGCTTGTCCCAGAGGTTGGTTTGTTTCAGCAGGCCCTCTGTCACTTCTCTGCGGGAGGCCCGGCTGGTAAAGCCTTTCAGCACGGCAAAGTAATTCAGCAGTTCCTCGGCAGTGGCTTTGGGATATACCCCGAAATCCTGCGGCAGATAACCGAGGCTCTGGCGCACTTCCTCCTTCTGGTTCACCACATCCAGTTCTCCTAAAAATATCTGCCCCTGGTCGGGCTCCTGCAGCGTAGCCAGGGTGCGCATAAGCGTAGATTTCCCCGCCCCGTTGGGCCCCAGCAAACCATACATGCCGGGCGGAATAGTCAGTGAAATGTTCGTCAATGCCTGAACGCCGTTGGCATAGGTTTTAGAGACGTTCCTTATCAGCAGGCTCTCGGTGTGGTTTTCCATATTTTTCATGCTTGGGCAGTTGAATTTCACCAATGGTTGGTTTTCTTCTAGCTTTCTGTTTTTGGCCTGTTTTCTCAAAAACAGCCCTAAAACAGACGTATCGTTGTCATTAGAAGTCGGCTTCGATAAATCTACCTTCTGTGTCATCCTGGAAGGATCTTGGTTGCGGACGGTAGTAGCGCTACCAAAATGTCATTCTAATTCGCCCACAAGATCCTTTCAGGATGACAAAAGGTGAGGTGTACTATGTATTATCTTCCATTTTATTGGGGGAAGAGATGGAATGAGAATCCTTTCCCGCTCCTTTCTTGGGTAAAAGAACCGTCTTCCTAACAGAGCACAAAAACTGATATGCCGCCGCCGGAAAGCAATCGACGAAGGGGGTCTTTTCCTCTGTGAGAGCACTGGCAGGTTGGGGGTAGCTTTTCGTAGATTGAGAAAAGGAACTGGTCGAGTAGAAGTGCAGGGGCTGCGGGGAAAAGGTATCTTTGTTTTATGCAGAGAGTCAAAAAAATCTTCCGGCTGGTTCACCTCTTCGTCTGGCTTCTTTTCACCTTTTTGGTGGGCCTGCAATTGTACGCTGATGGGCTTTCTTACTGGCTTCCCTTAACTACAGGGTTTATTCTGACGGCTTTGTTTGTTTTTTACAGCCACTTCCATCTCCTGACCAAATACTTAGGTAAGAAAAAGAGAAGGGAATATTTTCTAAAGCTGGCAGGTATTATATTAACCAGTCCTTTACCTTTCGTAATTCTACATCCTAAAAATTCTGGCACATGGGATTTTTTCCTTGGATATTACCCCATAGTTGTCATTACGATAGTACCCATTTTTCTCTTTCTCAGCTGGCTGGCCCGGGTTACCGAGACGCTGGTGCTGAATACCATCAGAAAAGAGCAGCTGGAGAAACAGGCGGCAGAGACAGAATTGCACTACCTGAAATCGCAGATAAACCCCCACTTTCTGTTCAACACCCTCAACAACATCCATACGCTGGTTTACAAGCAAGCCCCCACTGCCCCCGAATCCGTTTTGCGTCTTGCCTCCCTGATGCGCTACATGATTTATGAGTCCAACGCGATCACAGTGCCGCTACCTAGGGAGATAAATTACCTGCAGGATTATATAGGCTTGCAGCAGCTCCGGTACAAAAACTCAGCAGTGGTGGACCTGACCATACACGGCGTGCCGGAAACCTGTGAGATTGCCCCCCTGCTGTTCATTCACCTCCTGGAAAACGCATACAAACACAGCCCCGCCCGGCTGGAACCCAGGGCTATAAAGGTGAGAATGGAAATAAAAGCCAATACGCTTACCTTTCAGATTCAGAACCCAATAGGGAGTAACCAGAAAAAGATGGAAGTGGAGGAACCCGGTGGTATAGGGTTGGCCAATGTCCAGAAGAGGCTGCAAATACAATACCCAGGGCAGCACCGCCTGGAAATTGTCAACTCTGGTGAAACTTTTACGGTCAGTTTAGAAATCAACGGTACCCACACGCATGTCCATGAAAGTGAAACTCAGCTGCTACATCATTGATGACGAGCCTTTGGCCCAAGAGATTCTGGAAGAGTACGTAGCCAAAGTACCTTTCCTGGAGCTGAAGGGCTCCTTTATGAGTCCTATGGAGGCGGCGGAAAACCTGAAAAGGGACAAACCTGACCTGCTTTTCCTGGACATCAACATGCCGGACCTGGACGGCCTCAGCTTCATTCCCTTGCTGAACCCCAAACCCATGATTATCCTGACTACGGCCTACGACCAGTATGCACTCAAAGCCTTTGAATTGGAGGTGAAAGACTACCTGGTGAAGCCTTTCTCCTTTGAGCGCTTCTACAAAGGGGTGCTACGGCTGTACCAGGAGCATAGCGCCAGCCAGGTACCTGCTAAAAAAGAAGCAGCAGCTGAGCCTAAAAACGACCCCGAGTACCTTTTCCTGAAGGTGGGCCACCGCATTCAGAAAGTCGCCACAAAGGACATCCTTTTCATTGAAGGTATGAAAGACTACCTTCGGGTGCATACCGCCCAGGAGAAGATCATGACCCTCACCAGCTTCGCCAAACTGGAGGAGTTGCTGCCCCCTCAGAATTTCGCCCGCGTGCACCGGTCTTTTATGGTAGCCATTGACAAGATTGACCACATTGAGAAAAACAGAATTACCATTATGGATCAGATGATTCCCATCAGTGATACGTATGCTGAGGCTTTTTACAAAATGCTGAAGGGATTTCAATAGATATAAATCCTATTTTGGAAATTAACATTTAGTTGCCTGTTCAATTCTAGGGCGCGTTGACAAATAGTGAAATATTTTTCTCAGACGCGGCGGTGGACGCGCTGGGCAACCCGCTGCGGATCGTACTCACGGCGGGGCAGCGAGGCGACGCCACCCAGGCGCAGGGGCTGGTGGATGGCAACCGGCCCAGGGCCGTGCTCGCAGACCGCGGCTACGACTCGGACACCTTCCTGGGCTATGTGCGGGAATTGGGCGCAGAGGCCGTGGTCCCCTCCAAAAGAAACCGCCTGCAGCAGCGCGAAATCGACGAAAACCTGTACAGGGACCGAAACAAGGTGGAGTGCTTCTTCAACAAACTCAAGGCATACAGGCGCGTGGCTACCCGCTATGAAAAAACCGCCGACTGCTTCGCCGCTTTCATCTACCTGGCATCAGCCATGATCCTGCTCCGTTAATTGTCAACGTGCCCTAAGATAATTAAACTTTGCCGTGAGCGGCATTGGTCTTTAGGTCAAGAGATTGGTTTGGTCTCTTATAATGATACTGCCGTCAAAGAGGTTCTCGAGAATGGAATCATAGTGATCAGTACAGATTTTGCGAAGATTGGAGAAGAGGCGGCCAAAGCTATTTTGGAAAAAAGTACAGCCCATACACGCATACCAGCCAAAATAATTTTAAAGGATTCTCCTTGATCAACTCTTAATTACAAATAGTTCTGCAGGAGTGGCTTTAAAAATCAAAGTGGAATCATAGGCTTGATAAGCTACCAATATTGATTGATAAAACCTTATTCCTATATTTAATCCTATAATTAATTCTACTCTCTATTCAAGCTATTAAATCTAGCAGCAGTAACATTTAATGGCCTTTGAATAGTAAAAGAACTATTGAAAGGAAGATTCCCAAACTGGTTCTAAGGTATTTTAGTGCTTTGCCTAAATGAGCTTCAACCGTTTTCTCAGATATGAGCAGCGCTTCAGCCACTTGTTTCTGAGAATATCCAAGCTCCCTACTTAACCGATAGACCATCTGGCATTTTTCAGGCAAGCCAGCTACTAACTTCTGAAGCCGGGCCTGCAATTCTTCAAATTCCAGCCACTCCTGGGTAGAATTATCTTCTATACTTAAAGAAATTGATGTAAGATGGGAATATTGGCGCTCCTGCTTTCTTTTAGCTAAAACCTTTATTACTTGATACTTGGCAGACACAGCAAGATAGCTATTCACAGAAGATGTTATAATAAGATCTTCCCGCCTCTTCCAAAGTGTCACAAAAATATCCTGCACCACCCCTTCTGCCTCCTCCATGTCATGGAGCTTGTTCACAGCTAGTAATAATAATTTTTGCCAGTACCGGTTATATAACTCGGCAAAAGCCCCCTCATGTTGCGTTTTCAATAACTCAACCAATTCTTCATCTGTGAGTAGGCTGTAGTTTGTTATCTCCATCACTGGTAATCCTAAGATCTACTAGTAGGGGAATAGCAGATCAAACTTAAATTAGATTAATTGAAATCTTCATTTTTCATTTTTAAATTAATAATTATTTAACTAAAACACAACATATATTTTTTAACCAGTATCAAACTAAGCCAATACTAGCTTTCCTGTTTTTTAAAGATTGGTCTTTCGCCCATCATTATTTTTGTAAAAATGAAGCCTCAAAGCACAAAAAGGATTAGAAACACCTATAAAATAGTTTCAGAACCTCATAAATATCCTTTTTTTTGATCCTCACCGTTTTTCCAGCCTAAGCGCAAATATTTAATTCAGGCTGAAAGAGACTCAGAGCTTGTTTAAACTTCTGTTTTGCAGGAATAACGGGAGTGAATGGTTCTGGCGCAGTAGCTTTTATGGGCTGAGCAGCGCAATGGTGGGGAGATAGGATAAGTCCTGGGTCTTTTATTGCCTGTTTTGCAGTGCCTGCTCTCACCTCTCTCAGTTTAAATTGTCTATATACCTACTTTCAGTCATTTTCAACTAGAACATATGTTTATCTTCTGGCTTGAAGTCACCTTGTAAATACCTATGTTTTGCTTTCAGTATTTTACATGACAAACAAAGTCTTCTGTTTTTGGCCTGTTTCCATAAAAACAGGCAAAAACAGAAAAAGTAAACTTATTTTGAACCATTTATGAGACAGCTTCTTCTCACTGTTAACAAACAGAAAATAACTAGTTAAGCGCATATATTTCTGAACTGTCATAAATTGCATTGAAGAAGAGCTTATAGGTGCCCCGAGGCTGTCCTCTGAACTGGGGAGGGAAAGCAAACAAGACTATTTTGCCTTGCCCTCTTTTTACTTGTACTACGGCAGCTTGACCGGTTATTTTCTCCTCTCCTAAAGCCCACCCGCTCATTAACAGGTCTTTGTTGGCATAGCTAGCAACCACTTCAACCTCCAGTTTTACCTTTTCCCGCATATCTCCTTTCCCCAGGGGAGCTGTTTGACTTTTATCCAATGTATAAGCCCGGCTTTTATTAAAAGAAACTGCCGCAGTTTGTGGCATGCCGTAAGTTAGAGCAGACTTCTTATCAATATTAATTTTTAAAAGGGATCCAGGAATGTAGAAGTCTTTGGAAGGGACTTTGTCTACAATGTTCTTAAGCGGTAACTCAAATTGTTCAACGGCAAAGTCACTGGCTGCGTCAAATGTGATAAGGCTTCCACCTTGCTCAACATAGTTTTTAAGGGCCGTGACACCTGCCTTACCCATACCGCCTACATATTCTTGAGGCATATCGCCTGCTTTATACCCATTTAAGATAGCGGCCTTCTCCTGGTCTGGAATAATAATAGTCTGGTACAACTTTAGATCCTTCTGAACCAGGTCTTTGTCATGAAGGGTATCAACGTCAAAAGCATATTGCTCCAGCAGCCATCGTGTCCACCCTTCATCCATACTGGCCCTCCAGGATTTATAGATACCCACGCGCCCGGGCTTCAGCTGTTTAAGAGGAATCATGGGAGAAGCCTGCAGCCCAGTGAATTGAAGCCCTAATTCCCGCGCCAGGGACAAAACTTTGGATCTAACTCCAGAGGTATTCTCTATGAGATAGGTACCTGCCCCAAATCTCTGTTTTCCACTTGTAAAACTTTCTTTTGCTATACCTACAGTTGCACCAGACTTCAATAAAATATTTATTGCTTTTACAGCAGCGTTTTCATTGGGGGAAAGGGCAAACCCAAACGAAGCTTTCCCAAGTACCTGGCCAGGAGTTACGGCGGCCCTGCCTTTGATTTCTTCTGTAACAGCAGAGAAAGAACTTGGAATTTTATCCACCTTTACCCCCATTTGCAGGGGCAGAGTCCAGCCTGCTATATCATATGGCGCATCTGGCGGGCCACCCGGGTACTGTCTCAAATCAGGGTAAACCTGTCTTTCCAGTAAGTCTACCACGTAAGGCCTGAATGCCTGCGCGCAGTAAACAATGAAAGATCCTGCGGTGTACTTGATTCCATTAGCAGTGAAGTCTTTGGAGGCTTTCTGCACCTCAACTCCCCCCATGCGAAGAATATTCACCAAGTTGACAGCCTCTCCCTTGTCCCATTGCTCCGCCGGAATTATATATGCAAAGCCCCCTTCTTTCCTTTGGACCGCATCTTTCCCCATTTGGTAAATGTTAAAGAGATACTGCTCTTTGCGAGTGGCTGCCAGATCTAACACTGCCATGGTGCTTACTAACATATAATCTACCGCATCTCTAAAATGAGACTCCCCTCCTTCCCAGGGGTCAGCGTAGAAAATACTGGTTCCATCTGTAGGAACACCTCTGATGGTTTTAGGTTTAGATTCCATTTTATAAGTCTGGGGAGTGGGTGAAGGTTGTGCCGTTTCAGTAAGAATTCCTATCTGATTGTGAAAGTAGGGGACTGTGCGCATACCACCGTTCCACCACATGTCAAAGCTTACCTGAGAGATAACACCTGGCATATTATTCATGGCAAAACGGTTCGCCATGGCTACTCCTACCTGGTTTACTCCCGTAGTGACACCCGGGTGAATGTTAGGATTGACCGGATTGGCAAAAGGCGGAATAAAAATCCTAGTCCAGGCCGGGGCAGTTTGATGATGGTTGTAAACGATCTGCGGAAACCATTGCTCATATAATTGTTTAGACACCGCCTGCGTTTCCGGCATATTGTTCATGAACCAATCCCGATTATTGTCATGCCCCACATAAGGGTGGTACAACCACGGCGGATTGGTAGTTTCATGGGGAGTTCCCAACATAGATCTATACCAACTGGTCACTATGTCCAGCCCGTCTGGGTTCATATTGGGCATAACCAGCGTCACCACATTTTCCCTAATCTTTTGCATTTCGAGAGTTTCCTCAGTCACCATGCGGTAAGCTAGTTCAGGAATCATTTGGGCACAGGCTTTCTCAGAAGCATGCAACCCGGCGTCTACCCAAACTATGGCTTTGCCAATGCCCGCCAGTTGTCTGGCAGTTGCTTCCTCAATTTTTGCCTTGGATAATTGTTCACTAATTGAGCGCCATTGCTCCAACTGTTGTAGATTTTTCTCAGAGGAAATGAACATCAGCATTAAAGGCCTTCCCTGTACAGATCTGCCAATTTCTACCATCTTTACCCGGTCACTGGCGTTGTCTAAGCGGCTGTAAAAGTCTAATGTCTGAGCATAATCTGCCAGTTTGTAATCGGCCCCTGGCTCAAAACCAAACACATCTACGGGTTTAGGAATTTGAGCTACAGCCCTTAGTTGCCAAAGCAGCAGACAGCAGCAAATAAATCCTGTGAGGAAGGTAGGACGAATAAAGTTTTTCATATTCTGCATTGCATCACTAATAAAGGATAATCTAGATAAATAATTTGCTTAGGCTTTGCGTTGGCAAACCAAACTTTGAAAGCTTAACATGGCCAAGAATTTACCGGTATATCTTCTGTACAAAATTTTACCACCACAAAAACGCTTTCATTTTAATTGGCAAAGGGCAAGCCCTTTGCCAATTAAAAATGGTATGTAAAGAAGATTTCTCCAATGTGCATCGCTTGCCTCTGTTTATGCTGAAATGCGATTGTGACAAATTTCTTTACCTCAACAGCATCATTCTTTTGCTGGGTGAAACTGCCAGAAATAGGAGCCCTTTCAATTAAACGTAGACTTTAGGGTTTCAAAATTTATCTTTTCACCAGAAGGGAAAGCTCTCCTTGATGTTGGTTCCCAATACAGTAGGCTGCCCAAGGGCATTGGGTTCATTTATCTAAAGCTTCTGTTTTGAGCCTGTTTTTTAAAAAGTAGCTCCAAAACACAAAAAGCGTAAAAGTCGCTGGCTAACGTAAGTACTATTGCTCTACAACTCAATAGAGCACATCTGGTTCATAACTAAATTGGCCTCTAAAGGCATGATCAATACTGTTAGCTGCCTCACCCTTTTCTTCTAAAATGACAATGACCAAACGGATTGTACAGAAAAGCCTCCCCTCTGTTTTTGGCCTGTTTTTCTAAAAACAGCAAAAACAGAATTCAGCTATTTCTAGATGCCTTCATTAGATATACCTCAAACTGCAAATTCAAATTAATAGCCTAAGGCAGTATCATCACCACGAGGGTCTGCCCCTCCCTCCCATGTACCATTGGGCAGCCGAAGAATTCCCTCTACCCTTCCGTAATTCGCCCTTGTTTCTAACGTATGTCCCATTTTTTTCAATACTTCCCTCACTTCGGGGGTAAACGCATTGGCTTCCGGCGACACTTTATCTGGTAACCACTGGTGGTGAAATCTTGGTGCACTTACCGCCTGCTGCATGGTCATGGAATGGTCAATGACATTAAGTATGGTTTGAAAAACGGAGGTAATGATAGTTGACCCTCCTGGTGTTCCCACTACCATGAAGAGTTTACCGTCTTTCTCAATAATGGTAGGAGTCATGGAACTAAGCATTCTCTTCCCTGGGGCTATGGCATTGGCTTCACCACCTACCAAACCATAACGATTAGGCTCCCCCGGTTTTGAGCTAAAGTCATCCATTTCATTATTCAGCAGAAACCCTGCCCCCTCTACTACTACTTTTGAACCGTAGGGTCCATTTAATGTGGTAGTGACAGATGCCGCATTTCCCCATTGGTCCACTATGGAGTAATGGGTAGTTTGATCACTCTCCATGGCTAAAAGTTTTCCGGCACTTAACTCGTCAGAAGGGGTGGCTTTGTCCATGGACATTGATGCCATTCTGGAACGCAGATATACCGGGTTTAACAAATCAGCCACTGGTACTTTGAAGAAGTCAGGGTCACCAAGATACGCGGCTCTATCTGCATATACCCGCCGTTCTGCTTCTACCATCACATGTATGGTTTTAGGTTGCTGCCAGCCCCAAGTTTTTACATCATAAGGTTCTACCATGTTCAATAACTGGAGCAGGGCAATGCCCCCGCTGGAAGGCGGAGCCATGGAAATAACCTTATAACCTTTATACATTCCGGATACCGGGGTACGCCAGACAGATTTGTAATCCTTTAAATCCTGGTGCGTAATGATTCCGCCGCCACGTTTCATTTCTTTGACAATCAAATCGGCTGTCTCTCCCTCATAAAAGCCAGCTCTTCCCTTATCCCTAATGCGTTCTAAAGTTCGGGCCAGGTCTGTCAACGGCAATACATCACCAGCCTTCCAAGGGGATTCTCTCACCAGATGGTTAGTAAACTTATTTGCCAGTAAAAATCCCTTCTGGCTTGCATTAAGAGCCTTTGCTTCTTTTTCAGTAAGTACAACCCCTTTAGCGGCCAAATCAATTGCCGGCTGAATGAGATCGACAAAAGGCAGTTTGCCTAGCCTTTTATGCACCTCAATCATGCCGTCTACCGCCCCCGGCACACCCACTGCCAAATGGCCTAAAGTGCTGGCTCCGGGAATTATTTTACCCTGGGGATCTAAATACATGTCTGCTGAGGCGGCTCCAGGGGCTTTCTCCCGGTAATCCAGAGCCCCTGTTTCCCCGTTGTTTTTCCTATAGACGAAAAACCCTCCTCCGCCAATGTTACCAGCTACTGGATACGCCACCGCCAGGGCAAACTCTGTGGCCACAGCCGCGTCATAGGCGTTGCCTCCTTTTTGCAGAATGGCCAAGCCTATCTTAGACGCTTCTGGGTGTGCACTAACTACCATGCCTTTCGCACCAATAGCCCCTCTGTTTAATTGCATAGAGGTTTTGGCTTTGTCTGAGAAGGTACAGCCTACTTGCTGCCATAAAAGCAGCACAAGAACCCAAATGATATTTTTTTGATTATTCATGCCTTAAAACAAGCTACTTTTTAGAGTATTAAATTTATCTGCCTGGTCAAAAGAAATGGATTAAAAGAAAGGATTAAACTTGGTTGCCTCACCCTGTTGAGAGTTTTCAGCTTCCGGCCTTTCTCAACCTCTTCAGGTAACAAGGCCTGTATTTGTGTTTTTGAGCTACTTTTTGAAAAACAGCCCAGAAACAGCCCCTATCCCAAGATACCAACGGACGCTGGCCCCGAAAATGAAAAGGAAACACTTACTAAGACTTTGCTATTTTGCCAAATCCATGGCGTAGTGCAGCTTCATGTATTCCAGAATTGCCCTCGCGATTTTCCCACCTGAAGATTGCCGCAGGGTGGCTGTGTTTCTAACATTTGGCCCCGGGGTCTCTAACTGGATGGCCGAGACAGGCCCTCCCAACTTTGAGGAGCCGTAGGCAGAAGTACAATATCCGCCATTGAAATATGGATCACTATTGGGGCTACGGTCTCCCGCTCTATTGCTGGGAATGGCTCTCAAACCTCTGTTTTGGAGCAAAGCTCCAAAACTGTTGTCACCATTAATTAACTGAGAGAAAGAATAAGCTGATTCTTTTGAGATGGAATAGATGCTAGACTTATTTGCCAGTTGATTAATCTGAGTGTCTGTACTGTTTAACTCAGCAGACGTTAACAGGTATCCTACTTCTATTCTTGCAATATCATGCCCGTGCCCATGCATATCTAAATACAAGCCCTTTCCCACATGTTTAGTGACAAGGGTACGAGCCATGATGATAAAGTTATGGTAATCATTCCAGGCAGTCTTTGCGTCTTCATGCGTTAGATAGGCCTCAGCCAGAGATCTGTTAGGGTCTAATTTTTTACGGCTCAGTTCATTTATAACCACATGAGGTCGTAAGCCCGTTAATGCTTTAATAGAATCAGCCATTCTTAAAGTAAGATCAGTAGCATAGATATCTCTGACCACTACGCCGTCTTGTCTGTCTGGAATATTGGCAGGCGCAACAGTACCATCATGAGGAGAGGAAAGAATGATAGGGCAGTTTAAATCCCCAACATAAATTTTAGTATAGTTCTTATACCCAGATAAGACAGCTCCGGGTTTATAATCAGCCTCAGCATACCCGCTGTCAGAATCAGTCTTGGTGACATCATCTGCTTCTTTCTTACAGGAAAAGCAACAGGAGATACTTATCCCCAAAACCACAAACAAGCAATTAAATCTTTTCATTCTCATCTTAGATCATGCATGTAAAGATGAAAACATGCCTCTCAGAGTTCAACAATTTGCCCTGAGAGGCATGTTTAGATTAAGGGTTCTGGATCAAGTTAGGGTTCACATTCATTTCTTCTCTTGGGAAACGGAACTGCCATCTGATATCACCTGCCGGCACGGGAGTAGTAACACCTGTAGTAGCTAAAGCGGAAGTTGCCCCGGTACCGCTTCTGTTGAGTTCACTGTTGGTTCGTTTCAAGTCTGTAAACCTAAAGCCCTCCCCCCATAATTCTACGCGCCGCTGTATCATGATTTCTTCAATAAGATCAGCTCCTGTTTTGGTTGATTTTACATAAGACGGATTGCGGTTGACAGCTAAAGGAAATAGAGCAGTCTGTGCTTCTTCACTTCTTCCGGCACGGGCATGCGCTTCTGCCTCAATTAAATACATCTCTGCGGCGCGCATAAAGGGAATATCCCCAGATGCCACCGCTGGATTAGCTGTCACAAACTTCTTATGCATATAGGCCCTTCTTACCGCTGATACATCTGTCTGTCCAGTGGCAGCATTAATAACCCCCGGAAAATTCACAGCATCAGCTGCAGTACCATTCCACCAGAGCTTTTTACGCACATCTGTAGAAGCCAAAGCATTATACAACTTCGTATTGATTTTTTTAGGATTAGGCCTAGTATGAGAAGAACTTACGTTAGATGACATGTACACAAACCAGCCACCATACGTAGGGACTTGGGTATCTAATTGCCGTGCCCCCCACATCCATTCTCCCTGTACCACCCCACTGCCCATGTTGTTAAACCCACTCAGGTATTCAGCATTTGTCATTAATGTATAGCCTTCACGGGCTTCAGCGGCATACTTAGCGGCATTGTCCCAATCCTGCATAGTCAATGCCACACGGGCCTTAATCCCTTTCACAGATTTCAAATGCAGGTGTGTTTTATTGGAAGGTTCATTTGTGCTGACTAATAAGGAAAGCGCCTGGTCAAGATCAGTATTCACTTGCGCATAAACCTCTTCTACCGTAGCTCTGGCCTGGGGCTCAACTGAGTTCTGTGTCATAATAGGTACCCCAAGCTGAGCATTGGGGGTATTGGTCTTATCATACCTAATACCATACAATTGCACCACATTAAAATGAGCCCAGGCTCTGAGCGCAAGCGCCTCTCCCTTAATGGCATTTTTATCTTTGATATCACCAGGAACCTCGTCAATGTTATTGATAATTAAGTTCGTGTTGGCAATGATTCTGTAATAGAAGCGGTAGGCCCATTCATTTACAACCCCAGTCTCACTCCTGTGGTCTGTCCACCTGTGCGCGTTTCGGAAATAGGTGGTGCCAGAGGCAGAATGCACAATGTCTTCCCCCATAAAATCAATGTAGATCATCATAGAAGTGTAGCCATCTCTTGTTTGGCTACCGTCTTGCTGCTTGTAAAGGGCAGAATAAATCCCATTTAAAGCTACCCGTGCATTTTTGGTAGATTCAAAGGCGGTTGATTCAGCGGCCTTATCAGTTGGGAATGTATCTAGGAAATCATCACTGCAGGACGTAAGCATAACTGCAAATGCCAACAGAAGGTAAAATCTATATTTTAAATTTTTCATGTTGTAACTGCGTTAATTAAAAGGAAACATTCAAACCCAACGTGACGGTACGCGAAGGATCATAGGTATAAGAAGGAGCACCTGTATAGGTTTGGGTTGGGTCCAATCCTGGTCTAATAGATTTTATAAACAGATTCTCCCCACTCAAATACACTTTGGCATTTTGCATTTTAAGCTTAGAAGCAAATGCTTTGGTCACATTATAGGCAAGTGTGGCGGTCTTAATGTTCAGATACGTGGCATCATCCAGGAATCTATCACTGGCAGACATGGTAGAGTTAGCAACAGATCTGGCAGGTATACCTGTCACATCCCCAGGTTTTTGCCAACGGTTTAGCATGTCTACATGCACAGCACGGCCATAAAAACCAGTCGTCATTAGATCCTGATAGTCACTGTCAATGATCACTCCTCCCAACTGGTATTGAATCAAGAAATTTAGAGAGAAGTTTTTGTAGGTAAAGGTGTTTCTAATGCTACCGTAGTAATCTGGTATAGCACTTCCAAAATACCCAAACCGGGCATTACCAGAAGCAGTTGTTACTGTATCACCGTTTTCAGCTAGCTTCCAGTTTGTAGAACCAGATGACCTTATTAAGTCCATATCAGCCCAATATAAATTTGAGCCCGTAGTTGGGTCTATTCCGTACCAATCCCTGGTCCAGAAATCATATCTGGAGCCGCCAACTTCCCACTTTTTAGTTCCATTGACAAACCCATCATAACCTGGGGGTAACTTCTGAATACTATTTTCTAACGTACTAACGTTCAAGGTGGCATCCCATCTGAAATCCTTGGTTTTCACTGGCACGAAATCAAGCTGCAACTCAACCCCGCGGTTCCGGATGCTGCCCACATTAATCACCCAGCTAGGCACACCGGCAGTAAAGGGTAAATTCTGGTCAAAGAGAAGATTATCTGTCTGGCGTTGGTACACTTCAATAGTACCACCTATCCTGCTTTTCAACAGGCTAAACTCAATAGCTGCGTCAAGGCTTTTGGTGGTTTCCCAGGTAAGGTCTTTCTTTTCAACCTTTGAATAGAGCATGCCTGGTTCCGCCCCGTTATTCCATCCTAAATCATATAAGCTCGGCCACCCGTAATAAGTGTCAATGGCATCATTCCCTGCAACTCCGTAAGCAGCTCTGAACTTTAAGAAATTTACCCAATCTATACGAAAAAAGGCTTCTCGGTCAATGTTCCAGGCCACCCCGGCTGACCAGAAATTACCCCATTTGTTTTTTTCAAAAAATCTTGAGGAAGCATCACGCCTTAAAGAGGCAGAAATAGAGTAACGCCCGTCATAGTTATATTCTACCCTAGACAGATATCCTTCTGTTCTATAATCTGTCTCATAAGATCTTAAACCCGTAATTGTAGTGAAATTATCAAGCACGTTGGTACCTTCTACAATCATGCCGGAAGCCCCCATGGAGTTGTTGTCATAATTGTAGCTATAGCTTTCATGGCCGGCTAACACATTGATGTCATGCTTGCCAAATGATTTACTATAAGTAAGCAATTGGTTGAAGTTAATATAAGTAGAAAATGTATTCAGCCTGGAGACTCTCCCCTGCATTCCTTTAGCATCTCCCACCTCTGGGTTGTCAAACACGTTCTGCTTTAAGCTATTAAGTGTCACCGAAACATTAGAGGTAAAGTTGAAATTTTTAAGAAAGTCAATTCCCACATATGTTCTACCTGTGATAGAATAGCGTTTTCGGTTGTTTTGGTTCAGCAAAGTTTCAGCCACTACATTCCTGCCAGGGTAGAGAATACGGGTATCACTCATGTCGTATTTTTTGTTACCATTTCCATCTAAAATGTATTCTCCGGTAACCGGATCATGCTCATGAACAGGATAAATGGGACCCATCATTAAATCCACCAGAAAGGGGTTTTCATTAATGCCACTAGATTCATTTGAGTAATTCTGTGTGGACATGTTAGCGGACAGATTTACCCCAGACTTCAGCCATTTATTAGGTTTCATATTTACATTAATGCGGCCAGAGAAACGTTCAAAATCAGTCCCAATTAACACGCCTTCCTCATCTAGATAGCCCAAGGAAACAAAATAGTCACTGTTGGTATTGCCGCCACTGTAACTCACATTATAGTCTCGCCGTCTACCTGTTTGTTTCAGGGCTTTCTTCCAGTCTAAATCATCTGGGTAAAGCAATTTTGCATTCGGGTTGAAGGTACCATCAGGAAACACGATTTGGTTAGCAGGAACATTAAAAGGATTATTCCGCAGATACTCTTCTGATGCTACCTTCTCAGATGCAATGGTACCAGCCAATAGCATGTTATCTGGAGTCCATTCTTTATCTTTCATGTTCTCGTTCCTGATCCCTTCCCACATTAATACAAAATATTGTTCAGCGTTTACGGTTTCATAGTCAGCTAACGCCCGGCCGCTCACCCCTTCTGCCAGTTTTACATTAAGAGAGCTACGCGTTTTGCTTCCTTTCTTAGTAGTGATAATAATCACTCCGTTAGCACCGCGGGAACCATACAAGGCAGTAGAGGAAGCATCTTTCAAAACAGAAATACTCTCAATGTCATCTGCATTGATGTTACTGATGGGAGCTTCATAAGGAGCCCCATCTACAACATATAAGGGATCCATGGCCAGGTTCATAGAACCAAAGCCCCTGATGCGCACATCTGGCCCCTCTCCGGGTTGACCGCTTCCTGCATTGGTTTGAACACCTGGGGCAGCCCCGGCTAAAGCTGTATTGATGTTGGTGATGGATCTATCCTGAATATCTTCACTGGTGATTTTTGCAACAGAGTTGGTCAGGGTTCGTTTTTGAGCAGTACCATAAGCCACTACAATTTGCTCTATCTCTGTGGCTTCTGCTGCCAAAGCAATATCAATGGTAGCGGCGCTGGTAATTGAAACTTCTTTCTTCTGATATCCCACAGCGCTAAAAACCAAGGTTTCTGCTGAAGCAGGAATGTTTAAAGAATATTTGCCGTCTATGTCTGTTGAGGTGGCGACAGTAGTACCTTTTACCAAAACAGTTATGCCAGGCAGAGGTTGATTGTCTTCACTGCTGGTCACCTTACCTGTTATGGTTCTGGTCTGTACTTGTGCACCTACTTCTTTAGGGCTTGCCACCGCCGCTGAGGCTGCTTTTAACTTGATCGCAATAATCTTATCCTGAATAGAATACGTAAATGGCTGTCCCTTAAAAAGCTCCTGCAAAACATCTTCCAGCTCTCTGTTCTGGAAATTCACAGTAACTGGTCTTACTTTTTCTAATACTTCACTATTGTAAATAAAGAAGTAGCCGGTTTGCTTTCTAATTTCTTTTAGAATTGAGGTGAAACTTGCATTCTTCTTAGAAAGCGTGACTTTTTGCCCAAAGGAGGCTGCCTTTACCTGTAAGACCAGTACCAATAGAAGCATGCCTGTGAGCTCCATAAATCTGGTCCGCTTCTTTATTGTTTTTTTACCTATGGAAGCCCTTGAATTCCTAAGATAATCCAAATAAGCTCTGGGGCTTTTGAAGTGTAAAAATGCTTTCATTTGTTGTTAGTAAAGGGTTAGAATTTCAAAAAATAGTAGTTGTCAATAGCTGAACAATTTCAAAGTACGGGCATAGCTTTCCCTTCCCCCTTCACCCGGTGGGGTTTCGCTTTCAAAAAAAGCTGCCAATGGCTATATGTAAATTGCTAGTTTCCTTTCTTGTGCACCAAAACAGTTCGGCCTGAAATTTCAAACTCAACACCACCCGTCATTTCAAGAACCTCCAGTAATTTTGACACATTTTCTTTTCTGGGAATTACTCCGGTAAACGCCAAAGCAGGAACGGTTCCCTCGTACACCACCTCCACATCATACCAACGCTGCACTTGCCGCATAACCTGTTTCAGGTCAGACTGCTCAAACAGAAAAACACCATTCTTCCAGGCAGTCACATCTTCAACGTCTACCTTCTTCAGTTTGAATCCTGCGCCTCCATACTGATGCACAGCCTGCTGTCCAGGCACCAGTACTTGTTCTTTTTCAGCCTGAGTCACCTGCACAGAACCTTCCAACAGGGTAGTCTCCAGCACCTTTTCATCTTGATAGGCCATCACATTGAAGTGAGTCCCCAATACCTTCACTTCTACCTCACCGGCCTCTACTTTAAAGGGCATGGCTGTATTTCTGGCAATTTCAAAATAAGCCTCCCCTATGAGTTGAACTTTCCGCTCTTTACCGGTAAAAGCTGTTGGGAACTTAATAGACGAGGCTGCATTCAGCCACACTTTGCTACCATCTGCTAGCACAACCTGGTATTGCCCCCCCCTAGGGGTGCTCACTGTATTATAAACTACTTCGTTGTTGTTTCCTTTTACACCTTGGTTATAAGCCAAGGAGCCATTCATTTTTATAACCTTTGCTATTCCCTGCTCCAGCTCCATTCCATCTCGGGATTCTTCAAGAACAATAACCTGACCATCTGCTAGCGTCAATAAAGCCTTCTCTCCACCGGCGGGAACATCGTTCTTGTACCGCAAATGCGGCTTTGTTACGGCCTTTATACTACTGCCACCCTCTTGTAATAACGTGAAGTATGCCCCTACCGACACCAGCAGTAGAGCAATGACTGCCGCCGCACTTATCCAGGTTGCCAGAAATGTTTTTTTCCTACTACTTCTACTTTCCTTCTCTTGGTTGATAGACTCTTTGATAGCATGAAAGATTTTAGCTTTATGCTCTGCCTCACTCTCAGCATAATAAGAAGTTACTGTTACAGGAGCATCCTGATCAGTATGATACCAAGTAGAGAATTCTTGTTCCTCTTCAGGGGTGATGGTACCATTCAACCATTTCTCAGCCAGATCCTGGTATCTCTTATTTCCTTTTTTGGAATTCATTTATTGCCTTTTATTATAAGTACCTTAACATGGAACAATCCCTTAGTCACTCTTCCACTTTTTTTGCCTCTTTTCAATTAAACTTGAAAGAGTAATTTTACTGAGGTTTCAACATCTTAAGAAGTAGCATTCAAACTGTTTGTGGTATTTTTAGAGCACATGAAATAAGAGAAACTGTTCCTGCTCCCAGGAACTCCTCCTGCCGCTCAGCAGTGGCTGTCTCGTCATAACGTTGTACGCCAATTACTTTTCAGTTCATACCCCCTACTATTTATAGTTTAAACTGGAAGGGTTAGCTTTTCTTAAACCGGCATGCGCACTATCTGACTTGTATAATCTTTAGACTTGTTGCAGATATTTTTTCCCTTTCGTTCTGATAAAAATATAACTGATAAGTTCATTTTAACTTTTCAGATAAAAGTTAAAATTGGCTGTTAACACATCCTCCTTATCATTTTTACTATCAGGGTTATCCCCTTACTCCACTTTACTACATCAACATTCCAAAACCCTGTTTATAGCACGTTTACAGGAAAACAAGTTAAAAACAGAACGAGGGCAAAGTATTTTCCTCACACCCCCGCCTTTTTGCTAAAAAGGCTCACTCATGCCCCATGCTTAGAATTACTCAGGCACACTGTTTCCCTTATCAAGCCCTCAGCTTCATCAAATGATATATATCACTTTTCCTACAGAGCATGTACAAAAAACTTTTGCTCCAGATACAGAATAATTATATATTTGCAGCTGCATTCCCTGAGGCAGCCAAAGATGCTTATTTCTTTGGCTACCGCACCACCACACTATGAAAATAAGCTAGCTTAGAAAGCCCCCACTCTCTGGCTCACCCCTTTTATTTACTATTATTTTTTAACCCATGGTGAGTATGGGAAGGCTGTGCATGGCCTTGCTTCTTGTTTTCATGTTCTCCTGCCAAGGCGAGAATAATGACATTATGCCCGCATATCCTCTGGAGGAGGGGCTCATTGCTTTTAGTTTTCTGCAAGAGAATAACCAAAGGCTACCTGTTGATAGTAAGGCCAGCCTCACAGGCACCCGCATCTCTGTCAACTTGCCGTCTGGCATTCCCAGAGACAGCCTTATTGCCGCCTTCACCCCCAGAACAGCGGGCAGTAAAGTGTACATAGGCAACACCCTCCAAACCAGTAACACCACAGCCAATGATTTTACTGCGGAGGTCGTGTACAAAGTGGTTTCTGAAGACGGAAGGGTATCACGGTACCGGGTGGAGTTTAACTCCCTGCACACAGAAATAGATGAGGCCATGGAAGCGGCTATCAAACGCCACAACCTGCCTGGGGTGTCAATTGCCATTGCCAGAGGCGACAGACTGATCTTTTCTAAAGGCTACGGATATGCCAACCGGGAATCTGCAGAATTAGTCTCCACCGGCAGTCTCTTCCGGATTGCAAGCCTTTCCAAACCTATCACCAGTGCAGCCATCCTCCGGTTAGTGCAGGAGGGAAAGCTCTCTTTTTCAGACAGGGTGTTTGGGCCAAACGGGATACTCACGGGAGACTACCCCTCCCCACCGGCCCGCTCTAACATTGACCTCATCACCGTGCGGAATTTGCTGGATCATACCTCCGGCTGGACAAACAACCCCAATGACCCCATTTTTGCAGACCAGTCTCTGTCAGCCAAACAGATAATCAGTAACCAGATTAATGGTAGGCCTTTAGAGCATCTTCCGGGCACAACCTACTGCTACTTTAATTTAGGCTACTGCATTCTAGGGAGGGTGATTGAAAAAGTCACAGGCAAAAGCTACTCCCAGTATGTGCAGGAAACGTTTCTGCACCCTTTGGGCATCTCAACCATGCGCATTGCCGGAGACACAGAGCGCCAGCAGGTGGCGAACGAGGTAAGGTATTACCAAAACGAACAGAACCCCTATTCCTTTAAAATGGCCCGAATGGATGCCAACGGGGGCTGGATAGCCACCGCCGAAGACATGGTGAAGTTTATGGTGTTGGTTGACACCCGCAGCCCCCAATGCCGCCTGAGCGCACAACTGCTGGAGAGCACCTATTTTGGGTACCCTAACTGGAGCCACTTTGGCTCCCTGCCCGGCACAACCTCAGTCATGACCAGGCTGAACCATGAATTCAGCTATGTGATTATGGCCAACTCCAGAAATAACAATTCCCCCTCCTTGGTTGCGGAGGACCTGGACAGAATTATAAAGCACCTGATCTTGACCAAAGAAGACTGGCCTGCCGTAGCTGGAACCTAGAGAAAATGCAGAAAGGCAACCGCTTCTTTTCTAACAGTTGTTCAATGTACTGACTACAGCCATTGATCCCCTGTCTGCTGCTGATACCAGATCATTTTCTGTTTTTGAGCTGTTTTGGCCAAAACAGCTCAAAAACAGAAAAGCTACCCCACCACTCTTTCCGTTTCCTCAGCAAGCGTTTACTTAGCCTTGGGTTTGACAAGAAATCAATCGCATACGTCAAGGGCAGTATGCATGTACAGGTTTCCTGAGACGCTCAAAGCATAACGTGCTCTTAGAAAAACCCAGAGAGAATGAAGGCGAAAGCGTAGAAAAATGAATACAAGATTATTCTTGAAGAAAGGCAGTGAAAAGCTACTCAAGAACCATTTTCCTTCACCTCCCCCCTTTAAATACTAAGTATGCCGGCTGGCTGTTTATGGCCTGTTTTTCAGAAAACAGGTCAAAAACAGCATTGGCTATACTCACGACTCCCTTCCCTTTGGTAACAGCTAAAACCTTCTTTCACGTACAAGGTTAATCTGTAAGTGACCAGCTCTTATTCCCTTCATAGATTTGCGGGTGCTGTAAGGGAGACAAATGCCTTGCCCTTTGCAACCAGGCCAACCCTTTGAGGCAAGCGCTTTGGTCAATGAGCTTGTTTTCATTTTGATTTTGCAGGCGAAAATGGGGAGCACAAGGTTCTGGCGAAGCGATTTTGGAGCAACATACGCCCCGCTATGGTGCGAGAAAATGGCAAAGTCAGGTTCTTTTGATACCCGTTAGCAGCGCAAAAGGGGAATTTAAACATGCTCTAATATAAAGATGTCATCCCCTAACCCAGTACTATGAAAAATTTTGGCTTTTTTGTTTTAACCCTCTCTCTGGCGGCAGGTTTGGGCACCGCCTGTAGCCAGGAGGCGTCTACTGCCCAAAATCCGTCTTCCGGTAACTGCACGCCGTTAGAAACCCGTACGGCCAACGCGCCAGACCAGAAGCCCGTCTTTGCCGGTCAAACCCGCGCGTGCGCCATTACTTCCACCACGGCGTTTCAGGTAGAGACGTTGGCAACCGGCCTGGAAAAACCCTGGGCGGTAGAACCTCTCCCAGACGGTGCTTTGCTGGTAACCGAAAAACCCGGCCGCCTGCGCATCATTTCCGCCACCGGACAAGTGGGGCAGCCTATTACGGGGGTGCCGGCGGTTGACGCCCGCGGCCAAGGCGGTCTGTTAGATGTGGTGCTCAGCCCTTCCTTTAGTACAGACCGAACCATCTTCTGGAGCTATTCTGAGCCGCGCAACGGAGGCAACGGCACCAGTGTAGCCCGCGGCGTGCTGTCTCAGGACAGAACGAGTCTGAGTCAGGTGCAGGTCATCCTCAGAACAATGCCCACCTTCAACGGTGATAAGCACTTTGGGTCACGTCTGGCTTTTGGCCCAGATGGGAACTTGTATGTTACTATGGGGGAACGCTCTGAATTAATGACCCGGCCCCAGGCGCAACACATGGACAGCCACTTGGGCAAAATCCTAAAAATCACCCCTTCCGGGGCGCCGGCCCCAGACAATCCTTTTGTGGGGCAGGCAGGAGCCTTGCCAGAGATCTGGACGGTGGGGCACAGAAATGTGCAGTCTGCAGCTTTTGATGCCGAAGGGAAACTCTGGGTGGTAGAAATGGGGCCGCAGGGCGGAGATGAACTGAACCTCATCCAGAAAGGCAAGAACTACGGCTGGCCCTTGGTCACCTACGGTGAGGAGTACTCTGGCAAACCCGTTCCCAATGCCGTGACCCAGAAAGAAGGGTTTGAGCAGCCCGTTTACTACTGGGACCCTGTGATTGCCCCTTCTGGTGCGCAATTCTACACCGGTGACGCGTTCCCGGAGTGGCGCGGCAGCTTGTTTGTAGGAGGCCTGAAAGACAAGCGGTTGGTGAGGCTGAAAATTGAAAACGGGAAAGTGACCGGTGAGGAGCACCTGTTGGCCGACCGTGGCCAGCGCATACGGGATGTGCGGCAAGGGCCAGACGGCGCCTTGTATGTGGTGACTGACCAAAGCAACGGCGAACTCTGGAAAATATCTCCCAGATAGTGACTCCGCGTAGGGGGTTTCTGTTTTACGGCTGTTTTCTCAAAAACAGCCGTAAAACAGAAACCCCCTACGAGTGGCAGGAGGAAAAAGCACCTCCCCTTCCCCTAAAAGACAAGTAACTGGCAGTTTCTGTTTCCGGGCTGTTTTTCTGAAAACAGCCCGGAAACAGAAACTAACTTTCTGCTACGTTCACAAAAACGTTGAACGTTGAACCCACCCCAGGTTTACTCTGCACGTTCACGGCCCCTCCTAAGGCTTCGGCCTGCATTTTTACCAGATACAGCCCCAGCCCTCTGCCGGCTACATGAAAGTGGAAGCGTTTGTAAAGGCCAAACAGGTTTTTCTCTTCTTTCTCCAGGTTAATTCCCAGACCATTGTCAGAGACAGAGAGGCAGAGCAAGTTTGACGCTTCTTCAAGCCGTGCCGTCACTTTGATGTCTAGCGGCCTTTCCAGAGACCTGTATTTCACAGCGTTGGTGAGCAGGTTGCTTAATATACTGTTCATGAAGCTCCGCACGGAGATGATCTCCTGGATTCCGTTCAGATCTATGGTCACGTGCTGGTAGCTTTCATTGGGCAGGCTCAACAGGGCTTGCTCTACAATCTCTGGCAGACTGATCTTCTCCCGTGCCTCTAACAACCCTCCCTGGAGGCTCAAGAGGTCGTTGAGGTCTCTGATAATGGTATCTAACCCCTTCGCCGTATGGCGCAGCTTGTCTGTCACGGTCAACTGCATCTCCCGGTCTTCTGTGCCCATGAGCAGTGAAGTCAACCCCAGCACGTTCGCCACCGGCGACCGCAGGTTGTGTGACACAATATACGTAAACTGCTCCAGGTGCCGGTTACGCCGCAGCAACTCGTCAGTGAGCCTGACACGCTCCTCTTCGGCTTTTTTCTGGCCGGTGATCTCCGTTTCAATGACTATGAATTTCTTGGCGCCGCCTGAGTGCTCGTCAAGAATGGGGGTGACGTCCAGTTTAGACCAGTACACCTCCCCTGATTTGCTCATATTCTCTACCTCCTGCACAAAAGGCTTTTCAATGGCAAGCTTTTCTCTGATAGAAAATACATTGGCCTGGGTTGCCGGGCTGGCTAAAAAATCACCGGGCTTGCGCCCCACCACCTCTTCTAAGGTATAGCCCGTCAGGCGGGTGAAGCCGTCATTGACCCATTCTATTCTGGCTTCCTCATCTGTGATGTAGACCGAGTTCACCGTTTTGCTGGCCACCAGGGAGAGCTTTTTGAGTTCTGCCTCTGCCCGCTTACGCGAATTAATCCCTTTGACGTAGACAGAGAACCCTTCTTCTGACGGATACACCGTTACGCTCAGCCAGCTGTTCAGGTACGTTGAATATTCCTCAAAATGAATAGGCGCTCTTTTACCAACTGCCCGCTGAAACTGCCGGTAAAAAGGCTCAAATATGGCAGGGTCATACACCTCGGTAATTTTACGGCCTACCAGATCCTCTTTGCGGGCTTTCATGGTTTTTTCAAACTCTGGGTTCACATAGGTGAAGCGCCATTCCTGGTCAAGGGTGAAAAAAGCATCTTTGATACTCTCCAAGATGTTGTTCAGCCTTTTTGCCGTCTCCTCTAAGAGCAGCTGCTGCCGTTTCACATGCGTGATGTCTTTGGCCAGCCCGTGCACCCCCACCACTTCGCCATCAATCAAAATAGGTATCTCCGTAAAGGTGTAGAAAACCTCCTCCTGGTTAGCATTGAGCAGGGATGATTCTGTGGTGATGGCCTCCCCCCGGAGCACTCTCTGGAATTGCCGCTCATTGTGCTCCACATAGTCCAGCTGCGCAAACTCATTGAAATGCCTGTTCAGGATTTCCTCCTCCGGCATTTGCATGAGCTCTACGGCCACTTTGTTCACAGAGGTAAAACGGCCGTTGGTGTCAAGGGAATACGCTACATCTGGGTTGAAATCAAAGAGAGACTTGTACATCTTTTCGCTCCGCTCCAGCTGCCGTTGGGTTTGCAGGCGCTCGGTCACATCACGGGAGTTGACAATAATGCCGTTGATAGTGGGATTATGAAAGCAGTTGACCGCCCGTGACTCCAGCCAGCGCCACGCGCCACGCCGGTTTTTACACCTGAAGGGACTGAACAGGAGGTTTTGCCCGTTTAACACCTGCCGGTGTTGCTCCAGCAGATGGGCTACATCATCTGGGTGCACCTGGGTAAAGGCATCCATACCCACCAACTCTTCTGGCGCATACCCTAACACATTCTTGACACTGCCGCTCACAAATTTAAACACACCTTTTTCATCAATCACGGCAATCATCTCAAAGCCTTCCTGCAAAAGGGCCTGCAGACGGCTCTCGTTTTCTAACCTGATCTCTTCTGCCGGAATCATAGAGGTGATGTCTCGGGCAATGCAATAGACCTTACCGCCTTCTTTCACCAGTGAGGATGTCCAGGACAGGTAAACCATACTCCCGTTCTTATGCAGGTAGCGGTTTCTGAAATGGTATGTAACTTGGGTTTGCTGTAACTCCTGGGTATCTCCCTGGGTAGAGGTGATGTCTTCTGGATGGATAAACTCCCGGTAGTGGCGGCCTACCAATTCCTCTGGAGAGTACCCCAGAATTTTCTCACATATTTTATTGATGTGCAGAAGGTTCCCATCCAGGTCAAACGTACAGATCATGTCCACTAAATTCTCCAGTACCTGCTGCAAGTCAGTGAGGGCAACTTTTAAAGTTTCCTGCTGGCCCACTATCTTCTCCTGCGCCTCCAGCGAGGGCCTTAGATCTTTGAGATACACACTGGCTACCGCCTGCCCCCCTGGCCCAAAGAAGGTTCTGGCGTTCACCTTTACCGGGATTCCCCCTTCCACCGGGTGCAAAAGGGAGAGTGTGTCTGAAAAAGTACCATCAGCACCAAAGACTGTGGCTATGGAAGGGAAACCGCCACCAGAAAACGGGAACACCGCAGAAACCCCCTCCTGCAGAAGGGTGGCCCGGGGTTTTCCCGCCAACTCTTCCAGGGCTTTATTCACATACAGCAGTTCGCCCTCCCCGGCTATTAAAAGCATAGGTTCCATGCTATGCTCTAGCAGTTCCTGAAAATACAATAACGGCAAGGGTTCCTTCTGTAGGCCTGGGGCTGCAATTTCAGCAGCGGCGGCTAATGTCTCCTCCATATAGGTGCTCTTTCTCCAATCATTCCGCCACTAAGGATCTAAGGCAGTATCCATCAGATGCTTCTGTAGGCAAAAATACAAAAAGGGGGAGCATACAATATACTAAATTTTCATTAATAAAAGGTAGAGGGGGGGGCAACCTCTGGTTAGGGCACAGGCACCATCAGCGACTCAAAGGCTACGCCTTAAAAACCATGTTCCCTGTTTTAGGCCTGTTTTCTGACAATACTTCGGACATTTTAAGGTAGAAGGATAAAAAAGGGCAGAAGCACTGTTAGCGGTGTGTGAAAACTACTACGGCTTCCGCCCCCGGCCCCGAGGG
>NZ_LRMM01000037.1 GCF_001647275.1 Rufibacter ruber | reverse complement strand
CCTGGTTTTTTGGGCCAAAACTAGCGACACGACAGCGCAAACGGCTCCTGATTTTTACTATCTTGTTGCCACGCATTCTGCTCCACCTATGAAGAGATTATACGCCCTCCCCATTCTTCTGCTCCTGATTTACCTGGCCGGCTGCGCCGTGAAACAACCAGGCGCCACTGCGGGCAAGGGCGGGGTAACCGCTTTGGTGAACCCGTTCATTGGCACCGGCGGGCACGGCCATACGTATCCGGGGGCAACCGTGCCGTTTGGCATGGTGCAGTTGAGCCCAGACAACGGCACCCAGGGCTGGGACTGGTGCTCCGGCTACCATTACTCAGACAGCCTCATTGCAGGCTTCAGCCACACGCACCTGAGCGGGACGGGCATTGGCGACTACTGTGATATCTCAGTGATGCCGTATTATGCCTCGGCCGTGGGCCGAAAGGAGCGCCAGAAGTTCAGCCACCAGCAGGAGACAGCCACCGCAGGACTGTACCGGGTCAAGCTGGACAACCAGATAGAAGTAGCCCTGACCGCCACAGAACGGGCCGGGTTGCACCAGTACACCTTTCCCAGAGACTCTGTCAAAGCGGTCTCACTGGATCTGGGTTTCAGTATCAACTGGGACCGCCCCAGCCAGACCCGCATCACCCAGGTCAATGACACCCTGATCACCGGCCTGCGCAAGTCTACAGGGTGGGCCAACCAGCAGTGGGTGTACTTTGCGGCCGCCTTCTCCCAGCCTGTCCAGAAAGCAGTGCTGTACCAGGAGGGCTCGGCCGTTGCCGGGAAAGAGGTGAGTGGCACCAGAACGCGGGCGGCCTTCTGGTTCGCCCCGGGCGAAAAACCGTTGCTGCTCAAGGTGGCCCTCTCCAGCGCCAGTGAAGCCGGGGCCTTACAGAACCTGCAGCAGGAGCTGCCTTCCTGGGATTTCAATGCTGTGGCGCAGGCCGCCAACACAAAATGGGAGCGGGAACTGCAGAAAATCACCGCCACGTTTCTGCAGCCGGGGCAGGACACTATCTTTTATTCGGCGCTCTACCACACCAACCTGGCACCTACTCTGTTCTCAGACCTGAAGGGGCAGTACAAAGGCGGGAAAGACCAGGTTAGAACCGCCAACTTTAACCGCTACACCGTCTTCTCCCTCTGGGACACGTTCAGGGCGGCGCACCCGCTGTACACCATCACCCAGCCCCAGCGGGTGCCAGACATGGTGCGTTCACTGCTGGCGGGCTTTCAGGAAATGGGGCTGTTGCCGGTCTGGGAGCTGGCTGCCAATGAAACCAACACCATGACCGGCTACCACGCCGTACCCGTTCTGGCAGATGCCCTGCTCAAAGGCCATGTACCCCAGGAAAACCAGGAAACCCTCTACCAGGCCATGCTGGCCAGCGCTGCCCAGAACATCAGAAGCACAGATGTCTACCGCACCTACGGCTTTATCCCCGCTGACAAAGGAGGCCAGTCTGTGACCAAGACGCTGGAGTACGCCTATGATGACTGGTGCATTGCGCAGGTGGCCCAAAAGCTGGGAAAGGCAAAAGATTACCAGGCCTTCTCCCAACGCGCAGCCGCCTACCAGAACTTGTTTGACCCCCAGACCCTGTTTATGCGCGGCAAAAACGCAGACGGCTCCTGGAAAACGCCGTTTGACCCCTTCTATTCTGAACACGGCGAGGAGGGCATGTACATTGAGGGCACCGCGTGGCAACACAGCTGGTTTGTACCGCATGATGTGCAGGGGCTGGTTAACTTGTTTGGGTCTGAGGCCAGGTTTGTGCAGCACCTGGATTCCACCTTCAAGGTTTCCTCTAAAATGACCGGTGCAAACGTGTCACCAGACATCTCGGGGTTGATAGGCCAATACGCCCACGGCAACGAGCCCAGCCACCACATTGCTTACCTGTACAACTACGCCGGTAAACCCTGGAAAACACAGGAAAAGGTGCGGGAGATCCTGCAGAAAATGTACTTCAACCACCCAGACGGCCTGTCTGGCAATGAAGACTGCGGTCAGATGAGTGCGTGGTACGTGTTCAGCGCCTTGGGCTTTTATCCCGTGAACCCAGCCGACGGGAAGTACGTGCTGGGGAGCCCGCTGGTGAAAGAGGCGCGCATTCAGGTGGGCCAGGGCAAAACCTTCCAGATCACCACTGAAAACAACAGCCTTGAGCATAAGTATGTGCAGCAGGTTTTTCTGAACCGGCAGCCGCTCCGGCGCACGTACATCACCCACCAGGAAGTGATGCAGGGCGGGCAGCTGAAATTTGTCATGGGGCCTTCGCCCAATAAAACCTGGGGAGCCTCGCCGGCAGCCTATCCGCCGTCTATGTCACCTAAGAAGTAGAAGGCTATTAACTCTGCCGTCTCTCTCCCGTAAACAGGTAACACAAGAATTGATGTTTCATTCTATAACCTGAGATACCATGGCAGAGGAAAATAAAAACCAAGACACGCCGCAGATGAGCGGCAGTGGCAGCAACAATAGCCAGGACGGAAACCGTGGAGACGGCACCTTCGCAGAACATAACTACGGCACCAAGGCAGACGGCGGCAACACCGCCAACTATGACAAAGACGGCAACCGTGACGTCAATGATGCCGGCGGCCGTCTGGATGATGGCCAGGCGCATGATGACAGGAACGGGGGCGGTGACATCTTAGGCCGCCAGGGCGGAGGCTACGGGGAACGCACCCAGATGCTGGGCAAGACCCCCAATGAGCACCAGGGCCAGTCAAAGCATGACGCAGAAAGTGACAAAGACACCGGGTATGGCACCCACGCCGGCGGCCTGGGAGACAGCCACAGCGGTTTCAAAGGCAACCACAACGGCAATGACGGCACCGGCGGCGGCAGAAGCAGCGGGCATGCCGGCCACGGCGGTGACCCTGATGATCAGAACTACTCCCCCGGCGCCAAAGGCGGCCGTGATGACAACGGTGACCCCAATGTGGCAGGCCGAGGTTCCAGAAACAGCCAATAAAGTAACTTGCAAGTAAAAGAAGCGCCTGACTCACCTGGAGTCAGGCGCTTCTGTTTTCGGGCTGTTTTCTTAAAAACAGCCCGAAAACAGAAACTGCAGTTGTTAGATTTTCTGATCACCCCCCCCTCTTGGGAGAGGCTCTGGGGAGGGGCTACGCTTTGGTCATTTCTCTCCTGCAGATGGTGGGAATTTCCATCGCCCCAGATTACGAAGAGCAGATGCTCCCCCTCCCGTTCCTGCCAAACCACAAGCTGCACTTTCCTTCTGCCCACGTTTGTCAGGTTGATCTTTGCTGCTCAACGTAACTAAAAGAATCAAGCCGCCCCTGACTCGCTGCCCCCGCGGTTCCATCGCTGCGGCGGCCATTGCTGACTTCCTCCGTCTGCCCGGGCCCCCGCTAAGCTCCCAGGCGCCTTCGGCTTTCCCTTCGCCCGCTCCCGCAGGTGAGGTGGGTTGCGTGGGCTGTTTTCCTGGAAACAGCCCCAAAACGCAAAGAGTAGCCTCTGCTATATGGCTGTGGTATAAAATGTTCTCTATGGCGCGGGAGGTACGTCTGTGCCTTCAAGGCAGGTACCTGTGCGCTATGCTGACAGCAAGTCCTCCTTTTCAAATGCCTGTTTCCTATGCCTGCCGCCTCTGCTGTGCCGCCTGTACGGGTGATCATTCCTGTTTTGGAGCCGTTTTTCTCAAAACACGCCAAAAACAGCGTACAGCATCTGGGCCCGTTCTTCCGTAAAAGGCTGAAAAATGGTGAGGGAGAGGCCGGGCATGCCTGCCCCCTACCTCTGCTAACAAACACTGCTATGAATCCATTAGAAGAATATAACCAGAAACGCCACTTTGACCAGACCCCGGAGCCTGAGGGCAAAGAAGCCAGGCGAAAGGGCGCATTGCGTTTTGTGGTGCACCGGCACCAGGCCTCCCGGCTGCACTATGATTTCAGGCTGGAACTGGAGGGCGTGCTTAAAAGCTGGGCGGTACCCAAAGGGCCGTCATTGAACCCGGCAGACAAACGGCTGGCGGTTGAGGTAGAAGACCACCCCTACAGCTACCGCACCTTTGAGGGTGACATTCCTGAGGGAAACTATGGGGCCGGGCACGTAGAGATCTGGGACCAGGGCACGTTCCACGCCGTGGGCACCGCCAACCGCGCCAAGGGCGAGCAGCAGATGCTGCAAGAGCTCAAGGCCGGGGGCCTGCACTTTGTGCTGGAAGGCAAAAAGCTGCAGGGCGAGTTTACGCTGGTGAAAATGAAAGGCCGCCAGAAAGACGCGTGGCTCCTGCTCAAGAAAGACGATGCCCACGCCGTGCATGAGCCGTATGACGCGGAAGACTTCACAGACACCGCCGCCCCACAGAAAGCCCCCGCCCAACCCACTGCCAAAAAAAGCGCTTCGGCGGCCGCCGAAAAAAAAGGAGTAAAAGGAAAGCCAGCAGCCCTGCCGAAGCACATTTCCCCCATGACCGCCAAACTCACCAACGGCCCCTTTGATGACCCAGACTGGCTCTTTGAGGTGAAGTGGGACGGTTACCGCGCCGTGGCCGAAGTAGAAAACGGACAGGTGCAGCTTTACTCCCGCAACGGCAAGTCGTTCAATGCGAAATACAGACCGGTGGCAGAGGCGCTGGCGCAGCTGCCGCACCAGGCCGTGTTTGACGGCGAGCTGGTGGTGCTGGACAAGAAAAACAGGGCTGATTTCCAGGCGCTGCAGAATTACCAGAACACACCCTCAGAACATCTGTACTACTACATCTTTGACCTGCTGTACCTCAACGGCGAAGACCTGCGGGCGCTGCCCCTGCTGGAGCGGAAGGAAAAGCTGGCCCAGGTGCTCTCCAAAGCCAAAGACCCGCTGCGCTACAGTGACCACCGCGTAGGCAATGGCACCAAATTCTTCAAAGAGGCGCAGAAAAACCAGTGGGAAGGCATTATGGCCAAAGCCGCCCAGAGCAGATACTATGACGGCAAGCGGTCGCAGGAGTGGCTTAAGATCAAGACGCACCTGCGGCAGGAGGCCGTGATTGCCGGGTTCACAGAGCCGCAGGGCAGCCGCCAGCACCTGGGGGCGCTGGTGCTGGGCGTGTATGAGGGCAAAGAACTCAAGTACGTGGGCCAGGCCGGAAGCGGTTTCAACAAGAAAAGCCTGCAGGAACTGATAGAGAAGCTGGAGCCGCTGGTACAGGAAAAATCTCCGTTCAACCAGAAGGTGGCGCTGAACCGGAACGTGACGTGGGTAAAACCAGAACTGGTCTGTGAACTGTCATTTGCAGAGTGGACCACTGACGGGCAGATGCGCCAGGCCATCTTCAAAGGGCTGCGGGTTGACAAAAAGGCCCAAGAGGTGGTGCATGAACAGGCGGTCCCTCCGCAAGAGGATCAGCAGCGGGAGGCGCCTTCCCGTTCAGGGGCTGGAAAAGCCAAAACAGCCCCAAAGCAGAAGAAGGAAAAAGACACCACGGTGCTGGAGCTAAACGGGCAGCAGGTACCGGTTACACACCCAGACAAGCTCTATTGGCCAGAGGAAGGCATCACCAAGCTGGAGCTGGTGCAGTACTACCAGACCATGGCTGAGGTAATTCTGCCATATCTGAAAGACCGGCCTGAGTCGCTGCTGCGCTTCCCCAACGGTATTACCAGACCCGGCTTCTTCCAGAAAGACGCGGGAGACCATGCACCAGCGTGGGTGCAGGTGGCTTCTATCAAAGCCGAGTCTACGGGCAAAGACGTAGACTACCTGGTCTGCCAGGATCAGGCAACGCTGGCCTACCTCAACAACCTGGGCTGCATTCAGCTCAACCCCTGGAACTCCCGCCTGCCGCACTTAGACAAGCCAGACTACCTGGTGCTGGACCTGGACCCCGGTGAGAACACTTATGACCAGGTGGTAGAGGTTGCGTTGGCGGCCAAGCAGGTGCTGGATGCGCTGGAGATGCCGGTATATGCCAAAACCTCTGGTGCCACAGGCATGCACCTGTACGTGCCGCTGGGGGCGAAGTGGCCGTTTGAGCAGGTAAAAGAACTGGCCCTGTTGCTGGCGCAGCAGGTGCAGGCAAAGCTCCCCACCCTCACCAGTCTGGAGCGCAGCCCCAAGGAAAGAAGAAACCAGGTGTACCTGGACTACCTGCAGAACGCCATTGCCCAGACCATTGCCGCACCGTATTGCGTTCGGCCAAGGCCAGGGGCCACCGTCTCCACCCCATTAAAGTGGGAGGAAGTGACAACTGGATTGCACCCATCACAGTTTACTATAAAGAACGTGCCGCAGCGCGTGCAACAGCTGGGCGATCTTTTCAAACCCGTGCTGGGCAAAGGAATTGACGTGGCGGCATACCTGAAGAAACTGAAAAAATAGAACCATGGAAAATAGAACCAAGAAAAACCTGCTTTTGGCCGGCGCTGGCCTGGGGGCCGTGTTAGCCCTGCGCTCCTTCTCCCGCAAAAAAAGGGAATTCGCGTTTAAAGACCGCACGGTGCTCATCACCGGGGGCAGCCGCGGGTTAGGGCTGGTGCTGGCCAGAATGTTTGCCGAACAGGGTGCCAATATTGCCATCTGCTCCCGCACAGAGCACCAGCTGGAGGCAGCCTGTGAGGAGCTGAGAAACGGCGGGGCCACGGTCTTGTCTTTCAACTGTGATGTGAGTGACCAGGCGCAGGTGAAGCGCATGATTGCTGAGATCAAAGACCGGCTGGGGCCCGTGGAGGTGCTGGTCAACAATGCCGGCATTATTGCCGCCGGTCCGCTGGAGGAGATGACGGTAGAGGATTTTGAGCAGGCCATGAAGGTACACTACTGGGCCTCGCTCTACACCATGCTGGAGGTGATCCCAGAAATGAAAGCCCGCGGGGAAGGCCGTATTGTGAACATCGCCTCTATTGGCGGAAAGATCAGCGTGCCCCACCTGGTGCCCTACAGCGGCAGCAAGTTTGCGCTGGTGGGCATGTCTGAGGGATTCCGGTCTGAGTTGCTGAAAGACGGCATCTACGTAACCACGGTAAACCCCGGGCTCATGCGCACGGGCAGCGCCCGCAACGCCTTTCTGAAAGGGCAGAACGAAAAGGAGTACACCGCTTTTGCGCTGCTAGACGCCAACCCTATGATTTCCCTGGCCGCAGACAACGCCGCCCGCCAGATCATGGATGCCTGCCGCTACGGCAAAGCAGAGGTCACCCTGGGGTTGAACGCCAAGCTGGCCAGCCTGGTACACGGGCTTTTCCCGGGGGTGGTAACTGACTTGATGGGGTTTGTAAACGCCTTTCTCCCCGGTCCGGGCGGGGTGGGCAAAGAAACCGTGCGCGGCTATGAAAGCGAAACCAAACTCACCCAGTCACCCTTGAACGCGCCAAACCAGAAGGCGGCTAGGGAGAACAATGAGCTGTAACCGTACTTTACCGTTCAGCGCGCTCTCCATTCAGGCCGAAAGGCATTTGCAGTAATTCCTTTTCCGGGCTGTTTTCCCAAAAATCAAGCCCGGAAACAGGAATTTTAGTTGGGTGGGGCAGCATCAGGTTGTAGTCTATGTGCGGGTTTTCATGCGCGTAAAAACAGAGGGTGCCCAGTTTTGCCAAAGAAGGTATAGAACAAGGGGCAGCCGTAACAGCTGGAAGATGGCAACTAGGCCGGGGTGGTTGGGGGCACTGCGGCTACCGGTCACCTGGCGCTGCCAGACTACCTGCTGACGTTGCGTTTTCAGGCTGTTTTCTCAAAAACAGCTCCAAAACAAGATCATGCCCGCCAGGGAATAGCCAGAGGCGGTTTTCAATATGGGGTGGTTCTCAGTTCCTTGTCAAAATTAAATTCCTTCTTGTTAAACTTTTGTTTCTATTTATGGCTTTATGAGTTAGATGTATGGGAACCTGTTAACTTTGTGCCCCCATCAGACCATTAGAAAAGAACCATATTTTGGAAAGCATAGGTAAATTTGACTTTGAGCAGGCGCGCATCAAACATGTGCTCTTTAAATCAAAAATCAGAGCCATGCTGTATGGGGCCAACATTGACATTGAGCCGGTTATCTCCACCACCAAGTGCTCCCTGGGGCAATGGATCTATACGGTTGCCCTGCCGCGGTTAGGGCACCTGCCCGAAGTGAAAGAGCTGGAAAAAGTACACCAGGACATGCACACCATTGCCCGCCGGCTGTGGCAGCAGTACCAGGCCGGTGAGCAGGAGCAGGCGCTGGGTGGTCTGGACCTTATTGATGACACGGCGCAGAAACTCCTGCAGCTGTTGAGTGACATTGAACGGAAGGTGACCTCATAGGCATTTCTCAGCGGGGTGAGCCAACAGATGGAATAACTTTTTGCTTTGGGAGCAGTACAAGAAGTAGCCCCCGCCAGTGAGGGCAGATGTAGTACTTAAAGCAACGAAGGTTATGCCAGACAAAATAAACAACACCAGCCATTCTGAAGACGAAAACCAGACCCCAAACGCCAATGGGGGAAACTTCTCAGTGAACAACACCAACCAGGGCATGCAGTCTGAGCAGGATAAAGACAGTATGAGTGACAATGACTCGTACAAAAAATCCATGACCGGCTATGATTCCACCAAACAGGACGTGAATTTTACCGGCACAGAGAAAACCGCCTCGCAGAACAGCATAGATGAGCGCGACCTCAATGACGGTGACGCCAACCAGGAGAACAACTACTAAGAGCATGGCTCAAGGTTAGATGTGTTAGCTTAGCAGGCTGAGGTATTCCCATGAAGCATTTTTTGAGCCTGGCAGTAGCGCCCCAAAGGCTATAAAGGCATAGCATCAGGTACCTTGCAAGAACATTGGCAGCACAAAGAATCTATTTCAAACCTGCCCATCCAGAAGGCCCTGTGGTAATCAGCCACAGGGTTTTTTTGGTAGCAGAGGGGAACTAAAAAAATAGTTTCACTCATTCCTTCGGCCGGGCAGGTTGCCGGTACGGTTATAAAAAACTGGCAGAGAACTTGCTATAGAATAGAAAGCAATGAAAGAGCAGTTGACACGTTGAATCAATTGGCGGTATCTTCTGTTTTTACTATATACATGGGAAAGCATATGAAAAAAGTTCTTTTATCAATCCTCACTGGTTTTGTGATGGTCGGTTCTTCGGTGGTGCTGCCGGGGCAGGCTGCCGCCGGCACTGTGGCAGAAAGAGCGTACGTTGCCCCAGCGGCCTCTGGCCGAGACGTGATCTCAGAGATCATTGACGTGGTGGGGCTAAAAGCCCGCTTTGAGGTACGGGCGGCCAACGTGCCCAACGCCGCCGCGGTTATTCTGAACGGCAAGCGCTATATCTTATACAATGAGCAGTTCCTGAGCCAGGTGAACAACGCACTGCGCACAGACTGGGCAGGCATTAGCATTCTGGCCCACGAAATTGGCCACCACCTCAACGGCCACACCCTTTCTAAAGGCGGCAGCAACCTGCAAGATGAACTGGAGGCAGACGAGTTCTCGGGGTTTGTGTTGCGCAAGATGGGGGCCAGCCTCAGCGAGGCCCAGGCCGCCATCAGACTGTTGGCAGAGGAGCGTGACTCCTACACCCACCCAGGCAAAAAGAATAGATTAGCCGCTATCAGCAAGGGTTGGGGCAATGCCCAGGACCAAATAGTAGCCAGCGCCAAAGCCGGAACACCAAGCCGAACCGTAGCGGCGGCATCTACCTCAGCCATGCGGGAGACACCGGTGACCACCACGGCCAGACGCTCTGTTTCCAGAATGCCGGCGCAGTACATTTTGCGTCAGGTGAAATTGGTCAGTGCGCCGCAGGAGCGTATTTACGTAACCACGCAATTCAACCTGGTGCGGGAGACCGAAGACGGCATTGAGGTGATTGGCAAGCTGCAGAAAACCAATAACCGCAACTATCCTTATGTGCTGGAAAGCCGCTACTTCTCAGACTTGTTTGTGAACACCAACGGCCTTCTCCTGAATGAGGACGGGGAGCGGGTAGGCGTGTTAACCACCACCTAGCCTTTTGCCATCATATGAAAGCAGAACGCAGCCCCGGAGGGCTGGCGTTCTGCTTTGTAGCCAAGCGTCATGTTAAAGTTTGGCAGGTGAGGGGGATTTGCTCAGGTTGTACTCGTCAATGAGTAGTTGCAGGTCTTTAAACTGGTACTCCTTTGACTTTACCTTCTTGAGAATTACTTTGTTGTCAGAGACCAAGGCCATTATCTGCTCATTGAAATTCTTGGGAATGGCCATTCTGTAAAGCTCTCCCTCTTTTTCTACAAAATGCGTCAGTACGTTTCGCCTTCTGGGCGTGTTTGCGGTAGCGTAGTGCAGATAGTAACTTAAGGGGCCAGATTTTACCACCCGCATAAAGTCTTCTGGGAGCTGGTCATGGTTGTTTATGCTGAAATCCCTCTTCACGGTAAAGCTGTCCTGGCCTATTACAAAGGCCTGCACCTCTTGTACGGTCAGTTTTTGCTCTTTCGCCTCTGGCGTGGGTTTAAAGTAAAGATAGTTGGCGGGGGCTCCCTTTACCGGTTGGGTAAAGGCATGGCTTAAGAGCCCGTCTACCCGCTGGCCGCTTCTGTCATAATAATGCCCCGCCAGGTAAGTGCCTTTAACCGGTATGGCTGTCTGGGCAAAGCCGGAAAGCCCCGCGGCTAGTAAAAATAAACTTAAAATGATGCGTAACATGTAGTGCGAATGGTGGTTCGTAGTGTAACTGCCTGAGCCGTGAATTTAGTATAAAAATTCTGCGCATTTGGTATGTTTGAAAGCCAGGGCGCCGCCGGGGTCCAATTTCCTGAATTGCCCCTGCAGAGGGTGCTAACAAAATAAATTCACTAGGTTTGCAGTTCAGGCGGCAGTAGAAGTAGTAGCAGGTTTTAGTTTTGTCTGAAGGGCGTTAAAACGCTGACAAAGCTTAAAAATGGGTTAGGGCATGTTTAATTTTGGGGTTCAAAAGCTATAACGGCAAGAGTGGGGTTCTGCCAGAGTGGTAATAGTGGTGTGTAGCGGTGCTACACAGGTGATAAAGGGCGAATAGCTTTTTGCAGCACGTAAGCAGAATTTTAAACACGCTCTGAGAAGAGCAGGCAAACGCAACGGCACATGATCAGAAGTTTCTATTTAGAGAAAGGTGAACTGCATTGGGAGAAGAACCCTGAGAATTTTCAGGCAGAAGGGAACGGCCGCATTATCTGGATAGACCTGCAATCACCCTCAGACCATGAGCAGCGGCGGGTAGAGGAGGAGTTCGGGATAGAGTTCTTCACCCAGCAGGAGGCCGCCGAGATTGAGAGCAGCTCCCGTTACTTTGAAGACGACAGCGTGTTTGAGGCCAACGCAGCCTTTGTCATGCACCAGGACGGCGGGTACATGACCCGGCAGGTTTCATTCATTCTCAAAGACGAGATCCTGTTCACCCTGCGCCGTACGGAGATGAAATCTTTTGGTGAGACGGTGCGCAAGATGAAAACCTTCAAGGGCACTACCATCAAAGCCATCCAGATCTGGCTGCTGCTCCTGGAAACCCAGATTGACAATGACGCAGACTTTATTGAGCTCCTCACCCGCAATACCAACGTGATCAGTAAGCGGCTGGTGAAGCAGAAGTCAATTGAAGAAGAGGTGCTGATCAGGATTACAGAGCTGCAGGAAAACACCATCCAGATAAGGGAGAGTATTGTTGACAAGCAGCGCCTGGTGTCTTCCCTGCTGCGGTCGTTCAGTGTAGAGGAGCCTGAGAAGGAGCGCCTGCGCATTGTGATCAAAGACATTAACTCTCTGCTGCAGCACACGCAGTTCAGTTTTGAGCGGCTGGAATACCTGCAGAATACGTTCCTGGGGTTAGTGAACATTGAGCAGAACCAGGTCATCAAGATCTTTACCGTGGTGACGGTGGTGTTCATGCCGCCCACCCTCATTGCCAGCATCTACGGCATGAACTTCAAATTCATGCCTGAACTGGAGTGGCTGTTTGGTTACCCGTTTGCGCTAGTGGTCATGTTGCTGTCCAGCATGGGCTTTCTATGGTATTTCAAGCGCAAGAAATGGCTGTAGCCGTAAAACGCGCAGTGCTGCCCTCCACACTTTTTTCCCAAAACCACCTTGCATGGATTTCTCCAACATCAAACTCATAGCCTCTGACATGGACGGCACCCTGCTGAATTCTCAGCACCAGTTGAGTGATACTTTTTACCCGGTCTACCGTGCGTTGAAAGAGAAAGGCATTCTGTTTGCCGCCGCCAGCGGAAGGCAATACCATAACCTGCTAAACCTTTTCCAGCCTATCAAAGATGAAATCATCTTCATGGCCGAAAACGGAAGTTATGTGATGTACCAGGGCCAGGAGATTCTCGTGCAGGCCCTGGAGCCGGAGCAAGTGCCCGCTCTGCTGCAGAAGGCTAAATCTGTACCAGACACCCATATTGTACTCTGCGGCAAGAAAACGGCGTACGTAGACAGCAGCCATCCGGCCTTTCTGGAACAGGTGGAGTTGTATTATGATGAGGTGCAGGTGGTAGAAGACCTGCTTCAGGTCACAGATGACCAGTTTCTGAAAATAGCCATCTGTGACCTGGCGGGTGCTGAAGAAAACAGCAACACCTATTTCCAGGAGGAGCGGGAGTACCTGCAAGTCACGGTTTCCGGCAAAATCTGGCTGGACCTCTGCCACCGGCTGGCCAACAAGGGCCACGCCATGGAAATAATACAGAAGCAGTTTGGGGTGACCGGCAAAGAGTCCATGGCCTTTGGCGATTTCCTGAATGACCGCCAACTACTGCAAAAAGTGCACTACAGCTTCGCCATGGCCAATGCCCACCCAGAGATCAAAGAGGTGGCCCGTTTCCAGACCCAAAGCAATGATGAGAACGGCGTGCTTGCTATTTTGCAGCAGGTGGTAACCGCCTGACATACGCCCAGCAATCCTGTTTTTGGGCTGTTTTCTGAAAAACAGCCCAAAAACAGAAACCTGGTCTCCTATACTGTCATAAAAAAAGCGCTACTATGTGGGTAGCGCTTTTTTTATGACAGTATAGGAAAGGCTTATTCATCTGTGCCTTTTACTTTCTCCACTCCCTTTTTGGTGGTTTTTTTCACAGCTTTACCTGCTTTCTTGGCCCCTTTGGCAGTGGCTTTGGCTCCACTCACGGCCAGGTTCTTCGTGCCTTTTCCCACTTCTTTGGTGCCGTGCCCCACTTCGTTCACCCCTTGCTTTGCCCGGGCTTTGTTGGTGGTACGGGTAGTGTCTTGTCCCACACCGTTGTAGGCGTGAACCGTAGGTATCTGCAACATGGCGGCTACCGCCAACGCTGCTACTAATTTCAGTTTTTTCATTTGTAGGTAGAATATTACTTCTGTAAAACTTCTATAGAAGGATCAAACGGGATTAGGGGCTTAGAGTTGCATTTTGCTGAGGTGGTAAGACGGGGAGCATGGCCAAGCAATAGCTGCGTTCCCATTTGTATTAACTCAGCATAAATGGTCTGCGTACTAGGGGTATTTTGAACGGAGCGATGCTGTGCAACGCCCCCCCACTAGAACCTGTTCTCTCTGCCCATGAAACAATTGAAGTTAGTAGGTCTCTTTTGCTGCCTGGTTAATCTGAGTAGCTGCGGGCAGTTCCCCAAAGATCCGGAGAAGACGCTCCGGCAGGTGACAAATGGCACGTTGAAAGTAGGGTACTCACAAAACAAGCCCTGGGTCATGGGCCAGATGGGAGTGCCAACCGGGGTGGAGGCGGCGCTGGTCCAGGGCTTTGCGCGGTCTGTAAATGCCCGGGTGCAGTGGGTGAACGACACAGAGCAGAACCTGTTTGAGAAACTGGAGCAGCAGCAGTTGCACCTGGTCATTGCCGGCACCACAGATGACACCCCCTGGAAGAAGAAAATAGCCTTTACCCGCCCTTACGCAGAAGTAGGCCAGAAGAAGCATGTCATGGGGGTGATAAAAGGTGAAAATGCGTTTGTAGTGGCATTAGAGTCTTTCCTGCACGGGCAGAAACAATCCATAGAAGCACAGTGGCGCCATGAGACCCATAGATAACTTTGAATACCCCGCAGAACTGAAGCCGGTTTTTGAAAAAGCCAAAAAGCTGGAGTGGATCACGGTGGCCTACCTGCTGTCAACGGCCGCGGTGGTGTACCTTACCATGGGCAACTCGCAGGCCATGAAAACCGCCTGGTTTGAAGATATGCTGAGTTTAACGCCTTCCCTGTCTTTTCTCATAGCCTCGCGGGTGTTTCACAAAAAGCCTAACAAAGACTTCCCCTACGGTTATCACCGGGTGGTGAGCATTGCCTACCTGTGCAGCGCGGTGGCTCTGTTTGCGGTGGGGGCTTTTCTGATTTTTGATTCTACGGCCACACTCATTAAGCAGGAACACCCCACCATTGGCATTAAAGTGATTTTTGGGCAGGAGGTCTGGTTGGGTTATCTAATGATTGCGGCTATGCTGTACGGTACGTTTCCGGCCATGATCCTGGGGCGCATGAAACTGCCTCTGGCGAAAAAACTGCACGAGAAGAACCTCTACACAGACGCCGAGATGAACAAAGCTGATTGGATGACTGCTTCGGCGGCCATTCTGGGTGTTCTGGGAATTGGCCTGGGCTGGTGGTGGGCAGACGCGGTAGCAGCACTGGTGATTGCCTTTGACATTCTGAAAGACGGCTACTCCAACCTGAAACAGGCGGTTTTTGACCTGATGGATGAACAGCCCAAAACCGTAGATGACCAAAAGACAGACCCTTTACTGCACCAGGTGCAGGCAATCCTGAAGCACCAGCCCTGGATACAGAAGTTCAGCTTTAGAATGCGGGAGGAAGGCCATATTTACCTGGGTGAAGCCTATGTGGTCCCCTCAGAAGAAACAGGGCTGGTGGCGCGCCTGGAGCAGCTCTCTGAAGAGCTGGAAAACTTGCACTGGCGCATTCAGGAGATCGTGATCATGCCTGTGCGTGACTTGCCAGATGAGCCGGGGGCCGGGGGAGACCTTGTGTAAGAGGGTCTTTGGTGTTGCCAAAAGAACTGGCGTTACAAGCACTCCTCACCGGCAAGCTGTTCAGGTTTTTCCCATCTGGCGCATGCGTGGCCGGTTGTGCTGTTATGGGGAGATCAGGGTCTGTTTTCGGGCTGATTTTCTGAAAACAGCCTAAAAACGGAGACCCTTGCACCCAATTGCGCCAAAAGCCTGCTTTCAATCAAATTTTGAGCCGCTTACCTGGTCACACTCCTGCGTTGCCGGGTATTGCTGCTCTGCTGTCTCTCTTGCACCAATAGCCCTCCCGCCTGCACTTTCTGGTAAGCAAAGGTGGTAGTGATGCTCCGCTGGCGCCGGCAAAAGATTCTGTTTTTCGCTGTTTTCAGAAAAATCAGACCCGCAAACAAGAATGGTCTTACGCCTGCTTGAACCAGACCTTGAACGTGGTGCCTTCCCGCAAAACACTTTCTACGGTGATCTTTCCGCCCATGGCCTCTACCTGCGTTTTTACCAGATGCAGCCCCAGGCCTTTGCCTTGAATATGGAAGTGGAACCGTTTGTAGAGCTTGAAAATATTGTCTTTCTCTTTGGGCAGGTCTATGCCCAGCCCGTTGTCTTTGACAGACAGGCAGAGGAATTCACCTTCGGTTTCAGTATAAATCTGGATCTCAGGTTTTCTGTCTGGGGAGCGGTACCTGATGGCGTTGGTGAGCAGGTTCTGCAGAATGCTGGTAACATAGCTGCGCACGGCAAAGATATGTTGTCCGCCGGTGAGGTTTACCGTAGCTGTTGCCCCGCAGGCCTCCAGCTGCTGGTGAATGCTGTTGAGGATATTCTCCACCTCGGTGGCAAGGTTGATTTCCTCTTTCAGTTCTACAATCTCCTGGCGTACGGTCAGAATCTGGTTAAGGTCTCTGATCACGGTGTCTAGGTGCTGTGCGGCCCCCTGCAGGTTCTTGATGACCTTTTCTGAGGCGGTGGGGTTGGCCGCACTTTGGGACAGCAGGTAAACCAGCCCCAGAATGTTGGCTACCGGGGAGCGTAGGTTATGGGACACAATATACCCAAACTGGTGCAGGTCCCGGTTCTGGCGCAAAAGGTCTTCTGTGAGTCTCAGGTTTTCCTGTTGGGCCGTTTTGATTTCAGTGATGTCAGTGGTGACCGAGACTACCCGCTGCAGGTCACCTTGCTCGTCTAAGATGGGCGTCAGCTCCAGGTGAATCCAGGTGAGGCTGCCGTCTTTGTTGTAGCGGAGCAGCTCCTCACGGGCCATCTCTTTTTTGATATTCACCTTTTCGGCTATGCGGCGGTGGGCTTGCATCTCCGTTTCTGGGCCGCTCAGAACCTCTGCGGGCCATTTGCCCTGCACTTCTTCCAGGGTGTACCCAGACTCATGGGTGAAGGCTTCATTGGCCCATTCAATTTTGCCGTGCTTGTCTGTGACCAGAATGACGTTTTTCACCTTGCTGGCTACCTGTGAGAGCTTCTGGAGTTCACGTTCATTCTTTTTGATCTCAGACACATCCCGCACAATGGTGTAGACCCCTTCTATTTGCCCGTCTACGTGAATGGGGATAAGGGTAAGGCTCACATCTACCCGGACTTCAGATTTGGTCAGGTAAACGGTGTCTAGGTATTGGGCGGTGCCCGTGATGCTTATCTTAAAGAGGTTCAGGCAATGCTCCAGCTGCCGGGCGTGCAGAAACCTGGTGAAATGCTTCTGCAGGATCTTTTCTTCTGGCTGCCGAAGCAACTGGCACCCCATGTGGTTCACTTCCTGTATATAGCCTTCGCGGTTGAGGGAGAAAACAGCATCTGGGTGGTATTTGAACAGAGACTCATACCGCTGTTTCTCCGCATGCCGGCACTGTTCAGCCAAGATCTGGTCTGTCATGTCCCGTGACTTGAGCACCACGCCCTGTATGGCCGGGTTCTGCAGCTGGTTGGTCACGGTGGTCTCCAGCCAGCGCCAGGAGCCGTCTGCGGCCCTGAACCGGAAAGGGGCTGAGGGGGTCTGGTCGCCGTGGAGCTGGCTCTGGAAGAAGGCTAGTACCCGGGGCAGGTCATCTGGGTGAATGTACGCAAACCCATTCTTGCCAAGCAGGTCTTCCTGGCGGTGGCCCAGGATTCTGGTGACAGATTCACTGACAAAAGTATATTCCCCTTCGGCTGTGACAATGTTCACCATGTCATAGCCATTGTCTAGCAGCGCGCGGTATCTGGCTTCAGTTGTCTGAAAGGAGAGGACGGCCGTGTCTGGTGGGGAGCATGGCCGGGCCACGGCGTACGTGCGTTGCTCTTGCTCTACATACCGGGAGCTCCAGTGCAGCTGCACCAGGTGGCCGTCTTTTCTGAGGTAGTGGTTCTGGGTTTCTACCGGCTCTCCCAACCGGGAGAAAGTGGGCGTCTCCTGCTGTTGGTCTGCCTGGTTTCTGGCGTGTAGAAAATCAGAAAGGGGTTTACCCGTAAGCTCCTCCGGCTGGTAGCCCAGCAGCCCAAAACTGGCGGCGCTGGCAAAAACAAACCTGCCCTGATTATCAAAAACGCAGTGAAAATGAGAAGTAAGTGCCAGAAAATTCTGGTAAGAAATTGGTATTCTTCGCCCCGCTGGTACCTGACCAGTTAAATCATCCATGGTTTCGTTTCTATAGCCTGCCGCTCAGACACATAGGCTGTAAAAAGCAAGCCGGTCAGAAAAGCAGGTACCTGTCAGAAAATAGTAGGGGAAGCGCTAAAATACAGTCTTTTAGCTAAAATTACTATTTTTTAAGGCAGATCTGTGAAATGACAGGTTGTAGTTGGGGTTTTTTAGGACTTAAAGAAGGTAAAAGGTGAATTTAGATAACCCTTTAGGCAAAAGCCCAGCGCGTAGCCTTCTGGGGTAGGACCTACTTTCCCAAATAGGAGAACTCTCTGGAAAACGCTAGGGCGTGCTGTGATCCTCCTCGGCTACGGAGTTGTAGTCTTTCCAGTGGGGAAGGGTGGCAAGCAGTTCCTCTACCAGGGGCTGTTGGGGCGGCTCATAGATCAGTTCGCCCCGTAGCAGGAAGCGGTTCACGTCTTGCAGCACCTCAAAGATGGGCGTGTGCACGTGCTTCGGGATTTTGAAAAGGCGTTCATCCCGCTTGTCAAACGGCGTGGAAACCTCTGCCTCAAACAGGTAAGGCCACAGCGTCTTTGAACAGCTAAGGGCAATGCGGTGTACCGTGTGCTCCTGAAAGTACTCCTGTAACCGGCCGTTGATATTGGCGAAGAATTCCTCGGTCTCCCCCAGCCGTACCCGGGACCCGGCCCGGGACTTGCCTTTGGTCTTGAGGTACTTGATCTGGCTCTTGCCCTGCTTCTTGCGCACCATGTAAGACCGGAACACCTTGTGGTGGAGGTTAACGCCGTCTTCAAAGTAACCCATGGCACAGTTTCCTGCCTGAATCAGCAGCACCACGTAGTTTATTTTTTCAGGCGAAAGGCCCGCCGGGGAGGAGACGGGCGGTGGCACCACCAGGGGGAGCCTGAAATGCACCAGCTCATTCCCGGCCTGGTCTAGCAGCGTGACTCTGTGTTTTTCAAAGTCATACGTCTGCTGGTGGGCAGCGGTGGACAGGTGCTGGAGCAGATCCTGGGCGGCATGTCTGGGAAGGAAACGGTTCATAAGTGTGGTACGGGCCCCTGCGGCCCCGCGAAATAAAGAAAATGTTTTTGAGGTAGCGTCATGAAGTCTTTGAAAACGAGTCTACATTTACCTGCTGCGCTGCCCGTTGCGGCAGAACGTCCCGCGTTTCTTGGTTTACGTACGGAACAAGAACGTAAACAGGCGCAGGAGGGAAACCAATTATGGGCAGTTCGTATACCTTTAGTCTAACCCAAACGCCATGGACGAGCATTTATTGACGGCTGTAAACGAGGCTGTGCAGAAAAAGAAATTCCTGAAGATACAGTACCAGACCGAGCTGCATGAGTTTCTGACCGTGACCACTATGATCAAAAAAGTGGGGGAGAAGGAGGGGCAACTGCACCTGGAGCTGGTAACCGGCCAGGAAATTCCCTTTGCCCAGCTCGTAAAAGTGGGCGATGTGGCCTCAGACAAATTCAACAGCCGCGACTTTACCTGTGACTGCTAAGCAAGAGGTTGCGTGCCGTTTTTCTTGCACCACTGGCGCCGGCATTTGCCAGCCACATCACGGCCAGCCTTCTGTTTTGGGGCTGAAATAGCAAAAGTAGCTTATAAACTGTAAACCTGGTTCAATGGACCACAGCTGCCCTCGCCAAAAAAGGCAGCAGCCCCACCGGTGGGTTACCCAGCGGGCAGGAAAGTGTTCAGGAGCTAGGCTGCGTTTTCAATTCATTGTCTAACTGCCCTGTGCCGCAGAGGCAGGCGGCTCGCTCTCCCGTGGCTGGTTCCTGGGGCTATTCGCTTAGCCATTGCCCCGGCAAGGTTTCCCCCTCTCTTCTTACTTAATGCTCTGATCTGGACACACGGCTAAGTGAAACCTGCTGCCTGATGAATTGCCCGGGCAGAAGCCAACTTCTGCGGGGGGCGGTGTTTCCGTTTTCGGCCTGTTTTCTGAAAAACAGCGAAAACAGAAAAAGCTGCACCTGGCTGCTGAGACGTTTCCCGTTACTGAAGTAACCAAGCCTGCCTAGCTGCTGAAAGCAGGGGCGTATAGGTGAAAAGTAAAGCCTGGGTGCGGCATAAACGGGGGGCTAAGGCAGACGCTCACGCCTTAGGAATCTAGGGTTGGGGCAGCCGCAAGCGTCTATTTCTTTTTAGGGGGATATACTGGTTAGAATCATTCTATAGACCTTGGTGTTAATGTTTGAAAAAATTTAAATTTTCTAATAAAGATAGAATTTAAGTAACCTTTGGTGATTTGGCTATTTTAATGTTTCTATATTTGATAAGAGGCAGTGCCAGAGGAGAGATAATAAAAGATAACGGGGAGATAGGTGCTGTAGTATTCATAATTTCGATAAAAAATTTATTAGTGTTTATATCAGCTGAAATTGTCTTATAATAATACACCTATTCCAAAAAAATGAAACCCTTGTCCCCCGTATTCTTGTCTTTTATTCAGGTGCTGTCACCTGGGTCCCGGCTGGAAACTGCCAGAGCCTCCTTCGTCTCCCGTCTTAAACCGGTGAAACCATTTCTGTCTGCCCTTGCCTTGGGCACGGCCTGCCTGACTACTTCAGTGGTGAGCGCCCAGTCACCCTATGCCGTGAACGCCATCATCACTGACTACAACGGCTTTTGGCGGTCTGGGGTAGGGAGTATTAACCCGGTAAAACCTGATAACAGCCACAACCTGCTCGCGTACACCTACAACGGAGTCACCTATTCAACGGGGGCCAATGATGCCAAACTCACCGCTAACGGCGTGGTGTTTATCCCGGGGCAGTACCAGGCTATTCCTGTAAGTACCTTGCCTGCGCCCGTTTCAAATACCAAGGTGGCGCTGGGGCAGCTGTATGATGGCGTTCATGCGGGGGCCAGTAATCCGGCGCCAGCCAGAGACATGGCCCGCTACCTCACAGACGGGCTCTCAGGGTTAGACATTGGCACCGGGGTGGCCAACCTCCCCGCCGGCAGGCTTACCTTTCCGTTTACGCAGATTGTGAAGGAGACCATTGGAGACGGCATGCCAGATGTTCTGGTGACCCAGATTGCTGACCCAGACCCTACCAGATCAGATGTGTACAAGTTCTTTGACGCCAACAACAACCAGGTGGGAACCTCTGTCAGTATTGTGTTTGATGCCACCAACATACCGGCGGTGGGCAACTGGCAGGCAGATTTCTACGAGGCCAGCCAAAACCCCATGACGCTGCAGACCTCCTTTACCAACGGGCAGCGGAGCGTCAGGCTTTGGGCGGCAGACTTTAGTGTGTTTGGTATAACGCAGGCCAATTACACCCAGATCAGCCGTTTTGAGATCACCCTGAGCGGGAACAGTGACCTGGCCTTTGTAGCGTATAACACCGCCGTTGACCCCTCTGTGGTGGGGCCGCTGCCGGTGACTTTTTCCGGGTTCAGCGGGCGGCAGGAGAAAGGCCTGTCGCAGTTGTATTGGCAAACCGCCTCAGAAACCATGAATGACCATTTTGAGGTTGAGGCGGGCACTGACGGGAAAAGCTTTCAGTATATAGGCGAGGTAAAAGGCGCCGGAAACTCCACTACACTGGCCAGGTACCGTTTCACTGACCCTACCCCCAGAACAGGAATTACCTATTACCGCCTCAAACAGGTAGATGTAGACGGCAAATTTGAGTACAGCCGCGTGATCAGTGTAGAGGCCAAGGCTACGGCGGGCGGTACCGCGTCTCCCAACCCCGTTACCAAAGACTTTACCTTCACCCACGGCCTGGCCACCGGGCAGGAGCAGTTACAGGTTTTAGATGCACACGGCAGGCTGGTGCGGCAGCAAAACGTGGTGGCAGGCACCACCGCCACCCTGGTACCTGCCAAAACGCTGGCTCCGGGGCTGTACCATGTGCTCTGGATCAGTGAGAACACCCGTAAGGTAACCCGGTTGGTGAAGCAGTAAGGGGAGCAGGGCCCCAAGCAAACAGGTTGATGTGGTAAAATAAATTAGAGGGAGATGCGTTTTCGGGCTGTTTTCAGAAAAACAGGCCGAAAACGCATTTATTTCCGCCAGTACGCCAGGAGCAGGTAAATGCCGTAGATCCAGCTGTTGTAGAGCAGGGTGTACACCAGCCCGTAGCCCAAGCTGGCCCACCCGCGGCCCCTGGTCTGGTGGCTGTGCCGAAACACCAGCCGCAGCGCCCGGTAGAAAATCCAGTACAGCATAGCCATAAACGCGAACAGCGCCACCAGCAACACTTCGCCGAAGAGCCACAGCACTACGCTTAGTACAACGGCAGCCGCCACCCAGGCCAAGACCGCCAGAATTCCGGCCAGGCAGCCTTCATCCCCGCCCAAGTCGCCCACGTCAAAGCTGCTGTCAGTAGAGCCCGAAGAACTTTTGTTTGAAAAACCGGAGAAGAAATCGCCCAGGTTAAGCAGGCTGCTTCGGTCACCGTTCTGTTTCTTGCGCCTGAACGGGATTCTGTCGGTGACCTTGCCCAAGGTGTCTCTGAGCTTGATGCCGCGGTACAGCCCCACGCTCACAAACCCGAAGAACACCACACTCAGCAGGGTAGTAGAGAGCAGCGAGTTCTGGAAAAACGTGTGGTGGCGCCCAAGCCCGAAAAGGTACACGCCCAGCACCGTGAGCCCCAGCACCAGCAGGGTGAGGGAGAAGACGGTGGAGGAGTTGAGGAGGGGGCGAGAGGGGTTTCTATCTAACATTCCTACTGTTAAGATTCAGCATTTATACTGATTTATGAGTTAAGGTCTAAATATTGATAATCAAGTAGTTGATATTTAAATAAAAATATTTACCTTTTCTAATATACATAATATACACTAATCTTAACAATACAATCATGGATTTTCAAGATGTAATCAAAGCGCTGGGGGAGAAGGTGTCCCGCCTGCAGGAATCAATTCAAACAGAAGAAGCTACCAAAATGGCCTTTGTGATGCCGTTTATCTCAGCATTAGGCTATGATGTGTTCAATCCCATGGAAGTGGTGCCTGAATATATTGCTGACATTGGAATCAAGAAAGGCGAAAAGGTTGATTACTGTATTTTCAAAGACGGTGCTCCAACCATTATTATGGAGTGTAAGCACTGGAAGGAGAAACTTGATGTCCACAACTCCCAGTTGCACCGCTATTTCCATGTGACTTCGGCCCGCTTTGGCATACTCACCAACGGGATTGTCTATCGGTTTTACACAGATTTGGTAGAGCCCAACAAGATGGACGATAAACCTTTCTGGGAATTCAACATCACAGAGGTAAGTGAACAGGCCATCTTTGAATTAAAGAAATACCACAAATCTCAATTCAGCGTGGAGAACATTTTAAGTTCAGCCACAGAATTGAAATACGCTAAAGAAATCAAGCGCATCATGCTGGAGGAAATGGCTAATCCCACTGATGTTTTTGTAAAGCATTTCGCCCGGCAGATTGTCTCTGGTGCCATGACCGCTATAGTGCTGGAACAGTTTACGGGACTGGTGAAAAAGTCTATCCACGGCCTTATAAGCGAGATGATAAGCGACCGGTTGAAATCTGCCCTTGCCTCAGAGGAAGATAGAAACTTTGTTCAGTCGCGGGTTGAAGAAGAGACCACTGTGCAGCCGGTGAATGCAGAAGCAGCCAGTAAAGTAACCACCACTGAGATGGAGAAAGAGGCCTTTTATATAATCCGTTCTATTCTCAGAGGTAAGGTTGATGCGAATAGGATACACCACCGTGATACGCAGAGTTATTTCGGTATTCTACTGGACGATAATAACCGGAAACCCATTTGCCGTTTGAACCTGGAAGGCGCAAAGAAAACCATTACCTTGTTTGATGAAGCCAAGAAGGAGTCTAAACATGAGTTGCAGAGTCTAGATGATATTTTTACTCACGCAGAGCAGCTTTTAAATACCGCTTTGAGTTATGACTTGAAAACTGTTTCCTTGAATTGAGTTTTATAAAGCATAACAGCAGAATTTAGAAAAGGTCAGGCTAAGGATGGTTTTCTTCTAGTCTGACCTTTTCCCCTTACTAACACTTCTTTTCTATGGCGCGGAAGTTACTTCCGTGCCTTCTTTTATTCCATAAAGGTTATTTCTATTAACCCTTTCCCGCCTGCGTAGTCAGTGGCACTACTGTATAGAAAAGCTTCGGCCGTGTTTACAATACCTGCCACTACGGGATTCTGATGTATATACTCAAGGCACCGTTGCTGCTGGCCATTGCTGGTTAACTCTACCGGGTGGTATTGACTCTGCCAGAATTGGTACTTTTGATGCTTGGTGCTTCCTGCTGCGGCAGTTTGAAAGAGCGACAATAGCCATTCTTTTCTACTCTCCTGACTATTTTCTTGAATAGCCCGCACCAGAGACACGGAGGTGAATTTTTTGAAATCGCGCATGATGTCTGCCAGTGGCAACTTACCATCTGTGCCTAGAGCAAGGTGCAGGTGATTAGTCATGATACACCACGCATAAATGATTAATCCTTTTTCTTTTTGGCAGTACTGCAGGCTGTCTACAAGTATATCTTTGTACTCCCGCCGCGTAAAAGCATCCACCCATTGAACCACCGCGAAGGTGACAAAATATATCTTGTCTGGATTGTTGGCTTTGTACTTCTCACTCATACTCTAGAACTACCTGCTACGGGGAGAAAGGCACGGAAGTAACTTCCGCGCCATAGAATTAATTACTTTTTTTATTCTCTAACTTTTTTAACCTACTTCCTTCCCTTCACCGCATCCAAGGCATACGCCAGCCGCATATAATGCAGCACTTCCTCATTCAAATCTTCTTTGTCATAGAAGCGCACGAAGTGGTTGATGAGCCGGTCACCCAGGTGGCCAATTTTGTGGAAGCAGAGCGTTTGGTCATACACCCGGTCCAGCGGGAGGCACACGTCCAGAAAGTTTCGCCCGAACTGGTGCACTGAGCAGAAGCGCGTGTTCTTGGCCAGGGAGATCATGGTTTTGGCCGGGTGAATCTTGAAATCGCCTATGGTGCGGTACTGCGCCAGGAAATGGTGGTACAGCCCCACGGTTACGTCAGATTTGCCGCGCAGGAAATCGGCCTCGGTTTTGTCCAGGCAAGAGTGGGACTGGTGCGTACGCAGGAAAGATTGGGTGCAGGTGGGGCAGGTCCACATGGGCGGCGGGCGTTTTCGGCTTGTTTTCAGGAAAATAGGCGAAAAACAGAAAATGCACAAATGCGGCGGTTGGTTTTTGTAGAGACCAGGCACCGCCTCGTCTCTTTGGGGCAGTCTACGCGTAAGCGGAAGCAAAATATCAGCTATGTGTAGAACCCACCCCAACCCCTCAGAGGGAGGGGAGTATCTGCACGAGTAGGAAGAGTTAGCAATGGCTACAGCGTTTCCGGGCTATTTTCCTGAAAACAAGCCAAAAACGCACACCTCCTTTTCATTTCCTGCGGGAGCGGGCAACGCAGAAGCCGTAGGCGCCGAGGTGCTTAGCGGGAGCACAGACAGGCGGTGCAAATCAGCAATGGCCGCGTTGGCGACGAAACAGATAGCGGTTGCCAGGTACGAAATTAATGAAGGGAAGCCTGTTTGAGCGGCAGCGAGTTTGAGGCTTCTTGATTCTTTTGGTTAGGTTGAGCATCAAGGATCAACGTGACAAACAGGGGCAGAAAGCAGTTCAGATGGAGGTTGGGCAAGAACAGCGGTGGGTGCAAAAGCAATTCGCTGATGGTCGGGAAACGTTCAGCAATGCGTAAGAGACAAGGCGGTGCCTGGTCTCTACAGATATAGGAATGTTCAGCAAACAGAATCTCAGCAATGCGTGCCCTCCTGAGTAAACATCCCCTTCGCCCCCTTCAAAGGGGGGATCAACTAAAGTAAGCATGCTTTCAATGTGAAGGGAGAAGGAATCAACGCTTAGAGTACATAAAAACGTGTTATACAGCCTTTAAACCGCCTTCTCTGACATCAATCACTGGCTAAACTGACGCACGTCATCTTTTTCCCTCCCGTATCTCCTGACCTTTGTATCAACTGAAAGGGCAAGGTAAGCGCGTAAGGGGTTGAGTTCACTTCTTTTTCCGCCGCCGCCTGTTTCAGGAGAGAAAAAATCGGCGCAGCCATGAACATTATCTTTTTACTCATCTGCATCAGTCTGCTGGTGGCCATCCTGTTTCTGGGGGCATTCCTGTGGGCGGTGCGCTCCGGCCAGTACGAGGACGATTACACCCCCTCGGTGCGCATTCTCTTTGACAACGAATTAACCAAAAAACAACCCATTACTTCAATATCTACTAAACCAATGGAGGACACCGCACATGCTAGCTGAGGTTCTAAAAGCTCCGGGCGAAGCGCTAAAATCCAGCGTCCGCACCGTAGAAACATTCTACTATGACAACAAGATTGTCAGGGATTTCGCCTATGCCACCCTGTTCTGGGGCGTGGCGGGCATGCTCATAGGAGTGATCATTGCGTTCCAGCTGGCACGCCCTGAGCTTAACATGGGCACTGAGTACACCACCTTCGGGCGGGTCCGTCCGCTGCACACCAATGCCGTGATCTTCGCGTTTGTGGGCAACGGTATCTTCATGGGCGTGTACTACTCACTGCAGCGCCTCTGCAAGACCAGAATGTACTCAGACACACTGAGTAAGATTCACTTCTGGGCCTGGCAGCTGATTATTGTCTCTGCGGTGATTACCCTTCCGTTGGGGATTACTACCTCAAAAGAGTACGCTGAGCTGGAATGGCCCATTGACATTGCCATTACGCTGGTATGGGTGGTGTTTGGCTGGAACATGTTCGGGACCATTATCAAACGCCGCGAGCGCACATGTACGTGGGGATCTGGTTCTACATTGCCACGTTCCTGACCGTTGCGGTACTGCACATTGTAAACTCATACGAGATTCCGGTAACGTTCATGAAAAGCTACTCTGGCTACGCCGGGGTGCAGGATGCGCTGGTGCAGTGGTGGTATGGCCACAACGCGGTTGCGTTCTTCCTGACCACGCCGTACCTGGGTATGATGTACTACTTCCTGCCTAAAGCGGCTGGCCGTCCGGTATACTCGTACCGTCTGTCAATTATCCACTTCTGGTCTTTGATCTTCATCTACATCTGGGCCGGTCCGCACCACTTGCTGTACACCGCCCTGCCAGACTGGGCGCAGTCACTGGGGGTAGTATTCTCTGTGATGCTGATTGCCCCTAGCTGGGGTGGTATGATCAACGGTCTGTTGACCCTGCGCGGTGCCTGGGACAAAGTACGCACTGAGCCAGTGTTGAAGTTTATGGTGGTAGCCATCACCGCCTACGGTATGGCAACGTTTGAAGGCCCTATGCTTTCTTTGAAGAACGTAAACGCCATTGCCCACTACACTGACTGGATAGTAGCCCACGTACACGTAGGCGCCCTGGGCTGGAACGGCTTCCTGACCTTTGGTATCCTGTACTGGCTGTTGCCCCGCATCTTCAGAACCGAGCTGTACTCTAAAAAACTGGCCAACTGGCACTTCTGGTTAGGCACGCTGGGTATCCTGTTCTACGCCGTGCCTATGTACTGGGCGGGTTTCACCCAAGGTTTGATGTGGAAACAGTTCAACAATGAAGGTCTGCTCCAGTATTCTAACTTCCTGGAGACCGTGCTGCAGATTGTGCCTATGTACTACCTGCGCGGTATTGGCGGGGTACTCTACTTAGGTGGCGTGTTCCTGATGATCTACAACATTGTGAAAACCGTGAAAAGCGGTTCTCTCTTAGCCAATGAAGAAGCCCAGGCTGCCCCGTTAATGCCAGCCGCCGTGATCAAAAACACGGGTGAGCACACCGGAGGCCACTGGCACCGCATGATTGAGCGCAGACCGGTACAAATGGCCGTATTCGCCACGGTTGCCATCTTGATTGGTGGTCTGGTAGAGATGATCCCAACGTTCCTGGTAGAGTCTAACGTGCCTACTATTGCCAGCGTGAAACCTTACACCGCCCTTGAGCTGCAGGGCCGCGATGTCTACATCAAAGAAGGCTGCGTGAACTGTCACTCTCAGATGGTGCGGCCGTTCCGCTCTGAAACTGAGCGCTACGGTGAGTACTCTAAAGCCGGCGAGTTTGTGTATGACCGTCCGTTCCTGTGGGGCTCTAAGCGTACCGGGCCAGACTTGCACCGGGTAGGAGGGAAGTACCCGCACAGCTGGCACTACCACCACATGTTGGACCCAACCTCTATGTCTCCGGGTTCTATCATGCCCGCCTACCCATGGTTGCTGGAGAAAGACCTGGACGTGAGCGACACCCAGGCCAAGATTGAAACCCTGACCAGCTTAGGTACTCCATACGCTCCCGGCTACGCCCAAAAAGCGAACGAAGACTTAGCCCGTCAGGCCAAAGAAATCGCCGCTGAGCTTAAAAAGGAGAACATTGAGGTGAAGCCTGAGAAAGAGATTGTGGCCCTCATTGCCTATCTGCAACGCCTGGGTACAGACATTAAAGTGAAAGAAGAAAAGTAGTTAATAGTTGTTGGTTGTTAGTTTTTGGACAACATAGTTTACAGGAAGGTGCTCCTTACAAGCAATAAAGCAGGAGAGGAGTAGTCTGAAAATCTAACAACCAACAACCAATAACTGACAACTAATAAGAGCCATGTATAAAGAAATATTACAGTCCATAGACGGAATTGAGATTTACCCAATCATCTCGTTCCTTATCTTCTTCTTCTTCTTCCTTGGGTTGATTGCCTACGTGGTGGTAGAAAAGAAAGAGCATATCCAGAGCATGAAAGCCATGCCCCTGCAGAATGATAATGGATTTGACCACCCTTTAAACCCACGGTCATGAAACGATTGATACTTTCCCTGGCCGCCGCGGCATTGGTAGCGGGAACAGGGCTACAACCCGCCGCCGCCCAGGATGCCGTAAAAGGCAAGTCTATCTTTGACGCCAACTGCGCCGCCTGCCACAGTGTGCAGGAGCAGGTGGTGGGCCCTGCCCTCAAAGACGTGCACAAACGCCGCGATGAGAAATGGATCACCAGCTTTGTGAAGAACTCCACCAAAATGATTGCCTCTGGTGACAAACAGGCGGTAGAGATCTTTGAGAAATTTGGGAAAACCCAGATGACTAGCTTTGAAGGTGCGCTCTCAGACGGTGACATCAAAGACGTGATCGCCTATGTCAAAGAAGAAAGCGACAAGCCCGCAGAAGCCAAGGTAGAGGTTGCACCTACTGACCCTACTAAGACAGACGGGGCAACTCCGGCCGCGGCCAGTTTTAACTGGAAAGCCATTCCGCCCGCTACCCAGCTGCTGGTGGTGCTGATCGGGTTCCTGTTGGTGATGGTGCTGGTGTTCCTGGTAATGACCTTTGTGCAGGCGCTTCCGTTGCTGTCTCACATGTATGACAAGCCCGCCCTGCGCAATACCGCCATGGCCCGTTTCATTGCCTTGCTGCGCGGTGACACGTCTACCATTACCGGCAAGCACAAAGACATCCTCATGGAAGACCACAGCTATGACGGTATACATGAGTTTGACAACGACCTGCCACCTTGGTGGAAATACACCTTCTATGTGACCATTGTGTTTGGGGTAGCGTACTTGCTGCATTACCACGTGTTTAGCAGCGGTAACCTGCAGCTCGCCGAGTACGAGGCCGAGGTACAGCAAGCCGCCCTGTTGAACCCATCTGGTGGCGAAGAGGGGAACGTGAACGAGGTAACCAACTTCACCGCTCTCACAGAGTCTGCGAAACTGGAAGCCGGAAAAGCCGCCTTCATCCAGAACTGCGCCGCCTGCCACGGTCAGGAGGGCCAAGGGGTAGTTGGTCCTAACCTGACAGACGAATTCTGGCTGCACGGCGGCGATGTGAACGATGTCTTCAAGGTAGTGAAGTACGGCGTGACCAGCAAAGGCATGGTAGCCTGGCAGAAAAAGCTGAGCGATGACCAGATCCTGGAAGTTTCCAGCTACATTCTGAGTTTGAAAGGCAGCAACCCGGCCAACGCAAAAGCCCCGCAAGGCGAGAAATACGTGCCTAAGAAATAGAGAACCTCTAAAGTACATTACAACCCTTTATTACGTCTCTTTTATAGAAGCCCCTGTCTGTAAGGCAGGGGCTTTTAGTTGTTTGTCTGGGAGAATGGTGGGAGGGTATTTCTGTTTCTGGCCTGTTTTAGGGAAAACAGCTCCAAAACGCAAAAGCGGTGTTCCTGATCCCCCAGGGAGAAGGGTAGGAAGAGGGGCTGCGGTTCTAATAGTAAAGGTAATTGGCGCTGACACCCGCAGGTCTGGAAGACAGGGTGAGGTCATATGAGTAGACGGTAAAGTGGTGGCAAAAGTACTACCCCCCCAACCCCTCCGAGGAGGTTGGGGGGGGTAAGCGTGGATCTGCTTGTGTAAACATCCCCCTTCACCCCCTTCAAAGGGGGAGTATTGAAGTGAGTCCTGAGTCTTGAGTCTTGAGTCCTTTCTTTTCGCCCTAGGCACTTTAGTACTAATGAAAAAGCTATGCCTGGTCTCGCTGCCGCGCCGCGAGGGCAGCCAGAGACGCCCGTCAGCTGTAGGCACGAGTCTGGATACTCACGCCAGCGCGGGAGTATCAGGTAGCGTTAGAAGGCACGGAAGTAACTTCCGCGCCATAGAGGGCAGAGGTAATGTGAGGCTGCCGCCTCATGGAAGCTGAAAGCTTCCGCCATTATAGGTCCAAGTTGGAAACCTGAACCAGAGAAAGCGGCAAATAAGCAGCAAAAAGTAAACAAACAACAATGAACAATCAACACTTCTGCTGGTGCCACCTCTGTTAATTAGCACTTCTGCCCCTGGCTGATGTGCGCAGCACGGGCTCGCCATAGGCTAGCGGAACAGCAACGGTTACCTGCAGAGGCAGACAGAGTAAGTAAGGCAGTAATAGCAAAGGAACCGAAACCAGTTGTGGCGGTGAGCGCCTCTGTTAATACGGTGCCGCTCCGGCGGCAAGGCCGGAGGGCCTAGTTTTAACAGCAGTGCTCACCGCCAGGACGGGGCCCCGCGGCCGTGAGCGCTTACCGGAAAAGATGAAACAGTACAGTGAGTGAGGCACCGCAGCAAACGGGAGACCCAAGGGAGCAGCGGACTACGCACTGTCACTGCAGTAGAAACAAGCAAGCGAACAACAGCCCACTTTCTAATCAGCAGGAAGTCAAAAAGAACAGCTAACTGCTTGCTGTTCCAAATCAGAAGACCTCAAAGCCAGACTCCCCCTGTTGGGCTGGGCAAATAGATATGAGAAGGAAAAACTGACGAAGATCATTTTCGCCAATGACCCATGAACTCGTGAACCGCAGAGGAGACCGGTAATTTTACATCGTAATTCGGAGCAAAGGAGACACCTTCCGCCAAATTACGAGAACCCCCTCTCGCTGCCGGGCGCACAACCGGTATGAGACCATGAGTACATTATTAACAGATCCAGAAACCTTTAGAGACACGCTCTCTACCGTTGACAAAGACGGAAAACGGGTTTGGCTTTACCCTAAGAAGCCCAGCGGGAAATTGTACCAGTACCGCAAGTATGTGAGCTACGCGCTCCTGACCCTGCTCTTCACGGGACCTTTCATGAAAGTGAACGGGCTGCCGTTGTTGCTCTTCAATATTCCGGCCCGTAAGTTTGTCCTGTTCGGCATGATCTTCTGGCCGCAGGATTTCTTTATCCTGCTCATCGGGTTCATGGCCTTTATCATGTTCATCATCCTGTTCACCGTGGTGTACGGGCGGGTGTTCTGCGGTTGGGTGTGCCCCCAGACCATTTTCATGGAAATGGTGTTCCGGCGCATAGAATACTGGATTGAAGGAGATGCCCCCCAGCAGAAAGCCTTAGACAAATCGCCCCTGAACTGGAACAAACTCTGGAAAAAGACCGCCAAACACACCCTGTTCGTGCTGGTATCTTTTGTGATTGCCCATACCTTTCTGGCCTACATCATTGGGGTAGAGGAACTCTGGAAAATAGTCACAGATTCCCCGGCCAACCATTTAGGCGGACTTTTCTCTTTGATTCTGTTCACCGGCGTGTTCTACGGGGTATTTGCCCGCTTTAGAGAGCAGGTGTGTACCATTGTCTGCCCCTACGGAAGGCTGCAAGGCGTCATGCTGGACAAGCAGAGTTTAACCGTAGCCTATGACTACGAGCGCGGTGAACCCAGAGGCAAGCTCCGCAAGAACCAGGTCCGGACTGAGGGTGACTGTATTGACTGCCATCAGTGCGTGCAGGTATGCCCCACCGGCATTGATATCAGAAACGGTGCCCAGCAGATGGAGTGTATTAACTGCACCGCCTGTATAGACATCTGTAACTCCATCATGGACCTGGTGAACAAGCCGCACGGCCTTATCAAAGTGGCTACAGAGGAAAGTATAGCGGAGAAGAAAGCCTGGAAATTCACTACCCGTATGAAGTCTTACACAGCCGTGCTGGTGGTGCTGGTGGGCGCGTTCACCACGTTGCTGATTACCCGCAGCAACATTGACGCCACCATTCTGCGCACGCCGGGCATGCTCTACCAGGAGACGGACAAAGGCACCGTGACCAACCTCTACCACATTACGCTCATCAACAAAACCGATGAAGAGCTGCCGGTAAGCCTCAAACTCCTTTCTTCTGAAGGTTCTATCAAAGTGGTGCGCAATGAGCTGGTGCTTCCTAAGCAAGGCTTGACAGAAGGTGTCTTCTTTGTAGAAATTCCTAAGAAAGAACTAGCCTCAGCCTCCTCTAAAGTAGAAATTGGTGTCTACAGCGGTGACAAACTCATTGCCACTGAGAAAACCAAGTTCCTGGGGCCCGGCCACTAAATATATTTTGAGAAAGAGTGACGGGGAGAATGACTGGCAACCGGCGTCTCACCCTCACTCACCAAAAACCATCAACCCAAAATAAGAAACTACCATGTCTATCCATACTACCACCACCCCTGTTAAGCAATTCTCCCTGCTGCCCTACATCATCATCACCGCCTTCATACTGTTTGGCTCTTACATTGGCTTTATGGTCTACGGGGCCATGCAGAGTGAGGTGAACCTGGTGAGCAAAGACTACTATGCAGAAGAGCTGGCCTATAGCCAACGCATGAAGCAGCTGCAGGAAACCCAGCAACTGGAGCAGCCCATCCATATAGTGTCTGCCGAAATGGCAGAACAACTGGTAATCCAGTTCCCCAAAGAGTTGGCTAAAGCCGAAGGCATAGTGCACCTCTTCAGACCCTCTGATGAGAAACTGGATGTGGTCCTGAAACTGGAGTTGACGCCAGAAGGCCTGCAGAACATCAATACCGCCAGCCTGGCCAAAGGCCATTGGCGGGTGCAGGTGACCGGCAAGCTGAACGGGAAGGAATATTACCAGGCACAGGACGTAACACTCTAATACCATGTGGTGGGCGGGTGCAATCATAGGTTTTATCAGTAGTTTCCATTGCGTGGGGATGTGCGGCCCCATAGCCATGGCGCTGCCTGTTGGCAGGGGTACCGGCGCTTCTTTTGTGGGAGGCCGGCTCCTGTACAACCTGGGCCGTGTAACTACTTACACCAGCCTGGGCCTGGTAGCGGGGCTGCTGGGCCGCACGCTGCAGCTGGCGGGCTGGCAACAAACCATCTCTATTGTGTCTGGGGTCCTGATGTTGGCCCTGGTGCTGTTACCAAGATTGAATACCGGTACCCTGGGCCAGAAACTGGGTACTGACCGCTGGTGGAACGCCCTCCGGAAAGCCATTGGCAAACAGTTTCAAAACCCTTCGCCAAAGGCGCTGTTCACGGTGGGCTTGCTCAACGGTCTGCTGCCCTGCGGCATGGTGTATTTTGCGTTGGCGGGGGCGGTAAGTGCGCAAAACGTAGGCGGGGCTGTGCTGTACATGGCCATGTTTGGGCTGGGAACGCTGCCGCTAATGTGGCTGGTGTCCCTTTCCGGTAAAATTATTCAGCCCAGGTGGCGGGCGCTCATGCGCAATGCCGTGCCCTACGTGGCGGGGTGCCTGGCCGTGCTGTTCATTTTGAGAGGCCTCAATTTAGGGGTGCCGTATCTGAGTCCTAAGCTAGTAACTACGGAGCAAGAGGCGCCTGTGTGCCATGTTCCTTCATAAGATACCCAAACGTTAACCAACAAGCACATGAAAACCTCACCAAGAATCCTGCTTCCGTTTAATTTTACAGACGGCTGCGTGACCGCTCTACGGTATGCCTATCAGTTTGCCGGCAAGGTAGGTGCTGATATCACCTTGTTGCACTGCAGCGGCTCCCTCAAGCTTACCCCAACCTTTAAAAGCCACCTGCTTCTGAGGCTAAGGTCGTTTGCTGAACGCTACGCCTCTAGTTATGTTACCGGTACCGGCGTAGACCCTGTTATTGAATGTGTGCTGAAGGAAGGCAACCTTAGGGAAAACCTGCGTTCAGCCGCAGAAGAAGTAGGGACCAGCTTAGTCCTGTCTCCCGCCGATTATTTATTGCAGACCCTGACCGAAGGGGAGGTGGTGGCCCTGCCGGAACTGGTTGCCTGCCCTGTGCTGCTGGTGCCAGAGAAAGCAACATTTACCCCCCTCAAAGAAATTGTCTTCACCCTGGATGTCACTGACACAGACGCCAGCGTGATGCAAACGGTGCAGCGGTTGGCCCAGCGCTTTCAGGCGCACCTGTCATTGCTGCACCTGCACAGCAAATTAGACGGTGTGAGTTTCTGCCAGGTGCAGAAAGCCAGCGAAAAAGTGAAGCAGGAGCTGGAGTACGCCCACTGCTCTATCACCTGTCTGGAAGAAGAGGACCTGCTGGAAGGCCTGAACGACTTTGCGGCCCCGCGTATCCCGGACCTGTTTGTAATGGCCACCCGTGACACGCACCTGCTGCACCAGTATTTCTCCGGCCGCTACCGCAAAACCAGCGCCTACCATTTGCACACGCCGCTGCTAAACCTGTACCAGGCCCGCAGAACCGCCTGTTCAGGAGGCTGTACCCACTGCAACACCTCCAGCCATTCCCATGCCTCTGAGGCAGCTGAAGCAACCGTGGGGTAAGGCGTAATCCTGCTTTTGGGCTGTTTTATGAAAAACAGGCCGAAAACAGGATTTGTGCGCACCACTAGTTGACACAGCTTTTGTGCTTCAGAAGTCCTATACAGACAGCTGCTTTAGAGATAAAGCAGGGCTGTTCCTGTATAGGACCTTCTGAAAGCAGTTAATGCATAGGGCCGTAACCCACCACTACCACAGACTCCATCAGATGCACTGGTTTCCCTTTTAGTTGAGATGAGACCTTGGCAAGAGATTGCTGATGATCCTGCGTCATTTTGGTCTTGTCATTCTTGAACCCGTCAATCAGGATAGAGAAGGGGAATACAAAGGTAGTGGGGGAGGTGGTGCCATTGGTTTCCCACGCGGGCATTTTATTGACTACCCTTACAATCTCTTTTTCTAAGGAAGGGTGGCTGGCCTGCAATACCTTCATGTTGCCGGGGTTGCCATTCTTGTCAATGGTTAACTGAATGAACACGCTGCCATACTCATTGTTCTTCTGTGCAACCGAAGGAATTCTGATGTTATTGGCTAAAAACTTGTACAGCTCGTTCTTTCCACCCGGGAACTGGGGCTCCCTGGAGTTCTGGTCTTTGGGAGTGTGCTCCCTGGTGGCGGCTTGTGGTTCAGCAGAGGCTTGCAGATGCAATTGGTAGGACGAGAGCGAGAGCACCAGCAGGGCCACCAGCGGAAGGGCCAGAAGCTGTTTCATTTTGGGGGTGCGGCGGTTGGTTTGGTGAATCATGTGAATACGTTTTAGAGTGAGTGATTTATTAAAGAAATGACCTATGGTGATAGAAGAGGCTTGCAAGACTTGATTGGCGAGCAGGAGCCCATAGGTTTTCCGGTCACCGGTGGTAACTACCTGGGCATCTGCCATAAATTCATGCACGGCAACCAGGGCTTTTCTGTATACCGGGAGAAGGGGGTTGAACCAGAATAAAATGCACAGGACCTCCATAAAAAGCAGATCATAGCTGTGCCCCTGCCTCACGTGAACCCGCTCATGCTGCAAAATGCGCTCCTGGTCTGCTGCACTCAGGGAGAGGGTGTTGTCCCAGAAAATGCAGCGGAAGAAAGAGAACGTAGGCCAAGCCCCCTGCGTGGGAATATAGGTGATGCCATCACGGGTTTCGGCAGTAGCCTGGTGTTGCACCTTGAGGGCCCTGAAGAGCAGTAACTGACGTAGAAACCTATAGGCTGTATAGCTGAAGCCGCCAACATACAAAAGCCCTAGTAGACCGGACCAGTGGAACCACTCATGTTGAGAGGCCGCGGCATCTGCAACAGGTACCTTGATGAGAACGGCCGTAGGTGCCGCCACCAGTGCTGATAATGGGGCTATGGCAGCTACTTGTACCGGAATCTGTAAAAGGGGCAGGAACAGGGAGAGGACCGTGGCGGCTAATAAATACGCACGATTAAACCCAAAACACGTCTCCTGCCTCAGAACCAGGTGAAAGAAGAGAAAGAAGGCGAGTAGGCAGGCGCCAGATTCCAGAGAATAGGCAAGCAGGCTATTGGTCATGATCTTCTGGGGTAGAATTCTTTTTTACATAGTTCACCAGTTCCTCCAGTTCCTTTACATCTAACTCCTCTTCCTGAGCGAAAAAAGAGACCATGCGTTTAAAGGACCCGCCAAAGTAGCCGCTTACAAAGTTTTTGAGAAAGAACTTCTGGTAGTCGCTTTTCTTGATGAGGGGGTAGTACTCATGGGTTTTTCCGTAAGCGGTGTAGCCTACAAACCCCTTCTTCTCCAGAATTCGCACAATAGTGGAGACCGAATTATATATAGGCTTTGGCTCTGGGAACTGCTCTATCACATCTTTCACAAAGCCTTTTCCAATCTTCCAGAAGATGTGCATGACCTGTTCCTCTGCTTTGGTTAACTCTTTCATTTCTAAATGGCTGGTGGTTGTATAAACGTATAACTTAATTTTAAGTTATGCAACTTATTTTTAAGTTATTTTCAGTGTGAAAGAAATTCCTCAGGTGGGGAGCGTTTTAGAAGGACGGGGATGTTAAGGGCTAACTTTCTGTTTTTGGGCTGTTTTATGAAAAACAGGCCGAAAACAGAAATCCCGCAGCTAATGTAGGTGCGGGATTTCTATAATCTGTCAGGATGAGCTAAGCGATAGGTCAGGTATTCTGCCCTGGCATCGCGTTGGGGGCTTGGCTGGCGTCCCGTTCATCTACCAGCCGCATGTACCTTGGCAACTCTTTAGAGATGTCTTCTTTTTGGTAGAGGCGGCAGTGGTGGTGGAAGGTGCGCGCTCCAGAAAGGGGCCCATCTTATGGAAGCAGAGGTTATCCTGAGGGAGCAGGCGGTCAAACGGCAGCACCACGTCAACAAAGTTTTTCCCTGACCTGATGAGGGAGCAGAACCTGTGTTCCCGGCCAGGGAAATCATAGACTTGGTGGGGTGCAGCGTAAAATCGCCAATGGTGCGGTACTACCCCAGAAAAAGCTGGAACAACCCTACCGTATGCGCAGACTTGGCCCGCAGAAATTCTTCTACCGTTTTGTCCAGGCTGGAGTGGGATGGTGCGCAAGCATTGCTGTGGGCAGGCAGGGAAGGTCTACATGTGCGTTTTTGGCTTGTTTTTAGAAAAGTAGGCCAAAAACAGCGAATCAGCCCGCGGCACCCAACGCATTTGGCTGCCGCGGGCTGTAGCAGCAGAGAAGCTATTTGATGGCAGAGAACAACCGGCTCCACCTGACTTTGTCTGTGAAGGAGGAGGCCAGGGAGTCTGTAGACAGCCACACCATGACCGCTTTGCCTACCACGTATTCTTCGGGCACATAGCCCCAGAAACGCGAGTCATTGGAATTGTGGCGGTTGTCTCCCATCATGAAATAGTAGTTCTGCTTGAAGGTGTAGTGGGTAAGGGCTTTGCCCTTCTGAAACAGTCGGCCATTTTTGACCTCCAGATGCTCATTGTGCTCGTACCTGCGAATGATCTTCTCATAAAGCGGCAGTGTCTCTGGGGTAAGGGCCACCGTTGCGCCTGCCTTAGGGATGTACAGTGGCCCAAAATTGTCCTGGTTCCAGGCGTAATGTTCTGGCGCCTGCGGAAACACGCGCGGGTCAGCCTCACCGGCGGCGGCTGTGAGCGGGGTAACTGCCTGAATGAAATCAAACGTTTTGAGCAGGGCAGCCGTCTTTGGGAGGGTGTGCAGGATATAACCGCCCTGCACCGGTACCACATCGGTAATGTTGTGCTTCCGGAAGAACGCCTCCTGCACGTATTCCTTTGTTTGTACAAAATAGCTGAACTGGAGCTTTTCCGGAGCCGGAGACAGTTTTCCGTTGAGGTACACCTGTCCGTGTTTGATTTCCAGGGTGTCACCGGCTACGGCAATGCAACGCTTGATCAGGTAGGTTTTCAGGTCAACGGGCCGCTCCACTTCCTCTGGGTGGTTGAACACCACCGGGTCATGGTGCTGCACCTCAGAAAACCCGGGAAAGCGGTAAGCCGGAAGTTGCACCAGGTCTGAGAACGACGCCAGGTTGGTTCCCCAAAGGGTTTGGTGCGTGAGCGGTACCTGCAGCGGGGTAATGGGCGTGCGGGGACCGTAGTGCAATTTGCTTACAAAGAGATAGTCGCCGGTGAGCAGTGACTTCTCCATAGAAGAACTGGGAATGGCAAAAGCCTCAAACGTGAGCCACCTGATGAGCGTGGCGCATACCACGGCAAACATCACGGCATCTGCCCATTCACGGGCCGCGCTTTTCTTTGTGGCCGGGCCGGCCGATGGCTTTTTGCCTTTCCAGAATCTGAGTTTCATAGTTGGTGGCGAACAGGTTGTAAAGCAGCAGAAATATAGAATAAAACTATATTTCTGCTGCTTTATTGCCCGTGCCTATGCCAGCGGAGAAACCACCCACCACGTGTTGCCGTGCGGGTCTTTTACTCCGCCGCTCCGGCCGTAGCTCTGGTCACTCACTTCCATAACTGACGTGGCTCCTGCAGCCAAGGCTTTCTGATATGATTCATCTGCGTTTGCCACGTGAAGGTAAAGCCCGGCGGGTTGGGCAGACCATTGGTCAGAGGCTTCTGCTAACATGAGGGTACTGCCGCCTAGGGTCACTTCGGCATGCATGATCTGGCCGTCTTCCCGCAGATGCTTCAACTTTTCTTCGGCCTGAAAGACATTCTTCAGGAATTCCAAGAATTGGGCGGCGTTGGGAACAATTAAATAAGGCATTACCGTTTGATAGCCTTCTGGAACGGGTACATGAGGCATAGCTTTCTCTTTTAGGTTTTCAAAGGCAGGAAGTAAAGTGGTATAAAAATGCGAAAAATTAATAGATCTGGTGTCTTGATTTGCCGCCTTCTGGTCTGTTTTTAAAGATATCACCCCGTCGCTTCTTCAGGGGCATTATTCAAAAGCCACGGAAGTAACTTCCGCGCCATAGGGGGCGAAGAAGTGTGAGGCAGGCCCAGATCGCAGACCTGAACCAGGTCACCAGCAACTCCCAAACAGTTATCTACTAATATAAGACCAGCAAAAGAAAATAAGAGCTGCAAGCCTGCGCCAGCGGGAGTTCAAGAATTTCAGCACGGGTAAACCAACACTGCGCATTGTCGCTGCCCGGCAGCGAGGGCAGTCAGAGACTACCCATCATCACCAGGCACGAGTCTGGAGACTCGCGCCAGCAGCTACAGCAGCCCCTATCAATTTGCCACTAACAGTCTGCCACAGACATTCCACCACCCATGCCCCTGGCTGATGTGCGCAGCACGGGCTCGCCACAGGCTAGCGGATCAGCAACGGTTACCTGCAGAGGCAGACATAACCAGACAAGCTGATCAGTGAAGGAACCGAAACCAGTCCTGGGGGTGAGCGCCTCTGTTAATACGGTGCCGCTTCAGCGGCAACGCCAAAGGCGTAGTTTTAACAGCAGTGCTCACCGCCAGGACGGGGCCCCGCGGCCGTGAGCGCTTACCGGAAAAGATGAAACAACGCAGTGGGTGAGGCACCGGAGCAAGCGCCAAAGCCAGGGGAACAGCAAACCACACATTCCAAAAGATGAAACAGTAAAGTGATTTCGCACTGGGGCAAACGGCAAAGCCAAGGGAACAGCAAACCAGGCATTTCAACAGAAACGGCAGCCACTTCCATATATTTTTAACGGTAAACAGAACCACACCGCCACAAGCGGTACCCATTCCTGTAGGCACAAAGCGTTCTGCTCAAAGAAAAAAGAAAGACTTTAATTGGGATCCACATCTACCACAACCCGCAACTGCTTAAAATCTTTGTTCTGCAGCAGGTGAAACACCGCTTCCTGAATCTGCGATTTAGAGTACTTGAGATTACCGCTCTCGCGGTCCAGTTTCACATGGATTTCTTGCAGAAACTGGTTCCTGATCTTGAAGATATGCGGCGCCTCTGGGCCTAAAACCCCGGTTCTGCCTAAGCGGTCTACCAGGTCCTTGGCCAGGAGAATGGCGGCGTTTTCACAGGGACGGGCTTCAGGGTGTTTCACGGTAAGCCTAATCATGCGCACAAACGGCGGGTACCTGAACTTTTGCCGCTCGGCAATCTCCTGCTCGTACAGCCCCTGATAGTCATTCTCAATCACCCGCTGGAAAATGGGCTGGTTGGGGTTGGCCGTCTGAATAAGCACTTTGCCTTTGTTGCCCTTTCGGCCGGCGCGGCCGCTCACCTGCACAAACAGCTGATACGCCCGCTCATGCGCCCTAAAGTCTGGGTAGTGAATGATGCTGTCGGCGCTCAAGATGCCTACCAGGCTCACGTGCTCAAAGTCCAGGCCTTTGGTCACCATTTGGGTGCCCACCAGAATGTCAGTGCGCTGCAGCTCAAAGTCTTCAATGATCTGCTGGTGGCTGTTCTTGCGTTTGGTGGTGTCCAGGTCCATGCGCTGGATTCTTGCCTCAGGCAGCAGCAGCTTCAGCTCATCTTCAATCTTCTCAGTCCCGAAGCCCACCGTTTTGAGCATGGTAGAGCCGCAGGCGGGGCAGTCATTGGGTTTGCGTTCAGTATAGCCGCAGTAATGGCAGCGCAGCTCATTGGAGAACTTGTGGTAGGAGAGGCTCACCGCGCAGTTACGGCACTTGGGAATCCAGGCACAGTCATTGCAGTCAATGAACGGGGCGTAGCCACGGCGGTTCTGAAACAGAATGACCTGCTCTTTGCGGTGCAGCGTGTCTTCAATGTCATGCACCAGCCGCTGCGAAAAGTGACTGAGCATATTCTTGCGCAGGCTCTCCTGCCGGGTGTCTACCAGTTCTACGGTGGGCAAGGTGGCTTCCCCATACCGCACCAGCAGGTTCACCAGACCCCAGCGGCCGCTCAGGCAATGGTAATAGCTTTCTATAGACGGCGTGGCCGAACCCAGCAACACCTTGGCACTGTGGAACTGCGCCATCATCAAGGCTACCTCGCGGGCGTTGTAGCGGGGGGCGGGATCATGCTGCTTGTAAGAGGGCTCATGCTCCTCGTCCACTATCAGGAGGGAGAGTGAATGGAACGGCAGGAATACACTGGAGCGCACGCCCACCACCACCTGAAACCGGCCTGACAAGATGCCGTTCCAGACTTCTACCCGCTCATTGTCTGAAAACTTGGAGTGGTACACGCCCAACCTGTCACCAAACACGCGTTTGAGGCGGGTCACAATCTGGGCGGTGAGGGCAATCTCCGGGAGCAGGTACAGCACCTGGCCCCCGGCGTCTACCGCTTTTTGAATGAGGTCAATGTAGACTTCGGTTTTGCCGCTCCCCGTAATGCCGTGCAGCAGTACGGTGTCTTTCTCCCCAAAGAAATCCAGCACCTGGTCCCGGGCCGCCGCCTGGTCTGCAGAGAGTTCAGTGGCCAGATAAGGGCCCCGGCCTTCTGCGAGGGGGAAACGGCTTACCACCCGGTCAAACTGCTCCAGCACGCCGTTCTTCAGCAGCGTGTTGATTGCAGAAAGCGAGAGGTGCGGGTTGGAGGTGAGCAGGTTTTTCTCTATCCCTTCTTCATTGGCGGCCAGTTCTTGCAGAAGCGGAACGAGCTGTACGTACTTGAGCAGCACATCCAGCTGCTTGGGTTTGGCCGCCAGTTGGTTAAAGAGTTCTTCCAGGGTGGCTTCATCTGTGGTGAACATGGGCGCCAGCCGGACTTTCTTCACTACTTTGGGCGCGTACTTCTCCGCAATCTCCTCATAGATAATGATGATGTCTTTGAGAAGCAGCGACTTGATGATTTTATGGAAACTGGTGAGTTGCAGCAGCTGGCCCACCTCAGTAAAGGTGAGGTGCGGTTTCTGCCGGAGGGCGAAAATGATTTTCTCCTCGTGGGCGGTTAACGGCCACTCATTGGTTTCCTGATGAAACTGCGGGTGCAGCTGAATTTTAGATTCGCTGCTGAGCTTTAAGGCCGAGGGGAGGGCGGCGTTGATGACTTCACCCAGGGTGCAGAGGTAGTACTCAGCCATCCAGTTGAAGAGACGCAGCTGCGGGGCGGTCACCACCGGTTTTTCGTCAATGACCTCCAGCAGGTATTTGGCCTGGTATTCTTTAGGCGGGTTCTCATGCACCCGCGCCACCACACAACTCAGCACCTTCTTGGCCCCGAACTGCACCAGTACCCGCGCGCCCACCAGCACCTCATCGCCCATTTCATGCGGAATGCGGTAAGTGAAGAGTTTGGGCAGGGGTAACGGCAAAATGACGTCCGCGAACAGAGTAACCCGTTCAGGGACGTCATCAGCAGGTATATTGAATTCTAGTTCAGGAGTCAAAGCGGGCAGTTTAGGCCAAATTTCGGAAAAACAGGCCGGAAACGGAAACTTTGACTTGCGCAGGTTTAAAAATAGTCTTTCGGGCTGGTGGCAGGTACCGTCAGAATCTGCTTGGGTAGGGGTAGGCCATAAAACCCAGCGCTTAGCCTGTCTTAGTTGTTCACTCTAAAGTCTTCCACCAGCAGCGCTTTGTGGGCAGCTCCAGCGTTTTGGGCCTGTAACACGGTGGTATACAGCAGAACAGGCTCATCTTTTCTCAGTTCAAGCTGAAGTTGCTCCACCAGGTCAGTTTGCACGGGCAACCAGAACTCCTGCCCGTTGTATTTAAACAGCAGCTCATACCGGTAACCTTTGATCTCGCGGTGCTTCATGCCCAGCGCCTCCATGAGCTTCACGTTAGGGGCAGACACTGCTCTAAACTGACCGTCATAGATCATGTTCAGGCGATAGCCAGCGGTAGCTTCCACCTCGGCTCCCACGGCGGCAGTAGCCGGCTTGGAGTTCAAAATTGTCTCAATGGTAGCCTCTGGGTGGTTCTTGTTCAAACGGGCCCAGTAGTTACTTCCATCTTGCGCAAAGGTGGTTGCGGCGCAAGCCAACCAAAACCCACCAACTAATAATAACTTCTTCACTTCTAAAGGGTTTAATAGATGTTGAACTCTTCAACAGGAAATTCAACGTGTCATTCCTATTGTTTATCGAAGTTCGGGAGTTTATTTTAAAAGTGCAAGTGCAGGGCAAGTGGCGATGGTGGTAAAAGCTGGTTTTTTGCCTGTTTTGGCTTATTTTGTTATTATCTTTATACTAAGTTCTTTTTAAAGTTCTAAACTTATTTTTGCGATTTGAGTTGGTCCAGCGCTTCAGCCACTGAGTGCACCGGCAGCTGGCAGGCGTGGTTGTAGCAGACATAGAAGGTGGTTTGGCCGTTGAGCGCGGTTCTGCCTTCTAGCAGGGGAAGCACAGAGTCCTGCGGTTCTGCTGTCCCTGCCAGCAGGGCGTTGGGCAGAAAGTGTTGCTGGAGAAGGCGCCGTTCCTGGTGGGCGTCTGGCCCTATGACAGCAACCTCTGCACTTGGTTTAAGCTTGAGGAAGTAAAGTGAAGCCCAATTGGCCAAATGGGCAGGCTCCTGCACCACCAGATCCCGCACCTTTGCCAGCATCTTCTCTGAGAGCGAGGTGTATTGGTCATTGCCAAAATACAGCCCCAGCCAGTGCAGATTGGTCGCCATCACAGAGTTAGAGGCCGGTATGACATTGTCCATGATTTCTTTCTTGCGGGCAATGAGGGCTTCGCTCTCAGCGCTGGTGAAGAAGAAAAGATCTTCTGCCGGGCCATAAAAGTTTTGCAGTGTGTGCTGGGTGAGCTTTTTGGCCTCCCTGAGCCAGTTTTCATCAAAGGTGCACTGGTAGAGGCCAATCAGCGCCTGAATGAGCAGGGCGTAGTCTTCCAGGAACCCGTCAACAGTGGCTTTCCCTTCTTTGTAGGTGTGGTACAGCTTGTTCCCGGTTTTGAGGTTCTGGAGCAGGAAACGGGCGTTGGTACAGGCCAGTTCGAGTATGGTAGGCTCATTCAATGCCTTGTAGGCATCTGTAAGCCCCTTTAAGAGAAGCGCGTTCCAGGACGTGAGAATTTTATCATCCAGGCCCGGGTGCACGCGTTGGCTGCGGGCCTGCAGGAGCCGGTCTTTCCAGTTCTGCACATGTTCCTTCAGCTCCTGGGGTGTTAACCCCTGATCTGCGGCAAAGGCGTCATCTGTTTGTCTGCGGTGCAGGATATTGACGCCGTGCTCCCAGTTGCCCTGGGCGGTGGCATTGTAGTACCTGCTGGCCAAGGCGGCCTCTTCGCCCAGAACCTCCTCCAGCTCGGTTTGGGTGAAGACATAGAATTTCCCTTCCTCGCCTTCACTGTCAGCGTCTAAAGACGAATAAAAGCCACCGTCTGGGCGGGTGAGGTCACGTTCAACAAAGGCAATGGTTTCCAGCACCACCTCTTTGTACAGGTCATTGCGCGTTGCCTGATACGCCTCTGCATAGAGACTGATGAGCTGGCCGTTGTCATACAGCATTTTCTCAAAATGCGGCACCAGCCACTCCTCATCAGTTGAATACCGGGCGAAGCCGCCGCCAATCTGGTCATATATTCCGCCGAAGGCCATTTCTTCCAGCGTGAGGTTCAACTGTTCCAGGGCGGCGGTGTCTTGGGTGTGGTAGTAGTAGCGCAGCAGGAACATCCAGATGCTGGGCATGGGAAACTTGGGCGCCTGCATGGTACCGCCCCGTTTAATGTCAAACCTGGCTTTCAGGCGCTGGTACAGCTGCCCAAAGTCATCTGGGTTGAAGTCTGGGTTGCTTTGCTGCAGCCCAAATTGGGAGAGTGTACTGCGGTTCAGGTGCTGGGCAAACTGATCAGCCGACTGGTCCAGCTCTGTACGGTTCTGGCGGTAGGCCTCTGCAATGTTCTGGAGCAGCTGTACCCAGTTCTGGGGCGGGAAATACGTGCCGCCGTAAAAAGGCTTGGCCTCTGGGTTCAGGAATACGTTGAGGGGCCACCCCCCCTGCAGGCCCATGGCGTGCAGGGCGTCCATGTACACCTGGTCCACGTCTGGGCGTTCTTCGCGGTCTACTTTGATGCAGACAAAGTGCTGGTTCATGACCTGGGCAATCTGTTCGTTCTCAAAGCTCTGGTGCTCCATCACATGGCACCAGTGGCAGGCGGCATAGCCAATGCTCACCAGGATAGGTTTCTGCTCTTCCTGGGCTTTCTGCAGCGCCTCTGGGCCCCAGGGGTACCAATCTACAGGATTGTAGGCGTGCTGCAGCAGGTAAGGGCTGGATTCACGGGCGAGGCGGTTGGGCTTTTTTTCCATAGTGGTGGGTGGTGGGGTTTTCTGTTTTTGCTGTTGCAAGTTGGCC
>NZ_LRMM01000036.1 GCF_001647275.1 Rufibacter ruber | reverse complement strand
CACCCTTTTCCAGTTTTGCCGTTTCCAAACACACAGAAGGAAAGGTGAAACGAATAATAATTATTTAATCATGTTTAGTAGCTTTATAAAATTAACAAGTTACTGTATCTAGCATATAATATGGAAAAGAAATACTTAAGACTTCTATTACTCTGTATTTGGACTTTCTCTACCTTTCATTCCTTAGCCCAGATTCCTCTCAACCCTGTAGTTTTTAGTACTACGGGTTATGATTACATAACTGATGCTACAACTGATAGCCGAGGGAACGTCTATGTTTTAGGGAGTTTTGATGGTAAGCAAGGTAATATATTAACCCCGACATCTCATGAAATAAAAAGTAATTATAACTGGTATGTTGCAGTCTATAGTAAAGATGGGGTTTTAGATAAAATTGGGAGTGTTGGGTATTCTGGCTCTACGCTCCACTCTATTGCTGTTGATAAAAATAATAATATTTATGTCTCCGGGTCCTCTTCCCATTCTATTACTGTTTCCAAATTCAGTCCCGACTTCTCATTAGTTTGGAGTTTTACAGAAGGAGTGAATTCTCATTTCATTGGTAAAAAAGTTTTAGCAGATGAAGAGGGCAATGTATATGTAACTGGTACTGTAGGTGCGTGGTCTGTTTTAGGTTTAGATTTAACACCAGAAAATAGTTGCTGTGACCCTAAGAGTTTTTTGCTTAAGCTCAATTCACAAGGGAAGTTTGTCTGGATACAAGCTGGCTTAGGAAGATATGTAAACTCAGCCGGTAATTCTCTGGCATTTGACCGGGAAAGAAATCTAATTATGATAGGCACCATAAGCGGCAGCGGAACTTATGGAAATACACTTGTGAAATCTGCCGGAAACGACAACTTACTCTTAGTAAAGTATACTCCTAATGGTAATGTTTTGATGGCAAAAGCAATTGGGGAACGTAATCAAAATATTCATGGGGAGGATATAGCTGTTGATGAATTCAACAATTTTTATATCACAGGTACTTATGCCTTTAGTGCCACTTTTGGTTCCACAACTCTACCGTCTACTTCTAATGTGGGGGGCGTATATAGAGAAGCATTCATAGCGAAACTTGATTCTTATGGTAATGCCCAATGGGCCAAGCACGAGTTTGTTGGCTCAAGTGGCACAACGGCTAAAAGCATTGCCTATAAAGAGGGGAAAGTGCAAATAGTAGGTATGCAAGGATCTTTTGGTAATTCTAAACCCTATATACTAAGCTACCTACACAATGGAAGTTTCCTTTGGAAATCCTATTTAAAACAAGTAAACGGAGATGCAACAAAAGTATTAATATCATCTGGTTCAACCAGTCAGGTGTTTGGGACTTTTTTTGGAAGTTTTAAAGCAACTGACCACACATTTACTGCCTATGGCATAATGGATGGGTACAAGGTGCAATTATATGATACAACTTCTGCTACTTATTCTGGTTTCATACATGGGAATATCTATGATGATCAAAATTTAAATTGCCAGTTTGAGCCCAATGAGAAAGGCATTGAAGGTATTATTGTAACAGCTTTGCCTGGCCCTTTCTTTGGCATAACAGATTCTAAAGGGAATTATAGTATCAACTTTCCCAAAGGTTCATATACTATTAAGCCTATTCTCCCTGGTAACAGTGCTTCAAGAATTATCACCCCCTCCTGTACAACCATAAAAAATGTAAATGTAACTCAAGAAAATAGTGTAATTGAAAATATTGATTTCGGGAATACAGTTGAAGAAAGTCCTTATTTAAATGTCAGCCTCTCTTCTAACCGCCGCCGCCGTTGCATGGAGAACGTCACCACTGTCACCTATTCCAATACCGGTTTCGCCCCGGCCTCTAATGCCAAAGTGACTCTTCAATTCCCGACAGAGGTCATCTTCAAATCAGCTTCTATGCCGTTCACCCGTGACAGCAAAGGCAATTACGTTTTTGTTGTAGGTGATTTGCAGCCCAACCAACAGGGCACTATTACTATCAAAGACTCTGTTTCCTGCGCTGACCCTACCATTAGGGGCCTTACCGTCTGCACCAAAGCCTGGATAACCCCAGTGAACCAGTACACCGCCCCACCAACTTACAACAGAGCAGATGTTGCCATAGCAGCCAGTGAAACACCAGAAAATCAGGCCCGTTTTGTCCTTAGAAATCAAGGGCAAGGGGCTATGACGGATAGCCTTTCTTACCGCGTGCTGCAAAACATGGAACTTTCTCTTACAGGAAAATACAAACTAGCCATTGGTGATAGTTTAGTCCTCAAGTTCCCTACGGCAAGCAGGGTTATAAGGGTAGAGGCAGATCAGCCCCAGGGACACCCTCTCAAAACTATTGTAAGCGCCAACCTGGAAATGAAAAAAGCCAATACTACTGGCTTGCCTGATATAGCCATGATGGCCATGCCGCCTAATGATCCTGAACCCGAAATCACAGAAGAATGCCTCCCCATCATTGACTCCTTTGACCCCAATGATAAACAAGTAATACCCGTTGGCCGTACGGCAGAAAAATATACCCCCACTAGTTCGTCTCTTCGCTACACCATCCGGTTCCAGAATACAGGCAATGATGTAGCCTACAAAGTGGTGGTGGTAGACACTCTGTCTGCTGATCTGGATATGAGCACCTTTCAAGTTGGGGCGGTTACACACCCTTATACTTTTACTGTTTCGGGCAAAGAAAGACCCATTCTTACTTTCACCTTCAATAACATCATGCTGCCAGACAGCGGTACCAACCAGGCAGGTAGCAATGGGGCCATCCAGTTCAGCATCAAACCGAAAGCTAACCTGCCAGAGAAGCATCTGATTGAGAATTATGCTGATATCTTTTTTGACTACAATGAGCCAGTTAGAACCAATATAACCCAGAACCGGATCTTTGATATCCCGCCGGTGATCAGTGACAAGCAACTGGTTGCACATGAAGTGGTTGTTTCTCCCAATATCACTTCTTTCTCCCCTACCCAAGGCCGGGCGGGACAAACCGTGACCATCCGGGGGAAAAACTTTTCTACTAACGCCTTTGCTAATAAAGTCAGCATCAACGGACATCTAGCTCTAATACTCGCTTCCACAGCAGAAGAGTTAAAGGTGGTAGTGCCAAGCAATGCTTTCTCAGGCAAAATCAGGGTGGTAACCCCAGATGGATCAGCAACTACAGGTCCAGACTTTATTATTTTTCAGCCACCTACTATTACTTCCGTTTCGCCTGCAGAGGCAGTTCCTGGCACCAGCATCACTATTTCCGGGACACATTTTTCTACTGATCTTACCCTAGACACAGTCTATTTTAATGGTGTGAAGGCAAAAATTACCCAAGCCTCAACCACCCAACTAAAAGTAGAAGTGCCTGCTACCGCCACTAAAGGAAAGGTACTGCTTAAAACTCTGGGGGGCCAAGTGGAGACTCAGCAGCCCTTTATGGTCTGGCACCACCCCACTATTACTTCTTTTTCACCCGGAAAAGGTAAGACGGGAACAGTAGTCAATTTGAGCGGAATGAATTTTGCAGAGGATGTAAAACGGAATCTTGTCACTTTAGGCTCTGCCAAAGCTGAGGTGACGGCTGCCAGTGCCAATAGCCTCACCGTAACGGTACCGGCAAACGCCGAAACAGAGAAAATTCAAGTAGAGACACCAGGAGGCACCGCCCGTACCGCCTCTGACTTTATTTTTGTCCCGGCTCCTGTCATTTCCTCCTTTAGCCCAACCAGTGGGTATGCTGGCACAACCGTCACCATTACCGGAGAACATTTTGGGGCAGACCACCAGACTGATGTCATTTACTTCAACAACACCGTTGCTGCCATTTTAGAAGCCACCAATACCAAACTGGTAGTCAAAGCACCTAAAGGAGTGATCACTGGTAATCTTTCTGTAAAAGGCGCCGGAGGCGAAGCCATAGGAGCAGAGTTCCTGGTGCCCGACCTCAGCAAAGAAGAAGCACTTTCCATTTACCCGAACCCTACTCAAGGCAACGTGACTATTAACTGGTACAAGGCTAATTATCAGGTGCAAAATATTGAAGTTTTTGACTCAGTAGGCAAACGCCTGTTTACAGCGATAGGGGAAAATGTTCCCGGAGATGAAGTACAACTCAACTTATTTACCTATGGCGCAGGAGTGTATACCCTTAGAGTTCTCACCACTGATGGCCCAATTCTCAAAAGATTAGTAGTTGTAAAATGACGTTTTCCCCTAGGCGTAGAAATAGCTCCTGTTTCTACGCTAGTTTTAAAATCTGATCAAAAACTGAAAAGAGACAGCGACCCCTAGTCCTGTCTCTTTTCAGTTTTATAAATCAAAAATCTGGAAAATAAATTATCAAAAACAAGCCCTAAACATTTTCAAACTAACCGCAAAGCTCATTAGGGTTCTCACCTTAGTATCAGGCGCAAGCCTCTGCTGTTGCCTTTAGTTGAAGACAGCCTCTGTTTCTGGCCTGTTTTTCAGAAAATAGCCCAAAAACGTGGACACTCTCTTATGCTTCAGCCAGTCATTAAGCATGAGAGGGCGGCAAAACATACACGCTAAACAGGTTCATCATTCTTTAAGTAATAGGCAACCGTAAAAAGACAGACTCTTTACTACTAAAATATAAACCTCTTTCTTTGCTGTTGCTATAGTTACTCTAAAAAATCTGCCCCCTTTATTATGCTTGGTTTAAATGATCTTACCAGAAAAGAAAAAGTACTTTATCTTCTTCTGGTACTATTCTTTATCACTCTGTACTTTTCTAAACTAGGTGGGCCCAATGCTATCATCACTGGATTTATAGTTGCCTACTGTTTCTCCTTTAATTCTCTGAAGGAAAAATGGGAACTGCTGAAGGCCCGTAAATACCTAGTAAATGGAAACCTACCCACCTATAAAGTCAACCAATACGCTCACCCATAGTCGCTCTGGATTACAACTCACTTCAGATACACCTTGAATACACTGCCTTTTCCAACCTCACTTTCAAATTCGATCTTTCCGTCACAGTTCTCCACAATATTCTTTACAATGGCCAAGCCTACACCGGTTCCTTCCACGTGCCGGTGTAACCGCTGGAACATTCCAAACACCTTTTCATGGTCTTGCTGCCGCAACCCTAACCCATTGTCTCTTACCGTTAACAGAGTGAAACCGTCTATTGTTTTTGTTTTAACCTCAATCTCCGGACTCCGCTCAGGGGACCGATATTTGATGCTATTAGAGAGGAGGTTATAAAGAATGCTCCTAAGGTTCTTACGGGAAAAGGTTATGTCAGGAGCCTGGGAAAAATCAACGGTAATTTTAGCGTTAGAACTTTCAATCAGATCCTTTATATGCAATTTTACATCGTTGAAAATCTCTTTGAAGCTTACTTTGCCCTTACCAGTTTCTGCCTCATACTGGACTTTGGCTATTTCAGTCAAATCAAGTAAGGTGGCTTTAAAACGGCTGACAGAATGATTCACCATGTTCAATAAATTAGCCACCTCGTCCTTATCAAACTCAGGTTGGTGCAATGTCTCTTCCAGGGCAATCATCAGCGCCTCAATGTTGTTGATAGGGGCTTTTAGGTCATGTGAAGCGGTGTAAACAAAGTTGTCCAGATCTCTGTTCACCTTAATCAGTTCTTTGGTGCGTTCTTTCACCCGCGCCTCCAGTTCCTGATTCATTTTTAAAGTGAGGTGATTCGCTTTTTCAAGCGCTTTTCTCTGGAGGAAAAACTTTACAAAGGCAGAGACTTTTGCTTTGGTGATGTATGGGTGCAAGGGTTTGAAAAGAAAATCTACCGCACCCGCCTCAAAGCCCTCCATCACATGGGTATCTTGCTCATCAATGGCAGTTACAAAAATGATAGGGATATCCCTGGTTTTGGAAATGTTGCGCAGGTACCGGGCTACTTCATAACCGTTCATCCCGGGCATTTGCACATCCAGTAAAATTAATGCCAGTTCTTCCTGCAGAGCAATTTTTAGCGCCTCTTCACCTGATTCTGCACACAGATACGTGACGCCTTCCTCTTCTTTAAAAAGTAAGCTTTCCAAACTCACCAGGTTCTCAGGTTTGTCATCAACCAAAAGAATTTTAACTGGTTGTACTTCAGAGGCCAGCATGGGAGATAGAAGGTATTGGTCAGTGATCATGTAAAGAAAGTAAAAAAGCTTGAATGCACTCCGAATTCATTATCTGGCAACCTGGCACACTGGCAATAGCGGCTAAGGGCATAGTGTCTACTTCTGCCTCCCTGGGATCCTGCACAATAACGGTCCCTCCCCTGGCGGCAATTTCCTTGAGTCCGGCACTACCATCTTTGCTGGCGCCGCTTAACACAATGCCAATAGTATTAGAACCAAATGCTTCTGCCGCGCTGGTGAAGGTTACATCAATGGCCGGCCGGGAGTAATTCTCCAGCTCAGAAACATCTAAAGAAAAGGTCTGGTCCTTTTCCAGCAGTACGTGGTAATTAGAGGGTGCCACGTATACATATCCAGCTTGTAGCTTTTCCTTTTCCTCTACCTCAATTACCTGGAGCGCCACTCTCTTCTCAAACACTATCTGTAGATTTCCGTCAAAGTTGCGGAGCCTATGCAGCACCATCACAATAGGAATACCGTAAGAAGCGGGCAACTGCTTTAGAATTTCCTGGGAAGCCTTGATGCCGCCCCAAGAACCTCCTATCACAATAACCTTTGTCTCCTTCTTCATCTATCTGGTGGCCTTCCGGTAGATTCGGTTACTTTTATCAAGGCAGGTATAGCTGTTATGGATCTGCGACATGGCCAAGGTTTCTTTTTTGCCCAAACCCAGATACCCTAAACTTACCAAACTTTCATCAAACAAGTTGAAAACCCGTTCCTGTAACTCTCTGTTAAAGTAAATGAGCACATTTCTGCACAGGATTAAGTGAAACTCATTAAAAGAGGAATCAGTGGCCAGGTTATGCGGATAAAAAACGGCATTCTTTACTAACGATGCGTCAAATTTAGCGCTACCATAGCTGCTGGTATAGTAGCTGGAGAATTCTGTCTTGCCTCCCGCGGCGTAATAAGCGGAGGTGTAACTTGCCATATTGGCCAAATTGAAAATACCTTCCTTCGCCTGCTTCAAAACTTTCTGGTTAATGTCAGTGGCGTAAATTTTAGTTCTTTCCAGCAATCCTTCCTCTTTCAGGAGAATGGCCAGGGAAAAAAGTTCTTCCCCGGTAGAGCAACCCGCATCCCAGATTTTAATAAACGGATAGGTGGAGAGTATAGGCAACACCTTCTCGCGCAGTGCCAGGAAAAATGTAGGGTCCCGAAACATCTCGGTGACATTGACCGTGATTTCCTGCAGGAAATTTTCAAAGAAGTAGGGATCCTGAAATAGGCTTTTCCGCAGTTCTTCAACAGAGGCCAGGTTCTTATTTCCTAAAAACCTTTTGATTCTCCGGTACACTGAGGCCCGGGCATATCCGCTAAAGTCATACCCATACTGGGCATGAATATCATGGATAAGCGTTTCTACCGCCTGTTCAAAAAGCACATCAGCCTCAAGCTTCATACAGCCACACCCGCATTAAAGTCAATAATTTATCAGTATCTACGGGTTTGGCTATATAATCAGATGCCCCAGCAGCAATGCACTTCTCCTTGTCTTCTTTCATGGCCTTAGCGGTGAGCGTAATAATGGGTAATTGCTTCAAACGAGGATTTTCCCTTATTCGTTTTGTGGCTTCAATACCGTCCATTTCAGGCATCATCACATCCATAATGACTATCTCAACGCCTTTTTCAGCTTCCAGTTTCTGAATGGCTTCTTTCCCATTGTAGGCGGTGAGAACGTGCATGCCGTGTTGCTCTAGCAAGCTACTGAGCGAGTAGATGTTACGCACGTCATCATCTACCACCAACACCTTTCTGTCATGCAGTACTTCCTTGGGCACGTGCAGTTTCATCTTGAACTCATTCCCAGACGGAAGCTTTTGGTTCACCTTGTGCAAGAACAGCTGCACCTCATCCAGCAGACGCAGATAAGAATACTCATTCTTGATAATAATGGTGTTGGCGAACTCCTTCAGGTCTGTTTCCTCAGCCTCACTTACATCTTTCCCGGAATAGATGATGATAGGAATATCAGTGAGGGCCGGCTGTGACTTCATCTTTATCATCCAGTCATAGCCTTTCATGCCGGGCAGGTTCAGGTCCAGAATAATGCAGTCAATTTTCTGTTTGGCCAGAACCTGCTCTGCTTCTTCAGCAGAATAGGCAGAGGCTGATTTTAAGCCATGCGCCAAAAGCAGTTCTGCCACCGCTTTGTTCTCTATCTCGTTGTCTTCTACAATCAAGATGTTCTCCAGTGAGGTACCAGATATTTCTGCAATAGAAGTAAAGGCTTTGTTTAACATTTCAAGCGTTACCGGCTTAGGCAGGTATTCTTCTTTGTGCCCATGCTCGCCCATCACCTCTTTGTCATAGGCAGACATGACATGCACATTGAGATGCCGCAGCTCACGGTCTTCCCTAATCTCCTTCAGGACTTCCCATCCGGAGATATCAGGTAAATGCACATCCAGGAGCATAGCATCTGGTTTTTCTATGCGGGCCAGTTTTAGGCCATCCTGACCAGTGAACGCCTGGTGCACTACAAACTTCTTTGCTTTGGCAAAATCGGCCAGGATATCACTGAAGCCTCTGTCATCTTCTACAATGAGAACTGAAATGTCCTTTTTGTCAGTCTGCTCAATCCGGTCTAACACCTGGTTTAGGCTTTCGGCTTTATTTGGCCGAGACGGGGCAGCGACGTTCTCTTTTTTCTGTTGGGGTTTTTCAGAAACGTTAGCCGGGTTTGCCGGAAGATATAAAGTGAAGGTACTACCCACCCCCGGCTCACTCTCCAACATCAGTTCACCACCTAACAGAGTCGCTAATTCTTTACTGATGGTCAAGCCTAAGCCTGTGCCACCGTACTTGCGGGTAGTGGACGTATCTGCTTGCTGGAATGCCTCAAATACTACTTCCTGCTTATCCTTAGGAATACCAATGCCAGAATCCTTTACAGAAAAGGCAATAATTTCTTGCTGCTCGTTTAACTGCTCAGACTTAAACGTAGGTCTGCTGTTTACCGGATAAATTGAGAGTTCTACCTCTCCCCCTTCGTTTGTGAACTTGATTGCATTTCCTATGAAGTTCTTCAGGATCTGTTCCAACCTGAAACGGTCTGTGATGATTTTGTCCACCCTTCCTTGCCTGATGGTCTCGCGGTAGGTGATTTTCTTTTTAGCCGCCAGTTCCCTGAACATGGGCTCCAGTGAAATGTCTTTCAAATTGATTTCTTCCGTCTCCAGTTTGATCATACCAGATTCTATCTTGGAGAGATCCAGAATCTCGTTGATCAGCTTCAAGAGGTCTACCCCAGATTTATGAATGATCTGGGCATGGTCTATCTGCTTAGAAGAAAGGGTGTTCTCTACGTTGTCAGCCAGCAACCTGGACAGAATCAGGATACTGTTGAGCGGCGTGCGTAGCTCATGAGACATATTGGCCAGGAAGTCGCTCTTGTACTTACTTACCGTTTCTACCTGCTTTATCTTGAGCTCAATGGCTTGGCGGGCATCTTCCAGAGCAGTGTTTTTAGTTTGAAGCGCCTCATACTGCTCCTCCAGCAGTTGGGCTTTTTCTTCCAGTTCAGCATTCTTCTCCTGCAATTCCTCCTGGTTTACGCGCAGTTCCTCTTCTGAGGCTTTCAGCTCGGCGTTGAGGTGACGCAGCTCTTCTTGCTGGGTTTCCAGCTCTTCAGCCTGGTTCTGGGTTTCATACAGTAGTTCCTGCGTCTGCAGGTGCGCTTTCAAAGTATGGAGAACAACTGAAATACGTTCAGATAAAGCGTCAAAAAGCTTCTGCTCCAGCTCTCCATAGGGCTGGCGGGAACAAAGCTCAAGCGCCCCCACTATATGGGAGGAGAAGTAAAGAGGAACAATTAGAACACTAGCAGGCATCACCTCAGACATACCTGTCTTGATTTTCAGGTATTCTTCAGCTATTCCCTCCAATTGCTGCACTTTACGGTCCTGCACCGCCTGGCCTATTATTCCAGTTCCCATTGCAAAGGTGGGTAACTGGTCTATGCTGTAAGCAACCCCGTGTGTGGCGACAGGTTCCAGCCGGCCATTGTCATTATGCAGGTAAAAGATACCAGCCTCTGACCCTGTATAATCACACAGATAAGAAATAGTTTTCTTGGCTACCCCCTCTATGGAGGTTTCTCCGCTAATCAGGCTATTAAATTCAGACACTCCTGTGAGCACCCAACTACGCCTGGCATTCTCAGAGGTGAAGGTTTGCAGGTTGTCCTTCATGTCTTTAATGGCGTGGCTCAGCACATCTTCTTCGCTTTTCACCTCAACCTCCATGTCATACTGCCCCTGCCCTATTGCCTTGGCCACCTGAGACAGGGAAATATTCTTAGCCACCACTTCTCTGAAGGAGCTTGCCACACTGCCAATTTCATCTTTGCTGTCAATGTTGATGACAACATCTGTTGCCCCCATGTTGATTCGGTCTGCAGCAACTTTTAACTTAGAAAGCGAAGTAGAGATAAGGTTTACAATATAAAAGGATAAGAACGCAGTCAGGGCCAGAACAACTACCATCGCAAGGCTTAAAAACAGCAGGAATTGCTCTTTTTGCTGTATTTCAGCGTTCACTTGGTTCCTGATCTGGGCAATCAGTTTTTCCTCTGCTGCCCGGTACGCCTCTATGCTTATGGTAAAAACGTTAAAGACAGCTGCGGTACTAAAGGAAGAAAGATCTATCTCGGGATTAGCGCTTATAGCCAGTAAAGTAGCGTCAACCTGCTTGTAGTTATCAGAAGCAGTGATTTTCTGAACAAGGTTAGCTGACTCTTTGGTGGCATATCTCTGAAAATTATTCAGGGACCGGTTATAAGATTCAACCTGGGAGACAATTTGAGCATAGTCTTCATAAGAAAAACGTCTCTCAGGGATTACCTTCATTAACAGACTTCTTATTCTACCTAATTGCACCTTTGCCTCGGCCAGATTTCTAAAGCTGACCAGCTGCCTGCTGATCATTTTATTACTGATACCTGTCGCATTGGCATCAACCCTGTCAAGCAGGCGAAAAATCAAATCCCTGGAATAACTCCTGAACGCGAGAACGTCTAACTTATCCTGGTCCAGATCTTTTCTGAATTTTTTAAAATCCTCAAAAAGAGCAGCCTCTGGCAAAGAGCGGCCAGTGCTGGCCAAAAAGGCATGCAACTCCCTCTCTGCTTCATCCGTCAGACTCCTTTGGCCCCTTGCCTCGAGCAAGGTAGTTTTTTCACCCTCAACAGCGGCCAGAATACGGCCCCGTTCCCGCTGAAAAGCATGGAGATAGCTAGATATTTTCTCAGATTCCTCCAGTTGGATCGCCTCTTGTCTCAGTATTTCATTTTCATCCAGTTCATTTTTAATGGTGGAAGCGACAAAATAAAAAAGTGGAACCATGAGTAAAGTAAGGACCAACAGCAGTTTATCTCTTATTTTAAGGTTCTTCAGTAGTTTCATCTCTCTCCTAAATGATTTTGAGGCCGTAAATTATAAAATGCTATGCACAATCGTTTTTGTTTCTTCCTTTATTGAATACCACTGTAAGCCTGAAAACGCCACTGCAATACACAGGAAAAAACTTTCTTCTAAAGGCCCCGTGATAACCTAAACCAAGTACTGTCACTTTTGTTAGAAGTCATCACATCAAGGTAGAGGCTCTACTTTTTGAGTTCTACTGGACCAGTAATGATTTCTGTTTTTGGCCTGTTTTCCAGAAAGTAGGCCAAAAACAGAAAAGAAGATTGGCCGCACTCCATGTAAGGGAGAGCTTCTAATTAAAGCCAGATCAAAGTTCCCGGCGGCAGACGCAAAGGCCTACCGTCAAAAACCGAAGGATCTGCCTGGGAGTACTTGAGTACGCAAGTGAATACTTGAGAGGGCCTTGTAAAAGATTACTGGAGAGGGATTCATCTCATGGTGCCCCATAGCATTAGGAAAAGCTGCCGCCTAAATAAGTGCGGGCTTTTCGGTAACCTGCCCTAGTGCTGTTAGGAGCCTTTTTGGCTTGTAGGAGCACCCGCAGGAAAGGAAAGGATTGCTTATCAAGTTTCAGGGGGATTACCTCAGATGCCCCGCTCTCCAGACTGAACGGGAGCGTTTAAGTTACCACCCCCAGGGGAATCTAGACAGCCTTTAACCTCTTCAAACCTTTTTCTATGGTCAGAGTTGGGGGCTGGCCCCATGAAAAGCTTAGTTACTACCTGCTCGCTTGTCCTGAAAAGTATGTTCTGTAAACCCAAAACCCTGCCAGCAGCTCATACTCATAAAAAACAATAGCAGCAGTTACGGGTTCTACTGTCCATTACGGCTTAAATACGTAAAAAGTACTTGCAGACCCTTGTCCTTCCACTATGAAAGAAATCAAAACACTGGCGGTACTAAACACTGTCTTCTTTTTACTGCACCTGGTGCCATCACAGTTAACGCAGCTGGAACTCTTCAATGGCCAAACTATTGGCGACGTGTCTGACAAATACCCTGCGCTATTCACCCCGGCAGGCCTCACGTTCTCTATCTGGGGAGTTATTTACTTAGCTCTTTCTGCCTTCTGCATGTATCACCTGGTAAAAGCATTTAAGGAGCCTTCAAAGCATCAAGCAAACGTAGACCTGCAGCGGTTAGGCTATTTATTTATGGCAAACAACCTGGCCACCGGCGCCTGGACCATTGCCTGGGTAAACGAGTGGCTGGTGCTATCAGTGGTATTGATATTGATCCAACTGGCAACACTGTTGGCCATACATGTGCGGCTGGGCATTTATAAGGCAGGCCGGTCCGTCGCTTCTAAATGGTTTACCCAGGTGCCGCTGAGCTTGTACTTCGGCTGGATCATAATAGCAACTGTAGCCAATATCAGTTCTGCATTAGTGGGCCTGGAATGGGACAGATTTGGTTTGAGTGAAGGCCTCTGGACAACCATCATGTTAGTGGTTGCCGCCTTACTTGTTGGGTATGTAGTCTTAGCCAGGACCAATCCTGTTGTAGGGTTGGTTGGGATTTGGGCCTTTTACGGAATTATTTTGAAGCACCATACCCTCAACCTGGAAGAGAGCCGCCAGATTATCATAACCGCCTGGGGTTGTTTGGCGGTGGTGGCCCTGGTGGTACTGATTGTCTTCTTCAGAAATTATAAAACCGAAGAAAGCAGGCAGCAGGCGTAAGCTTTCCTTTCTACCTGGCAAATGCTTATGGCCTACTCCGTTTAAAACTTCAGCATATCTTCCATATTGACCAGATAGCTACCGGCAGGGAACTCCCCTTTCCCGTTCTTTGAGTTCACCTCTGAAAGCCTTTTACAGGATCACATGCTCCAGGAGCTGTTGGGCGCGCTGGTAGTCTTCCGGGATACCAATGTCAATGAAAGTACCTCTGTAGGTTTGGCCATACACCTTGATCTGAGGCAGGAAGGGCTGCAGGAGGTCTACCTCAAACGAAAACTTTTGAGGCAGGGAAAAAGATTGCAGCAGATGTTTCTTCATATAATAGACCCCACCGTTAATAAGCAAATCCTGTTTCTGCCCCGGCTGCTTTTCTTTGAAAGACGTCACCCTCTGGTCAGGGGCTGTCACCACGCTGCCATAGCGGTCTGAATCTTTCATTTGCTTCAGTGACAGCGCCAGGTCAGCGTTTTTCCCTTGGGCAAACGCATGTAGCGCCGCCAGGTCCACCTCAAAATATGTATCACCGTTCAAGATGAAGAAATCGTCTGCCTGTACCAGTCCAGCGGCCTGAGAGATGGCACCGCCGGTCCCCAGCAACTCTGTTTCAATGCTGTACTCCAGCGCCACCCCAAACGGATTCTGGCCCGCATAATACTCCTGGATCACCTCATGCTTGTGCCCCACCGCCAGAACCGCCTTTTTGATATTATTCTTGGCCAGGGTAAAAAGAAGGTAATCCAGAAAAGGCCTGCCCGCCACCTCGGCCATGGGCTTGGGCACGTCCTGTACTACAGATCTGAGGCGGGTACCTAAGCCCCCCGCCAGCACAATGGCTTCTTTGGTCATGAGAAATGCTGTTCATTCGGCTGCGCCGAACATATAAAAGTGGATGCTACCGTCTGTGAGGCTGCGTTGGTTTCTGTTTTGGGGCTGTTTTTTTGAAAAACAGCCCCAAAACAGAAACCAACGCATTTATAGTGCTTAGGTGCTTTTTGTCTTCCAGGTGATGACGCCTTTGTCATAGAAACTCACCCGTTCCACCTGCCCGCCAAACTGCTGCAGCACATTGCGTACGTGGTAAAGCGCGTTTGACCTTACGTAGAACATCATATACCCCCCGCCCCCGGCCCCAGACATCTTGCCGCCAATGGCTCCGTTCTCCCTGGCCGCCTCATAGATCTCGTCAATGACCGGGTTGCTGATCTCATCGGCCATGTTCTTCTTTGACAGCCAGCTTTCATGCAGCAGCTCGCCTATCACCTCCAGCTTCCCGCGCAGCAGGGCTTCCTTCATGCTGAACGCGTAGCCTTTCAACGCGTGCATGGCCTCTACAGACTTGCTGTTCCCCCGGTTCACGTTCTTCACCTGGGCGTCAATGATCTTGGAGGAAAGCCTGGACGTGCCGGTGTAGTACTGCAGCAGCGAAAACTCCAGCTCGTGTATGTACTCTTCCTTGATCCGCAAGGGGTTGACCACCACGCGGTCTGTGTGGAACTCCATAAAGTTGAAGCCGCCAAACGTGGCCGCGTACTGATCCTGCTTTCCGCCAGACAGGCCCAGGTCCTCGCGCTCAATGCTGTACGCCAGCTGCGCGATGTCATATTCGCCCAGGGGCAGCCCCAGCCACTCGGCGAAGGCCGCCACAATGGCCACCACCAGCGTGGAGGACGAGCCCAGGCCCGACCCGGGGGGGGCGTCTACGTAGGTCTCCAGCTGGTAGTACAGCGGCAGCTCTATCTTGAACTCCCTCTTGATGCGGTTGTGGATTCCCTTGATCAGCCGAAGCGTGTCTGTGCCCAGGTCAAAATAGTTGACGTTCTCATACACATGGTGCTGGTCAATGTCATAGCACTTCAGCACCACCTGCGGCTCCTGCAGCGGAATCAGGGTGGCGTACGCGAACTTATTGATGGTGGCGTTTAGGATTGCTCCGCCAAATTGATCGCTGTAAGGGCTTACATCAGTGCCTCCTCCCGCCAACCCCAGCCGCAGCGGGGCTTTTGAACGAATGATCATACTTGATAAAATTTATACAAATTAGTCTGCCAGCTATCTGGCAACAGCGGTACAGAAAGTATTACTATCAGCTACAAAAGAAAATGATCCTATTCCTTTCCACCGGAAAATATCACGGGGAACTGCAGGCAAACTAAAGTAGCCTTACTAAACCAGGCATCAAAACCACCTGAAGCCTTGATGAAAGACCGTAATAACTCCCTTTACCTAACACTGTTCTGCAACTTAAAAAAGTAAAGGTAATGGCTTAAAGTGAGATTAAGGCACGGGTACAGGTGGCATTTTAAGTTCTCTGTTACCACCAAAGAGAACCTGGGCTGGACTTCCACGGCCTCAGCAACCTGTCTTCCTGACTCAGAAACCATTTAGAGAGTTTCATTTCTTCCCCTTCTTGCGCCCCAGGTTTACTGTATAGTGTCTTACCTAAGCCAGCTGAAACACCCGTAGCATTTGTTGAGCAAAGGTGAGTCCAAACTTTATTACCGCCCAGAATTACTTGTTATTGATTTCACGCATTTGTTGAGCAAAGGTGAGTCCAAACCCAGAAAAAGAATTCAGGCTGTTTCCGCCTGTTTTGGCCAAAACAGGCCGGAAACAGAAAATTATTTTGCCAGCTACCCCTTCGCACGTCCCATTCCGGGCGCAGGCACTAAGACTGGCTGAAACGCTATTTCCCGCTTGCTAAATAATTTATCCCCAGTTTTCTATACTGAATTGAAGAATTATTAAGTTTAGAGGCCAGATTCATTCTCCTTCCGCCAGCATATGACCCAAAAAACCACCGCCCCTTTGCAGTACCTCCTACCGGTTCTGGTCCTTCTTTTGGCTTTTTTCTTTACGGGCTGTTCCGGTAAGAGCGATGAGCTGCGGCTGGAGCGGAAAAATTTTGAGCAGGAAATTGCGCAGGAGCAGAATCTGGTCTTCACCTTTGACAAGGACCTGGCGGCAGACTCCCTGCTCAACCGGTGGGACACCATTCCCTACCTCACCTTCACCCCGGCCGTGGCTGGCAAATTTAAATGGACGGCCCCTAATGAGTTGACCTTTTCCCCCACCAGAGCCTTTGCCCCTTCCACTGAGTACCGGGCTGAGCTGACCGGCCACCTGGTCAGCCACACCCAGGAAAAACTGAAAATTCCGGCCGGGCAGGACTTCCGGTTTCACACCCCCTACCTCACGCTCACCAAAACCAGTGCGTACTGACCCAGAACGAGAACAACCCCAGCCAACTGGAGGCTAACCTGCTCCTGGACTTCAACTACCCCGTCAAGTACAATGACCTGCGGGACCGGCTGCAGGTGCTGCAGAACAATGCTGAGCAGCCCCTTGAACTGGTTACCGGCAACACAGACAAGGTGGTGGTGAAACTGAAGAACATAAACCCGTCTTACCAGGGCCCCATGCCGGTACAGCTGCAGATTGCACAGGGCCTGACCACGCCAGGCAGCACCTACCAGACGCCCGCAACAATTCAGGAAACTGTCACCCTGCCCAGTAGGCAGCAGATGCAGATCACAGAGGTCACCACCGCCCAGGAAGAAGGCCAGGACCGTGTTTACATCTTTACCACCCAGCCTGTTACTAATCCTGAGGTGGAAAAATACGTTTCCCTCTCGCCGTATGCTGAGTTCACAGTAGAACGGCTGGACCATGGGCTGGTCCTGAAAGGGAATTTCTCCCATGGGCAGAACTACACGCTGGCCGTCTCTGGTGACCTGACGGGTGTGGTGGGCAAACCTCTGGGCCAACTGTACCAGCATCCTGTCTCTTTCAAAGACGTTAAACCCACCATAGCGTTTGTCAACAAGAAAAGCATCTACCTCAGCAGCCAGGGCTCTCGTAATATTGCCTTGAACATTGAGCAGGTGCCGCGCATAAAAGTGACCATCAGCAAGGTGTTTGAAAGCAACATTCAGCGGTACCTGCAGGAAGGCAAAATGTATGACGGCTACTATGAGGAGGAGACTGATGAATACTTTGAGAGCAACTCTTACCAAGTGAATGAGGATCAAGGCAAGACCATCTTTGAGCGCGAGTACGAGACCGCCAGCCTGCTGAAACAAGGCAATGCCCGCCTCCTGAACCTCAACCTGCATGACCTGGACTTTGACAGCCAGTTCAAAGGCCTCTACGTCATCAATGTGACCAGCACAGACAACAACTGGCTCAAAGACTCAAAGATCATTTCAGTTTCAGACATTGGGCTCATAGCCAAGCAGGGAAAAGACGAAGTGGTGGTATTTGCCAACTCCATCCGCAACGCGCAAGTGATGCCAGACGTGGAGATCAGCTTCATCAGTACCAACAACCAGGTCATTCACAAGGCCACCACAGACAAAGACGGGGTGGCGCGGTTCCCCAATATGCAGAAAACCGCCCCAGACTTTAAGATGGGGCTCATCACCGCCCGCGCCGGAAACGACTTTAATTACCTGCCCTACACCCAGACCCAGGTCAATACCTCCCGCTTTGATGTGGGCGGTAAGCGTATGGCCCAAGCCACCTATGACGCCTTCATCTACGGTGACCGTGACCTCTACCGCCCCAGTGACACCGTTTACGTGAACACCGTGGTGCGCACCCCAGACTGGAAAATGGTGGCGGGGTTGCCCATCAAAATCAAACTGCTCCTGCCCAACGGCAAAGAGTACCGAAACCACCGCGGCACCCTCAACCAGGAGGGCGCCCATGAAACGTTCTTCACGCTCCCGCCCGCTGCCGTCACCGGCACCTATACCCTGGAGGTATATTCAGGGAATGAGGTGCTGCTGAACTCCCGCAAAATTGGGGTGGAGGAATTTATGCCAGACCGCCTCAAGGTCACGGCTGCCCCAAACAAGGCAGAGTATGTCTCCGGGGAGAACCTAACCGCCACCCTCAGAGCACAAAACCTGTTCGGCCCACCGGCCGCCGGCCGAAATTATGAAATTCAGCTAAGCCTGAAGAAGAAACCGTTTGACGCCCCAAGGTACCCAGATTACAATTTCGAGATTCAGGCAGCCAGAAGCATTGACATCCAGAATAGCGTGCGCCAGGGCGTGACAGATGAACAGGGCAACGGGCAGGAAGCCTTTGAACTGACAGATCATCAGGACGTGGGGCTTCTGGACGGCTCCCTCTTCACCACCGTGTTTGACGAGACCGGCAGACCAGTAAACCGCCTGAGTAAATTCAACGTGTGCACCCAGCGGGCGTTCTACGGCATTAAAAAGTTTGACACCTACGTGAGCACAAAGCAGCCGCTCAACATCCCCCTCATTGCCCTTGACCGGAAGGGTACACCGGTTTCTACAACGGTGCAGGTGCAACTGGTGCGGTACACCTATGAATCTGTGATTGAGCGCTACAGTGAAGACTACAACTACAAATCGCAGCGCAAGGTGAACGTGGTCATGAACCGTACTATGGAGTTGCCTGCCAGTGGGGTTGCGGTAAACTTCACCCCCAGCACCTCCGGCGAATACGAGCTGCGCATTATGCGCCCCGGCGCGTACAATTATGTGGCGCAGGAGTTCTACGCCTACGGCTGGGGCGACACAGAGAGCACCTCGTTTGAAGTGAACACAGAAGGGGAAGTAGACATTGCCTTAGACAAGGAAAGTTATGAGGTAGGCGAAGATGCCAAAATCCTGTTCAAATCACCTTTTGCAGGCAAAATTCTGGTCACGGTAGAACAAAACAAAGTTCTGAGCTACCACTACCTCAAAACCGATAAGAAAGCGGCTTCGCTCAAACTCCCTATCAAAGATGAACACCTGCCCACGGTCTACATCTCGGCGGTGGCCTTGCGGCAGGTGAAAGACAACCAGATGCCCCTCACCATTGCCCGCGGCTTTAAACCATTAACAGTCACTAAAAAGCAGACCCAACTGCAGGTGGCCATTACCGCCCCAGACGCGTCAAGGTCAAAGCGGGTGCAGCAGGTAAAAATCAAAACCGCGCCTAACGCACAGGTCACACTGGCGGTGGTAGATGAAGGCATACTGCAGCTGAAAGACTACCAGACCCCTGACCCGCACGCCTTCTTCTATCAGAAGCGGGCGCTGGAGGTGAATGCCTTTGACCTGTACCCGTACCTGTTCCCAGAGCTTAGCGGAGCCCGCTCCAGCGTGGGCGGCGACGGCTATGATCTGGAGAAACGCATTAATCCGCTCACTTCTAAACGGGTAAAACTGGTGTCTCTGTGGAGCGGCCAACTCAAAACCAACAGCAACGGAGAAGCCACGGTGGGCGTGAAGATCCCTGAGTTTTCAGGGGCGGTACGCATCATGGCCGTGGCCTACAAAGGCAGCGCCTTCGGCTCCAGTGACAAGATGATGCGCGTGGCAGACCCTGTGGTGATCAGCACCGCCCTGCCCAGGTTTCTGAGCCCCAAAGACACGTTGCTGGTGCCCGTTACCGTGAGCAACACCACCGCTAAGAACACCGCCTACACCAGCACCCTTACTGTTACAGGTCCATTGCGCGTGGTGGGTACTGCGGTAAGAGCCGCCAGTGCCAATGCCAGTGCAGAAAGTCAGATAATGTACAAACTGGTGGCCACCCCGGCCATTGGGCAGGCACAGGTAAAGGTGGTGGTAAAGGCGCTGGGTGAACAGTTCAGCCACACCACTGACATTACCGTACGTCCGGCCGCCCCGCTGGCGCAGGTCACGCAGGCGGGCGCGCTTAAGAATTCCGCCGCGGCGGATATAAAACCGGCACATGATTTCATCCCCTCTTCCGTGAGTTCTAAGCTGGTGGTGAGCACGTCGCCGCTGGTGCAGTTCACAGAGGATATTACCTACCTGCTGCGGTACCCGCACGGCTGCCTGGAGCAAACCACCTCTACCGCATTCCCGCTGCTGTATTACGCAGATCTGGCCAAATCCCTGAACCAGGACAAGAAAAGCCGCACGTACAACCCTACTTTTCTGGTACAGGAAGCCATCACCAAAATTGAGCTGATGCAGCAGTATGACGGCGGGTTTGCCTACTGGCCCGGCGGCTCAGATACTGACTGGTGGAGCAGCGCCTATGCCACCCACTTCCTGCAGGAAGCCCAGAAAGCCGGCTACCGCGTCAACCAGGAGGTGCTGAACAAGGCATATAGATACCTGCAGCGCATGGTGAAAAGCAAGGCCACTGAGCCGTACCGCTACTATAACGCTGCCCGCCAATTGCAGACCAAGTACATAGCCGCCCACCAGACCATATATTCCCTCTACGTGCTCAGCCTGGCGGGCAAGCCCGATTGGGCCACCATGAACTTCTATAAAACCAAACCGGAGCAGATGTCACTGGATTCGCGGTACCTGCTGGCCAGCACCTACGCCCTCAACGGGGGCCGCCAGAGCTTCAGCCAGATCCTGCCCCGCTCCTTCACCGGCGAAACCTCCCTGCGAGCCCTGGACGGCAGTTTCTACTCGCCGCTCCGGGACCTGGCCATTTCCCTGAACAGCCTCTTAGAAGCAGACCCAGACCATGTGCAGGTGGGTACGCTGGCGCGGCACCTGTCACAGGAACTGAAAACGAGCCGGTGGTACAACACCCAGGAGAGAGCCTTTGCGTTGCTGGCACTAGGCAAGATGGCCAAACGGAGCAACGGCAAAATCACTGCCCAAGTGCTGCAAAAAGGCAAAGCAGTGGGCACGTTCAACGGCAAAGACCTGGTGCTCACCAACCAGCTCAACAAAGGTCCCGTCACCCTCAAAAGCACCGGACAAGGCACCCTCTATTACTTCTGGGAACTGGAAGGCATCAGCCAGAGCGGGGCATACAAACAGGAAGACCACCTGCTGCAGGTGCGTAAAACCTTCTATGACCGCAACGGCCAGGAAGTCGCCAACCGCACCTTCCGGCAGAACGACCTGGTGGTGGTGCGCGTCACCCTGCAGTCACTGGACGGCAGAACCGCTCCCAACGTGGCCATTACCGATCTGTTGCCGGCCGGATTCGAGATTGAGAACCCGCGCCTCATGACCTCCCGCGAGTTCCAGTGGATAGAAGACCTGCGCCCCGCCACCCCTGAGCACACTGACATCCGCGATGACCGCATTAACCTCTACACCACCGCCCGCCCACAGGCCCAGCACTTCTTCTACCAGGTTCGTGCCGTCTCCAAAGGTGATTTCCAGCTGGCCCCATTGCCGCAGACGCCATGTACAACGCCGAGTACCACTCCTACCACGGTGCCGGTGTAGTAAGAGTGCGGTAGTGATTTTTTAGGTTTTAGCTTTTCTGTTTCGTGTTTTTCTGAAAACAGCCCGGAAACAGAATATTTTGGAAGAAGCAGGTAGTGGTGGAACAGCAATTGGCGCAGACACTCGCAGGTCTGGAAGACCCTGCGAGGTCATTTGAGCAGGCGGTATTGCGGTAACTAGAAAAGAACCTACCTCTCCCAGGAGGGGAATGAACATGCCAGCATGAAAGACAAAGCGGTGCATGGTCTCTGTCTGTGATTTTCTGATACGCGGCCTCCTTTGGAACCAGCACCATTTCCCCCGCTTCAACAGGAGACTATCTGCCGGCAAACCAGAAGGAGAACCAAACTTCCTGTTTTCGGCCTGTTTTCACAAAAACAGCGAAAACGGAAAAACAGTTTCTGTATTTTTGTAAAACCGCTTCCCCATGCCCTTGCTGCAAGCATTTACGCGCTCCCCCAAACTTCCTCTCAGCAACAGAGGCAGAAGGTGGCTGCGCGCCGCAGTGGCAACGGTAGTGGTGACCTTCTGCCTTTATTCACTCCTGAACCTGCTTTTCCCCCTCAAGATTTCTATTGCCTACTCTCCCGTCATCACCGCGGCAGACGGAAGTGTGCTCAATGCGTTCCTCAGCCCAGACGACAAATGGCGCATGCAGCTGGAGCCCGGGGAGGTAAGCCCTACCTTGAAAAAGGCCATTCTCCTAAAGGAGGATAAATATTTCTATTACCATTTCGGCGTGAATCCTGTGGCTCTGACCAGGGCGTTCCTTAACAACCTCACCCACGGCAGAACCACCTCTGGCGCCTCTACCATTACCATGCAGGTGGCGCGGCTCCTGTACCCCAAAGAGCGCACCTACGCCAACAAGTTGGTGGAAATGTTCCGGGCAATCCAGCTGGAGCTAACTTATTCCAAAGACGAAATCCTGCTGCTGTACCTGAACCTGGTGCCTTACGGCGGGAACATTGAAGGCGTGAAGGCGGCCTCTGTGCTGTATTTCCAGCAGTCGCCCCAGCAGCTGAGCCTGGCGCAGGCGGTCACCCTCACCGTCATTCCCAACAAGCCCTCCAGCCTCCGGATTGGCAGGCAGAACGAGCGCATTGTAGCCTTCAGGGACAAGTGGATGGCGTATTACCTAAAAGAAAAAGCCTTCCCCAAAGAGGCCATAGAAGACGCGCGGCAGGAACCCCTGGAGGCATTCAGGCTGGAAGCCCCCAAGATTGCGCCGCATTATGCGTACCGCCTGCACCGCCAGTACCCGCAGCAACCCATCATCAAATCCACGCTGAACCGGCAGGTGCAGGACAAGGTGCAGCAACTGGCCTACAATTACCTGCAGCGGCTCAAAGGCTACAACATTCACAATGCGGCGGTGCTGGTGGTGAACAACCAAACCAAAGCCGTAGAAGCTTACCTCGGCTCCGCCGACTTTAACGACGGGCTGCACGGCGGTCAGGTGGACGGGGTGAAGGCGATTCGTTCACCCGGCAGTACGTTAAAGCCGTTCCTGTACGCCACCGCCTTTGACCGCGGCCTTATCACCCCTAAAACCATCATCACCGATGTGCCCATTGACTACGCTGGCTACCGCCCCGAAAACTACTACGGTGACTACAACGGCTACATTACTATTGAACGCGCCCTGGCCACTTCCTTGAATATACCGGCAGTAAAGCTGCTGGACCAGGTGGGTGTGCAGGCGTTTGTGCAGAAACTGAAGCAGGCAGAATTCTCCCAGATGAAAAAGCACGGCGGTAGCCTGGGTTTGTCGTTGATCTTAGGGGGCTGCGGGGTGAAATTAGAGGAACTGACGGCACTATATTCTTCCTTCGCCAACCAGGGCACCTACGCCTCCCTGCGGTGGCTGCAGGGGCAGAAAGACACGCTCAGCACCCCGCTGTTGTCACCGGCCGCCACGTATATGCTCAATGAGATTCTGACCCAACTGCAGCGCCCTGACCTGCCCCACAACTCCCAGAACAGTGCCCACCTGCCCAAGATTGCCTGGAAAACCGGCACCTCTTACGGCCGGAAAGATGCGTGGAGCATTGGCTACAACAAGAAATACACCGTGGGCGTGTGGGTGGGCAATTTTTCCGGCCAGGGTGTTCCCGAACTCAACGGCACCGACACCGCCACCCCGTTGCTCTTTGACATCTTCAACACCATTGACTACAACAGCCCTGAAAGTTGGTTCAGAGCGCCCAACGGGATTTCCTACCGCGATGTCTGCGCTGTCACCGGCTTGCTGGCCAACAGCTTCTGCCAAGACCAGATCATGGATACCTACATCCCCAGCGTATCTTCCATGGCCAAGTGCACCCATCTCAAAAAAGTGGCCGTATCTCTTGACGGGAAATACGCCTACTGCACCAGCTGCCTTCCGGAAACCGGCTACCACCACCAATGGTACCCCAACCACGCCCCTGAGATGCTCACGTTTTTTGTCAATCAGCACCTGCCGTACGTCTCGCTCCCGCCGCACAACCCGGGCTGCAGCCGTATTTTTCAGGAATACGCGCCCATCATCTCCTCGCCCACGGCGAATATGGAATATCTCCTGGAAGCATCTGACCACCAGAAACTCATGCTGCAGTGCAACGCTCACAACGAGGTCAAAAAAGTCTACTGGTATATCAATGATCAGTTCCTGCAAAGCGCGCCGTCCAACCAACCAGTTTTCTTTGAACCCCCACAAGCCGGCAAACTCAAAATCTCCTGCCTTGACGACCAAGGCCGAAATACGAATATTCAGGTGACGGTCCGGTTTATGGACTAAAGATGCGTTTTTGGGCTACTTTCTGTAAATCAGGCCGAAAACGGAAATGGCGCACCCGTTCGCAGGTTTGGAAGACACCAAGAGATCAATTGAGCAGGCGGTACTGTTGGGGCAGTCGCCATGCCCCCTCCCAGGAGGGGAGTGATCTGGTATGCGTGTCCCTCGGCTGTCCGGGATTTGCCATCCCGGACACAGTACCTGCAGATTTGCAATCTGCGGCGCCTGCAGATCAAACGTGCCGCCGCGGGGATTGCAAATCCCCGTGTACCAGCTTCCGGATTGCAAATCCGGAAGAGCGCAATGCTGGGCAGGGCTCAACGATATGTAACACCAAGGGAATTGATCAGCAATGCGGGCTCTCCTGTGTCAACATCCCCCTTCGCCCCCTTCAAAGGGGGAGTATCTGCTAGCGTTAGAAGGCACGGAAGTAACTTCCGCGTCATAGAGGACAGAAAATCGCCATTGCGTTTCTGGCCTATTTCCCGGGAAACAGGCCAGAAACGCAACTCCTCTTACTGAAGGTGCACCTGCCATGACTGATGTGCGCAGCACGGGCTCGTCTCAGGCTAGCGGATCTGCAACAGTTACCTAGAGGCAGATTGAGCAAGTAAAGCTGATCAGGAGAGGAACAGAAACCAGTCTTGACGGTGAGCGCCTCTGTTAATACGGTGCCGCTCCGGCGGCAAGGCCGGAGGGCCTAGTTTTAACAGCAGTGCTCACCGCCAGGACGGGGCCCCGCGGCCGTGAGCGCTTTGCGGAAAAGATGAAACAATACAGCCAGTGCGGCAGAGTCAACAGCGGTACAGCCAAGGGAACAGCTAACCACGCATTGCAGCAGGTGGCATAGTCATGGGAACAGCAGACTATGTATACAAAAGTAAGAGTATCCTTAGCTTATTCAGTCAAGAACTACCACTTCCAAACCTTTTCAAAAATTGCATGTTCCCAAGTCACCATAGCTTTTCACAGGCAACTTCCGTATCTTAATCTAAACCAGATGTAAACTTATGCAAGACGCTCCCTTTACCTCCACCAGAAAAGAAGACCTGCTTTTTGACGCCGCCCGCAAAGGCGACACCGCCTATATCCAGCAGCTGATCTCAGAAGGCATTGACCTCAACATCACTGATGGCCGCGGGTTCACCCCCCTGATCCTGGCCTGCTATGAAGGCCATCTGGAAACGGCGAAGACGCTCATAGAAGCGCAGGCCAATGTGAATACCCAAGACTTCGGGGGCAATACGGCGCTCATGGGGGTGTCATTCAAAGGGTATCCTGAGGTGGCGGAACTGCTTATTGCCAACGGGGCTGATTTGAACCTGCAGAACGGCAACGGCGGCACCGCCCTGATGTTCGCCACCCTATTTGGCCGAAACAACCTGGTGAAACTGCTGCTGGACAAAGGCGCTGACACCACCATCAGAGATGCGCGGGGCCTTACCGCGTTAGATCTGGCGCACCAGCAAGGCAACACAGCCGCACTGGAATATTTCAGCAGCCACCAAGCCTAAAGCAGACAACTTCTGTTTTTGCCTGTTTTTCTGAAATCAGGCCAAAAACCGAAGCTAACGTCACAGCACCGTCTTGTGCGTGATGGTTTCCTTGATGGGAATATTCTCCTGCTTGTTCCCAATAATCAGGCGGTTGCCCGAGTCATAGGTGAAGTAGTTCCAGAACCAGTTACTCATGACCATCAACCGGTTTCTGAAGCCCACAAGAGAGATAAGGTGAATGAACATCCAGATGAGCCACGCCAGAAAGCCTTGGGTCTTGATCTCCTTGCCAAGCAGTTTCAGATCTGCTACGGCTTTGTTGCGGCCAATGGTGGCCATGGTGCCCTGGTCATGGTATTGGAACGGCTCCAGCGGCTGCCCCGCCATTAAGCGCGGCAGGTTTTTCCCCAGCAGCTTCCCCTGCTGCATAGCAGGCTGCGCCAGCATGGGGTGGCCATGCGGATACTCTGGGGTGACCATGGCGGCAATATCGCCAATGGCGAAGACGTTGTCATAGCCCGCCACGCGGTTGTACTCATCTACCTGCAGGCGGTTGCCGCGCAGGAGGCTTTCGGGCTTGAGGCCGTTGACCGGGTTCCCCGTCACGCCGGCGGCCCAGATGAGGTTGCGGGTGGTAAGGGTTTCGCCGGAAGTAAGGGTCACGGTGTGGCCGTCATAGCTTTTCACCCGCCGGTTCAACAGCACCTGCACGCCCATCTTCTCCAGAAACTCCAGTGACTTCTGTGACGCCTCCGGCGACATACCTTTGAGCAATTCACCCCCACTCTGGATCAGGTGGATGTCCATGCTCTGGAAGTCCAGCTCCGGGTAATCTTTAGGGAAAACGTGCAACTTAAGCTCACTTAGCGCCCCCGCCAATTCCACGCCCGTAGGTCCGCCGCCCACAATCACGTAGTCCATGAGGCTGTTGAGCTGGGCAGGGTCATCTAGCTGCAGGGCGTTCTCAAAGTTGCAGAGAATGGTGTTGCGCAGGGTAATGGCATCTGTCACACTTTTCATGGAGATGGCGTTCTGCTCCATCTGCGCATCGCCAAAATAATTGGTGGTGGCACCCGTGGCAATGACCAGATAATCATACCGCACCAGCCCAATGCTGGTCTCCACCAACTGCTGCTCCGTGTCCACGCGCTCCACTTCGGCCAGCCGGAAAAAGAAATTCTCCTGCTTCTCAAACACCTTCCGGAACGGGTGAATGATAGAATCTGCCTCCACGCCTGAAGTGGCCACCTGGTACATGAGCGGCTGAAACGTGTGGTAGTTCTGCTTGTCAATCAGGATCACCTGCACCTGGGCGGTGCTGAGCGCTTTCACCAGCTCCAGCCCTCCAAAGCCGCCGCCAATCACCACCACCTTGGGTTTGCCTGTACTCTTGATGCGTGCGTAGTTTGCCATACGTGTCTGGTTGGTCCCACCCTGTTTTACCCGCTCGCGGGCAGTGGGTTATTGAAAGTTGGTTTTGAAACCCGTTTTTGGTGTTTTTCAGAAAACAGGCCAAAAACGCTTTCATATTACTCCTCCTTCTCCACCTCATGCTGCTCCACCTTTACGGCGTGGTCAGAGGCCTTGACACCCTGGTCATGCTCCCGCGAGTAAACCTGGGTGAACTCGGCGCCCAACAGGAATACCACTGAGGCATAGTACACCCACACCAGCAGGAGCACCACAGAGCCGGCCGCACCGTACGTATCGGCCAGCGGTTCATGCTGCAGGTAGATGTTGAGCAAAAACTTGCCCGCCACAAAGAGAATGGCCGTGACGGTGGCCCCCACCCATACATTCTTCCACCTGATCTTGGCATCTGGCAGCACTTTGAAAATGGCGGCGAAGATGAGAATGCTGATCAACACTGAAACCACCAGATTGCCCGCATTGATCAGGTACACCGCCCCGCCCGACAGCTGCTCCCGCAGAAAGTCATTGATCACCCCCAGAATAATCTCTACCGAGAGGGACACCAGCAGCAGAAAGCCCATACTCACCACCATGGCCAGCGACAGCACCCGGCTCACAATGAGGTTAAGCCAGGCCTTCTCCGGTTTGGCCTTCACCTCCCACATGGCGTTCAGGGCATCCTGTATGGCCACAAAGACGGTGGTGGCGGTAAAGATCATGGTGCAGACGCCCACAATGGTGCCCACCGTACTGGCCGGGGAAAGACTGGCGTTCTGGATGATGTTCTGGATCTGCTCTGCACTGTCACGCCCCACCAGACCGCTGATCTGCTGCACTACCTGCCCCTTCACCGCATCTTGCCCAAACACTGAGCCGGCAATCCTGATCATGATGATGAGCACAGCCGGCAACGAGAAAATGGTGTAGAAGCCAATGATGGCCGCGTAGTCTAGCGGCCGGTCATCTGTGAATTCCTTGAAGGTGAGTTTGGTGAGTTTCCAGGTGTACTTCCAGTTGGTAGCCATAGGGTGCGATGGTCAACAGGGTATTCCCCTCAGAGAACAGGTCTTTACAATTGCTTTGCGGCTTACCCGTTGCGTTTTTTGGCTTCGGTCTGAATGACTTTCAGTTCATCTTTGGCGGCGCGCAACCTGCTTTTGGCAGCCTTCTCCCGCTGCTCAGCCTCGTCTACCGCCCGCTCGGCCTGGTCCACCTCCTTCTCCAGTTCATCTATTTTGCGCTGCTGCGCCGCCACAATGGGGTCACTGGAATAGCCGCTGCCGGAAAACACAGAGCAACTCATCATGAATGGAAAAACAAGGAACAGGGTAAAGCGGGTGAATCTTGAAAAGGTTGAAGCAGTCATACACTGAATTAGTAGGTTTCTAAGGTTCTTACGGCTCCTATTGCACACTTGTTCCTGCTCCCCCCTTTTCACCGGGCCTGCACCAACTTTTCCCCCTGGCTTTCAGCCGAAACAGAAACTCCTGTTTTCGGTCTGTTTTCTGTAAAACAGGCCGAAAACAGGAGTTCCCTCACTTCTGCCAACGCAGAGGTACGGCTGTTTACAATGCTGGCAGGTTATTGGCTCTGCGCTGCAGTTTCTGTACTTTGTCGGGATCCATCTCCTCTGGGCGGGACAGCGCGCCCACCACCAGTCCGGTCAGGCCCATGGCCAAAAATGTATTGCGCGCCTTCTCATTTTTAGCGAACCCGAACAGCCACGGCGCTGCCAGGGAGAACAGGCTGGTGGCGAAGTCAATGGCCAGGTGTGCCTTGTACGGCATCACCTTCACCGCACCCCATTCGGCGCGGGTCACCAGGGCAGACACCAACGTACCGCCGCTAATGGCCCGGCAGAGGGTGGTGGCGGTTTCTTCCTCGGTGAAGCCTACGGTCTCCGGGGCAGAGGCTACGGCAGGGATATACGCTACATCGGCTATGCCGTGCAGGGGTCTGGAAATTGGTTGCCAGTTGTTCATGAATTCTTGCAGTTAAGGTACAACAAAGGCCGTCACGGGGACTGCCAGCTCTTTCTTTCCCTCTTCTGTACGAGGCCCTACCACCTTTGTTCCTGCCGCCGCAAGTTTTGCCCGGACAGTTTCTCCTATTTGCGTTTCTGGCCTGTTTTTGAAAAATCAGGCAGAGCAAATCATAGACTGAACCGTTAGGCGGGAAGGACAGTCCTGATCTCCAGCCGTAGCAAAAGGCTCAGCCTAGTGCTCAACGTGTCACTAATGCACTTGAGTTCTTCTTGCGTGTACTGGTAAAAGTCCAGCTGTTGATGAATTCCACGGCATCTGTGCACGCGGCTAAATCTGCATTTTCTATGGTCTGGAGGACTGCGTTCAGCGGTATTTTTTTCTTCATAACACAATGACTACAAATGCTTTCCCAGTGAACACCGCTGGTGCAGTATGATTCCGGCACAGCAGCAAATTCAGTAGTTATCAAGCAATTACCGTAATAGCCGCAAGTACCCCGTCCTTTATATACCGCAGTCCATCTCATCTATACCTCTGGGTTGGCCTACAGCTCCGTCGTTTACTCCCAACAGGAAAACAGCAAGACCCGGAACAAACTTCTGCGCCACAGAGGGCAGAAGAGAGGTGAGACCGCGGCCGTGGCATTCCGTAACCTCCGTAAGGGAGGGACCAGGTCACCAGCTTGAACCAGTGCCTTGATTTATCACTTCTGCTTTTGCTTCTCATTTCTGCCTTTGCTTCTCCTCCTGAAACACTTTTGCCCCTGGCTGATGTGCGCAGCAAGGGCTCACCACAGGCTAGCGGATCAGCAGTGGTTACCTACAGAGGTAGAGAGAGAAAATAAGGCTGATCAGGAGAGGAACAGCAACCAGTCCTGGCGGTGAGCGCCTCTGTGACTACGGTGCCGAAGGCGTAGTTTTAACAGCAGTGCGAACCGGCAGGACGGGGCCCCGCGGCCGTGAGCGCTTAGCAGAGGCAATGCAATAGCAATGGGATTTAGTACCGGAGCAAACGGAACAGCCAATGGAAACAGCCAAGGGAATACCCAAGGGAATAGTTAAGGGAACAGTCAACTACGCATTCCAGCTGACCATGAACTGCCGTTCACAATAGAAAAAACCACCCACACCTCTCCCAAGCTCTCGCCTTTTCTACCAGCCCACAGAAAGGTAGACCACAGGCAGTAGTGCCAAATCAAAACCAGATAAAAGGATTTTTCCTATCTTACCCGGTCTGTGGCCATAGCGGCAGATTATTTTTCACTTACGTAACCCATTGCAACACCCATGAAAAAAGCACTTCTGCTGCTCGCGTTTCTCCTATGTCACCTGGCATCTTTCGCCCAATCCCAAAAATTCACCACGCTCACCTACTTCCAGAACGACACCCTGAAATTGGAGCTGGATTTGTTTCTGCCCGCCAAGCCCGGCAACGGGAAGCTGCCGTTGGTGTTGTTTGAGCACGGCGGCGGCTTTTCGGGCGGAGACCGCAAGAGCGGGCACGGGTTCTGCTCCTATCTGGCTGATAAAGGTTACGCCGCCGCCACTATCACCTACACGCTGTTTGCTAAAAATAAAAACTTTGGCTGTAACGGACAGCTGGCCGAGAAGATCAAGGCCTTTCAGCACGCGGCCAATGGTCTGTGGTTAGCTACGGCCTACTTCCTGAAGAACACAGAAAAGTATAACCTTGACCCGGCCGCTATCTTTGTGTCTGGCAGCAGCGCCGGGGCAGAGGCCGCCTTGCACGCCGCCTTCTGGGACTACAAGCGCATGAACCTTTACCCGCAGGTGTCACTGCCCGCCAACTTCCGCTACAAAGGCGTTATCTCGGGGGCCGGGGCGCTCATGGACCTGAACCTTATTACTCCTGAGAACAAGATTCCGGTGTTGCTTTTCCACGGAAGTGCTGACACAACGGTGCCATACGGGACGGCCGCCCACCACAGCTGCCCCACTAATTCCTCAAACTGGTTCATGTTGTTTGGTTCACTCTCTATTTACCAGCACCTGGTGCACCTGCATGGGAACACGCGTCTCATCACCTACTGCGGCGGCACCCACGCCTATAGCGGCGAACTCTTTGGTAAAAACCAGCAGGTGCTGGTGAAATTCTTAGATGATGTGATGGCTGGCAGCAAAACCCAGGAGCACGTGATAGTCTCAACTGGCAAAAAAGGCGACCGCCCCAACGCCTACTCCTTTTGCGAATAACCAAGATTTTGCCCGCTCTAACTGACCAGGCGGTCACGAGAACAAGAACCGGTAGTTGAGCCTGTTTAACGGTGTCAAAAATCACCGTCTAAAAGTGGTCTTCACCCTTATACTATTTATTTGCTGTTATGCGAAGAAAGTAGTCTTAAGAGCCTGGCCGGTTAAAAAAAGGAGGTTGGCAGATAAAATGTCACCATTGGGTGATTCAGCTTTTCAGATATCTTCTAAAGCCCTCGCACCTTCTGTTCCAGGTGCGAGGGCTTTTCTGTTTTGGGGCTGTTTTTTCAAAAACAGCCCCAAAACAGAAAAGAGGTCTCCTATAAGAGGAAAGAAAGGACACTTTCAGCTGGAGGCAGAGAGCCTAGCTGCTTCTTACGTCTGTGAAAAAGTATGTGAAGGCACCCGCCGTCACATGCGGATGGGTCAAAACCACCACAGCGCATGGTCCCGCCCGCAGGAGTTCCACGGCAGGGAAGGAAAAGCTGTTCTACCCAGTGTTAATGGGAAGCCTGTAACTCTGGAGATCGCATTTTGGCTGACCAACCAGGTACTGCTTCGGCCTGGGGTAACGTAACGGAGAAGATGCTTCCTTTGCCTTCTTCGCTGGTAACAGTGATTGTTCCGCCCATGGCGTCTAACAGCTCTTTGCAGAGCATCAGCCCCAGCCCTGTCCCTACTTCATTGGAGGTACCCAAGGTGGTGAAGCGGTCTTCTGAGAACAGCTTGTGCAAATGCTTGGCGGCTATCCCCTTCCCGAAATCAATAACTGACACCGTTACCAGTTGGTCCTGCACGTGGGCCTTCACCTGCACTTCCCGGCCTTCAAATGAGAACTTGATGGCATTCATGAGCAGGTTCCTCAGCACAAAAGCCATACGCTCCCTATCAGCGAGTACCACGGTCTCTTCAGGGACCAGGTTGAGAAGCGTTATCTGCTTTTGGGCAGCTGCATACTGTACCACTTCCAGGGTCTCATCTAACACCTGTGGCAGCGGCAGCGGCTGTACATGCACCACGGCTTCCTCTAACTGGCTTTTAGACCAAACCAGCAAGTTGTTCAACATGTCTTCTACGGTGTCTACGTCTTTGGCGAGAAGCTCAAGAATACGCTGCAGTTCCTCCGCAGACATATTATGGACCTGGGTGAGCGCCAATATACCTTTCAGGGTGGTAAACGGTGAGCGCAGATCATGTGAAACAATTGAGAAGATCTTGCTTTTAAAGTTACTGGTTTTGGCCAGAAGCTCATTCTGGGTCTGCAGAACCGCTGACTGCTGCAGGATTTCCTCCTGATGCTGGCGTATCTCCCTGTTCTGTTTCTGGACCTGCTCATGCACGCCCTTCAGCTGTTTATAAGCCTTGATCAAACGTCTCCTGAAAAAGAGAGAGACTGACAACAACAACATCATTAAGGACAGCATTACCCCCCCCGCCAGCAGTGCCCCTCTCTGGTAACGCAAAGATTGGTCTTGGCGCTCTTTCTCAGCCTTGAGCTTCTGGTCTTCCAGCTCATGTTTCTCGCTCTCATAGCGGGCAATAATCTGGGAAGCGTTTTTAGACTGGGCCTCTGCGTCAAGCTTCTCCATGTGCTCCAGGGCCACCGTCTGGTACTTATACGCCTGCTCAAAGTTCTTCTGGAGCGCGTACAGATCCTGGAGTAATTTGGCAGCGGCTACTATTTTCTTGCCAGACTTGGTTTCCTGGGCCACAGAAAAGCTTTGCCGGGCATAGGCCAATGCTTTGTTACGGTCTCCCTGTTCCTGGTAGGCTTGTGACAGAGCGGCCAACGTAACAGTCTCATTCATTCTATTGCCCAGGTCCTGGTCAATTGCCAAGGCCCTGTTCAAGAAAGGAAGTGCTTTTTGGGGTTGGTGTAAGGCCGTAAGGGTATTGCCAATATTCTGGAGAACCACCGCCAGTACTTTACGCTCCGGGAACTGTTCCAGCAGCCGGGCAGATTTCTCATAGTAGGGAAGCGCCTGCGCAAACGCTTTCTGGTCACTGTACATGCTCCCCAGGTTGTTGTACACTTTGCTCAAGGCCAGCAGGTTCTGCACTTGAAGGGCAAGGGCTTCGGCTTTGTGATAATAGCCTAGTGCCCGTTTGTCATCTTTGATCTTCTGGCTGAGCACGCCAAGAATATTATAGGTGGTGATCATGTTGGCGGTATCGCCGGCCTGTTCAGCCACTTTGAGGGCCGCAAAATAATAAGTAAAGGCCTTGTCATTCTCGCCCAGGATCACATGCCCCGCCCCCAGTTGGTTCAGAGCGGCGGCTCTGCCTCTGGCATCATGGGCACGGGTGGCTACCTGTTCTGCCTGCCGGGCATAGGCAATGGCCTGTTGTACATCAGAGAGGGAGGCTTGTTTACTCAGCTCACAGAGAATCTTTACGCGCGCAGAATCTGTGGCCGCCTGCCGAAGGGCAAATTTCAAACTGTCTACCGGGGTAGTCTGCGCCAGCACCAACAGAGGCAACCAAAAGAAAAGGAATAGAAGTTTTCTCATACCCGCAGCTTACCGGCAAGACCACCTACCCAGCAGAAAGCCTTCACAATTTCATTTTAATTGTAAAGTAGACATTCTCACGGTAGAAAACATTCCGTGACCGTGACAATAATTCTACTTTTCCCTTAATTACTGGTACCCATAGCCGTTTAACTAGTCAGCGAAAGTAGAATTTTACCAGCCTGTTTTCGGCCTGTTCTTTCAACAAACGCGAAAACAGCTGAGAATCAATTGGTAGCTTTTATTTTCCTGCGGCGGTTGCACCACATTTGCAGGCTGTCACCGTAAGTTTATTCGCCTTGTAACCTATGATAAGCGGTACAGGAGCCGCTTCATCAGGTATTTCCCCTACCCCGGAAGTTATCCTGTAAAACGGTGCCTATAGGGGTTCAACTAACGCAACACAATTCTGCCCAGTATGTAAGTAAAATGTACTTAACCAATCTTTGCTGAAGGAGGTTGCCACAGAAGCGGCGTTCTAACTGATAAACGAATTGGTAATAGAGACGAAGGAGAAAGTAAAGGGTGAGACTGGCCCATTTTTCATCAGATTGGCTGCAGGCAGGAGCAACCAGCCCAAGGTGTTGGGGCTCATCAGACGTTCGTTCTCAGCAAACCAGGGAAGGCGATTAACAGGAATATGGAAAAGCTTGGTACCGGGGGCGTTCCTATCCAGGAAGTTCAGGAACAACTCCTCCTTCAACCAGCCGGGCAGACCACCCCAAAAGTTTGCCCATTCTTGCGGCCCCGTTAGGCCAGCTGTGGCTCCTGCTCTAACCGGAACAGGGCGCTCAACCCCTCCAGCATGGCTTCTGATTCTCCGCGCTGGCATGCGGCTTTTAGCTCCAGGGCCGGCATCTTTACAATTTTGTTCAGGATATTTTTGGTGATGGTCTCCACCAGTTCCTTCTCCCCGTCTCCCAGCTGTTTGACAAACCGGGCCACTTCCCGCTGCCGGATCTCCTCCAGCCGGTTCTTGAACTGCTGCAACGCCGGCGACATCTGCATTTCACGGGTCCAGGTTTGGAAATTGGCCATTTCATCGGCAATAATGGCTTTGGCCGCGGGAATGGCTGCCAACCGCTTTTCCAGGGCTTCAGTAGCGCGGTTTTTGATGTTGTCAATGTTGTACACGGCGGTGTTTGCCAGTTCATTGAGGTTGCCATCAACACTGCGGGGCATAGAGAGGTCTAAGAAAAAGGCGGGTGCCTTCTCCCCCATCTGTGCCACCTGCTCAGCACTGATAAAAAAGCAATCACCCGGTACCGAGGAAATCACCACGTCTGCCTGCCGCATCTCTTCCCACACTTTTTCCCAGTAGATGGCGCGGGCGTTGCACTGCTTGGCCAGTTCAACCGCTTTGTGGTGCGTACGGTTGGCAATGGTCAGGTTCTGGATGGTAGATTTCTGGAAATTATCTGCCACGTTGGCGCCTATCTCCCCAACCCCCAGCATCAGCACTCTGGGGTTCTCCAGATGCCGGGTCAGCTCCTCTACCAGTTCAACGGTGGCATAAGAGACAGAAGCCGCCCCGTCTTTGAAAGCGGTTTCATTTACTACCCGTTTGTTTGTAAAGAAGATGGTGTGCAGCAGGCGGTGCAGGTACGGACCCGACAATCCGGCATCTGCCGCCCACTGGTAGGCGTTCTTCACCTGGTTCATGATCTGCATATCTCCCACCACCTGTGACTCCAGCCCCAGCGCCACCTGAAACAGATGCTGCACCGCCGCCTCAGGCTGGTCAATGTGCAGAAAGTACGGTTTCACGTCGCTGGTTGAGATAAAGCCTTTTTCCATGGCTATCAACTTGATGATCTCCTGCGAGTAATCTTCTGAGGCAGCGTAATACACCTCTGTGCGGTTACAGGTAGAAAGCACCAGCACCTCTTGCGCCAGGGTAAATTCCTTGATTTTGTCCAGCAGGTTACGGCAGCCAATCTCATTTAAAGAAACGGCTTCCCGCACGGCAATGGGGGCTTGCTTGTAAGAGAGCGTAAGGGCTTTGAAGGAAGTCTGCATTTTCTGGGTCAATTTCTAATGCAAATTTCAGCAGAAACCAGTCCCCTAAATATGATGCTCGTCATTTTACAGGAAGAGGTTCATCAGTATTTGAGGGCAGAGGGATTTCTGTTTTAGGCCTGTTTTCAGAAAAACAGGCCTAAAACAGCCCGGTAGCACAACTATTATCACGTTGAATTACTGATATTGGCGCAGTTCTGCGCGCACTTTCAGGTCATTGGAGCAGTTGGTACTGTGGGGGCAGCCGCATTTGAACCTACCCCTACCCCTCCTTGGAGGGGAACATCTGCAATGCGTAGGACAAGTGACGGGTGACCGTACCTCAGCAATGCGTGTCCTCCTGTGTCAACCTCCCCCTTCGCCCCCTTCAAAGGGGGAGTATTGAAGTGAGTTCTGAGTCTTGAGTCCTGAGTGCTGAGTCCTTTCTTTTTCCCCTAGGCAATTCTGCATGGATGAAGTAGCAATGCCTGGTTTCGCTGCCGCGCCGCGAGGGCAGCCAGAGACCGGCCGTCAGCTGTAGGCACGATTCTGGGGACCCGTGCCAGCGCGGGAGTATCAGCTGGAGTTAGTAGGCACGGAAGTAACTTCCGCGCCATAGAGGGGCAGAAGAGGGAGCCATAGAGGGCAGAGGTAGTGTGAGGCTGCCGCCCCATGTAAGCTTAAAGCTTCCGCCACCATAGGTCCAAGTTGGAAACTTGAACCAGAGAAAGCGGCAAACAAACAACAATGAACAATCAACACTTCTGCCAGTGGCACCTCTGTTAAATTAGCACTTCTGCCCCTGGCTGATGTGCGCAGCACGGGCTCGCCTCAGGCTAGCGGATTAGCAATAGTTACCTGCAGAGGCAGATCTAATAGCACAAGCATTTACAGGAGAGGAACAGCAACCAGTCCTGGGGGTGAGCGCCTCTGTTAATACGGTGCCGCTCCGGCGGCAAGGCCGGAGGGCCTAGTTTTAACAGCAGTGCTCACCGCCAGGACGGGGCCCCGCGGCCGTGAGCGCTTACCGGAAAAGATGAAACAGCAATGGGATTTCGCTCCGGAGCAAACAGCCCAGCCAGGGAAACAGCAGACCACGCATTCCTAAAATAACAGCACTGCAGCAAGCGGCACAGCCTAGGGAACAGCAGACCACGCATTCCTAGAACAACACCACTGCATCCAACAGCCCAGCCAAGGGAACAGCGGTCTACGCATTCCAGCAGCAAAGGAACAGTGCAGCCTATGAGGCACTTCCAATTGCGGTTCAGCCAGGGGGAGGACAGGCTTTTCACTGTTAAGAAGAACCGCAGACCATGTATTCCTTTGACATCAGCAGAAAAAATCTACCACCAACTGCGCATGCACCACCAACAACGCTGAAACAAAACAAGTGGCTGAGTCAAAAACGTCTGCAGAATATGCCCAACAGGAGGTCCATGAGAAGGCCTTCAACTACGAAGCTGTTTCCTTTTCTTTAGTGATGGACCGTGACGGACCTTGGCAAGGGGCGTGAGCGTGTGCCTACGTTTTGGGGCTACTTTCCAAAAAACAGCCCGGAAACAGGGGTTCACTTAAACTAAAGGCACCAGCACACGCATGTGCCATTACCTGAATTAAAAACGCTAGACCGCTTCTACTCCTCTAAAGAAGTAAAAAAGCTGTTTTCGGCCTGTTTTCTGAAAAACAAGCCAAAAACATCTCTATCACAAAAGGGACAACCCCAGACCTTAATTTCTCATTTTTGCGAGCTTCTGCGAATTCAGGATAAAGATCTTGCTGCCGCGGGTGTCAATCAGTTTCTCGTCTTTGAAATCAGCCAGCGTGCGGATCACCGTTTCTTTGGAGGCCCCTACAATACTGGCCAAATCATCACGGGAGATAGACATCTCAGTGGTGTCTGCGGCAACGCCCTCCTGCTTGTACTGCTTCTCTACCAGCAGCAGCGCCTCGGCCACGCGTTTGCGCACGCTGTTGTAGGCTAACTTTAAGAGACGGTCTTCCCGGTCTGCCAGGTTGTCTGAGAGAATCTTGATGAACTTGTTGGCTACGTCCCGGTTCTGGTGCAGGAGCGTGAAGAAGTCTTCTTTGGGTATCAGGTAGACCTCCGCGTCTTCCATGGCCATGGCCGATTCGCGGTACGCGTTTTCTTCCAGCAGGTCCAGATAGCCAATGAAATCGCCGTCTTTGTAGAGGTTGGTAATGTACTCGCGGCCGTCTTCATTCACCTTGTAGGTTTTTACCTTGCCTTTGCTCAGGAAATACAGCGCGTTGGGGTACTTGCCCTCCAGAAAGAGGTTGTGTTTTTTCTTATAGACGGTGATTCTGCGCTCGTCACTGATAAGTTTATTAAGGTCTTCATAGCCTTTGGCCTCCTGTATAAAGTTGTCAAGCCCCTCCACGTTCTTCTGGAATTCGGCTTTGAGGATCTCGTTCTTCCGGAGGCGCATTTCTACGGCATCCAGCAGCTCCAGGTCATCAAAGGGCTTGATCAGGTAATCATCGGCCCCCAGTTTCATGCCCTTCCTGAAATCTTCTTTCTCAGACTTGGCGGTGAGGAACACAAACGGAATGCTGGAGGTCTCAGGGCTTTTGCTCAGCAGGTGCAGCACCCCATAGCCGTCTAGCTGAGGCATCATGATGTCACAGATGATGAGGTCTGGCTGCTCCTTGCGGGCCAGGTCAACGCCCACCTTTCCGTTTTCGGCCTCTACCACCTCATAATTGGCCAGGGTGAGGATCTCAGCCGTGTTCTCCCTGATTTCCTGGTTGTCTTCAATCAGCAGTATTTTTTTCATAGCTCAGCAGTTTGCGGGAACGTGATGGTAAAGGTAGTGCCTTCGTCTAAGACGCTGGTGAAGTCCATAGAACCTTCCATGACCTCTACGTAGCGTTTTACGATATTGAGCCCCAGACCGGTTCCCTGGATGTTGGTGGCGTTGTGCGCCCGGAAGAACGGGGTGAACAAATGTGTCTGGTCAGCCTCCGGAATTCCTATGCCTTCGTCCCGCACCGTAATGGAGACGGCGCCGGGAGAGATGGCGGTTGTGAAATGAATGGTCTTGCCTTCAGCGGAGTACTTGCTCCCGTTGGAAAGCAGGTTGATCAGAATGTTTTTGAACAGCTGTTTGTCTAGCGCCACCGTGCGCTGCCCCCCCTCATGCCGGTACTCAATGCGCTGCCCCTCTTTCACCAGGGCCTGCATGTCTTCTACCACCTCCTGGGAGAAATTGACCAGATCAAACTGGGCGGGCACGTTGTACACCTTGCCCTCCTCAATACGGCTCATAGACAGGAAGTCATTGAGAATAGTGGTCAGGTTCTGCACCGCAGATTTGATGCGGTCTACGTGCTTGAGCCGTTTGTCATTGTCTTCTGCTGAAGTATAGCGCGCAATGATAGAGGCCGAAGACAGCACAGTGCTCAGCGGTGTTCTGAACTCATGCGAGGCGGTGGTTACAAACCTGGACTTGAGTTCGTTCAGCTCCTTCTCTTTCTGCAGGGCTTTCTCAATCTCCAGCTGGGCATCATACAAGATCTTGTTGGTCTTCTCCAGTTTATGGATAGCCTCTGCCAGCTCCTGCGTGCGCTCCTCTACCCGCTGTTCCAGCTCAGAATTCAGTTTCTGGATCTCGTTCAGACTTTTGGCGTGCTCAATGCTGTACCGGATGGAGCGTTCCAGGTCAAAGGGGTTGAAGGTGCCCTTCACCAGATAATCCAGTGCCCCGGCGCGCATGGCTTTTTCATCGGTTTCGCGGTCAGTTTGGCCGGTGAGCAAAATAAAGGGGGCGGTGCTTCCGCCAGAGACCGCCTGGGTGATCAGATTCAGTCCGTTTTCGGCACCCAGAAAAAAATCAACCAGGTAGACATCATGCCGCTGCTCTTTGATAATGTCCAGCGCCTCTGTGAAAGACGAGGTCCAATCCAGGTGGTAGCTCCGGCCCTGAATATCTTCTATGATATCTCTGGTGATGATATAGTCATCTTCATCATCATCTACCAACAGAATTCTGGTTTGATCTGGCATGATGGTCTATTTGAAGGGAGAAGGTGCCCCCCATTACGGGGGCGGCAGTTGCGTTTTAGGGCTGTTTTGGCCAAAACAGTCCCAAAACAGCCTGAACTGAAAGTAAAAACCCTGGCTTCACGTTCTTCACAGGCAGGCCAGCCGCCCGTTTCAAAACAGGAAAACCTAGGGTTTGGGTAGTTCTACAATCTCAAACCAATACTTGGTGAGGGTCTTCATGACGTCTACCAAGGCGGCAAAGGTTACGGGTTTGGTGATAAAGGAGCTTACGCCCAGGTCATAGGTACGCAGAATATCCTCTTCGGCTTTAGACGTGGTCAATACCACCACCGGAATCACCCGCAGATGCTCGTCAGACTTGATTTCCTTCAGGGCTTCCCGGCCGTCTTTCTTGGGCATGTTCAGATCCAGGAGAATGAGGCCGGGGGTAGGGTACTGGTTTTTGTCTGAGAACCGCCCCTTGTTGTGCAGGTAGTCCAGCAGTTCCTCGCCGTTTTCTACAAATTGAATCTCGTTTGTCAGCCGGTTTTCCTCCAGGGCCTCTTTGACTAACATACGGTCTTCGGCGTCATCGTCGGCAATCAGGATCACAATTGTTCTTTTCTTTATGCTCATTGTACAGGAATGTCTATTCTTGCAGGTGTTTGGTGGCTAAGGTAATAATAAATCTGGTGCCAACCCCTTGTTTGCTTTGGGCGGTGATGTCACCGCCATGGCGGGTGGCTATCTTACGGCAGATAGCCAGGCCAATGCCAGAGCCTTCATATTTCTGCCCCTCCAGCCGCTGAAAGATATTGAAAATCCGGTCCAGGTACTTCTCGTCAAAGCCTATGCCGTTGTCTTCAATAGAGATCTCCACGTGCTCATCACCGGGGGTGGAGGTTAGGTGCGCCCGGCGCTGCACCAGGCGGGAGGTGATTTTGATGACCGGGGTGGCCTCTTCCCTCCGGAACTTGATGGCATTGCTGATCAGGTTCTGGAAGAGCTGGCGTATCTGGGTGGGCTCCGCCTCAATAACGGGCAGGGGCGTGCGTTCAATCACGGTGCCGGTTTTCTCAATGGTGATTTCCAGGTCAGACAGCACCTCCTGTAAGATCACGTCTAGGTTCACCTTCTCAAACGGTTTAGATTTGGTGGTGACGCGGGAGAAGGTAAGCAGGTCATTGATGAGGTTCTGCATTCTCACGGCCGCATTGAGCATGCGGTCTATGTAGTCCTGCCCCTGCGCACTCAGGTGGTCTTTCTCCTTGTTCTTGAGCCGGTCACCAAACGCCTGTATCTTTCTGAGCGGCTCCTGCAGGTCATGCGAAGAGACGTAGGCAAAGTCCTGCAGCTCCCCGTTGCTGCGCTCCAGCTCGGCGGCGTAGCGCCGTAGCCGCTCTTCACTCATCTTCTGGTGGGTGATGTCATGAATAAAGCCGGTGTACACCTTGCGGTCTTCCAGCTGCACCTCGCTTATGCTCAGGTATAAAGGGAACACCGTCCCGTCTTTTTTCAGGCCGGAGACCTCACGGCCTATGCCAATGATCTTCTTTTGGCCGGTGCGGTGGTAGTGGTCCATGTAGGCATCATGGCGGCTGTGGTCTGGCTCTGGCATGAGCATACTGATGTTCTGGCCCAGCAGTTCCTGGGCTTCATAGCCAAACAACCTGGCCGCCGAGGGGTTTACCATTTCCATGATGCCGCGGGGGTCTATGGTGATAATGCCGTCTACCGCCGCCTCAATAATAGAGTTAATCTTGTTCTCGCTCTCCCGCTGGGCCCGCTCTGCCTTCTTCTGCTGCGAGATGTCATGCACAATGCCCGTGAAAATGACTTTGTCTTTCAGCCGTGCCTCACTAATACTCAGCAGAAACGGAAAAACGGAGCCGTCTTTGCGCTGCCCCACCACCTCACGGCCTTTGCCAATGATCTGCCCTTCGCCGGTTTTATAGTAGTTGACCATGTACTGGTCATGCCGGCTCTTATCAGGCTCTGGCATGAGCATGCTGATGTTCTGGCCAATGACCTCCTCTGGCAAATACCCAAAGATGCGGGCCGCCGCCGGATTCACGGTTTCAATGATACCTCTGGCATCTATGGTGATGATACCGTCAATGGCCGTGTCAATGATGGCTTTCAGCCGAATCTGGTCATCCAGGTTCTGAGGGTGTGGTAGTGGTTCCAAAGGCAAAAATAAATGGCAGTCTAAAAGTAGCTAATTGAACGGCATCTGTCAATGCGGGTTCCTCAATTACAGGCATTGACAGCTGCGTTTTAGGCCTGTTTTCAGAAAAACAGGCCTAAAACGCAGCACCGTTAGAAAAACCATCTAAAAAACACAGAGACGAAGCACGGGGCACAGCCCCAGTGCCAGATGACCGGCATCACCTCCAAAGGTGATGATTGTCATTGACTTAAGCTGATAAATTGAAAAAATTTGAACCACTATTCTAAACCGTTCACCGCAAAAACCTGAGAGACAAATGGAAACTGTTCATCAACCCACACCCGCCTTGCTGGAGACCAGCATCTCCCACCTGCACCAGGAAAGCAAGAACTGGGTACAGGAGATTGAACTCTGGAGAAATGAGTTCAGCTTCTTCCAAAAGCTACTGGAGAGCATTGCCCCCAAGGCCCATGCTGTAGAAGACAAAAAGCAGATTGACCATTTTCAGCACCTCATCACCTATTTTCAGGGAGAGCTGCTTGACCGGTTCGCACATGACGTCAGGCTGCATGAAAACTACCTGCAAAAGCTTGGCAGGGAAGACAGTTCCTTCCAGGACCAGCCATACCGGGAGCAGCACCAGAAGCAGAAAGAGCAACTGGCCGCCTTTGCGCTTGACTACAGGCAGTACCGCCAGGAGCTGTTCCAGTTTGCCGAGCAGTACCTGTAGGTACCGGTACGGCCAGCCAGTCTTTCTTTCATGTTCTATCTAAAATAACCCCCTCACCCATGGAGACTATTCTATGCCCAACAGATTTTACAGCGTGTTCAGAAAACGCCATTCGCTACGCAGCCGCCCTGGGGCAGCCTATGGGCGCCCGGTTGATCTTATACCACAACATCTATGAACCCGTGCTCATGGACCTGGCCCCTTTTGGTACCGCGCCGCTGGTAGAGGCCGTACAAGACCCGGTTTACAGGGAAGGGCAGCAGCAGAAACTGGAGGCCCTGGCAGAGGCGCAGCGGGAGTCGCCGTTCAACAGCGGGGTTTCTGTTGAGTGCCAGCTCAGCTACGGCCATACGCTGGACTCCATGGTGCACACCCTCCGGAAAGAGCACGTAGATTTGCTGGTCATTGGGCATGAGGGGTTTCAGGAAGTGTTTGGCTACTCCCTCACCGCCAGAATCATTCATGAAGCGCCCTGCCCCGTGCTGGTGGTACCGCCACATGCTTCCTTCAAGTACCTGAACAGAATTGTGTTCGCCACAGACCTGAAAGGTGAGTCTTTTACAGACTTGAGCCTGGTCTGCCAGATTGCCAAACTCTTCAACGCTGAACTGCAGCTGCTTCACATCTTAGAGGAAGATACTTTTACTGACCGGCAACGCGCCCAGGCCGGCCTAGGGCTTTTACTCAAGCGGCTCCCCTACAACAAAGTTTCTACCCACCTTGAGGTGCACCCGGAGATTGAAGAGGGAATTCACCAGTTCTGTTTTCAGCAGAAGGCTGACCTGGTGGTCATTGGCCACCGTACCAAAAACTTCTGGCAGCATCTTTTTCTCCAGGACAACACCCGCCAGATTGCGGCCCAGACTTTTCTCCCGCTCCTGGTTGTACACCACACGCTTTAAGCTTCTGCAAAAGATGACATTTCTCATTTCTGGAACTGCGGAAGATCATCTGGCACGCCCCTTAAATATACCATCTTTACTATGTAACATCCTCACCTCCTAAAGACCATGCAAACAATCATCTGCCCCACAGACTACTCAGCCTGCTCCATCAACGCCATACGGTATGCTGATGAGATAGCCCAGCGCCTAGATTCCCGCATCATCCTGTTCCACTCTATTCATGAACCGGCTCCCGCCTATGAAGATTTCAGCATTGACACAGAGGCGGCCCCAGAAAGCCTGCACGGGGAAGAGGTTCGTCACTTAGGCAAGCTGAAGGCCATTCAAACCTACCTGGAGAACACTGACTGGGGAATCCCCATCAGCTATGAGACCCGCATAGGGTATGGCAAGGCGGCTGACACCATTGCCCATGTTACGCAACAAGAGCGGGCAGACTTGTTAGTGCTGGGCTATGAGCCGGTTCAGGGCCTGAAGGAGATTTTTGTTGATTCCATGGCTGCCTCCCTTATTAGAAACACCACCTGCCCCGTCTTGCATATTCCTGCTAACACAGACTTCAAACCCCTTCATAGAATTGTGGTGGCGGTAGATTTACAGGGGCTTTCTGGCTTTGATACTGCTTTTCTGCTAAAACTGGCAAGCCTGTTTGGGGCAGAGCTTCAACTGCTGCACGTGCTGCCAAAAGAAGACAGGGAAGCCCAAGCCTTTGCCTTTGAAGAGTTACAGCGCGCAGGCAGGCGGTTACAGTATGAGTATGTTTCTTACCATGTGCAGACCAGCCCCTTTGTAGAGGAAGGGATCAGCCGGTTCTGCCGGGAGCAGAAAGCTGACATGCTGGTAGTTGGGTTCAAGCCTGTCAACTCATGGCAACACCTTTTTCCCCCAACCTATCTCCAGAGCGAATCTACCCACACCTACCTCCCCGTGCTGGTGCTCCATCACAAATAAAAACAAATCCCATATTCTTTCACCTTAACCATAAAAACTATGTCACTCTTACCTAAAACCTCCCATGAACTCACCCCTTTCCGCTCCCTTCTCACAGACCTGGTAGAGGTAGACAAATTCTTTGGGCAGTCTCCCTGGTTTGCCGGACCCAAAAAGACCCCTTCGGCCAATATCAAAGAAAAAGCCGACAGCTACGAGATAGCCCTGGCAGTACCGGGCATGGAGAAAAAAGACTTCAGGGTTGAACTCAGCAACAATGTTTTAACCGTCTCAGCAGCGCGCAAGGAGGAGAAGAAAGAGGAGAAGGAAAACTATACCCGCCAGGAGTTCACCTATGACTCCTTCTCCCGCTCCTTTGAACTGCCCACTTCTGTGAACGCAGACGCCATAGATGCCCAGTACAAAGAAGGAATCCTGTCTCTTCACCTCCCTAAAAAGAAGGAAGCCATTGACCTGGCCAGAAAAGAGATTGCCGTTGCCTAACGGTTAGGCCCGCTCTCTTTCCTGTATTTTTTATTGCAGGAACTTTGCAATTCCTCACCGTTGCGTTTTAGGGCTGTTTTTCCCAAAACAGCTCTTCTTTGTGGTCATGGGGCTGATTACTGCCACGGTCTACGCCACGCTGTTCATTAACCAGTTCTGGAAGATAAGTGCCCACTCTATGGGGTTAGGCG
>NZ_LRMM01000035.1 GCF_001647275.1 Rufibacter ruber | reverse complement strand
TTTCGGCCTGTTTTGGGAAAACCAGGCCGAAAACGCATGTAAGGAGCAACAATTGGTTCGCTGTTTGGTTCCTGCCCTTTCTTTCAACCCAATTGATTATGCGATCTGGATGAGGCCATAACCCCTTCTAAGGGCAGGAGGCACAGCTGCTGCGGTGAAATACCGCGGTTGGTCCAGAGGCAATCCGTCTTTCCCAGAAATACCTTGTGCAGGGGTTCCCCCGTGTTGATAAAAGCCCGCACATATTTGCCTGAGCCCGTGTACAGCACCAGATAGTCTCCTTTTTCCACTTCAACCTCTGGTAACGAAGGGAAAGGAAAGTAAGCGCTGTGCGCAGAGGAAACGTGAAATGCCAAATTTTTCAGGTTCCCGGCTGTGAGCGCCTGCAGAAAAATGTATTCACTGTTGGGGTGTTGACCATCTCCTTCGTGTATTCTGATCAGGTTCAATTTCATGGGGTAGAGCTGTTAAACGGTAAGTCACGGGTTCTCACTGAAGGGGAATTCTGTTTTCGGGCTGTTTTTAAGAAAGTAAGCCGAAAACAGAACTGCCAAGCCCACACGTGCCAAGTGCTGTTCTTGTCTGTAGGTTTTTCTCTCTCCGGGGCGGGTTAAAAGAAGACGCCTGGGGCTGTGGCAGTACTTGTTAGATTTTGCAATATATGAGAGTCGGTGTCATATTCATTTCCAGTAATAAAGCTTAGGTAAAAGGCCCCTGGTGGTATCTTGGGTTGGTTTAGAAGACCCGCCTATTGCGAGAAGTCTCCTGGCCAACGGGAGGTGTAGTGTTAAATGTAATTTGAAGATAGAATCTGTGATTTGTTTGAGAGATAGTAGATACAACCAGGGGCCTGTAAGGACCGGATTTGCTGTTCAGGAGCAAATGCCAGGACTTGTTCAATATGGCAGCGTACCTAGTGCCAGATATTGACGGGAAGGGAGTTTATTTTCTTGGGGCCATTCAGGCAGAAATATTTTAATGGGTTTTAGTATAATTTCAACGCTGGTGCACTTTCAGCTTTCGGCTAAAAGAAAGAGGGTCATTCTTCACAGGAACTTTCAGAGAGAGAAGTTGCTGTGTCTGTTTGATGTGGTAAAGGTACCGCAAGCAGTGGCAACGAGCTATTAACTGAGGGTGTGAAAAATCACATAAGGTGTGTGTGAATTTTCCAGAGAGGGGGAAACGTACGCTTTGACAAGCTGTGATTGGGAGAGGAGAAGAGGTTTCTGTTTCCGGGCTGTTTTTTGAAAATCAGGCCGAAAACAGAGAGAAAAGGGGTTATAGCTTAGGGCACTTGCGCACTCGTTTCCACCACCGTTAGATGAACGTACTCTTTGCTAAGTTAGACGTTGAAGCAAAAAGTTAAACTACCTTGAAATAGCCTTTCTTGATGGCGTACATGGCCAGCCCCACCCTTGAGGCAACCTCCAGCTTTTTGAACAGCGTTTCCCGTAAAGCCTCTACCGCTCTGGGGGTTACGTTCAGGAGCGGTGCAAAGGATTTGTACGGGAGTTCAGTGCACGCCAGTTTCAGAAATCCTATTTCCCGTTCAGAGAGCTCCGGTTCAGACGGGGTATTTGAGGTAAGCCCCTGTTTCAGGATCTCAGTGACGCTGTTGGAGTAGTAGCTCCCGTTGCCCTCCAGCGCCTCCAGGGCCATGCGCAGCTCTGACGTATCTGCATTCTTCAGGACGTACCCATCTACGCCGCACTTGAGCATCCTGAGTACGGTCTCCTCCTCGTTGCTCATGGAGAGCGCCAGAATTTTCATGTCCGGGTAGTGCTCCTGGAGCCAGCGGGCGGTTTCAAAACCATCCATCACGGGCATGCTGATATCCAGCACTGCAATAGACGGCAGGTTGTCTGGGGAGAGCTTCTGAATGAAGTCTTTGCCGTTTTCGGCCTCCAGCGTTATGGAATAGCCACTGAATCCGTTGATGATTTCGGCCATTCCTTTCCGGAAGAGTTGGTGGTCATCTACCAGGGCCACTTTGGTGGTTTGGGGAGCGTGCATGCGTTCTATTCTAAAGGTAAGTCTATTTGTACCAGCGTGCCGGAGCCTGTTTGGCCCGTAATGGAAAAGGAAGCGCCAATCAGGCCCGCCCTGAAATTCATGTTCTGAAGCCCGGTGCCGTTGAGAGGCGGCTCAGGAGAACCCTCCGTGTTTTTTGCCAGACCTCTTCCATCATCCAGCACGCGCAAGGTCATTTGCCGGGGGGTGAATTCCAGCTGGGCCGAGATGCAAGAGGCGTCTGCGTGTTTGAGGCTGTTGTTCAGGGCTTCCTGGGCAATCCTGAAAAGGATGAGCTTCTTCTCGGGGAGCAGCCCGGCCTCCTGGCCAATTACGTCAAACGAAGTCTCAACGGCCCCCGTCTTTTTGATTAGATCTAGCTGGGTTTTAAGAAGGGTGGCCAACGGCTGCTGCGACGCATATTTGCTGTTGAGGCGCTTGGAGAGGTCCCGTAAATCACTGAGAGCCTGGTCTACCAGTTCTTTGCTGGTGGTGATTTTCTGCCGGTGGTGGTCCTGCAGGGCGTTCTCCAGCGAATTCATGTTGAGCCGGGCCAGGGAGAGGATCTGCCCCACGTTGTCATGGATTTCCTGCGCAATAGAATGGAAGGTCTGCTCCTGCATCTCCAGCTGCGCCTTCAGAATCTCTTTCTGGTAGGTTTCCGCTAAACCCTTTACCTCGTCCTGGTATTCCAGCCTTCTCTTCTGGTAATAGAAGACCATGAACGCAATAAACAAAGCCAGCAGCACAAACAGGGCGGTGCCTACGGCTACAATTAAAACTACATCGGGCATGCCGTTACAAAGGTATGGGGTACGGTTTTAGCGGGGTGGCCACCTTAGGGGGCTCTCTCTTCACCAGGAAAGATATCAAGAAAGTGAGATTCAATAAAATCCCGAGGAAGACATTGATCAAATAAATAGGACGTGCCCAACTATAGGACTGATGGATGAGGTAATACATGAGCCCGTCTACAAACACGTTGCCCAGGGAATAGAACAGCAGACCCGTACTGATCCAGAACATGGGTTCCCGTTCCAGCCTAGAGACTTTTACCCCAATAAAGACTTCTCTGTAGTAGAAGAGTACCCAGGCCACCACCAGCACATTCTTCAGGACACGGGCGTAAGAGTTGTATTCCAGAATTGTCTGCACCGTTAGGAAGAAGATCAACACCGCCACCACATACACGGGCAACGTGAGAAGAATAGCCCTGCGGATTCTTTTCCCGCTTAGGGCCACGTAGAAAACCCCGGAAAGAAACAGGTACTGCAGCGGGATGAGCAGATGATAGAGAAAGGAATTGTTGATTTTTTGAAACATCAGGTGCGCGGCATAGGCCTCTACCAACAGCGTGATGGCCAGGCAGAGACCCAAGATCTTCTGCGGGGTGTCCAGGTGCTTGAACCGGAGGCTCCATACCACAACGCTCAGGGCTAAGAAAGCAAAATAGATATAAACAGACCACATAAAAAACTGTCTGGCGCACGGTCAACAGACCCGTGCCGCCAGAGGAGAAGGGGTTAAAGAGTAGACAGGAACTCGTCATTGGAGCAGTTTGACATAGGAGGGCAGGCGCAGCAGTCATCTGCGTACACGGCCTCTTCTGAGGTGTCTGGGATACCGTCTGCCGTGATGGGTGCCATAAAGAGCTCATGCTCCCCGTTTTCTTTAATCCCGTAGTACACCCTGATAAAGTTGCTTTGCGGGCTCTCCTGAAGCATTTCCAGAATAGAGGCTACCGTGAAATTGGCTGCCCGCAGCATGGTGTTCTCCTGAGGCGGCTGTAAGGCGGCCAAGTAATCATAATAGCGGTCACATCTGGCCTTGAGTTCCGCTACCGGGACCTGCTGTCCCTCTGACTCATTATGGGTAGGCTGCGTGAACTGGCAAAGTGGGGACTGTGTCTCTGTGGCGCTGGCCGTTAATAATTTGGGCATGGGTTTAGATAGATTGGGATTAGTATGCTTTACAGAAGAAAAGAATCTATAGTATTCTTTCAGGTGGCGTTTTTTTAAGGAAAATAGAATAAAGAAATACAGTGAACAGCTTTGCGCCGAATGAAGTTGACAACCACCTTCCTTAGGGTTGTGTGAAGATAGGAAGCCGAATTATTTTTTTACATGATTTGTGAAAAATCACATACTAAACGTGAGGGCTTTGGCAGGTGAACGCAATACGTTAATTCGTTGCCGCACGTCCCCCTTCAAAGCCATGGGGCGGTGGGGATAGCCTGCAGAGAAATTCCCGTTTTCGGCCTATTTCCGGAAACAGCGAAAGGGAATCTGCTGAGAATATACCAAACCATCAATCGCAGACTGCCGGCACAACAGCTAATCAAAGGCCTTCTTTCCCGCTAGTGTTTTCCAGGGATGAAGAAAGAGAAGGTGTTGGGAAATACGCAGTTCATTAGAGGGAGAAGCTATCATGAGGGCGTGCTTAGAGCATGAAGCGGTTTAGCGTTTTCCCTTCCTCAAACGTGCTGGACTGTGTCTGGCCTTGTCATGGTGCCAACGTCTTTTGGGGCTACTTTCCCAAAAACCTACGTTTTCTTATCCTGAAGATATAAACAGACGCGTGATCTCCTGCAAAAATCAATATTCAACCCAACACTTATGCTGTCTTTCGGTACAAGCTTGTTCTAGCTACATGGCGCAAACTCCACGGTCAGCACATCGGCCTTTTTCCATTGCACCCAACCTTCTAGGGGTTCATAATCAGCTAGGTCGCCCTGGCAGTCTTTGGAGGACTTGATTTGGATGCTGTCGTTTTTGATGGCGGTTACCTCAAACACCTGGTTTTTGCTCTGGGGGGCGTGGGGCAGCAGGTTGCAGTCTTTGAGCCGGATGTTCTGATTTTTGAGATATTTTTCCCAGGTGGAGAAGGTGTACTTAACGTCGGCCTTGGCCACTTTCCGTTTCTCTTTGTTTAGGTAGATGATCAGGTACTCCGGGTCAGTGCTGGGGGCTTCGGCGTCAAAGTCAAACTGGGCGACATCTGCCTCGGGCACCAGGCCGCGGGCCACCACCTTCCGGGGCAGATCTGTGGTGTAGAAGGTGTTGTCTTCGTTATAGACCAAGTTGGTATAGGGGGCGTCATCCAGATAATAAATGTCCAGGCGGTCGTTGAGGTCCAGCTGAATGGAAACCACGCCTGCGCCGCGCATTTTATCCTCGGTGAACGAACTGAAGGTGTCGGTTTGGTACAGAAGCGGCTCTGTGGCGGCGCAGCTGGTCATGGGTTTTGAGGTGGTAGGAGGAGAGGTAGCGGCTGGTTGGTCTTGGGTGCTGGCTGCTTCCTGGGGGGCCTGGCTTGCCGTCTCCTGGCTTTCCTGGCTGGTGCAGGCAGCGGTGAACGTGAGGCCAGCCGCCACCAGGAATATCTTTACCGCCGGTTTGGAGTATATAGAGTTCATCAGGGGGAACTGCCTGTTTCTGAAACCATTGCTACCGCCTATGAAACGTCTTGTCATCTTGGGTTTGACTGTACTGTTTTTCATTCTGTTCTTAGATAAATGTACCAGCATGAATGTTCTTTCTACATTTAAAGAATCTGGACTGAAAGATTTACCCAATTTAAAGGATGGTGTCCGTTCAAAAAACTATGAAATCAAACGCATAAGCAAAGAAGCCTACGCCAACATCACCTATGATCCCGTGGGCAACTATTTTCTCATCATAGATAATTTTACCATCAGGAAACTAGACGCGGCCGGTAACGATGTCTTCCAGCTGGAAAACTCCCAGATGTACCTGCCGCGGTTCACCTCATACGTGTTTGACAGCACCGGGGTCTACGATTTCTCATCGCAGAAAATAGAGAAGCAGCTTTTTAACCGAGTCCTGAACCTGGATCAGAGCCTGGACAAGGAGGAGTGGCAGAAAACCTTTGATGACCTGTACCAACATGCCGATGTGGTTCTCTTTGGCGGCTACACTGATCTCTACCATGAAGATGACCCTATCTTTCTGCGGATAAACGGGGAATGGGTTCTTTTGATAACCACCCCGCAGGAAACGCGCCTGCAGGAGATAGAATACCGCGCTGGAATCCGGTTTGAGGGCTACCCCGCCAAGCACAACCACCTCTCCCTGCTCAAAGACACCCAAACGCAAGCGTATTCAGATTTTGAGGGCACCAGCGACCGCTACCTGCAGACATACCAAGATATTACTCTGAAGGAGAAACAGGTAGCGTATCTCACTAACCGGAACATCAAGATATTGTCTTATGAGAAGCAGCGCGTTTATTCAGAGTTAGCTTATACGCCCATTCCCATTGCCTGGACTTGCGAGGTGGGAAACAGTCTTACAATTGGTGGAGAGGAACTCAAATTCAGGTGCGGGGGAATCAAGAAGTTGGGCCTGTTCAATGACGTAGACACGTTTCTCTGCTGGTACTCGGTGCCCCGGGAATTTCTGCCGCGCACGCACGTCAGCTTCCTGAAATACAGCTTCCCCTCAAATGAACAAGCCAGTGAGAATAATGGGTTGTATCTGGTGCGGAAAGTGGGGTAGTTTAAAAGGAGGATAGGAATTTTAAGGAGATTTAGATTGTCTTTCTTTAAACTGTATTTATATATATATATCAAAGAGGTGACCAGAATAAAAGCGTCTAATTTAAGTTTTGAAATTAAGGAAATTAGCGTTTAAACAGTGGTATCCCTCTCTCATCATATTTAAGATGCCACGTGTTCTTGTGAGAGAGATAGGTGGTATTATCATCTACATCTAATAGTTTGGTTTGATGACTGCGGAAATTATTTTTAGAAAGGGAGCGGTAAAAGGTGTCATCAAACATATATAACTGCCGAAGCGGGTTGGGTGCCGTGTCATAGTCCCCGAATATATTTGTGTAAATGGAGGCAATTTTGCCGTTGCTGCGGTAATTTCTGGTTTCTATCTCAGAAAGGTTCCCCTGGGCGTCAAAGGTGAACTTCTTAGTATTTTCTTTGCGGTAATTGCCTGAAGAAAAGACCACATATTGGGTTAAGCTGTCTAATTGACCTTTACCACTGTAGAAATACCTCACAGAATCTATACGGTCTATGTCTTGTACCCACAGTACTTTATAATCTGGTTGGTTTGCCTTGTTAAGTTTTATTAGAGTTTCAGTTTCTCTTACAGTAAGTTCAGGGTGGCGGCTTAAGCTTGTCAGTCTAACGGTGTTGCCATGGTATACTATCGTATCATAAATGCCAGACTCATAGGGGTCGCATACACTTAATTGGCATCTGATCTTCCAGCCGCGCCGGGTTACCCTACCGCTATTATCATGTTGGAGAGTGTAAGAATGATAAATTTGGTCCTGACCATCTCCATTAGAAGATACCATAAAACTTCTTTCATAGCTGTCAATAATTGGGGAAGGGGCTACCTCCTCTTCCTTATCGCAACTGAACAGCATAAATGGAAGTAATCTGAACAGGTAGAGTTTTAATTTCATAAGACAGCGGATTAATCAATACTATATAAAGGGCAAGTTAAGAAATTAATATATAGAATTTTACTGCCATTTTGCCGAGACGCATCAAATAAACTTTTGAATTTCAAAGCTAATTGAAAACTATAAATAGATCTGAAATTGAACAGGAATCTTGGGGCCTATTTTTGTGCTCCTATTGATGTTGGGGTAAATAGTATTCTTCAACTTCTCCTTTTCTCCCTCCAACTCCTTAGCTTCGCAACCACAAACCCATGCTCATGGCAAAATACCCGGGAGAACTATTGCTGATTGACGATGAAGAGCGCCTGCGCCACGTGTTGGGGCGGGTGCTGGAACTGGAAGGCTACCACGTGCGGCAAGCGGCCACGGCCCACGCAGCGCTGGAAATGCTGCAACAGCACGCCCAAGATGTATGGGTGGTGCTCTCTGATGTGAAGCTCCCCGATGATCACGGCCTCAACGTACTCCAGAAAGTAAAGCAGAAGTACCCGCAAGCCGAGGTGATTCTCATGACCGCCTACGGCACCATCCAGGACGGGGTGACGGCCATGAAGATGGGCGCGTTTGACTACCTCACCAAAGGCGACTCAGACGACCAACTGCTGGTGGTGGTGGAACGGGCCATGGAGAAAGCCAGCTTGCAGCGGCGCATCCGGGAGCTGGAGAAACAGGTGGGCGTGAAGTACAGCCTGGATAGTATTTTGGGTACCTCGCCCGCGTTGCGGCAGGCCAAGGACTTGACGGCAAAAGTAGCACCTACAGATTCCACGGTATTGCTGGAAGGGGAGACGGGCACGGGCAAGGAACTCTTCGCACAGGCCATTCACCAGGCCAGCACGCGGCGCGGGAAACCGTTTCTTGCCCTCAACTGCAGTGCCTTCCCCAAAGATTTACTGGAGTCGGAGCTGTTCGGGTACAAAAAAGGGGCTTTCACGGGAGCCATGACTGACAAAAAAGGCCTGCTGGAGGAAGCCCACACCGGCACGCTGTTTCTGGACGAGGTAGGGGAGATGCCCGCCGAGCTGCAGGCCAAATTCCTGCGCGTGCTGGAAACGCAGACCTTCACCAAGCTCGGCGATACCAAACCCATTCAGGTGAACCTCCGGCTGGTAGCCGCCACCAACCGCGACATGGCCGCCGAGGCCGAGGCCGGTCACTTCCGTCCAGATTTGTACTACCGCCTCTCAGTGTTCAAGGTGCGGGTGCCCACCTTGCGCGAACGCAAAGAAGACATTCCCACGCTGGCCAAATATTTCCTGCAAGTTTTCGCCGCCAAGCTCAACCCCCGGCTGCAGCACCTCAGCCCCGAATTCATGCAGAAGCTGCAGGCCTATCCCTGGAAAGGCAACATCCGGGAGCTGAAAAATGTGCTGGAGCGCGCCGTTATCCTCGCCGAGGGCGATACCCTCACCCCCGATTTCCTGCCCGCAGAGTTCTGGCCGCTGAACACTGCCGCAGGAGCCGTGGAAAGCGACACCGCCCTGAGTACGGTGGAGAAAAACCACATCCGCAAGATTCTGGCGCAGACCAGCGGCAACAAAACCGAAACCGCCCGCCTGCTCCACATCGGCTTGACCACGCTGTACCGGAAGATTCAGGAATACGGTTTGGGAGACGTTCACTAAACCTCGCTTGGTGTATTTGGCGCTAGCATCTGTTGTAGTTTCCGTTTAGCGGCTGTTTTTCTGAATTCAGGGCAAAAACAGAAAAATGATTCGTCTTTGATTTCATCCACGCTTGCGGTACAAGTCTAATGCCGCTTTACCCACCCCTACCCCTCCCAGGAGGGGAGTTTCCGGCAACAGTAGCAGAAAAAGAAAAGTTGGCAGAAGGAAGCTATGTCTAGCTTTATTCACGGAGTTTGTTCCCTTTGAAGACATGTCTGGTAAGTTTACCAAAAAGCAAGCTCATCCGGATTTGCAATCCGGGAGCAAATGAGTCGGGGATTTGTAATCCCCGATTCGGTACTGTTTGAACTGCATCGGGGATTACAAATCCCGAACAGCCGAGGGAGTCTAGCTTTATTCACGCATTCCGTCCCCCTTTGAAGGGGGCAGGGGGATGATTACTCGTGCAGTTCTACTCATACAGGATTACGCATTCCCGAGAATCGGCTTTTCCTTTTACATAGCTGGAACAGACGGTTCTTCACCAGCTTTGGTCTCCCCCAACCCCCTTCAAAGGGGGACGGAATGCGTGCAAAAAGGTGTAGAGGCTCCTTTAAAAGGATGCTCAACGTTCTCCCTTCTCTAGCTGATAATTCCCCTCCTGGGAGGGGTAGGGGTGGGTTCCACTGCTTCCCATTACAACCTGAAATATAACTCAAACCGCCTGTCTTCTTTTCAAAACGCAAGGGCACCCTACCATTTTGGTAGGGTGCCCTTGCCGTTTTGCGGCTCCTTTTTGGACATCAGGCTAAAAATAGGATTGTAAATCAAGGACTTACAGGGAACACCTAAGCAACAGCTAGTTTTGGCACACGGCTTGGCAATAGGGGAGCAGAACCATTTAAAAATTTCTATGGACCCTTTACTGCTTATCTCTCTTTTGCTGGCCTCCGGGCTGCTGTGCTTCTGGCTCTTTTTCAGGGCGGTTGACTTTTTTGACCACGTGTAACGCGGCAGCCATGATTGAGCATTACCAAGTACTGGCCGAGCTGGAGCGGGAGTTCCCCGAGCTCACGCCGGAGCTGGAAGACACCGAGTGCAAACGCAACATGTACCGGCAGCTGTCGTGCTTCGCGCGGTTCACCAACCGGTTCATTGACCAACAGGACCTGGCGCAGGTGCGGCGGTGTTTCCAGCACGCTAACCACCTGTGGCAACACGGCGACCAGCGCGTGCAGGCGGCCCTGCAGAACAGCTACCTCTACGCGCTTCACCTGTACCAGAACTCCCAACTTTCCATGCAGCTCAGGATTCTGCTGGGGCCGGCCTTAACGCGTTGTGCCCAGCAGCTCACCTATGCCCAGCTGCCTTAACCATTTCTACTTATCTAATTCAACGCTATGATGCTCCTTCTTTTCCTTTTGAGCCTAGCCACCTTCGGCTATCTGTGCTACGTGCTCCTGCGGCCTGAAAAATTCTAAGCCGCCCGCTCTTCCCTTTTATCTACTGTAAAAAAGACAACTCAATTCATGTCAACTGAACTACTAGGCGTCCTGGTGACGTACCTGCTCACCCTGGCGCTGGCCATTCCGCTGGGGAAATACATTGCCCGCGTGTACCAGGGCCAGAAGACCCTGCTGGATTTTATGGTGCCGCTGGAGCGTTTGCTCTACCGTGTCTCGGGCATTGACCCCAACCGCGAAATGAACTGGAAACAGCATCTGCTGGCCCTGCTCACCATTAACCTGGTGTGGTTTGTACTGGCGTTTGTGATTCTGCTTACCCAGGGCAGCCTGCCGCTCAACCCCGACGGCAACCCTTCCATGCCCCCGGATCTGGCTTTCAACACCGCCATTTCCTTTCTGGTGAACTGTAACCTACAACACTATTCCGGCGAGACGGGCCTCACGTACTTTTCCCAACTGACCGTGATTACGTTCCTGCAGTTTGTGTCGGCGGCGACGGGCATGGCGGCTGTGGTGGTGGTGTTTAACGCCTTTAAGGAGAAAAGCTCCGAGAAACTGGGCAACTTCTTCCGTTACCTGGTCTTGAGCTGCACCCGCATTCTGCTGCCAATCTGTTTGGTCATTGCCGCTATTCTGGCCTTCAACGGCACGCCCACCAGTTTTGACGGCAAAGCCGAGATCGTGACGCTGCAAGGCGACTCGGTGCAGGTGTCCAGAGGTCCGGCGGCGGGCATGATTGCCATTAAACATTTGGGCACGAACGGCGGCGGCTGGTTCGGGGTGAATTCGGCGCACCCGCTGGAGAACCCCAATTACCTCACCAACATGACCGAATTGGTGGCGCAGGTGCTCATCCCCATCGCCATGGTCATCACCTTTGGCGTGTACATCCGGCGCAAGAAACTGGCCTGGACCATCTTCGGGGTTATGACGGTGGGCATGCTGCTGTTGTTGGTGCCCATGCTGTTGAGCGAAACGGGCGGCAGTCCTACTCTGGCCCAGCTGCACCTGCTGCAACCCACGGGTGCCATGGAAGGCAAGGAAGTACGCTTCGGACCGGCCATCTCGGCATACTGGAGCACGGTAACTACTATCATCTCCACGGGCTCGGTGAATTCCATGCATGACAGCACCATGCCGCTGAGCGGGGCCATGCAACTGCTGGGCATGTTCATCAACTGCTTCTACGGCGGCTGCGGAGTGGGCATTCTCAACTACTTCATCTTCCTCATCATTGCGGTGTTCATCTCGGGCCTGATGGTGGGGCGTACGCCCGAGTTTCTGGGCAAGAAGGTGGAGGCCCGCGAGATGAAAATCGCGACCATTATTGCGCTGTTGCATCCGCTGCTCATTCTGGCGGGCACCGCGCTGGCCTGCTTCACGCACACCACTTACCCCAACGCCGATTGGGCGGTGAAACCCTCGGCCTGGCTCAACAACCCGGGTTTCCACGGCTTCTCCGAGATGCTGTATGAGTTCACGTCCTCGGCGGCCAACAACGGTTCCGGCTTTGAGGGGCTGGGCGACAACAACGTGTTCTGGAACGTGAGCACGGGCTTTGTGCTGCTGCTGGGGCGCTTTCTGCCCATCATCGGGCCGGTGGCCATTGCGGGTCTGCTGGCGCGCAAACGCTACGTACCGGAGTCGGCGGGTACGCTGCGCACAGATACCGCCACCTTCGGGTTCATGACGCTTGCCGTCATTCTCATCATCGCCGCGCTGGCGTTCTTCCCCGCGCTGGTGCTGGGGCCGCTGGCCGAATACTTCACTATTTACTAAACCCTTCGGTGCCCCGGCGGAGGTTTGCGTTTAGCGGCTCTTTTTCCCAAAACAGGCCAAAAACGCAAACTCCCGGGCGGGCATCCTCTTCACTTATTCAATCCTAGAAAACATGTCTGTGCAAAAAAGACAAATGGGGCTGCTGGAAGGTCCGCTGGTACGCGAGGCGCTCAAGCAGTCGGTGATAAAACTGAATCCCCGCTACCTCATCAAGAACCCGGTGATGTTCACCGTGGAGATTGGCACCGTCATCATGCTGCTGGTGACGGTGGGCGTGGCCATGGGCAGCCAGAACCAGGGCACCTTGGGCTACAACTTTCTGGTGTTTCTCATTCTGCTGCTCACGCTTCTGTTCGCCAACTTCGCCGAGGCCATTGCCGAGGCGCGGGGCAAGGCCCAGGCCGAATCGCTGCGGAAAACGCGCCAGGACACGCCCGCCAAAAAACTCACCAAAAGAGGCGGAAACCAGTCTGAAGTCATTGAAACCGTCAGCTCTGCCGCGCTCCAGAAAGGCGATATTTTCCTGGCCGAACCCGGCGATATTATTCCCACGGACGGCGAAATCATTGAAGGTTTGGCTTCTATTGACGAGTCGGCCATCACGGGCGAATCTGCACCGGTGATACGCGAGGCGGGCGGCGATAAATCGTCGGTGACGGGTGGGACCAAGGTGCTCTCAGACCGCATTGTGGTGCGCGTGACTACCGCCCCCGGTGAGTCGTTCCTGGACAAGATGATTGCGCTGGTGGAAGGCGCGAGCCGCCAGAAAACCCCCAATGAGATTGCGCTTACCATTCTGCTGGCGGGCTTTACGCTGGTGTTCATCATTGTGTGCGTGACCCTGCAGCCCTTCGCGGAGTACGCCAACACGCCCATTACCATCGCCTCGCTCATAGCCCTGTTTGTATGCCTCATTCCCACCACCATCGGGGGCTTGCTCTCGGCCATCGGGATTGCGGGCATGGACCGGGCGCTGCGGGCGAACGTGATTACCAAATCGGGCAAGGCCGTGGAAACTGCCGGCGACATTGACACGCTGCTGCTGGACAAAACGGGCACCATCACCATCGGGAACCGGAAAGCCACCAGGTTCTGGCCCGCGCCGGGTGTGGAGGAGCGGGAGTTCGTGTCCAAAGCCGTGCTCAGTTCTATTTCTGATGATACGCCCGAGGGGAAATCCATTCTGGAGTTGGCCCAGCAGCAGCGCGTGGAAGTGCCCATGCCCGATTTAAGCCAGGTGCAGTTCATCAAGTTCTCCGCCGAAACCCGGTCCAGCGGCCTTGATTTGCCCAACGGTTTACGCATCAGGAAAGGTGCTTCTGACTCCATGCGCCGCCTCACCGAGAACGCGGGCAACACCTACCCCAAGGCCGTGGCCGAGAAAGTGAACGAGATTGCCGCCAACGGGGGCACGCCGCTGGTGGTCACCGAGAACGAGAAAGTGCAGGGCGTGATTCAGCTGGAGGACATCATCAAACCCGGCATTCAGGAACGTTTTGAGCGCCTTCGGAAGATGGGCGTGAAAACCGTGATGGTGACCGGCGACAACCCGCTCACCGCCAAATTCATTGCCGAGAAAGCGGGCGTAGATGATTTCATTGCCGAGGCCACGCCCGAAGACAAGCTCAACTACATCAAGAAAGAGCAGGCCGCGGGCAAACTGGTGGCCATGATGGGCGACGGCACCAATGACGCGCCGGCCCTGGCCCAGGCCGATGTGGGGGTGGCCATGAACTCGGGCACGCAGGCGGCCAAAGAGGCGGGCAACATGGTGGACCTGGACAACGACCCCACCAAGCTCATTGAGATTGTGGAAATTGGCAAACAGTTGCTCATCACCCGCGGCACGCTCACCACGTTCTCCATCGCCAATGACGTGGCCAAGTACTTCGCCATTGTGCCCGCGCTCTTCATTGTGGCCATTCCCGCCCTGCAAGGCCTGAACATCATGGGCCTCAACAGCCCCGAGAGCGCCATTCTGAGTGCGGTCATTTTCAACGCCATCATCATTCCGCTGCTCATTCCGCTGGCCTTGCGCGGCGTGGCCTACAAACCCATCGGGGCAAGTGCGCTGCTTCGCCGGAACCTGCTGCTCTACGGTGTGGGCGGCGTGGTGGCCCCGTTCATTGGTATTAAACTCATAGACGCCGTTTTAGGCCTCTTTTTCTAAAAACAGCTCAAAAACGTAATCACATGAAAACGTATTTAATCGCCTCTATTAAATTGACCTTGGTGCTGCTGGTGTTGCTGGCGGGCGTGTACCCCGTGCTGGTGGCGGGCATCGGCAAACTTTCGTCGGGCGGCGGAGGTGGGGAAACCGTTTCGCGCAACGGCCAAGTAATTGGCTTCGCCAACGTAGGGCAGGTGTTCACCCAGGACGGGTATTTCCAGGGAAGACCCTCCGCGGTGGACTACAACGCGGCCGGCTCGGGAGGCTCCAACAAAGGCCCCTCTAACCCCGATTACCTGACCACCGTGCAAGCGCGCATCGACACGTTTCTGGCCCACAACCCCGGCGTGACCCGCGCCCAGATTCCCGCCGAACTGGTGACCGCCTCCGGCTCCGGCCTAGACCCGCACCTTTCCCCCGAAGCCGCTTACTTGCAAGTTGCCCGCGTTGCCCAAGCCAGAAACCTTCCCGAGCAGAAAGTGCGGGCGCTGGTGCAGCAACACGTAGAAGCGCCGCTCTTAGGCATCTTAGGCCCTGAGAAAGTGAACGTCCTGCAACTCAACCTGGCCCTGGACGCTTTGAAGTAATTGAAGGCCGCTTTCTGTTTTTGGCTTATTTTTCAGAAAACAGGCCAGAAACGGAAAGGATGGCTTCATTCTTTCCGTCCCCCTTTGAAGGGGGTAGGGGGATGATGACTTTTGCTGAGAATAAGATTTCTGGCTTTTCACTATCTATGGCGCGGAAGTTACTTCCGTGACTAAGTGATACTGCTTCTAAAGCCAAGCCGCTCTTCCGGATTTGCAATTCGGAAGTAAGGAGAAAGGGGATTTGTAATCCCCGAGTACCTACGCAAGGCATCAGAAACGAGGCTGATTGTAAATATGGAACAGCAGAGGCAGTAAAAGGAAAGCAGCTCTAATTTGATGCGCCTTTTTCATCCCCCTACCCCCTTCAAAGGGGGACAATCTAAACACATATTCATTGAGGCACAACGATGCCTCTTATCCATCATCATGAAATTTAAAACTACCACCATGAGAACCAAGTTCTCCCTTTCCATTGCCCTTTATTTATGCCTGACGGTGCTTACGCAGGCGCAAACCGTTTCAGATTCAACCTCTGTGGCTGCCTCAACTTCGACCACTTCAGAGGACGGGTCGGCCAAACCCTGGCAACTGAGCGGTTTTGTGGATGTGTATTATGCCTATGACTTCAATCAACCGGAGAACCATCTGCGGCCGGGCTTTCTGTACAACCACAACCGGCACAATGAATTTAATGTGAACCTGGCTTTGCTGCGGGTAAACTACGCGCAGGACAAGGTGCGCGGGAACCTGGGGCTGATGGCGGGTACCTACGCCCAATACAACCTAGCCGCCGAGCAGGAGTTGCTGCGGCACGTGTACGAGGCCAACGTGGGCGTACAACTACTGCCCAAGGTTTGGCTGGATGCGGGTATTTTCCCTTCGCACATTGGGGCTGAGTCGGCTATCTCCCGCGATAACCTGACGCTCACCCGCTCCCTGAGTGCCGAGAACACGCCGTACTATGAAGCGGGCGCGAAAATCACGTTTGAGGTATCGGAGAAGTGGACGCTGACCGGGCTGGTGCTCAACGGCTGGCAGAACATCCGCGAGGCGGATGGAAACCAGAACAAGGCGCTGGGCACGCAGATTACGTTTAAACCGTCCAGCAAAGTGGTGCTGAACTCCAGCACGTTCTTCGGGAATGAGAAGCCGGACAAGGCCAAACAGCGGCGGTATTTCCATAACTTCTATGCCTCGGTCTCGCCCGCCGATAAGTGGGGCCTGATTGCTGCCTTCGACTTTGGGTTGGAGGAAAAAGCGGGCGATGAAGACGGCTACAACCGCTGGTGGAACCCTACTTTGGCCGTAAAATACCAGGTGTTGCCCCAGCTAGGCATCGCGGCCCGCAGCGAGTACTACCATGACAAGCACGGCGTAATCATCGGAACTGAAACTGCCAACGGTTTCCAGACGGCAGGCTATTCATTGAACCTGGATTTCGCACCCACTACGCAGGTGCTCTGGCGGGTGGAGGCGCGCGTGCTGGATTCCAAGGATGACATTTTTACCAAACAAAGCGGCAACCCTACAGATAAGAATACGGCGTTGACTACGTCTTTGTCTTTCGCTTTCTAGCGGTGGGGCGAGGGGAATTGCAACCGTGTGGACCCACCCCTGCCTCTCCCAAGAAAGGAATTTTCTCCTAGCTTCGGTTATTCTTACTCTTGGAAAGAATTCCCCTCCTCGGAGGGGTAGGGGTGGGTTTCACCACATTTCAACTTAAGTTTTCATATTCATGGTTTCAGGCGGAAACGCGGCGGACGGGAAGTTTCTGGAGTTGATCCGGCACGCGCGGCGGGGGAAGTTCAAAATCTACATCGGGCTGGCGGCGGGCGTGGGCAAGACGTACCGCATGTTGCAGGAGGCGCACGCGCTGCTGGCGCAGGGCGTGGACGTGGTGGTGGGGTACGTGGAAACGCACAACCGCAAAGAGACGGTGCAACAGTTGGAAGGGCTGCCGGTTATTCCGCGCAAAGCCGTTTTCTACAAGGGCCGCTCGCTGGAGGAGATGGACGTGCCCGCCATTCTGCAACGCCGCCCCGAGATGGTGGTGGTAGATGAGCTGGCCCATACCAACGTGCCGGGCTCGGCGCACGAGAAACGCTGGCAGGACGTGGTGCAACTGCTGGAGGCGGGTATTCACGTGATTAGCGCCGTGAACATTCAGCACCTGGAAAGCCTGAACCAGCAGGTAGAGAAAATCACGGGCGTGGAAGTGACCGAGCGCGTACCCGACAGCGTACTGCGCCTCGCCGATGAAGTGGTGAACATTGACCTGACCATTCCGGAGTTGCTGGAGCGGTTGCAATCGGGCAAAATCTACGAGCCGGCCAAGGTGGAGGCGGCGCTGAGAAACTTCTTCCAGAAAGACCACCTGCTGCAATTGCGGGAACTGGCGCTGCGCGAGGTAGCCAACCAGCTGGAACGCCAGATTGACACCGCCCACATCACCCCAGACCGACGGCACACGGAGAAACTGCTCACCTGCATAGGCACCAACGCCAAGGGCGCACGGGAAATCATAAGAAAATCGGCCCGCCTGGCCGATAGGTACCACGCCGAGTGGTATTTGCTCTACGTGCAGACCTCCCGCGAGACGAGCCTCAACATCAACCTGGCCACCCAGCGGCACCTCCTCAACAATTTACAGTTGGCCACCGAACTGGGGGCGCAGGTGCTCAAAGTGAAAGCCGAAGACGTGGCCGAGGAGGTGCTGCGCGAGGTGAACGAACGGCAAATCACGCTGGTGACGCTAGGCATTACCACAGGTTCTTTCTGGCACCGCTGGTGGCGCAAAAGCATCACCGGCGAAATAATTTCCCGCATTACCGCGGCCAACACCGAGACGGATATTTACTTGGTGAATTATTAAAGGGAATCTACGGCAAGCGGAAAAAGGCTACCTTTCCGTTTTTGGCCTGTTTTCAGAAAAAGAGCCGCTAAACGGAAATCGGTGCTTGGTTGATACATCTTGTTCTCTGGAAAAGGTCTTTGGGGACAAGCGGTAATGGCGAGCAATCACCGCTTGCTAAGCTTGCCCAATAGGTCATTTCAAGAGGAAGCTGTTTAGAGTTTTCATATTAAAGTAAATGGACAGAAGTAAGTACACCTTCTCTTCTCGTTGTTATCCTAAAAGGATCTTAGGGAACAGTGGGCGAACGGTAATAACGTCTGAATAAAGCTTTACTAGTTCGCCCACTGTTCCCTAAGATCTTTCCAAGATGACAAAAGGTATGTCTTAATTTGTCCTACTACTTAATGTGATTCTGGCTGGCTTGCGTTTTTGGCCTGTTTTTCAGAAAACAGGCAAAAACGGAAATCTGAACTCTTGATGCATAAACGGCGCACGTGCACCCGGAACTAGCAAAATAGAAAACGCCGAACAGCTTCCATGATACATAACGTTGCCCTCATACATTCTACATGAAACTTAAAACCAAAATCCTGCTGGGGTATCTGGTGGTGCTGGCCCTGCTGCTGGGCCTGGGCAGTTACAACCTCTACAACCTCAGCCGCCTGGACCGCGCCGCGCAGAATATCCTCAAGGACAACCTGTATTCGGTGCAGCTGGGGCAGGAGATGAACAACGCCCTGAGCCATCTGCTGGTCACGCAGCAACAGGCCGTTTTCCTGAAAGCCGACTCCGTTGAGATTGCCGAAAGCACCCGCGCCGACCTCCAGCGTTTTGAGGCCAGTTTGCAAAGAGAGAGCGAAAACATCACGGAGCCAGGCGAACGGGAAACCGTGATGTCTATGCGGCAGACCTTCGCTGAGCTGAAGCGCTTGCTGCACACCTCGGCCGGAGTGCCGTCTGAGGCCTATTTTGTGACCGTGATGCCCAAGTACCAGTTGCTGCAGGACAAAATCCACCAGATGGTGAGTCTGAACACCGATGCCCTCCAACTCAAAAACCAGCAGGCGCAGGAAACCTCGCAACGGGTGTGGCAGTACACTTTGGCCTTGTTGGCCTGTAGCGTTTTGTTTGCGCTGGTGTTCTGTTTCAGTGTGCCCGAGGCTCTGACCCAGCCCATCCAGCAGCTCATCACCTCGCTGGAATACGTGGCCCAGCGGAACTTCTCCCAGACCTTGCCCATCAAAGGCAATGACGAGTTCGGGGCAGTGTCCAAGGTCTTTAACCAGATGCTGGTGCGCCTGCGCGAATACGAAAAATCGACCCTGTCTGAACTCATCACCGAGAAGAACCGCATCCAGTCCATCATCACCAACCTGGACGAAGCCATCATTTTACTAGATGCCGAAGGGAAAATCATTCTCGCCAACCCCGTGGCCTGTCGGTTGCTGGGCCTGCCCCCCGAAAAACTTATCGGCGCGAAAACCCAGGAGGTGGCCGCGCAGAATGATTTATTTAAGGAGCTGCTAAAAGGAATAGAGGACGGAAGCAGTGCCTCGCCGGAGGCGGTACTTTCCATCACCGATATGGGCGAAGAGGCGTACTACCGCAAATCAGTGTTTCAGGTGCTGGCCTACAATGAGGTCTTGGGCAAGCAGGAATTTGCGGGTTACATTCTCTCGCTGCGCAACGTGAGCGATTTCAAGAAACTGGACCAGGTCAAGTCTAACTTTCTGGCTACCGTCTCACATGAACTTAAAACCCCGCTGGCCTCCATCAACTATTCCCTCAAGCTGTTGCAGAACCAGCGCATTGGCGAAATGAATGACGAGCAGCAGCACCTGGTCGCCACCATCAAAACCGAGAACCAGCGCCTCCAGAAGATGGTCACCGAGCTGCTGGACGTGGCCCGCCTGGAGAACGGCAACATCCAGCTCAACATTGCCACCGCCAACGTAGCCGATATTGTGCAGTTTGCCGCCAACACCATCCAGCTCCAGCTCCGTGAGAAGAACATCCACCTGGAGATTTCCCTGCCGCCGCACTTGCCACCAGTGAAAGCCGATGTGGAGAAAACCTCCTGGGTGCTACTGAACCTCCTGAGCAACGCCATCCGCTACTCGGCCCAAAACGAAACCATTGTTTTATCGGCCAGCGAAGGCAAAGGAGCGGTGGTGGTGCGGGTGAAAGATAACGGGCCCGGCATAGAACCGCAGAACCATGAACGTATCTTCCAGCGTTTTGTGCAAGTTCCGGGAAAAGAAGCCTATAAAGGTGGTTCAGGTTTAGGCCTTTCCATCTCCCGCGAGTTCATCCAGACGCAGGGCGGCCGCATCTGGGTGGAGAGTGCCGTGGGGCAGGGGAGTACGTTTGGGTTTACTTTGCTGGTGTAAGAGGGTTTGTAGTTTTCTTGGCCAGCTTCAGGAGAAAATTGCGCATTTCAGGTGTGTCATATTCGGCCATTCCGCTTTGTTGGGCCACTATCTTGCCTTCGGGAGAAATAATGTAAGTGGAGGGAATAGACGGGCTGTTGAATTCTTCGGGTATCTGGCTGATGGGCAGGTAAACAGGAAACGTGAAGCCTTTCCTGGCGATGAATTTCTTCACCTTATCCAGGCCTTTTCGGTCTACAGACAGCATCACGAAGGCTATCTCCTCAGAGCCGACTTTTTCGTAGAGGCTCTGAATGTTAGGCATCTCGGCAATGCAAGGTGGGCACCAGGTCGCCCAGATGTTAAGGAAGATGACTTTTCCGCGGAGCGACTCAAAAGAAACAACTCTGCCCTCTACATCTTTCATCTCGAAACCGGCTCCCGCCTTCGAAGCCAAGGTAGATGTAGAAGATGCCGAGCTGGAACTGTATTCTCTACGGAAGGCACCTCAGCGTTTTTGAGGCCGGTGGCCAAAAGAAGGCGCTGCACCTGACCAATTACTTCCGTATGCAGGCCGGTGGCGTACAGCACCCCGATAATTGCCAACGTATAGACCCATCCCGGGATAGTTCTGAAGGAAAATTTATGTCTGTTCATATTCGTAGTTTAAAGGTGTTTTTCGGAAAAGAGGCCCAAAGCGCAATGGATCTTCAGGCGGCATTGATCCAGTTTTCGTGCAGGCACGTGAGGTAGGTATTTCGGGTATGGATTTTAAAGTACCTGCAGAAATAAAGTATGAGGGGACAGGCCATGAGCAGCAAACCCAATAAAGGATTGATTGGACGGGAATAATTTTGAATTTAAGACCAGCGGGGTGAAAAGCAAAGCAGCTGCGCACCAGAACTTTTTGGCATTTGGGGAGAAAAAGAAAACCCGCTTCATGTGCATGAAGCGGGTTTGTAGCGGGGAGCAGAATCGAACTGCCGACCTCAGGGTTATGAATCCTGCGCTCTAACCATCTGAGCTACCCCGCCGAATTGTGGTGCAAATGTAGGAGAAAGATTTAAAAATGCACAAACTTTTTTCTATAAAATATTTTCCTTTATTTGAGAAAGTGAATGAACCCAACCCTTACCTATACCCTTAACTTTAGCTCTCGAAACGCATGAGTAAAATAAAGTTTGTACGTGAATACCCTTTAAACGCCTCAGCCAAAATGATGTACCCGTACCTGAGCACTGCGTCGGGGCTGGGGCAGTGGCTGTGTGACCAGGCCATTCAAATGAATGACCGCGTGTTCAACCTGCGGTGGGATAACCAGGACCACCTGGCTGAAATGACGAGCCAACGGACAAATAAATCTGTGCGGTTTACCTTTCAGAACACCAACAAGGGCATACCGCATGACAACAGCTACATAGATTTTTCAATAGAGACCAGTGAGCTGACGCAGGAGCAATTTCTACGCATCATAGACTATACAGACGTAGGCGACGTTGAACAGTTAACCGAACTCTGGGACAACCTGGTTCAGAATTTGCGGGAGTTAATAGGCGGTTAGGCAGCCATATCCGCCGCTTTTCGTAAATTTGGCCACCTCCCCAGGATTTTTCCGGCTTCAATGCAAGACCGGCGCGGGAAACAGTGGCGCACTGGTACATGAAAAAATTAGATAAACTTATACTCAAGTCCTTCTTAGGGCCTTTTTTCCTCACGTTTGCTGTTGTTGAATTCATTCTGCTGCTGCAGGTCATTTTGAAGTACCTGGATGACCTGGTGGGGAAAAACCTGGGCGCTGATGTCATTGCCGAGCTGCTGTTCTATTTCAGTCTGAACCTGGCCCCAATGGCCTTCCCGCTGGCCATTCTTCTTTCGTCACTCATGACGTTTGGGAATCTGGGGGAGCACCATGAGCTCACGGCCATCAAAACCTCAGGAATTTCTTTGGTGCGCGCCTTGCGCCCGGTGTTTTTCTTTGCGGTACTCTTAACCATTGCCGCCTTCAACTTCCATAATACCATTGTTCCCAAAGCCAACCTACGCGCGTACAGCCTCATGTGGGACATAAGACAGAAAAAACCGGCTCTGGATATCAAGGCAGGGTCATTTTACAACGGGCTGCCCAACCGCAGCATCAAGGTGGGGAAGAAGTTTGAAGATGGCCAGACCATGAAAGACATCATGATCTATGACCATAGCAACGGGCAGGGCAACGCGGTGGTGGTGCTGGCAGACTCTGGCAAGATGTACACTAAGTTCAATGACCAGTATCTGGTCTTGGAGCTGTTCAACGGGAAGACCTTTGCCGAGGACCGTTCTGGCAACAACAATTATTCACAGGGCAGCGGTTATTTCAGGCAGGCTTTTTCCCAGAATAAAATCATGGTGAACCTGTCCAGCTTCCAGATGACCCGCAGTGACGCCCAGTACTTCGCTGACAATAAGATGATGAAGAACATCAATCAGCTGGTGCAGATCACTGACTCGTTAGAGAAGCAGGTAGGGCAGGAGACCAAACTGCTGGAGCCTAACATCAGGCCATACTATACCTACTTTGCCGCCAGCATGGCCAAAGACACGGCAAATGTCAAAGGCTTTAAGCTGGGCAAAAAACTGGCAGCTGCCAGTTTGCAGGAGGTGCAGTCTGCCACCAACGCTGCGCGTAATGTGAAGAGCTTTACCAGTTCGTACGCCTCGCGCCTGGCTAGCATACAGCGCGACAAGAACAACTATGAGATAGAGATTTACCGCAAGTTTACCCAGTCTTTGGCCTGCTTTATCATGTTCCTGATTGGGGCGCCGCTGGGGGCCATTATCCGGAAAGGCGGCCTGGGCATGCCAGTCATCATTTCTATTGCGTTCTTCATCATCTACTACGTGATGAGTATCCTGGGCGAGAAGTGGGGCCGGGAAGGGGTGGCGCCGGTGTGGCTGGGCATGTGGGCAGCCAATATGATCCTGCTGCCCGTGGGGTTGTTCTTCCTGTACCAGGCGCGCAATGATTCCAACCTGTTGGAGTTTGACTTCTGGCGGAAAATCACTGCCCGTTTCAGAAGGCCCGCCACCGCCCAGTGAAAGAGAAAGAATAGATTAAAATAAATTGAAAGGTTTGAATATTCGGCATTGTTGTCTATCTTTGCGCCTTATATTCTGAACTGCGATAAAAAAGACAAGTACAGTTACACGCAATGAAATTAACTACTGAAGCAAAAAAAGAGATCTTCCAAAACAACGGTTTTGCAAAATCAGCTACTGACACCGGTTCTGCTGAGTCTCAAATCGCTCTGTTTACGGCTCGTATCAATCACCTGACAGACCACCTGAAGACCCACAAGAAAGATTTTTCTACCCGTTTGGGTCTGTTGAAACTGGTTGGTAAGAGAAGAAGATTGCTGAACTACCTGACCAAAACCGACATTGAGCGCTACCGTGCTATTATCGCTGAATTAGGCATTCGTAAATAACATCTATAAAGGATTAGGGAATTCATTAACGGGATTCCCTAATCTTTTTTATTGCCTTTGCTTTCCCTTCTTTTAAGCGCCCTTGGCTCTCTGCCTCTGGGTGCCTTTTACTTTGATTGCATCTTATATCAAGACCGATGTCATACAACGCTATAAATAAAACCATCCGCATGGCCAATGGCCGTGATATTACCATTGAAACCGGCAAGCTTGCCAAACAGGCTGACGGTTCTGTGGTAGTGAAATGCGGAAACGCCATGCTGTTGGCCACTGTGGTTTCTAACAAAGAAGCCCGCGAAGGGGTTGACTTCCTTCCTCTTTCAGTTGACTATCAGGAAAAATTTGCCTCTTCCGGTAAAATACCGGGCGGTTTCCTGAAAAGAGAAGCCCGCCTTTCTGACTATGAAGTATTGATCAGCCGCCTGGTTGACCGTATTCTGCGGCCTATGTTCCCAGATGACTACCATGCTGAGACGCAGGTGATCATCAACCTGATCTCGGCCGACTCTGAAATCCTGCCAGATGCGTTAGCCGCCCTGGCTGCTTCTGCCGCCATCTCGGTTTCTGATATTCCGTTTAACGGCCCTATCTCTGAAGTGCGCGTGGCCCGCATTGACGGCCAGTTCCAGATCAACCCCTTGTTGTCTGACCTGGGCCGTGCTGATATTGACCTGATAGTGGGTGGTTCTGCTGACAGCGTAGCCATGGTAGAAGGCGAAATGAGCGAAGTATCTGAAGAAGACATGCTGGAGGCCATTCGCGTAGCGCATGAGGCCATCAAAGGCCAGGTGCAGGCGCAGGTGGAGCTGGCCCAGGAAGTGGGTAATACCACCAAGCGTACCTACAGCCATGAGACAAATGACCTGGAGCTGAAAGAGCGTATCTTCAAAGCAGTGTATGAGAAAGCGTATGCCGTTGCTGCCTCTGGTAACAATGTAAAAGCTCAGCGCAAAGACGCCTTCAAAGCCATCAAAGAAGAATTTGTGGCTTCCCTTCCGGAAGATCATACCTATGATTCAGCCTTAATTGGAAAGTATTTCCATGATGCTGAGAAAGAGGCCGTTCGTGATGTGGTGCTGAAAGAGCGCCGCCGTCTGGATGGCCGGGCCCTGGATGAGATCAGACCTATCTGGTCAGAAGTGAATTACCTGCCTTCTGCGCACGGTTCAGCCATCTTCACCCGCGGTGAAACTCAGTCTTTGACCACCGTTACGCTGGGAACCAAATTAGATGAGCAGATGATTGACGGGGCCATGTTCTCTGGCTACAACAAATTCATGCTGCACTACAACTTCCCTCCGTTCTCTACCGGTGAGGCGAAGCCTATGCGCGGCACTGGCCGCAGGGAGGTTGGGCACGGGAACCTGGCCATGCGTTCTTTGAAGAAAGTATTGCCCCCGGAAGATGAAAACCCCTACACCATCCGGATTGTTTCTGATATTCTGGAGTCAAACGGTTCTTCTTCTATGGCTACCGTATGTGCCGGAACCTTGGCGTTGATGGATGCCGGTATCCAAATCAAAGCACCGGTTTCTGGTATTGCCATGGGCTTGATCATGGACGAGGAGACTGGCAACTTTGCGGTTCTTTCTGACATCTTGGGTGATGAAGACCACCTGGGTGACATGGACTTTAAAGTAACCGGTACCTCAAAAGGAATCACCGCTTGCCAGATGGACATCAAGGTGAAAGGCCTTTCGTTTGAAATCCTGGGTCAGGCACTGGCACAGGCTAAAAACGGACGTCTGCACATCTTGGGTGAGATGAACAAAACCATCGCGCAGCCTAACGCAGACTTTAAGCCACATACACCGCGTTCTCAGAACATCATCATTGACAAAGAATTCATTGGTGCGGTGATTGGGCCAGGCGGTAAAGTGATCCAGCAGATTCAGCGTGACTCTGGTGCCACTATCCAGATTGAGGAGAAGAATGACAAAGGCTATGTGAACGTGTTCGCCACCAGCCAGGAGTCAATGCAGCAGGCGGTTTCTAAAATCAAAGCCATTGTGGCCGTGCCAGAAGTGGGCGAGGTGTACACTGGTAAAGTGAAATCAATTCAGCCGTATGGCGCGTTTGTGGAGTTCATGGCCGGTAAAGACGGTTTGCTGCACATCTCTGAAGTGAAGTGGGAGCGTCTTGAAAGCATGGAAGGCGTGTTGGAACTGGGTGAGGAAATCCAGGTGAAACTGGTTGACATTGACCCTAAGACCGGTAAGTTCAAGCTTTCCCGCAAAGCCTTGTTGCCTAAGCCTGAGCGCAAAGAGGCGGCAACTGGCAACGAATAGCCTTTTATACATCTAAACCCAGCCAAACCCGTTTCATGAGAAAAGGACTGGCTGGGTTTTGAGGCTATTTTTGAAAAATAAGGCCAGAAACAGAAGGAGTTGGCGCGCGTTTTCATTAAATGAGAACTTTTGGAGCCGGGGAAGGTGTTATCCCACCAGACCTACTTACACAGATACACATAGTTAGACATACACTCCAATGAGACAGCTGAAAATAAGCAAGCAGATTACCAACCGTGAAAGCCAGTCCCTTGACAAGTATTTACAGGAGATTGGTAAGGTAGACCTGCTCACCCCAGACGAGGAGGTAACGCTTGCCCAGCGCATACGTGAAGGCGACCAGTTCGCCCTCGAAAAATTAACCAAGGCCAACCTGCGCTTCGTGGTGTCGGTGGCCAAGCAGTACCAGAACCAGGGGCTTTCCTTAGGTGACTTGATCAATGAAGGCAACCTGGGCTTGATCAAAGCTGCTAAGCGTTTTGACGAAACCCGTGGTTTTAAATTTATCTCTTACGCCGTTTGGTGGATTCGTCAGTCTATTCTGCAGGCCTTGGCCGAGCAGTCAAGAATTGTGCGTCTGCCGTTGAACCGCGTAGGTTCTTTGAACAAAATCTCCAAGTCTTTCTCTGAGCTGGAGCAGAAGTTTGAGCGCGAGCCGTCACCAGAAGAGATTGCCGAAGTATTGGAGTTGACCACCGCTGAAGTGGTAGACACCCTGAAAATCTCCGGCCGCCACGTGTCAGTAGATGCGCCTTTCGTGCAAGGCGAAGAAAACCGCCTGCTGGACGTGCTGGAAAACGAAGACGAAGAATCACCGGATACAGGCCTGATGAACGACTCCCTGCGCAAAGAAGTGCAGCGTGCCCTTTCTACCTTGACTAAGCGGGAAGCAGATGTGATTACCCTTTACTTCGGGTTGAACGGAGAGCATTCCCTGACCTTGGAAGAAATTGGTGAGAAATTCAACCTGACCCGTGAGCGCGTGCGCCAGATCAAAGAAAAAGCTATTCGCCGGTTACGTCATACGTCCCGCAGCAAAGCATTGAAACCGTATTTGGGTTAGTCTATACTTACCTTTAAAAAGCCTTGGTGAACCACCAGGGCTTTTTTGTTTTCGGCCTGTTTTGGCCAAAACAGGCGAAAACAGATAATATAAAACTAGCAGCTGGCCAGTTTTTCTGGTTGTACAGACATATTTATCAAAGCGCCAGAATCTTTTTACTTCAAACAGAAACAGACTCAAATCCTGTGGCAAACGCCGTGGCAGTGGTTGCCTGCGGGAAAGCACCTGCACCGGTCAGCCCTCATCCGCCCAGGTCAATGAATTTATTTGTAATATTGCACTCCCAAAATCTTACTTGATATATGGAAAATCAGAATGAGCGCGTGAAGTGTTTAATTATAGGTTCCGGCCCCGCCGGATACACGGCCGCCATTTATGCCTCCCGTGCCGGACTGAAGCCGGTGATGTACCAAGGCCTGCAACCCGGTGGTCAGCTGACCATTACCAATGATGTAGAGAACTACCCAGGATATCCGCAGGGCGTGAATGGCCCGCAAATGATGGAAGATTTCAAGCAGCAGGCTGAGCGCTTCGGGGCAGATATACGCTACGGCATTGCCACCAGCGTAGATTTCTCAGGCAAGCCGCACAAAGTAACCATAGATGAGCAGAAAACCATTGAAGCCGACACCGTGATCATTGCCACCGGGGCGTCTGCCAAATGGCTGGGGCTGGAGTCAGAGGCGCGCCTGAACGGGAGCGGGGTTTCGGCGTGCGCCGTATGTGACGGGTTCTTCTACCGCGGCCAGGAAGTGGCCATTGTAGGCGCCGGTGACACCGCCTGCGAAGAAGCCCATTACCTTTCTAACCTGTGCTCCAAAGTGTACATGATTGTACGCCGTGATGAGATGCGCGCCTCTACCATCATGCAGAACCGTGTTAAAAATACGCCCAACATTGAAATCCTCTGGAACAGCATCACAGATGAGATTCTGGGCGAGCATGGCGTGGAAGGGGTTCGCCTGAAAGACACCAACACCGGTGAAACCAGGGAGATTGCCGTGAAAGGGTTCTTTGTGGCCATAGGCCATGAGCCAAACTCAAAGATCTTCCAGCCTTACCTGGAGCATGACGCCAGCGGTTACCTGAAAACCATACCGGGTACCTCTAAAACCAATGTTGATGGCGTGTTCGCCTGCGGCGATGTGCAGGACAACGTGTACCGGCAGGCCGTGACCGCCGCCGGCACCGGCTGTATGGCCGCCCTGGACGCTGAACGGTACCTGGCCTCAATGGAGGTGCATTAAGAAATGTAGAAGAACAAGCCGCCATTCAACTGCCCAAGGCAATAAAATGACGGCTTGTTCAGTTTTAAAACCGAGTCTGGACCGCACCAGGCGTTGGTGATTAATCAGATTAAATGCTGCTGAAAAAAATAACTTTCTTTCTTCTGCTTTGCATCTGTACCCTGTTGGGGTTTACGGCACAGGCGCAGAAGAAGGCGAAAAAAGACCTGTTCAAAGTAAAAGCCCCCAAAATCAAATACGTGAAGCCTGACACCACCGTGCTGATCAAGCACGAGGAGATTCAGGACGGGGACCCAAAGAGCCGTGGCGCCTTCAGCCCAATTAAAAAGCTCTCTATTGTAAGCGAAGACACCAGCTCCCTTGACCTGGGGGAGCAAAGCATTGTGGAGATGTCTGAGGAGATACAGATGGATGACAGTGTATGGGTGAAGATTGCCGGCTACTACGCCATCTGGGACACGCACAACATTAACCCGTACCGCAAAGACGGGCGCCAGATCAAAGACACCATTGACCTCAAGCTCTTTGATGAAAACCACCCGTACAAGATGCCACTGGTGAAAACCCCCATTACCTCAGATTTCGGGTTCAGGGGCTACCGCTGGCATTACGGCACTGACCTGGACCTGGATACCGGCGACTCAGTGAAAGCCGCGTTTGACGGTGTTATCAGAATCTCCAAATGGGACGGCGGCGGCTACGGCAATTACTTGGTGGTGCGCCACGTAAACGGCCTGGAGACGCTGTACGGCCACCTGAGCAAACCGGTAGCCAAAGTTGGCCAGTATGTGAAAGCGGGGGAGCTGATTGGCTGGGGCGGAAGCACCGGACGCAGCTCGGGTCCGCACCTGCATTATGAGGTGCGCTATGAAGGCAACCCCATTGACCCGGAGGAACTGTACGACTTCCCAGACTATCTTCTGAAAGGGGAGAGCTTCCAGGTGACATCGGCGCTGTTCAATTATTACAACCGGGCAAAGAAAAAAGGTTCCTCATCAGCCAGCCGGGCAAGAAGGACCGTGTACCATACGGTGAGAAGCGGAGACGTGCTGGGCAGCATTGCCCGCAAGTATGGCGTGTCAGTTTCCCAGATCACCCGCCTGAACCGCATCACCACCAGAACTACCTTAAAATTAGGCCGAAGGCTGCGCATCAAATAACCTTGTCCATGAAACTTGACATTTTAGCATTTGCCTCGCACCCAGATGACGCAGAATTAGGTTGTGTAGGAACCCTGCTGGCGCACAAAGCCCAAGGCAAGAAGGTTGGCATTGTAGATTTAACGCGCGGCGAGCTGGGCACCCGGGGCACCCCCGAGACCCGCGCTCGGGAATCTGAGGCGTCTACCCAGATTTTGGGGCTGGATGCGCGGGAGAATCTGGGCTTAGCTGATGGATTTTTCCGGAACGACGAAGCCCACCAGCGCAAGGTAATTGCCGCCCTGCGGAAATACCGCCCGGAGATTGTGCTCATGAACGCCATTTATGACCGTCACCCAGACCACGGCCGCGGAAGCCAGCTGGTCTCAGAGTCCTGCTTCCTGGCGGCCTAAGGCAAATTAAAACCCAGGATGAGAACGGGCGGGAGCAGGAGGCCTGGCGACCCAAAGCCGTGTACCATTACATTCAGGACAGGCTCATTGCCCCAGATCTGGTGGTAGACATCACTGCGCACTGGGAGAAGAAGGTACAGGCGATCTACGCGTTCAACAGCCAGTTCCATACCCCAGACACCAAGAATTCAGATGAGCCGGCCACCTATATCTCCTCGCCTGACTTCATTAGGTTCATTGAAGCCAGAGCCATGGAGTTTGGGCATTCCATAGGCGTAACCTACGGTGAAGGCTTCACTAAAGAACGGAACCTGGGGGTGAGGAATTTGTTTGACCTGATCTAATGCTCACTGCCTTCATCCCAAGATCTCCTTCGCATCTTACCTGGTGCGGGGGAGTTCTGTTTTTGGCCTGTTTTGGCCAAAACAAGCCAAAAACGCAACTGCGGCATACCCGTCACCTGTAGGGACGGCAGGGTGAGGGAGCCGCGATTCAATTGGCAGTGGCTACAGTTACTGGTTCAGACACCCGCAGGTCTAAAGACACGGCGGGATCCTGTGCAGATTGTTGATGATTTTGAGATGCAGCCGTGAGACGAATGCCTCATGGCCAACTGTGCGGCGGGTGGCCAGACACCCCGTGAACCACCTGAAGAAATTAGGGAGTATGGAGACTCCAACCACTCCTTGGCGCTAGTCTGGTGAGCCGCGGCAGAGGATACTTGTATCAGTTACCCTGTTCTGAAAATACAGGTGCTCCAGATAGTCCTGCTTCTAATAAAAAGCCCTCACAGGTTTTCAAAACCTGTGAAGGCTAACGCTCATCTGTTTTTGGGCTGTTTTCAGAAAATGATGCTAAAAACAGAAAAGGTGTTTATTTCAACCTATTCCGTCTCCATTCAGAAACGCCCGAGGCGGGGGCTGCATTTGGGGTTGTGCCAGTGGTTGCTTTGGCCTGGCCGGCAAAGATAGCCGCGAGAACGGCGGCCAGTTCCTCTTCCTCCTGCGAGGGCGTTGCTTTCAGGACTGAAGGGTCTTTGAAATAGCGCTCAATGAATTTGGTGTCAAAGTTCCCGCTCCGGAAGGCCTCATGCTCCATGACAAACTTCCCGAAGGGCAGCGTTGTCTCAATGCCGGTGATCTGGTACTCGTCAATGGCTCTGATCATTTTCTCTATGGCCTCCTGCCGGTCTTTGCCAAAAGTCACCAGCTTGGCAATCATGGGGTCATAATAGATGGGGATCTCCATGCCTTCCTCAAACCCGTCATCTACGCGCACCCCCAACCCCTGCGGGCGCTTATAGGTGGTGAGGGTTCCAATGTCAGGGAGGAAGTTGTTGGCAGGGTCTTCAGCGTACACCCTTAGCTCCAGGGCGTGGCCGTAAATGGCCAGGTCTTCTTGCGAGAAGGAGAGAGGCTCGCCCTGGGCAATCTTGATTTGCTCCTTCACCAGGTCAAGCCCGGTGATCTGCTCCGTTACCGGGTGCTCCACCTGCAGGCGGGTATTCATCTCCAGAAAGTAGAAGTTCAGGTTTTCATCTAGCAGAAACTCTACGGTACCGGCCCCTTTGTACTGGCAGGCCTTGGCTACGTCTACCGCGCAACGGCCCATCTCAGCGCGCAACTCCGGGGTGAGAACAGCTGAAGGGGCTTCCTCCACCACTTTCTGGTGGCGGCGCTGGATAGAACACTCCCGCTCAAACAAGTGCACTATGTTGCCGTGGGTGTCGCCAAGTACCTGAATTTCAATATGGCGGGGCGAGCCAATGTATTTCTCTATAAAAACAGAGCCATCGCCGAAGGCGGAGGTGGCCTCGCTTACCGCCAGTTTCATCTGTTCTTCAAACTCTGCCACGTTCTCTACCACGCGCATGCCTTTTCCGCCGCCCCCGGCGCTGGCTTTGATCAGGATTGGGAACCCAATCTGGCTGGCTATGTTTTTGGCCTCCTCCACATCACTGATGGCGCCTTCTGTGCCGGGCACCATGGGTATGTTATACTGGGCCACAGCGGCTTTAGCGGCCAATTTGCTGCCCATGAGCTCAATAGCGTAGGGGGAGGGGCCAATAAAGGTGATGCCTGCGTCTTCTACCATCTGGGCAAAGCCCGCATTCTCAGACAGGAAGCCGTAACCGGGGTGTACAGCGTCTACGCCCAGTCTTTTGCAGGTCTCCAGAATTACCTCAGCCCGTAGATAAGACGCGCTGGAGGCCGGCGGACCCACGCACACGGCCTCATCTGCAAAGCGTACATGCAGGGCCTGGCGGTCAGCCTCAGAGTAAATGGCTACCGTTTTAATCCCCATTTCACGGGCGCTGCGCATCACCCTGAGGGCAATCTCGCCTCTGTTGGCAACCAGAATCTTATTTATTTTTTTCATGTGGCGGAGGTTCATCAATTGGTACTCCAAAGAAACAGTATTCAGGGCAAACATAAAAACTGGTTTAAAATAAGCTAGCTTCTAAAGGATTGGCTTTGTATTTGCAGGAGATCAATGTAAATTTGCGCGTCTGCCTGGTTTCTTTTTAAGAAATTTTTGTAGACTTTTAAAGTTCTGACCATCTTATTATTACCGCCTTAACCTTACTAAAGTGGATTTATTTGAAAAGTTTTTGGCCAACCGCGGACCGCTTGGCAGCCATTCTCATTATGCCCATGGTTACTTCACCTTCCCAAAACTGGAGGGGGAGATTGCGCCGCGTATGGTTTTCAGGGGAAAAGAAGTTTTAACGTGGAGTTTGAACAACTACCTGGGCCTGGCCAACCACCCCGAAGTTAGAAGAGTTGACGCTGAAGCAGCCGCCCAATGGGGCATGGCTACGCCCATGGGGGCACGCATCATGTCTGGGAACACCAACTACCATGAGCAGTTGGAGAATGAGCTGGCAGCGTTTGTGCAGAAGCCTTCTGCCCTGTTGCTGAACTTTGGGTACCAAGGGGTAGTGTCTATCATTGATTCACTCGTAAGCCGCCATGATGTGATTGTGTATGACGCTGAGTCTCACGCCTGCATCATTGACGGGGTGCGCTTGCACCAGGGGAAGCGGTTTGTGTACACGCACAACAACATGGAAAGCCTGGAGAAGCAACTGCAGCGCGCCACTAAAATGACCCAGGAAACCGGCGGTGGAATTCTGGTGATCACAGAGGGCGTGTTTGGCATGAGCGGTAACCTGGGCAAGCTGAAAGAAGTGGTGGCCCTGAAAGAGAAATTCCAGTTCAGGCTGTTGGTAGATGACGCCCACGGTTTCGGGACTATGGGCGAAACGGGTGCCGGTACCGGCGAGCACCTCGGGATCCAGGACGGGATTGACGTGTATTTCTCTACGTTTGCCAAGTCAATGGCCAGCATTGGGGCATTTGTGGCCGGTGAGCAGTACGTGATTGACTACCTGCGCTACAACATGCGCTCGCAGATCTTTGCCAAATCCCTGCCTATGCCGCTGGTGATGGGTGCCCTCAAGCGTCTGGAACTGCTGCGTAACCAGCCAGAGTTGAAAGAAAACCTCTGGAAGGTGGTGCGCGCCCTGCAGTCTGGGCTGCGGGAGAAAGGCTTCAACATTGGCACCACGGAGTCTCCTGTGACTCCGGTGTTGCTCAACGGCCAGATTCCAGATGCCACCTCCCTTACGCTGGACCTGCGTGAGAACTACAGCATCTTCTGTTCAATTGTGGTGTATCCGGTGGTACCCAAAGATGTGATTATGTTGCGTTTGATCCCAACTGCATCTCATACCCTGGAAGATGTGGCTGAGACCATTGCCGCCTTTGAGGCCGTGGCCGCCAAATTGGATAAAGGACTTTATACTAAAACTACGGTAGAAGTCTAGAAACGGCATTTACTAATAAAATAATACAAACGCACTTTTTTTTGCACCTTATTTTATAATTCCTATATTAGAGCCATTAAACGAAATGTTAAACCTTTAAAACAAGCTCTAATGAACAATTTTTCTAAGATTAAGGATCTGGTTCTCTCTCTGGAAGGTGACTTTGAGAAATTCTATGACAAAGGGAACTCAGCAGCCGGAACTCGTGTGAGAAAAGGCATGCAAGATCTGAAAAACATGGCTCAGGACATCCGTAAGGAGGTTCAGGACATGAAAAACAGCCAGGACGCTGACAAAAAATAAGTTGCTTGTATAAAGATGATACTGAAAAGGTGGGCTGTTGAGGCCCGCCTTTTTTATTGCCCCTGAAATAGCATTGCTCCAAGTTTACTCCTTTTCTGTTTTTGGGCTGTTTTTCAGAAAACAGCCCAAAAACAGAAATCCCCCGTGGTTTCTCAGCCATTGGCTTTAGAAACCACGGGGGATTCTTTAACGGTGTCTGACTCTATTCGGCTTTCACCAGGTAGTAGTTTTTCTTGCCTTTCTGCACGACCAGGTACTTGCCCTGCAGCAGATCAGTGGTCACCGCTTCCTCTGGCCGCGCCACCTTCTGGCGGTTGATGCTCACCCCGCCGTTCTGGATCATTTTCTTGGCCTCACCTTTAGAGGCGAAGATCTCAGCGTTGGTCAGTTCAGACAGGAAGTCTACGGCATTGGCGGTAGTGGCCAGGGCATCTTTAGAAACGGTGATCTGGGGCACGCCCTCAAACACGGCCAGCAAAGTATCTTCCTTCAAGTTACGAAGGGTTTCCAAATCGCCTTTCCCAAACAGGATCTCAGAAGCCTCTACCGCGCTTTCATACTCCTCAGCAGAGTGCACGGTGGTGGTGACTTCTTTGGCCAGGGCTTTCTGCAGTACGCGCAGGTGCGGCGCCTGCTGGTGTTCTTCAGTGATTCTGGCAATCTCATCCTGCGGAAGCAGGGTGTACACCTTAATCAATTTGGCGGCTTCTTCATCGGCCAGATTCAGCCAGAACTGGTAGAACTTGTACGGCGAGGTCATCTCTGGGTCCAGCCAGATGTTGCCGCCCTCAGATTTGCCAAATTTGGTTCCGTCTGCCTTGGTCACCAGCTTGCCCACCAGGGCAAACGCCTTGCCGCCGTCCATCCGTCTAATCAGTTCGGTGCCGGTGGTGATGTTGCCCCACTGGTCAGAGGCTCCCATCTGCAGCCGCACGTTCTTGTGCTTGTACAGGTGGTAGAAGTCGTAACCTTGCAGCAGTTGGTATGAGAACTCGGTGAAAGAAAGCCCCTCGGCGGCGTTGTCGCCCTCCTGGGCATTGATTCGGTTCTTCACCGAGTCTTTCTTCATCATGTAGTTCACCGTGAGGTGCTTGCCCACATCGCGCAGAAAACCCAGGAAGCTGAACTCCTTGAACCAGTCATAGTTGTTCACAATCTCAGCTGAGTTCTGGGCCCCGTCAAAGTGCAGGAACTTCTCCAGCTGCTTTCTGATGCCTTCCTGGTTCGCGCGCAGCACCTCTTCAGACAACAGGTTCCGCTCTGCGGATTTCCCCGAAGGGTCCCCAATCATACCCGTGGCCCCGCCCACCAGCGCTACGGGCTTGTGGCCGGCGCGCTGCAGGTGCACTAATAACATAATGGTGGCCAGGTTGCCTATGTGCAGGGAAGACGCGGTAGGGTCAAAACCGATATAGCCGGTGGTCATACCGGAAGCCAATTGTTCCTCAGTGCCCGGCATAAAATCGTGGAGCATTCCGCGCCAACGTAGTTCTTCAATCAAATTCATGAAATCATCTGTTTTACTGCGGCAAAGGTATCAAATTAGTTTTTAGTTGGTAGTTGTTCGTTCTTAGTTTCAAGAGAACCCATGTGCGTTTTGGGGCTGTTTTCCAGAAAAGAGGCCCAAAACGCAAAGTTGCACATGGCAGGACTTTAGGAATTTAAGAAGATTCTGTGCCGCTTACTGGGAAAGCGCGGTGCGGATTAATGTGAAGATGGGTAATCCAGTCAATTATTTCTTCAGTAACGCAGACAGCCCCACCTGCTCAAAGAGCACTTTGCCTATTTTCACATCAGTCCAGCCCTCTGCTAACTGATAGGTGAAAACAGGTTTTCCGTCAAGGAGAGCGCAGGGGATGTGGTATTTCTTGACATGCGGCGTCTGTATCTGCTGGTGCTCTTTCAGGTTCAGAAAATGGGTGGAGATAAAGAAAAGGCTGCCCTTAAGGGAACCTAGACCTTGTACGGTTTCCAGGAGAAGGGCTTGGGCGTCATCTGCGTTAGTGCCTTTGAAGATTTCATCAAAGACCACAAAGCAAGCCTTACCGGCTTGGGCTATCTTCACGGCTGTTTTCAGGGACAGGAGTTCATTCATGAAATGGCTATAGCCGCTTTCCAGGTTGTCTTTGCTGTTGATATTGATAGACAAGGCGGCATAAAAGGGAAGGGTGCACGCGGCAGCCGGAACCGCCATACCCAGCCGGGCCAGGTAGACGCAGATACTGATGGATTTGAGCAAAGTAGATTTACCGCTCATATTGGGCCCGGTGAGCAGGACCACGTTCTCAGATTTGGTCAGGGAAATGGAATTTTTGACCGGAGCTTTTAGAAGCGGGTGGTAAAAGTCTTTCAGATTAAAAACACCTTCCTGAAACTGAGGAAAAACAAATCCCTGCTTCTGAATCCCTTTGGCAACGGAGAAATACGCCTCAAACAGAAAGAGAAACTCCCAGGCGGCGGTCAGCAGGCCCGGGGCGAGGTGCTGTAGCTTTACTTCATACTCAAGGGCCTGGGCATTGGAAAATGTATTCTGTTTAATGAAGTTGCTGAACCTCTGCACTTCGGCCTGCTTAATAAAGGTATTAAAAGAGTGGAGGGCTGGCTGAAAGGAGCTGGGAAAGCTGTCTTTGCTTAACCGGCTGAAAAAGCGGGAATAAAGATGGTCAAACAGCAGTATCAATTGAACCACTTTTGACTTCTTCTGCCGGACTTCCTTTTCTTGGAAAAGTAACGTGAACTGCTTGCCTAGCAGACGTTGGGGTTCATGAGGGTCCTGCTGGAGCAGTTGGGTGCTGTAGGCGTGGGCTTCCCTGAAGTCAATGTTCTGGTAGTTGTAATGCTCCAGATGTGGCCAGTTGGCGAGAAATGCTTTTATGGTTTCCTGCCGCTCCAGCACGCCTGCCAGGGTGGCCGGGACATCAGAAAAGAGCTTCTGCAACCGTTTCCGGCTCAGGTCTGTGTTGGTGTAGTCAAAGAAGGGCAGAATACTTTGGGCACCATCTAAATCCTGAACAAGCTGCATAGCCAAACCAGAGGGATGAGGGGGAATACAAGTAGAAGTAAATAAATAACTGTAGGTGACTCTGACTTAGTATGCTGGGCGGTGATTTTCTGTTTATGGCCTGTTTTCTGAAGAACAGACCCAAAACGCATTTCTTTAATTTCTGCCGCCATCTGCTGGTTTCCTTTCTAATCAATGGTAACTTTGGGTGCCCAAACCCGCATTACCTTATCTCTTTGCACACCCCATGGCCCTGACCGCAGAAGACATCTTAAAGCAACTCAAGAACCGTGAATTCGCCCCGGTGTATTTTCTGCAGGGCGAAGAACCGTATTACATAGACCTCATCTCTGACTATATAGAGCAGCACGCGCTCAATGACATGGAGAAGGGCTTCAACCAGGTGGTCATGTACGGCAAAGACGTTGATGTGCCCACGGTGCTGCTGCAGGCCAAGCGGTTCCCCATGATGAGTGACCGCCAGGTGGTGATTGTGAAAGAGGCGCAGAACCTGGCCAACCTGGAGGCCGACCCTGAGAAAGACCCGGCCGCCCGGCAGCTGGATGCGTATTTGAACAATCCGCTGCCGTCTACCATTCTGGTGTTCTGCCACAAGCACAAAGTGCTGGACGGGCGCAAGCGGCTGGCCAAGCTGCTCACCAAAAATGCGGTGCTCCTCACTACCAAAAAACTGTACGAGAACCAGGTCCCTGCCTGGATCAGCCAGTTCATCAAGAGTAAAAACCTGCTGGCCACGCCGCAGGCGGTCATGATGCTGGGGGAGTATATTGGCGCTGATTTATCACGGCTGGCCAATGAGATTGAGAAACTGGCCATCAACCTGAAGCCGGGGCAGACCATTGATGAAGGGTTGGTGCAGGAGAATATTGGCATTAGCAAAGAATACAACATCTTTGAGCTGCAGAATGCCATAACGAGGCAGGACGTGCTCAAAGCCAACCGGATTTTGAATTACTTTGAGTCCAACCCCAAGGATAACCCTCTCATCCCGAATCTGGTGCTGCTGTTTTCCTTCTTCTCTAAGCTGCTGACCCTGCACTTGCTACCGCAGGTAAACGAGCAGACGGTGGCCAAGAGCCTGGGGAACCGTGGTTTCCTGGCCAAGGAATATATGCAGGCGCTCAGAAATTACCCCTATGGGCGGGTGCTTCAGATCATAGGGTTTATTCACCAGGCAGATTTGCAGAGCAAAGGGATTACCGGAGGGAGCATGGCAGATGCCGCTATTCTAAAGGAGTTGGTGTTCAAGGTGCTGCATCCTATACCGGGGAGCAGGTAAGGGCAACGCCACAAAATAACCTAATGTGCCCTCCTTTGTGACAAACTGGTATTTTCCCGCCTTTTTTCCTGTGTACTTTTAATTGAGAACAACATGACCATTCCAGAAAAGGCTATCAGCGACCTGGATCTTTTTAAATCTGCTTCAAAGTTTGATCAGGACACGGTGCGGACTTTTTATCCCGGACTTGCAGATCCTGAGGTTAAACCATTGCTGACAGACCTCATTAACCAGTCAGTTGATGATTTTAAAGAAGTGGCAGTGAGTGATCAGCCCACTGAGAAGCAGTTTCAGGAGAAAATCAGCATTGGCCTGTCAAGGTTTACCCCGCTTCAACTGGATACTGAAGACAGGGAAAGGGTCTGCGCCTACTATGAAGAACTCATGGACATGGTGGGGCTGGAGAGCTCAGGGGGCATCCTGAACAACTGGATGTACGGTTTTGACCCTGCTCCCTGACACAGGGGCAGCACTTGGGCCTGATGATCAGCAGAAAACCCTAGAGAAACCATCTTTGCCGTTTCTGTTTTCAGGCTGTTTTCAGGAAAACAGCCCGAAAACAGAAACAAATAGTAGAAGCGGCAGATGCTAAAGCAGCGGGTTGCAACGTTGTGCTAGCACGGATAGAAATGAATTTTAGCTGCCGCTTACCCACATTTTTTCTATTTTTGAAGGACGGGCAACCAGAAAGGCGCCAACCCAGGCTTCTTTCACGGCAAATGCCTAAATCCAATACACTATGAAACTACCTCACAAGTTTGCCTTGGCCACGGCCTTGCTGGGTGGAGCCCACGCTGCGCAGGCGCAGCAGCCTCTCACGTTTACGTCTGAGGAGCGGTTCTTTCAGGAAGGGCTGGAGTTGTTTGACCGCGAGAAATACGGTGCCGCCCAACAAGCCTTCGCCCAGTACATCCGCCTTATCAATGACCCCACCAAAACCGCAGATGCCCAATACTACTACGCGGTAAGCGGTTTACACCTGTTTCACCCAGACGCAGAGCAGCTGGTGCTGCAGTTTGCCGCCCGGTACCCGGCGCACCCCAAGGCAGCCGTAGCCTTCTTTGAGCTGGGTACGTCGTTCTTTGACAAGAAGAACTATGACAAAGCCATTCAGTACCTGGAGCAGGCGCCGGCAGACCGCTTAGATGAGGCCCAGCTGAAAGAGTCTGAGTTCAAGCTGGGTTACTCGTATTTCTCCAAGAAAAACTTCACCAAAGCCAAGCTGCTGTTTGACCGCAACAAGAAAGGCAACCACCGCTACTCCTATGCCTCCAGCTATTACGCCGGTTACCTCGCGTACCGCGAAGGCGACTACATTGGGGCCAAGCTGGACCTGAAAGTGGCTGAGCGGGATGATAATTACCGCACCATTGTGCCCTACATGCTCACGGAGGTTCTCTACAAAGAAGGCAACTTTGCTGAAGTGATCAGCTACGGCGAAAAGTCTTTGCAGATGACACCCAAAGTGCAGAACCCAGACGAGATAGAGCTGCTGGTAGGGGATGCTTACTTCCAGCGCAATGACTTCAAAACCGCCTCGCAGTATTTCAGGAACTACGCAGAGGGCAAGAAGACGCTGGACAAGACAGTGCAGTACAAGATGGGCTTCGCCGATTACAAGAACAACGACATCAAGGGCGCCATCAATAATCTAAAGGCTGTTGCGTTCCATTCAGATTCGCTGGGTCAGAATGCGTCTTACCACCTGGGGTTGAGCTACCTCAAAGACAACAACAAGCAGTTTGCCCTGGGCGCATTTGACCAGGCCCGCAAACTGAACATTGACAAGAATGTAAAAGAGGGCGCCACCGTCAAATATGCGCAGCTGAACTATGAGCTGGGTAATTTCTCTGAGGTGATCAGTTCCCTGTCTTCGTTCAGCAAAGATTTTCCCAACTCCAAATTTGCAGATGAGGCAGATGATATCCTGAGTGAGGCCTACCTCAACTCCAACAATTACCTGGAAGCCATAGCGCACATAGAGAAACTGCCGCGCCGCAGCCACCGCATCAATGAGACGTACCAGCGGGTAACGTACTACCAGGCGGTAAAACTGTACAATGACCAGCTGTTCCAGCAGGCGGTGCAGATGCTGGACAAGTCACTGGGCTTCCCGTATGACAAGGAGATACAGGCCGCCAGCAACTTCCTGAAAGGGGAGGCCTATTCTATTGGGCAGCGCTGGCCCCAGGCCATTGTCAGCTACGGGGCCGTGTTCCAGACCCCCAATTCCGGGCGCACAGAGTATTATGTGAAGTCGCGCTACGGTATAGGGTATGCGTACTACAATGACAAGCAGTATGAGAAGGCGCTGGTGCATTTCAAGGCGTACCTGAACGACAATACCATCAAGGCCGGCAACCCCAACTATGCAGATGCCATGATCCGGTTGGCAGACTGTTATTATGTGACCAAAGATTACAGCCAGGCCCTGAACTGGTATGACCAGGCACTGGCCGCCAAGTCCATTGACTCTGACTATGTGCTGTTCCAGCGCGGGGTGGTGTATAACCTGACCAACCGCCGGGATCAGGCCATCCAGAGTTTGCAGACGCTGCTGAAATCATACCCAAGATCCCGCTACGCAGATGACGCGGTGTACCAGAAAGGGATCATTGATTTTGAAAACTCCAACTACGCCCCGGCCATTGCCAGTTTCAGTGATTTGATTGACAACCGCTCTGGCAGCACGCTGGTGCCGCAAGCCCTGCAGAAACGCGGGGTGGCGTATATGAACCTGCGCAAGCCAACAGAGGCCATCGCAGATTTCAAACGGGTAATTGACCAGTACCCAACGCACCCCATCGCCAACAATGCAATTTACTCGCTGCAGGAGGCGCTGGGGTCTAACAACCAGACCGAGCAACTGGATACCTATCTGACCAAATTCAAAGCGGCTAACCCAGAAAGCGACGCCCTGGAAAGCGTTGAGTTTGAAGCGGCTAAATCCCTTTACTTTAATGAGAAGTACAAGCAGGCCATTCCTAAGTTTGAAGCTTTCCTGAAGACATACCCGGCAAGTGCCTCTGTGGCCAACGCCCGTTATTTCCTGGGAGACTCTTACTGGCGGGCTGGTGACAAGGCCAACGCCCTGCGCAGCCTGAAAGAGGTGGCCATTGAAGGAAAGTCTGAGTACCTGAGCCGGGCTCTGCAACGCGTGGCCGATATGGAGTTTGAGAACGGCAACTTCGGCGAAGCCGCCGCATTCTATTCCCGCCTGCGTGATGTGGCCGCTAACAAGAAGGAGCAGGCCAACGCGCTGATGGGCTTGATGAAGAGCTTCTACTTCACCAATGACTTCAACAACACCATTTTAATTGCAGATGAGCTCATTGCCCGCGGTAACTCCACGCTGAATGCCTATAACTCGGCATTGCTGTACAGAGGCAAAGCCAATTACGCGCTGAACCGCCTTGATCAGGCGGCCAAGGAGTTCAGCACTGCGGCCACCTCGGCCACTGATGTAAACGGGGCTGAGGCGCATTTCCTGTTGTCTGAGGTGTACTTCAGGCAGAAGAAATACAAAGAAGCGCTAGACAACGCCTTCGCCTTCAGCAACGCCTTTGCCGATTATGATTTCTGGCTGGGTAAAACCTTCCTGCTCATCTCTGACATCTATGTGGTGCAGAATGAGGCCTTTCAGGCGAAATCTACTTTGCAGTCAATTATAGAGGGAGCCACCAACCAGGAGATTGTGGAAGAGGCCAAAACCAAGCTGGCCGAACTGGAAAAAAATACCGTTACCGCTCCATCTTCCACTCCAAACGATTCAAAAAAATGAGAAATACAGCTAGACTAGCAGGCATCTCTGCGCTTTTCTTAGTGGGCTTGCTTCCGGCCGCCCAGGCGCAGCAAACCGGTTGGGGCGAAGGCAACAAACTGGAGAGCACTGAGATTGTGGTAGAGAAGAACCGTGTGATTGAACTGCCGGAGGCCAACCGGAACTTTGAGAAGTTCAGGATTGACCCGCCGCAGCTGCAGGACCGCAATGTGACCTACCGTTTCAATGAGTACCGCTTACCCGAGCATTTCATTAACCTGCCCATGCGCGTGCTGACCATACGCCAGGAGGAGCTTTCTAAACTGTACGGCAACTACGTGAAAGGCGGCTTTGGGAATTACGGGACCGTCTATGCCCGCGGCTATTTCCATAACAAGCGCAGTGACAAAGCCTCTTTTGGGGCAGAGGTGGGGCACCTGTCTTCGGCCAACGGGCCGGTAGAGAACTCCGGCGCGGCCAGCAGCTTCTTGCAGGCCCACGGCGACATGTACCAGGGCAACCTGACTTTTGGCGGCCGCCTGCGCTATGAGCGGGACATGCGCCACTTTTACGGCTATGACCAGTCACAGGAGATTACGCCTGACACCCTCAAGCAGATCTACAACCGTTTTGCGGTAGAGGGGCACTTCAACAACCTCATAGATGTGAAGTCGGGCTTGAAGTATGAGGGGAAAGTGGGGCTCCACTACACCGGAGATAACTATAACGCCAAAGAGACGCACCTCTTTGCCGGTGCCAAGACCAGCTACAACCTGAGCAAAGAATCAAATATCCTGGTAGACATTGACCTGGCGTACACCAACCTGGAGGGGCTGGAGAAGCATGGCCGCGGCTTCTTTAAGGTACGGCCCGCCTACACCCGCCAGTTAGATAAACTGGGACTGGTACTGGGGGCTACCATTGCCTACACCGGAGATACCATCAATGACGCCCGCAAATTCAATGTATACCCGGCGCTGGAGGCTACTTTCCAGGCTATTGAGAACAAACTGGTCCTGTTTGCCGGTGCCGGCGGGGATTTGCAGCGCACCACTCTGTACAGCCTCAGCCAGGAGAACCCGTTCCTGAACCACAACCAGTACATAGCTGACGTGAACAAGGGCTTGGAGTTCTACGGCGGGGTGAACGGGAGCATTGGCCGCTTTGTCTCCTTTACCGGTAGAGTGGCGCACCAGAGCTACCGCAACCTGTACTTCTACAACAACGCGTTTGGAAGAGATTCAGCCAAATTTGACCTGGTGTATGATGACGGCGTGACCAAGGTGCTCAACATTTTTGGGCAGCTGACCTTTAACCAGTCAGAAGATTTACGCATTGGAATCAAAGCTGAAAGCAACAGCTATTCAACCGCCTCGCTAGAAGAGCCTTATCACCGCCCAGAAATGGTGGTGACCGCTTTCGGGTCGTATAATCTTTACAATAAGATTCTCTTGAACACCGAACTTTACTATATTAGCAGTTCGTTTGGGCGGATCTTCCGGGAAGATGGGACTTCTGCGCTGCGCGAAACCGACTCGGTGATTGACCTCAATCTGAAGGCCGACTACCGTTTCTCGCCGCGTTTCTCTGTGTTCCTGATGGGTAACAACCTGCTGAGCAACAAATACCAGCGTCTGGTAAATTACCCAACCCAGGGAATATCTGTGCTGGGCGGAGCTACTTATTCATTTTAAGTAGAGACTTTTCTTTACGGCATAAGCCGCTGTTTTAGGCCTGTTTTTGCAAAACAGCCTAAAACAGGAAAAGTAAGCCGAAGAGACAAACAAGTACGGCTGAGGGCAGAGAGGGTTTAAATAAACTTTTATCTGCTGACAGTCATTGAAAAACATATGGTTCAAGGGCACATTAAATCTTTGCTTTACGCGTATGACTGCGTGATCATTCCAGACTTTGGGGGATTGATCACGCATTATGCGCACGCCAAAATCCATCCGGTAAAACACACCTTCACGCCGCCGTCAAAGCGTATTGCGTTCAATGAGCAGCTCCAGGTCAATGACGGTCTCCTGATTACCACGCTTGCCCACCGGCAGCAGTGGCCTCTGGCGCAGGCCCAGCAGGCGGTATCTGAGTTTGTGCGTGACCTGAAACAACAGCTCCAGACCCAGCACCGCTTTGAGCTGCAAGACGTGGGGGTGTTCAGGTACAACGCTGAGCGCAAACTGGTGTTTGAAAGCCTGGAGGAGGAGAATTTCCTGGAGCACAGCTTTGGGCTGCCAGAACTGGTGTCTAGGCCCATTCTTGGGAAAGAGACGCTGGTGCTGCGGGGTAAATACGCAGACCAAACCGCTGGCGGCACAGCCGAGGGCAAGAAACCGGTTTCGCGGTTGCGCCGCCTGTACCGCGTTGGGGCGAGCCTGGTGATAGGCGGGTTGTCTCTGTCTGCCGTTTACCTGTACACGTTACAGGCAGATGTGGCGTTAAGCTCATTAAACCCGTTTACGCTGCTCTCTGCGAGCGCCCCGGCTGTTCCTGCGGTTGATTCTAGCGCACAAATATCTGATTTAGACGCCTTTGATGCGCAGCAGTTAACGGAACAATATACCTCACAGCTGGCAGAACCCACCCTAGAGGAAGAGCTGGCCGCTGAAGATGTACTTTTGGCTGATTTTCCGAAAAGTAGCCCGGAAACAGAAACCCCAAAAGATGACTGGGCAGCTGCACCTCAAGCAAAGGTTGAAGTAGCTGCCGCCCCAGTGAAAGCAGAAAAGGCCGCGCCGGCCGTGGTTGCCCCGGTGGCCAAGGTGGAGAAAAAAGTTTCGGCGCCCGCCGAGGTGAAAGAAAATGCCGCTACCGGTTCTACAATTAAAACCCGGACGGGACGTTTCTACGTCATCATGGGCGTTTTTGCGCAGGACGGATACGCTGAAATGAACCAGAAGCGTCTGCAGAAAAAAGGCTACGAGGCCAAGATTGTGGTGACCGCCCATGACAGAAAGCGTCAGCGCGTCTCAGTTGCTGACTATAGCACCGCCGAAGAGGCGCAAGCTGCCCTGCCAGCGTTGCGCAGTAAAATAAGCCAAGAACTTTGGGTATTAAACTATTAACATGAACGCGTTCCTACTTCAGATTACTGCTCCTACTGCCGTTGACACCACTGCCGCCGCTGTTGGCGCAGAAGCCACCCAAGAATCAGTTTCGTTGCTGGATCTCGCCCTGAACGGCGGGTGGGCAATGATTCCGTTGGTGATTCTTTCGCTGGTAGCCATTTACATTTTTGTGGAGCGGTACCTTACTATTCAGAAAGCGGCTAAAAACCCCAATGATTTTGTAGGCAGACTGAAAGGACTGGTGCTGGCTGGAGACGTGCAGGGCGCCCGAATGCTATGTGCCCAGACCAATTCCCCCATTTCCCGCATGCTGGAGAAAGGGATTTCGCGCATTGGCCAGCCGCTGAAAAGCATTGAAGCCTCTATTGAGAACGTAGGAAAGATTGAGATTGCCCGCCTGGAGAAGAACCTGTCTGGTTTGGCTACCGTGGCCGGTGCCGCCCCCATGCTGGGCTTCCTGGGTACGGTAACGGGTATGATTTCCGCCTTTATCGCCATTGCCCAGGCAGAAGGGTCTGTGAGCCCGCAGCTGTTGTCTGGCGGTATCTATGAGGCCATGGTGACCACGGCCACTGGTTTGATCATTGGTCTGCCTGCCTATGTGGGCTACAACTTTCTGGTGTCAAAGATTGACAGCATTGTGCATGACATGGAGTACAGCTCTATTGAGTTCATTGATCTGTTACAAGAACCGCAAGCCTGATGAATTTACGCTCCAAAAATAAGGTCAACCCAGACTTCAACATGTCATCAATGACAGACATTATCTTTCTGTTGTTGATCTTCTTCATGTTGACCTCCAGCTTTGTGACGCCTACGGGCATGCCGGTGAGTCTGCCTTCCAGCGCCTCTACCAGCATTGTGATGGAGAAAACCAATGTGACCATCACCAAAGACCTGCAGTACTTCCTGAACGACCAGCCCACGTCGTTAGAAGCCTTGCCGGCCGCCCTGGAGCAGGCTCTGTCTGGAACTGAACAGGGGCAGGGGGTTGTTGTTCTGAACGTAGACAAATCTGTTCCCGTAGAATATTTTGTAAAGGTGGCCGGCATGGCAGCCAAGCTGAATGCCAAAATCAGTATTGCCGCTGAACAAGCTGAATAAACAAAACTATGTTAGCCGTAACCGCACAAGAGAAAAAGGACCAGCGAATCGCGATGGCGGTGAGCGTGGCCGTGCACGTGCTTTTGCTGCTGTTCCTGTTTTATATGCTGGCCTGGAAAGCCAATGACCCGCCGGTGTTGCCCGAAGGAGGAATTGAAATCTCCTACGGAACCACAGATGCCGGTAGCGGTGATGTCAACAGCAAAGCCACGCCTAATGACTCTCCCAACCCAGAAGACAGCAAACCCGCGGCAGAAGCCCCTGAAACCGTGCCAACCCCGGTGGCAGAAGCCAAACCCCAACCCACCATTGCCGCAGAACCTGCCAAAGTAGTGACTTCCCCGGTAGAGTCGCCGGTAAGTGTGAAGGAGGTGGAGAAACCAACGCCCGAGCCTCCCAAAGAGGAAGTGAAGAAAGTTGATTCCCGCGCTTTATTCCCCGGCAAATCGAAGGCCGGTGCCGGTAACGGAACCGCCGGAACCAGCAACAAGCCCACCGGCAACAACAACGGCGATGAAGGCGTGGTTGGCGACAAAGGCAAACCTGAAGGCCTTTACCCGGGAAAGAAAACCGGCAACGGCGGTAGCGGGGGCGGCTCCCTGAACATGCCCGGCTGGCGCTATGATATCACGCCCAAGACTGACCCGTATGAGAACGAAAGCGGACGGGTGGTTTTCAGCATTAAGATTAATGCCGAAGGGGAGTTGGTCAATATTGATGTGGTGGAAAGCAATGTGAGCCCACAAGTTGTGAACTGGTACAAAGGCCAGATTCAGAAAACCACCTTCAGCAGAATCAAAGGCGACAACCCCAGCTCAGGCGCCACCGGAACCATCACCTTTATCATCAGATCCAACTAACCGCTGGCCTCGTGACCTACGAACAAGCCTTAGAATACCTCTACCAGCAGTTGCCGATGTTTCACCGCATCGGCAACGCTGCTTTTAAGAAGAGCCTGGACAACATCATTGCCCTTACGAAAGCACTGGATAATCCTCAGCAGCACTTTAAGACGGTGCACGTGGCGGGCACCAACGGCAAAGGCAGCTCCTCTTCCATGCTGGCCGCCATTTTACAGGCGGCTGGTTATAAAACCGGCCTCTACACCTCGCCCCACCTGAAAGAGTTTACGGAACGCGTACGGGTGAACGGGGAGATGATCAGCAAAGAGAACGTGACGCGCTTCACAGAGCGGCACCAGCAGCTGTTTGAGCAGGTAAAACCTTCTTTCTTTGAGATGACGGTGGCATTGGCCTTTGATCATTTCGCAGCCGAGGAAGTGGACATTGCCATTATTGAAGTAGGACTGGGCGGAAGGCTAGACTCTACCAACATCATCACACCGCTGGTGTCCCTGATCACCAACATTGGCCTGGACCACCAGGCACTGCTGGGGAATACGTTAGAGGAGATAGCCGGCGAGAAAGCGGGCATCATCAAACCCGGTGTACCGGCCGTTGTGAGCTCCACCCAACCGTCAGTTTCAGCGGTTTTTGCGAAAAAGAGCCAGGAAACGCAAAGCCCGCTTTTGTTTGCTGATCAAATCTATGGAGTAGTGCCAAAGGGAACCGCAGGTATGTACTCCCTGTTTGATGTCTACCTAAAGGAACAGTTGTGGCTGGAGGGATTAGAGGTGTCTCTCTTAGGCAATTATCAGCAACAAAACCTGGCAGGGGTGCTGGCCACGGTGGTTGAATTAAGACACCAGGGCTATGCCATTTCAGATGAGCAGATCAGGGAGGGATTGCGCAACATTCAAGCGCTTACAGGGTTACAGGGTCGTTGGCAGGTGCTGGCTGAGAAGCCGCTGACCATCTGTGACACCGGCCATAACATAGACGGTCTTACCCAGGTGGTGAAACAGTTGTTGGCCTTGAAGCGGCGGCAGGTGCATTTTGTGTTTGGGGCCGTCAATGACAAGGACATTAGGAGTGTGCTCAGGCTGTTGCCGGTGGCTTACCGCTACTACTTCTGCCAGGCCCAGATCCCCAGGGCCCTGCCGGTGCAGGAGTTGTGGGAGGAGGCGCAGTTTGCCGGTCTCAAAGGCCACGCGTACCCCACCGTGGAAGACGCTATTCTGGCCGCCAAAGCCTTTGCCCAGGAAGATGAGGTAATTTTCATTGGCGGTAGTACCTTTGTGGTCGCGGAAATTCCCGAACTATAATACATGGGCAGAGGTAAACAAGAGAAATTTGCAGTCAACGCCACCCGGGCGAACATAGTAGAACCAGGCAAAGAAAATTACGAACAGCTGAGGGGCCGCTGGAACCAGGATTTCTTCCCTCAGGACCAGCCGCTGGTGCTGGAGGTAGGTTGCGGCAAAGGCGAATACACCGTGGGCATGGCCTCAAAATTCCCGGAGAAGAACTTTCTGGGCATTGACATCAAAGGCAACCGCATCTGGAAGGGCAGTACCCTGGCCCTGGAGGGGGAACTGACCAATGTGGGTTTCCTGCGCACTTTCATTGAAAATATTGACCAGCATTTTGGTGAGCAGGAGGTGTCTGAGATCTGGATTACGTTTCCTGACCCCCAGCCCCGTAAGCGCGACATCAAACGCCGCCTCACCTCGCCCCGCTTCCTGGAGATGTACCACCGCCTTCTTAAGCCAGGCGGAAAAATCCACCTCAAAACCGACAGCGAACTGTTGTTCGACTATACCCTGGAGGTTCTGGAAGAAAGTAAGGCACAAGGGTTGATCTTTACCAAAGACCTCTACCAGTCTGATCTGCAGGAGCACACCATGGGCATCTACACCACCTTTGAGAAAACGTATCTGGAGAAGGGTGTTCCTATTAAATACCTGCAGTACTCTGTGGGGTAACGGGTTGTTTTGGAGCTAGCCTTACTGTTCCGTTTCCGGGCTGTTTTCTGAAAAACAGCCCGGAAACGGAAACTCGCATCACATAGTCAGTAATTTTTTCTCCATGAGATTATTTGAATAAACCTTCTCTTTTGGACTTATTCCTGTCGCAACGCAAGCGTTCGCTTGCGCTAACGTTTCCGGTCTGCTTTTCTAAAAACAGCCCGGAAACGCAAGTTCCACAAAAGGAACCAGATGCACACATCCGCCAGGGAATTAGAAATTAACAGTAAACAGCTTCCTGAATTTTGCCATAACAAGCTTTCATAATGCTGATAATTCCTGCGGGCGTGATTTTGTTTGTATCGCTCCTATGGTCATTAGCAGCAAAAGCACGGCTTTATCTAAAATAAACCCCCTCTTCTGTTTTTGCTGTTTTCTGAAAAACAGGCCAAA
>NZ_LRMM01000034.1 GCF_001647275.1 Rufibacter ruber | reverse complement strand
TGTTTTTTCGTCTTTTGAAATCGAGGAATACCGTAGTAGCATACAAGGAGAAAGCCTCGACCAAACTTATAGTTCCTTATTCTATATAACCCCTAATACACCTAAAACAAAGCGTAAACCTGCAGGCGTAAATACCTGACTAACGGAGAAGCGCTGATTTTACGTAAGAGCGTGTTCTCATTTGTCTTTTACGCTATAAGCGGGCCGCCAAAGAACCTGAGATCGCTTTTGCCTTGGCCGTAGCGCTGGTATGCTGCTCAGAAAATGCTAGTGAAGAACCTGCGGCCTCCGTTTTCGCCTGCAAAATCAAAAGGGAAACCAGCGCTTATGGGCAATCGCGCCTTCCATTCTTAATTCGGAATTACCAATTCTTAATTAATCAATGTACCCCTCATACTGGATGCTGCTCACCCGGCCTTTGGTCATGTGAAACCGGAGCCAGGAGTTGCGTTCCCAGTCGCAGACCTCAATCAGGTTTTTCTGCTCTTTGATGAACAGCTTGTAGCCCTGTAGTTTCTGCAGCAGCTCTTCGCGGGGGGTGCCTACTTTTAGCCCGTTCCGGAGGGCCAGATTGGGGCTTTTGATGTCTGCGTAAGACAGCAGGAACCGTTTGGTGTACATGGGGTAATACAGCTCAACGGTGCTGGAGTCAAAGTTCAGCTGAAAAAGCGTGTCTGTGTAGCGCGGGTTGTGCACGTTGGAAATGGTGTCTTTCACCACCTGGTAGCGGGTCTTGAGTTGGGCCACATAGTGCTTCAAGGCCGGGTCTACCGCGGGCAGAAACGGGTTGGCAATGAAATCAGACGCTTTCCTTACCTCAGGGTTCTCCTCCATGGCCAGTTCTGTGCGCTCATAGAAGGCGGTCATGGTGGCAGTGTTGTTGTAGTTGCGCTGGAAGGCACTTTTAGGGGCTGTGCGGTTTGTCGGCCTGTAAGAGGCGGCCGTAACCCGCGGGGTATCTGGTTCCTGCCGGCTTTGGCAGCCACCGTAAGCCCAAACGGGTAGAAGAAACATAAGCACGATCAGCCGCCGCATACCAGTTACAGAGAAGATGAACAGAGGTTTTTAGTCAGATTGGTAATACGTATACGGAAAAAAGCGAAAAAAGCTGCGGAAGCTGCTGGAAATTTGCCTTTTACCTATGACAGATAACCTGCGCAAAACCCCTATGGCCGCTGCCTTTTTATAGTAACCTTTGTCACTTCTAAGCGGGCGCAATGTTAGTGAATCACGGTCATATTTCAAGTGCAGGCCCTGTATTCTGGTGAACTGGCCGGTATCCCGCAAGTTACCATCCTTTTGAGCATGCTTTTCCCCTGATCTTGGCCCGGTATGCTGGCGCTGCGAAAACAGAAAAGCCAGGGAGCGCCCAGTGTAAGGCGGGTTCCCTGGCTTCTGCCTATGAGGGGAGGTGGTTATTTCCGGAAACGGCCCTCTGCGGGCGGCCTGCCGGCTTTGTTGGCTTCCTCTGTTTCTTCATGCGGCAGCTCCCGCACCTCAATGCGCACTGAATTGTGGTTGGGCTTGACGGGGTGCCCGTACGTGTCTGCGTACTCCTGCGTGAGCTCAGCGCCGTAGAAGATGATGAGAGACGAGTAATATACCCAGGAGAGCAGAATGACCACAGAGCCGGCGGCCCCGTAGGTGCTGCTCATGTCACTCTGGCCCAGATACCAGCCAATCAGGTACTTGCCCAGAATGAAAAGCAGAGCCGTGACAAAGGCACCCACCCACACATCGCGCCAGCGAATAATGGCGTCTGGCAGGTACCGGTAAATGAGGGCGAACAGCAGCGTGATAAAACCCAGTGACACCACAATGTCCAGCAGGAAGATGAAAATGACTGCCACGCCCGGTAGTTGCTGCTTTAAAAAGTCAGTGAGTACCCCCAGCACCGCACTGATCACAAAGCTGACCAGCAGCAAGAAAGAGATGCTGAGAATGATCCCAAAGGAGAGCAGGCGGTCTATGACCAGTTTCATCACCCCGTTTTTAGCCTTGGTCTGCAGGTTCCAGACCTGGTTCAAGGACTCCTGCAACGTGACAAAGATGGTGGTGCTGGCAAAGATCAGGGTGCCAATTCCAATCCAGGTGGCCAGGGGGTTGGAGCCCTCCAGGTGCACGTTCTGGAGAATCTTCTGCACTTCTGAGGCGGCCTCAGTGCCTATAATGCCTTTGATCTGCGTGAACAGCTGGCCACTCACTGCGTCTTCCCCAAAGATGGCGCCCGCAGATTTCACCACTATGAAGAGAAGCGGCGGGAGCGAGAAAATGGTGTTATAAGACAATGCCGCCGCCAACCGGAGGGAGTTGTTCTTCATGAACTCCTTGCCGGAGTTGGCAATCAGCTGGAAAATACTTTTGGTAGAATAATTCGCCATAGGCCCGTGTGGTCGTTTTGTAAAATATCTGGAAATTCAGATACGCACAGCAGGGCCGAATAGTTGATTTAACCGGAAACAGGAATACCCTGGGGCAAGGGGAAGCCGGTTGCCTACTGCACAAAGAGCGCCATCTTGCCAGAGGCGACAAAGAGGGTGCGCACGCCAGAGGGCGTCAGAAAGAGCGTGTCTGGCTCAAAGGAGAGAACGGTGCCGCGCAGAAGCACCCGCTCGTGCAGCCGGTTTTCGGCCAGGCCGGTTTTCAGGGACTGCCGCATGGCGGAGAGCTGGTCTTTTACGGGTACGGCCATCTGCTGTTCCAGCTGGGTTTTCAACTTGTTCTGCAGAAGCCAGTTGGCGGTATTCACCAGCTGGTCCCGGGTCTTGACCTCATACTCCAGGTCTTTCACCTTCAGGCTTTGGGTGGCGGCGTCATAGTAGGGCGTACCCTGCAGGTAAACCTTGCCCTGAAATTTCTTGGTCAGGAAGCCGGTCTTGGCCATGCCGCTGGCATCTAGCGCCAGCAGCAACTGTCGGCCTGAGCCGCTCACCACCAGGTCATGCACGGTAAACTGGTGCTTGCCGCCCTCAAACGAGAAGGTCTGGTTGCGCAGCTCTTTCTGCAGCATGTCTGTGAGGTAAGGGTAAGAGAGGTCTGTGGCTACCTGAATCTGGGCCTCCTGCGGCAAGGTGCGTGCGGGCGTGAACGCCGGAAGCGGAACCAAGGCAGCCAATGCCGGTTTCTGCCCCATAGACACCGCCAGGAGTGCGTCAATGCCAATCTGTAGGCTCAGCTGGTTGTTCTGCAGGGCCAGCGGCGTAATGCGCACGGCTTTGGGTTCAACTGTGAGCCACGCTTTGTAGCCGTCATGCACAGAGAAAGGCTGTTGCACCTGCTGCCACGCCTCTGCCAGATACGCCTTCAGGTTCACCCGCTGCTGCAGCTCCTTGTCCAGCTGTTGCAGCATGGGGTTGAGCTGGGCTTTGAGCTGCGGTTCAATGAATTTTGCCAGGTTGATGGTCAGCGGCCCCAGTGACAGGGTGGGTTTGCGTTCGCCCCAGGCAAAGTCGCCGCTGGTGTAGCTCTTGAGCTGGTAGTTGGGGAGCACCTGCAGCCGGCTCTCGGTCTTGACCACCAGGTCAAACTCGGTCTCTTCGGTTTTCTGCAGCTTTTTGCAGAGTTCGCAGGCGTTCCACTGCCACCGGCCTTTGGCCTTGACACGCAGGGGCACCTCTACGTACAGTTTACTGAACTCGGCTTTCAGCCGAATGGGTGCCGCTTTGGTGACCTTTACGGCCAGGTCATCGTCTTCCAGGTTGTCATCCTGGTACAGAACGCCGGTTAACTGCTCATTCAGCACCTGCTCCAGTAATGTGACCGGGATGGTGATGGGTACGTTAATGGTAGAAAGGCGCCGCTCTGGCAACGGGTGCTGGGCTACCGCCGCACTGGGGGCGGTGGTAGAAAGCGAAGTGGATTTCTGGCAGGCAGCAGGCAGGAGCAAACTGACCAGCCCCACCCAAAAAACAACAGAGGAGAGTAACCGGTGACGCATACGGCAAAGGTACGGTTTCCCTGGGTAAGCCTAAAGAGCCGCTTATGCGTTTTTAGCCTGATTTTCAGAAAGTAGCCCTAAAACAGAGCCCCTTTTGGGGAGGTGGGACCAGCTTTGGGTGCTAACAAACATCTTGGGCGGGGCCGCCCGTTTCTGGCCTGTTTTTCTGAAAATAGCCTGAAAACAGGTTAGTCGCAGCAGTCTACCAACGTGTCTAGCAGCGCCTGTACCTCCCGCTCAGAAGAAAGCAGGCCGCAGTCTTTGAGGGTGCCTTTGAAATAGGTGGCAAAAAACGGAGTGCCTGAAAGCTTGACCTCTTTGCTGGACACGGGGTTTTCAGAGGCGTCCATTTTCAGGAAAGTGATGTCTTGGTATTTGGGGTCATCAGAGAATTTCTCTACAGACGGGGCCAGCTTCTTGCAGATGGTGCAGTTCTCATCAATGAATTTCACAATCACGCGCTCTTTGGCAAAGATGATAGAGCGTAGCTCTGCGTCTGAAGATGTCTGGATAGCCATGGTAGTTCTGGTTGTTCTAGCCCTGTATTAACGGGGATGAACGCCTGAGGTTGAGAAAAACACCTGCCAGTGAAGAAGCACACTGGCAGGTGCAGGAATTAAAACGCGTATCCTAGCCGAATGCCCGCAATGGTAGTAAGACCAAGAGAGAAGGAGCTATACCCGGTTGAGGTGCTTTTGAAGTTGCTGCTTTTAACAGTAACGCCTTTATACTTAGTGCTTGCCAGGCCTAAGCCAAACTCTATGCCTAAGTATAAATGGCGCGCCACATAGTAATCAGTTCCAGCCAACAGGTTTACCCCATAACTTGAGTAAGCTCTAGGGCCTGTGCTGTTGTTGTTAGAGCATGTTTAAATTTGCCTTTTGCGCTGCAAACGGGTATCAAAAGAACCTGACTTCGCGGTTGACTCGCACCATAGCGGGGCGTATGCTGCTCAAAAAACGCTTCGCCAGAACCTTTTGCTCCCCGTTTTCGCTTGCAAAATCAAAATTTAAACAAGCTCTTAGTACCCCAACCATTGGTTACCTCATAATCAGGTGCTTTCTCATCATAAGAAAAATTTGCAAAGAATGCTTAGGAGCCAATGTATGGCGACAGCCTCTCTGTACCGGTGAAGTGGTTTTCAATACCAGGCGGTATTCTGAAAGTGGAGGAGGTGCGCTCTACATCGTTTGCCAGGTCACTGTTGTTGATAGAGCCGCTGATCCCTAATCTAAAAGCTTTGGTAGGGCTGAGAAAGTAACGCCCTCTGATGCCGTTAAGGGTAATTGTGCTTCCGCTGGAATTGGTAAGGTTCAGCTGTACTTCTGCGGTTATCTCCCCGGCTTGAGGTTTGAACTCAGAGCCACTTTCTTGGGCAAAGACAGGTGCTGCCATGGCAAGCGCCACCCAGGAGACAAGAAGAAACTTCTTGAACATAAAAAAGGATCAAATTGAAAATAGATTTGTGCTGTAAATCTATCAACTGTTCCCTTGTCATGTGTTGTAGTCCTTCTCCTAACTCTTTTTAAGGACCCAGGATTTCTGTTGCACGGGTGCCTGCCAGATGGCCTGCGCCAACTCCTGGTCTGAGGTGAAGTGGAGCTGTTGCAGGTAGCGTACTTCCACACCCAGTGCCAAGGAGGGTTGTTCAAAGGGCCACGGCTGTACCACAATGGTAGCGTCACTCAGCTGCCTGACCTCATACTTCTGCCGGTCTGGGCCATCACTTATTTCCAGGGCGCGCTCCATTTCAGGCAGTTCATTGCGGCAGAGAATGAGGGAGAGGCGGTCACACCACTGCATGAAATCATAGGCATATTGCGCTTCGGCTTTTTTGACCTTTAGCTGCTGGCGCCATAGTTTCTGGCTGGCCAATTGCTCCTCTAAAAAATGGTCCCACTCGGTTTTCTGCCCCCGCAGGGTCTCATAGAGAAAGGAAAGGTGCATACTGGTGAGCAGGCTTCGCCACCGGCCTTGAAAACGGGCTTCTTTCATGACCTGCTGCGCCTGCGCCAGACTGAACGGAAGCTGGGTGAAATTGGCGGGAGCGCCCGCGGGCGTGAGGGTGTACTGGTTCCGGAGTTCTTTCTGCCCGTCATCATGCTGGGCAATGGCCGCCAAGGTCTGGACAAAGTGGAGAGGGCGCTTCTCAAGAAGCCAGGCAAACCCTATTTCAGCCGCCAACAGGGCATGTGCCTGCTGAAAAATTAGCTCCCATCCTTTCTCGTGGGGGTTTACAATCATGCCCGTAACGCTTAAATAACACCTGCTGAACTAATAACTGGCGAAAAACCGGAAAGGTTACTTTATTGATAGTCCTGAGTCTGTAGTTCTGAGTCTTGAGTTCGGTTCCTGTTTTCGGCCTGTTTTCAGGAAATCAGGCCAAAAACAGGCAATATTTCTGAGATGACTGGAAGCTGGCTAAAGAAAAACCCTCACTCGTTCCAAACGGGTGAGGGTTTTATCTATGCCTGCTTTGATCTAAGCGGGAAGAAAAGCTTTGTTTTGCATCCTAAACTCAGGACTCAGAACTCAAGACTCAGAACTCAACGTTAGTTGTTTATCCTTTTCAGGTGCAGCAGCATGTCATCAGTCATGGTGTCCAGGTCGTATTTCGGGCGCCAGCCCCAGTCCTGGCGGGCGGCGCGGTCATCAATGGTCTGCGGCCAGGAGTCAGCAATCTGCTGGCGGGCGTCTGGCTCATAGGTGATGCTGAAGTCTGGGTAGTGGCGCTGTATGCTGGTGGCTATCTCCTGTGGGGTAAAGCTCATGGCCGCCAGGTTGTAAGAAGACCGCACCTTCACTTTTTCCGCCGGAACGTGCATTAGGTCCAGGGTGGCCTTGATGGCGTCTGGCATGTACATCATGGGCAGGCGGGTGTGTTCGCTCAGGAAGCATTTGTAGGTGCCTTTGGCCAGCGCCTGGTGGTAAATATCAACAGCGTAGTCTGTGGTGCCGCCGCCAGGCAGGGCCTTGTAGCCAATGAGGCCCGGGTACCTCAGGCTGCGCACGTCCAGCCCGTATTTGTTGAAGTAGTAGTCACACCAGCGTTCACCGGCCTGTTTGCTGATGCCGTACACGGTGTTGGGGTCCATGATGGTGTCCTGCGGCGTGTTCTGGCGCGGCGTGCTGGGGCCAAAGACAGCGATAGAAGACGGCCAGTACACTTTCTGCACCTTCTGCTCCAGCGCAAAGTCCAGCACGTTGAACAGGCCGTCCATGTTCAGGCGCCAGGCAAACTTGGGGTTCTTCTCGCCGGTGGCGGAAAGGATGGCGGCCAAATGGTAAATCTGCGTGAACTGGTAGCGGGACGCCAGGTCAGAGAGGTGCTGCGGGGTGAGCACATCTACAATCTCAAACGGCCCGGACTCGCGCAGGTCGGCCTGTTTAGGGTACTGGATATCAGCGGCCACCACGTGGGCGCCGCCGTACATTTCCCTCAGTTCCAGGGTAAGTTCAGAGCCCAGCTGGCCGCAGGCGCCTATTACCAGAATTGTATCTTTTGCTTGTGTCATGCAGGTTTTGAATAGGAAAACAAATGTACGTTATTCTCTCGGGTCCTAAAAGTAGGGAAGGGTGGCCGCCTTTTGTATCTTTGGCAAAAGAAGGAGCCGCCCCGCCCTGACCTTCTGTTTATTTTTATTAATACGAAGGAAGCTGCCCCTGTTGCCTGTTTCGCAGTTCCTGCGGAAGTAAGGAGAAAGGAAAGGGCGTTTATGGGCTGTTTTTCGTAAAACAGGCCAAAACTGAGAATTATAACCAGAAACAAGCTAACAGACCATACCATGTACGAGACCTTAAAGCCAGATTTAGAGCAGCAGCTAGCTGAGATTCAAGCCAACGGCTTATACAAACGCGAGCGCATCATCACCACCCCGCAACACGCCGCCATTAAAACGCAGCAGACCGGTGAGGTGCTGAACTTCTGCGCGAACAACTACCTGGGCCTCTCTTCGCACCCGGCGGTGATTGAGGCGGCCAAACGCACCATTGACACCCACGGCTACGGCATGAGCTCAGTGCGCTTCATCTGCGGCACCCAGGACATTCACAAGCAACTGGAGCAGAAACTGGCCCAATTTCTGGGCACCGAAGACACCATTCTCTACGCGGCCGCCTTTGACGCCAACGGCGGGGTGTTTGAGCCTCTGTTTGACGAGCAGAGCGCCATCATCTCAGACGCCCTGAACCACGCCTCCATCATTGACGGCATCAGGCTGTGCAAGGCCCAGCGGTACCGCTACCTGCACAATGACATGGCAGACCTGGAGGCCAAACTGCAGGAAAGCCAGAACGCCAAGCACCGCATCATTGTCACAGACGGCTCCTTCTCTATGGACGGCACCATTGCCCAGCTAGACAAAATCTGTGACCTGGCAGATAAATACAGAGCTCTGGTCATGGTAGATGAGTCACACTCTACCGGGTTCATTGGCAAGACCGGCCGCGGCACCCACGAGTACCACAACGTGATGGACCGCGTGGACATCATCACCGGCACGCTAGGCAAAGCCCTGGGCGGCGCCATGGGCGGATTCACCACCGGGAAGAAAGAGATCATTGACATGCTGCGCCAGCGCTCACGGCCGTACCTGTTCTCCAACTCGCTGGCCCCGGCCATTGTGGGCGGTTCCCTGGCCGTGTTGGATCTGCTGAGTTCCACCACTGAGCTGCGCGATAAATTAGAGTGGAATACCAATTATTTCAGGGAGAACATGACCGCCGCAGGCTTTGATATACGGGCCGGGGTACACCCCATTGTGCCGGTAATGCTGTATGAGGCCACGCTGGCGCAGGAGTTTGCCGCTAAGATGCTGGAGAAAGGCATCTACGTGATTGGGTTCTACTACCCGGTAGTGGCCAAAGGCGCAGCCCGTATCAGAGTGCAGCTGTCAGCCGAACACACCAAAGAGCAGATTGACCGCGCCATTCAGGCGTTTACCGAGGTGGGGCGCGAGTTGGGAGTGCTGAAAGGGTAACGTAACTTCTAGGGAATCCATCTGGCGGCAAGTCTATCAGATAAATACTTGCCGCCAGATTAAAATATAACTAATCTTTTAGTTGTAAAGTTGAGTATAATCAGGTACGTTTAGTAAACTTCTATGGTGTTGCTGGCCAAGTGCCTGGCTGGCAGCGGGTAAGTTGCTTTATGTATTCATTATTTTATCAACGTAACTATGGTGTTCCCTATGAAAAAACAAAGTATCACTCATCTTATTCTGTGTCTGCTGCTTTTTGGGCAGACAGCTTTTACAGGCCCTGGCGCTGTGCAACCCATTGAAGGAGCAACTGCAAAGCTGCTGATCAACGGCAAAGTGATACCTATCACCAACTGCTACCCAATCAAAGAGTTAGCCGGTAAGGTTTCTTTTGAAACTAGTTTCCAGTTAGAGGAGGTACGGTTCTACATAGTCAGGAAAAACAGGCCGGTGAAAGCTGTCACGCTGGAAGGGGGCTCCAGCCTGGAAACTTTTGATCTGTCAAAATGGGCAGAAGGTACAGCAGAAGCTGGTGATAGAATAGCGATGCAGATCATGGGGGGGAACCAGGAGGCAAGCGCAAGTCTGAACCTCTGCGACAAATAGATGCAGCCATATTAAACATCAGGCGCGGGCTTTAACTAAACAAAAGCTAAAAAAAACTCTTTAACGGCACCTGGGGCAGGAAATAAACCTGCCCCAGGTGCCGTTATTTTTGTGGTTGCTAGACAAATATCCATTGCCTACTTTTGCAACGCTTTTCTGGGGACAGAAAAGGTTCTTTGACATGACGGGGAAATCATTTGGTCCGGTTTATTCTGGGCAGATGATACCATGGGCAGTTCCTGTAACGGGTGCTGCTTTCTGAATAATAAATGAATAATAAAAAGATTTGTGGCCCAGTAAAAAGGAACAGCCACAGGTGTTTACAAGACCAGCAGAAACAAACATAGATTAAAAAGTATATTGTAAAATAGATCACCGCTCCTGCTACTCCTCCAAAACTTGTCGGTGCCTTGCCACCTCTCTTTTTATTTTCCCCGCAAATCACTTTTAGGAGAGACAGACAATTGATTTATAGACAGACAAACGGAAGACAGATGCAAGACAAACTCGTTAGAATTGGCGTTTTCTATGACGGCAATTACTTCTTGCAGGTCAGTAACTATTATGCGTATGGGCACTCGCGCAAACGCAGAATTAGTATCTCTGGGCTGCATGAATTCATCAGAGACCAAGTGGCGGAAGAAGAGGGCCTGGACCCGCGCCTCTGCAAAATTGTTGATGCCCACTACTTCAGGGGCAGGCTGAACGCGTATGACGCCAGCCAGCGCGGTGACACCCTGTACTGGGACCGCGTGTTTGATGACATCCTCATGTCTGAGGGCGTGACTACCCATTACCTGCCGGTGCGGACTACACCAGACGGGTACAAGCAGGAGCGCGGCATAGACGTGTGGTTGGCCTTAGAGGCGTTTGAGCAGGCGTTCTACAAGCGGTTTGACGTGCTGGTGCTGATCTCTTCAGACGGAGATTATGTGCCGCTGGTGCGCAAGGTGAATACCCTGGGTACCCGCGTGATGGCCCTGACCTGGGAATTTGAATATACCACAGACAACGGGCAGCGCATGACTACGCGCCCGTCACAAGACCTGCTCGCGGAAGTGACGTACCCGCTGGCTATGCACGGGATCATTGACCAGCGCCTGGCCCGCCATGACGCCGCCATTCAACGCCTATTTGTACAGCCTGACCAGAAACGGACAACTACTTCTCAACCGGTTGAATATGATGATGACCAGGAAGACAACGTGGGCAACAGCAGCAGCCACGGCGAAGGCGAAATCATGAGCCTGAAAAACGGCTATGGCTTCATCAAGTTCCCGCCCAACAACCTGTTCTTCCACTTCACCAACGTAATTGACACAGACTTTAACGAGCTGCGCGTTGGGGACCGGGTAGAATTTGACATTGACCGTGATGACGAAGGCAATGACATTGCCAAGGCCGTAAAAGTGTTGTAGGGTAACTACCTTGCCTGCGGCAAAGGAGGTGACTGGCCTTTGCCCCGGGAATAAAAAAGAAGAAAAGGGAGTTGCGGCCATGCCGCGGCTCCCTTTTTTATGGACTTCTTCCGGCTTGCCGGCATGGGCGGGTACTCAAACCGCTTATGCTACTGCCTCACCCACTTCTGAAAACAGCCAATGAACGCCCGCTAGAAAGCTTTTTACCCAGTGGCAATGAAATGACCTGTGCCGAAAACAAAGTGGGTTTCTGTTTTAGGGCTGTTTTTCTGAAAACAGCCCTAAAACAGAAGGAACGGCCTTTGGGAAACCGCTCCTTTCTCCAAAACTAAACTTAAATGCTATGGGCTGTTGCTGTAACCGCATTGTGCCATTCCCTTTCGGGCGGGCACGCCAAGGGTAACCCTAACCGGGTGGGGCCTACCAGGTCAGAGGGAGCCAAGCGGGTGCAACGCGGTTGTCCGGTCCAGGAACAGAAACGCGTCATAGCGGTTGGGCAGAACGGTGGGCACATAGTTTCCCCGCTCAGCAGTGGGGCTGTAGGTCACGCCAATGGCACGGTGCCCCCGGCTGCGCAGGGCCTCCGGAGTATCCTGCAGTTCCCGCATCAGCAGAAGCTTGTAGTGTTGGCCCTGCCGGTGCAGAATGTCTTCCCAACTGTTGGTGATGGCGGCGGGTACGTTCATGTCCTGGGTAGGGCCGCCCCAGCGGTTAGAGGCAACCACCCGCCCCTGATACGTCCCGAAGCCCACCAGATACACCCCCGCGCCCGCGTGCTGCTCCCGCAGCAGCTGGCCAATGTTCACCATGCCGGCCTGTGCCATGTCAGTGAAGCGGGCGTCGCCCACGTGGGTGTTATGCGCCCAAATGATGATTTTGGCATGGCTGCCGCGTTGGGTGACCAGCCGGTTCACCGTCTCATGCATGTGGCGGTCACGCACGTTCCAGGACCCTGCATCGCTCCTGACCATCTGGTAGTAGTAGCGCTCAGCGTTCAGGGCGACCAATGCGTTCTGCTCGGCGTTGAAGGCAGCCTCGTCACCCGCGGGGCTGCTTGCCCTGTGCGCTTTCACGGCCTCGTACAGCTGTTGCAGCTGATCTGAGCACGTACTGCCCTGGGCGGTGGCCTGTGCGTACAACTGCTCATCACGGTGATAAGGGGCCAGACACGCCTGCGCATTTCTAGCCAGCTGGGCCGCCGGCAGATTATTGCTCTCCAGGTAATGCTGCAGGGCATCCAGTGATTCCCAGAGGCTGTACACGTCTAGTCCGTAGAAGCCCACCCGGTTGTTCTGCCCCGCGCCCGCGTTGTATTGGCGCAGCCATTCGCCCAGCGAAGCAATCTGCTGGTTTGCCCACATCCAGGTGGGCCAGCGCTGAAACGAAGACTGCAAAACCTGGCGCGCGCTGCCAGAACGCTGTCCCTGAATGTACTCGTTGAAGGCGTACGCCGCCGGCCAGTCGCCTTCAACGGCAATTAGATTAAAGCCTTTCTCCTGAAGGAGGCGTTTGGTAAGGGTGGCGCGCCATTCATAGAATTGGGCGGTGCCGTGACTGGCTTCCCCCAGTAGAACATAGGTGCTGTTGCCTATGTCCTGGATGACCACATCCAGATCAGAGGCGTTTTCTAAAGGGTAAACCCCTTTGGAGAGGAAATTCACCTCCTGCTCCACCTCTTGCAGGTTGTCATCTGTGTCAGAGCACGAGAGAAGCCCCCAGCACAGGCATACTGACCAAATCAACTGTATCTTTCTCATTCCTATCCTTTCCCGTTGTGTTGAACTGTTGATCCCTCCGGGATAATCACAATGTGCCTGGGGCTGACTGGTTCCGGTAATGGTTTTAACGGGAGGCTCTGCCAGAGGTGTATTGATTAAATACGGAATTTGAGTAGGGTAAAATACAAAAATGAGGGCCTGGCCGGAAGCGTGCGTAGGCAGGGGCTCCCTTGGAAATGTAGAAAGAAAGGGTGTGGGTGGCAGTTTCTGTTTTGGGGCTGGTTTCTGAAAAACAGGGCAGAAACGCTACGCAACGGGTGCTTGACCCCGCTCAGAAGCAGACGTGTCTGGCGGCAGCAGGATCTCTGCCAGGGGCGGGAGCCACTTGGGCCAGCCGTATTGAGGGTTGACTACAATCTTGTTCAGCAACGGGTCTACCGGGCTCTCTTCATGCAGCCGGTGCAGAAGTTTCCAGGTGGCGGTGGTGTCTGGTAGCGCCCGGTGCCAGCGGGTGTGCTCAATCCCGTACGCACGGCACATGTCTGGCAGGCTTCTGGGCGAAGGCTGCCGCAGGCGGCAAACCGAGAGCGTGTCCAGAAACGGATGCTGCACCGGGGGGAGGCTTAGCCGTTGGTACGCGCTGTAGAGAAAGGCCAGGTCATACGGGGCATTGTGCATCACTACCACGCTGTCACCAATCAACTCTTGCAAGATCAGGAAGGCGGTGCGCTCCTCCATGCCCTGCCGTACATCTTCTTGCCTGATGCCTGTGAGCTGCGTGGTCTTGGCCGGAATCTTCCCCTTCAGCTTTACCATGGTCTGAAACTGGGTGACCACTTTCCCGCCAGAACTTTTCAAGGCGGCCATCTCAATCACCCGCCCTTTGCTGGCACTCAACCCCGTGGTCTCAAAATCAAGTGCCGTCACATTGTCCAGCACCGGGGTGAGTTCAGGAAAAAGCGGAATGGTAGCAGCGGGCATGGTGATAATAAAGGGGTATGGGCAGCTTATACGCAGAATCAGCGTCTGGGCTGAGAACCTTGCTTGCTGTTTTTGCTGTTTTCATGAAAACAGGCCAAAAACAGCAACGTCAGACTCCCTGGTTGAGTAGCCGGAAGAAGGCCTCACCGTAGACTTTGCCAACTGGCAATGAGTAGCCGTGCACCATTACCTGGTGCCGTTCAATGACTTGCAGGTGCTGTAGCCCCACAATGTAAGACTTGTGTATTCTGAAGAATTGGCCGGCGGGGAGCAGCGCCTGTACATCTGTCAAGGGCATGAGCGAAAGAATCTTCTGGTGCGGCAACACAAAGGTGCTGTAGTTCTTGTCACTCTCAATGTAGAGGATATCACCCAGCATCACCTTCACCATCTGGTGTCCGCTTTTCAGGAAGAGGAACTCTTTGGCGGGGGCAGGCGCTGCCGGCAAAGAGACCGGGCCTTTGGCCTGCACCAGTTCTATGGCTTTGTTCACCGCTTTCAGGAAACGGTCAAACTCAATGGGCTTGAGCAGGTAGTCTACCGCGTCCAGCTCGTAGCTTTTCACGGCGTATTCTGAGTAGGCGGTGGTGAAAATGACCATGGGTGGGTGGCGCAGCGCCTTCAGTATCTGAATTCCAGACAAGTCTGGCATGTTGATGTCCAGAAAAAGTAAGTCAACCTTGTTGGTCTGCAGGTAGGCCAGGGCTTTCAGCCCGTCATCAAACGTATTGATCAGTTGCAGGTGCGGGGTCATGCGGGCGTAGTCACGCAGCACGTCCAGAGCCATGGGCTCATCATCAATGGCAAGGCAGGTGAGCATGGTTACGGGAGTAGCAGGGTGAGACGGGTTTCAAACTTGGTTTCGGTGGAAATAATCTCCAGGTCATGCTTGTGCGGGTACAGCAGCGCCAGCCGCCGGCGCACATTCTCCAGCCCCACGCCAGAGGCCGGCTCCTGGTATTCCTCTGTCTGGGCGTGAGGGTTCAGGCTGTTCTTGACAATGAAGGTGAGCAGGTCTGGCTGGGCCTGCAGCTGAAGGTGAATATAAGACGCCTGCCTGAAACTGATGCCATGCTTGAAGGCATTCTCCACAAACGGGATCAACAGAAGGGAAGGAACCTGCACCGCCTGCACATTGCCCAGCACTTCAAACTTAATGGAGATGTCATGGCTTTCAGAGAACCGGAGTTTCTGGAGGGTGATGAAATCCTGTATGTACCCCACCTCCTTTTCCAGCGGAACGGCAGGCGCGTTGCTGTCATAGAGCATGTAGCGCATGAGGTGCGCCAGCTTGGCCATGCCGGTGGAGGTGCCTTCCGCCTTCTCCCGCCGGGCTAATGAAAACAGGTTGTTCAGGGTGTTGAACAGGAAGTGGGGGTTTACCTGCGCCCTGAGAAACTGCAGCTCAGCAGACAGTTTTTCTTCAGTTAACTGCCGCTGCCTCTGGGTGTACTGAATAGAGTCTTTGATGTAGCTGTAGGTGTAAGAGAGCAGCAGCACACAGGCATTGTACAGGCCGTTCTGGAAGAACACGCCGCGGTCAAACCAGAACTCGCGGTCTTTGATGTACAGGTTCCAGAAAAACCGGTCTGAGTAGGCTTCAATGCTGCTGATGGCCGCTAGCAAAACCATTAGCAGGGCCACGTACAGAAGGGGTTTGCCTTTGCGCAGGAAGCCGGGCATGAGCCACAGGGCATTGGCATAGAAAAGAAGCATGTTGCAGACCGTCCAGAAGATGGAGGGCAGCCAGAGCGTGCCCAGTTTGGTTTTCAGGCTGTACACCCGCGCATCTAACAGCGGGCTGTTAAAAACCAGCCAGGCCAGGAGCCAGAAGGCCACGTGCAGCCATGCCTCGTGCGGCCACTTAAAAGCATTCGCCCTTTTCATGCCGCCAAGGTAAGCGCTTCCGGCCACATTGCACACACCGCTGGATAAAGTGTGTCTCTCTCAGGATGAACGGCTTGCCGCAATGGACCAACGGCTTCTGGCGCCGCAGAAGCCGTTGGTCTACAGAAACCTGCCGTTGGAGTATCTCTTTTGAAGCGCATGTGCAGGCGCCATAGGTTTGGAGCAAATTAGATGCAAACCTATGAATGCTATGAAAAAGTTATGTAACCTGTTGTTGCTGGCCTGGATGTCATTGTCTGCGGTTTCAGCGCAAACCACCGCTGCCCCTACCACTGCCCAAATTGAAGCTCTGCTGGAAGAGTACAACCGGCAGAACCTGCTGTCTGGCGTCTTCTTTGTGGCCAAAGACGGCAAACCTATCTTCCAAAAGGCTTTCGGCTACGCCGATGTGGAGAAAAACCAGAAAAACCTGCTGAACACCCGCTTTAACGTAGCCGGCATGGGCAAGCATTTTACGGCGCTGCTGGTACTGCAGCTTGTAGAGAAGCGCCAGTTGGAGCTGCATGCGCCCATTTCCCGCTATCTTCCCGCCTCCGGCATTCCCAACGCAGACCGCATTACCATTCACCACCTGCTGTCGCACACCTCGGGCCTGGGCAATTACATGGACCATCCAGCGTATGCCCAGCTGAGGCCCACCTTGACTACCCTGGCAGCGGTAATGAAACTGGTAGCAAGCCAGCCCCTGGTGTTTTCTGACCCTGGGCAGAACTTCTCATACTCTAACAGCGGGTACCTTGTGCTGGGCAGGGTCTTAGAGAAGGTGACGGGTATCTCCTACGCCAGCTATGTGAAGCAAACCCTGTTCAGGCGCTTAGGCATGGGGTACAGTACTGTGGGGGAGCAGGTTGCCCAAGCGGTGAGCGCCTCTGCGGTCCCCTACTTTGCAATGACCCCTAAAGACGTGTATTCTGCCGCCAGTTGGCAGTCTCCGGCGTTCTCAGACGGTGGCGTGTATACCACGGTTCTAGATCTATTCAAGTACAGCTTGGCACTCAACAGCAACAAACTGCTGTCAAAGAAAAGCAAGGCGCTCATGTTTGGCGTGTATCATCACTATGAGGGGAAATCTGCGGGGTACGGCTACGGTGCCGAAGTGGCTACTTTGAAAAACGGCAGTACAATGGTGGGGCATTCTGGCGGGGGGCACGGCTGGGGCGCTGATTTCAGGATACTGCCCAAAGAGGGCTACATCATCATTGGGCTGGGCAATCAGGAAGCCATGGCCAAACAGGTCACACACAACCTGGCCACCTTTGTGACTACAGGTACTTGGCATGCCCCTAAACCTTTGCTGACCCATTTGTTCATGCAGACGGTACAGGAGAAGGGGTGGGCGTATGCGCTTGACCATCTGGAGGAGCTGTATGTCAGCGCAGAAGTGCCTTTTACCGGCCCCGGTATTCTCACCCGCCACGCAAGTAAGCTGGTGAAGCTCCACCGTCAAACCGACGCCATACACCTGCTGCAGGCCCTAAGCAGTCGCTTCCCGACAGATGCCGCCACCGCCGCCCAACTGGCCGAGGCGTATTTGGCTAAAGGGGATCAGCTGACCGCCAGGCAATGGTATGAGAAGACCCTGAGTTTAGACAGACAACACCAACTGGCAAAGTTCCGGTTACAAGAGATGGCAGTGGCGGTGAATTGATGTATTCTGTTTTCATAAAGGGAAAGTCCACCGGAAGCACCCTGTGCGGAAGGTGGGCTTTTATGCATTTTCTGTTTTGGGGCTGTTTTTCAGAAAACAGCCCCAAAACAGAAATTTTTACGTTTATTTATTTCTGTAAAGCGGGAGTAAGATTTATTTAATATTTCTCCACCCCCGCCGCCGGTTCCCAGTAATATTTTGGCTCAAAGTGGTTCCAGATGGTGTTGGAGACCTTTCTGATCAGTACATAGCCCGCATTGTCATCTTGCCAGCGTTCGTCTTGCTGGTTTTTGGTGATGATGCAGAACACGTAGTCGCCGTGCGGGGCGTTGACCAGTACCACCTCTGATTTAGACTGGTTCACCGCGCCTGATTTAGAAGCCGTATGCACGTACGGCGGAATCTGGGAGAGTGCCTCACGGTCATAGTAAATGCGGCCCAGGTTGCGGTACATGCGCTCGCTGGCCGCCGGACTCACCACTTTTCCGTCCCGTATCATGGTCACCAAGGTAGCCATTTCGCGCGGAGTGGTCTGGCCCCAACCGTAATTGACCCAATTAGGCCGCCTGCCGGGCGTGCGGGAGTTCATGCGGGTATGTTGGAAGCCGTTCTTCTCCAGCCAGGCATTGATGGCCTCGCCGCCGCCCGCCAACTGTTGCAGCCAAAGACTACCCGTATTGTCTGAGGTGGTGATGCTCAACATCTGAACTTTGCTCAACGCCACCAGCGAACTGTCTTTGAAGTTGCCCACTATGTCTTCCCCGGCATAGTAAAGAGAGTCACGGTAGCGCAGAACGGTTTTAGGATCTATCTCCCCACGCTCCATTTTGTCAAACATGCCCACCATAATGGGGATTTTGATCATGCTGGCCGTGGGAAAGAGGGTGTCAGCGTTGATGGCCACCGTTTTGCCCGTCTTCAGGTGCCGCACATAGATACCCACATCCCCCTGGAAGCCATTGGCCAGTGCCTCCAGTTTTTGGGTCAGCTTTTTGTCTATGTCCTCTTTCCTGGTCTGCTGGGCCGAAGTAGTCAAGTGCAGCAGGAAACAAACGAGGAACGTTAGTAGGGGCAGGCGCATGTATCTTGGGTTTAGAGACCAAAAGATACAGATTAATTTGAGTTTTCTTACAGGTGATGGGGCATGTGCCTGGGGTAACGGCGTTCCGTTTTCGGTCTGTTTTTGAAAAAACAGGCCAGAAACGGCTTTTGGCGCAGACGCCCGCAGGTTCTCCGGGCGCTACGAGGCCTGGTGGTAGTTCTGAGTCTTGAGTTCTGAATTCTGAGTCAAGCATGTGATTGGGCTTCGGATGGGAAAACAACATGCCACGCGTGAGTCCCACCCCAACCCCTCCCGGGAGGGGAGTATCAGGAATGCGTGGGGCATAGGCCGTAGATATGGAACTCGTTGACCGGCAGGTGACGTGTGACCGAACATCTGGCATGCGTGCCCTCCTGTGTAAACATCCCCCTTCGCCCCCTTCAAAGGGGGAGTAACGAAGTGAGTTCTGAGTCCTGAGTCTTGAGTCCTGAGTCCTTTCTTTTCATCTTAGGGAATTCAGCCGGAATGAAGCAGCAATGCATGGTCTCGCAGCCGCACCGCGGGGGCAGCCAGAGACCGCCCGTCATCAGTAGGCACGAGTCTGGAGACTCGCGCCAGCGCTTGATGTGGGAAACCATTCGCAACAGGCAAGCAACAATGAACAATCAACGATTCCCCCGACTGATGTGCGCAGCACGGGCTCGCCTCAGGCTAGCTGATCAGAAACGGTTACCTGCAGAGGCAGACATAGCCAGACAAGCTGATCAGTGAAGGAACCTGAACCAGTCCTGGGGGTGAGCGCCTCTGTTACTACGGTGCCGAAGGCAACGCCAAAGGCGTAGTTTTAACAGCAGTGCTCACCGCCAGGACGGGGCCCCGCGGCCGTGAGCGCATAGCGGAAAAGATGAAACAACTCAGTGAGTGAGGCACTGGGTCAAGCGGTCCAGCCAAGGGAACAACAGAATTGGCATTCAGTCGCCAACCGCCACCGCCAAGGGATCAGCAGACTATGCATTTGCAATACAGCAGAGAACAGCGTACTGCGCATTGCCACTGTAGCCATTGGCAGTCACCCAGCTCAGCAGCCTCAGCCAAGGGAACAGCGAACTGTGTTTAGTTAAGGGAAACAGCAGACTTCCCATTCTACAAAACGTCATAGCCAAGGAGGCGTGTGAACCAAGTAGGGCTGCATCTGACAGCACCAAAGCCATGAAAACAGCAGACCTTGCATTCCCGCAGGGCATAAACAGCAAACAATAGGTCAGCGGGCTTACCCCTTGAAAACGCAGGATGGGAAACTTCTTAGGTAAAAGGAAAGAACTACGCCGCCGCTACCTTCTCCACTACCTTCGGTTCAATGTCAAACAGGAAGTGGTTGAGCTTAGAGCGCAGATCAGCCGCAGATAAGTTTCGGTAAACTTCGCCGTTGCGCACCAGGGCAATCTGCCCGGTTTCCTCAGACACCACCAGCACCACGCTGTCAGTGACTTCGGTGAGACCGATGGCGGCGCGGTGACGCAGACCCATAGAGGCGGGCACGTCATTGCTTTCGGTGACGGGCAAAATACAGCGGGCGGCTTTGATGCGGTTGCCCTGAATGATGACCGCGCCGTCATGCAAAGGGCTGTTCTTGTTGAAGATGGAAATGAGCAGGCGTTTGCTCACAATGGCATCTATGGCGTCACCTGACTCGGCAAAATAGCGTAACTCAGAGCTTCGGGCGAAGACAATCAGGGCGCCGGTATTCTTGCCCGCCAGCGATTTAGCGGCTTCTATGAATGGGGTGATGGACAGCTTATCCGGGTTTTCAGTGCGGCGCCAGGGGAAGCCTTTGAACAGGCGCTCATTGTTGAAGGCGGTAGTCTTGCCAATCATCAATAAAAAACGCCGTATCTCCGGTTGGAACACAATGATGGCGGCCAAAACCCCCACGCCCATGAACTGCCCCAAAATGACCGTGAGCAGCTCCATGCCTGCTGCCCGTACAATCAGGTAGAGCAGGTAGATAGAGAGCAGCCCGAAGAAGATTTTCAGCGCCACACTTCCCGTCAGGAGCTTGTAGAGTTGGTACAGCAGTACCGTCACCAGCAGCACATCAATGATGTCTAGCCAGTTTACCTCTAAGAACCCTATGGAAAACAAATATGTCACGCTGTTACTGTCTTTTTTACAATTTCTATAGTATGGACCGCCTCCTTTACGTCATGCACCCGCAAAATGTCGGCTCCGTTGAGTAACGCTAGGGTATTGGCTACAATTGTGCCGGTGAGCGCTTCCTCGGGGCCTACCTGTAGCGGTTTGTAGGTCATTGATTTCCGGGAAAGGCCTATTAACAGCGGTAACTCAAACAGTTGCAACTCCCGCAGGCGCCGCAATAATTCATAATTTTGTTCCACATTTTTGGCGAACCCAAACCCCGGATCCAGAAGGATATCCTTCACACCCGCCCCCCGTAGCTGCGTTATCCGCTCCGCGAAGAAGGAAACCAATTCTTCTACCAGTCCATTTCCGTACTCGGTGAGAGAGGTCATGGTCTGGGGGGTACCCCGCATATGCATGAGAATGTACGGCACGCCCAGCCTTCCCGCTGTCTCAAACATGGCTTCGTCCAGCGTTCCGCCAGAGACATCATTGATGAGATGTGCCCCGTGCTGAACCGCGGCCTCGGCCACCTTCGCCCTGAACGTATCAACAGAGAGTAGCGCCTCCGGAAACTCCTTCGCCAGCGCCTGTATAATAGGTAATACGCGATCCAGCTCTTCCTGTTCTGTAACCTCTGGGGCGTTGGGGCGCGTAGAATAACCGCCAACGTCTAAGAACGTAGCCCCATCAGCCAGCATTTTCCCGGCCTTTTGCAACGCCTCTTCTGTAGAGGAAAGCCTGCTGCCGGCGTAGAACGAATCTGGGGTGAGGTTCAGGATGCCCATGACCGCGGGCAGCTGCAGCAAGACCAACCGGCCACCGCAGTTGAGGGTGGTTTTTTGCAAAAAAGTGTATCTTTCGCGTTCAATTGGCCTATATTCTCATTTTCTATAAAAGTAAAACGAAAAACTTGATTCACCAAACCGCCCAAGAGTACCAGCGAGTGATGGAGGCGTGCCAGCGGCTGTTTCTGCAGAAGACCCAAGACTACGGCACCGCCTGGCGCATCCTGAGGCTGCCCAGCATCACTGACCAGATTTTCATCAAAGCCCAGCGTATACGGTCCATCCAGGAAAAAGGCACGCAGAAAATTCAGGATGACATCACCTCTGAGTTTGTGGCCATTGTGAACTATTGCGTGATTGCCCTGATCCAGGAACAGCTCATTGCGCAGGGCGAAGAGGAGCAGGCGCTGCCGGTGGAGCGGGTGCGGGAACTGTACCAGGAGGAGATCAGGAAGACGCAGGCCCTGCAGGAAGACAAGAACCATGACTACGGCGAGGCCTGGCGCAGCATGCGGGTAGAGTCTATGACCGACCTGATTCTGATGAAGATCTACCGAACCAAGCAGATTGAAGACAATGCCGGCAAGACGCTGGTGTCTGAAGGGGTAGAGGCCAATTACCGGGACATGCTCAACTACGCTGTCTTTTGTTTAATCAAACTTAATTACCCAGACCATGTTGCCGCGCCTGCTGAATAAGATTGCCTGGATAGTGGTGGGGGCGCTGTTCATCTTCTCAGGCCTCATCAAGCTGAACGACCCGGTGGGCACCGCCATTAAGCTGGAAGAGTATTTTGAAGTTTTCTCCAAGGACTTCTCTAATGTATTTCTGTCCCTGAAGCCGTTTGCGCTATACTTTTCTATTTTTCTGAGTTCGTTGGAGGTAGTGCTGGGCGTGGCGCTGCTGGTGCGGTGGCGTACCAAACTGGTGCTGTGGCTGCTGTTTGGGCTCACGCTGTTCTTCACGTTCCTGACCTTTTACTCAGCGTATTACAACAAAGTAACCGACTGCGGCTGCTTCGGTGACTTTATCAAGCTCACGCCGTGGCAGTCATTCAGCAAAGATGTGGTGCTGCTGGTGCTGATTGTGATCCTGCTGGTAACGCAGCCGTTTTTGCCCTCATTTGCCAGAAACGGCTCCAAAACGGCAGGCCTCTGGGTGGCGTTGGCCGTGGCGCTGTCGGTGGTCATTGGGGTGTACGCGTACCAGCACGAACCGTTTTTTGATTTCAGGGCCTATAAGGTAGGGGCGAATATTCCGCAGCTCATGAAACCCTCTGCGCCGCTCCGGTACCAGTACATCATGGCGAAGAACGGGCAGGAGTTCACGTTCAATGAGTACCCCGCAGACACCACCTACAAGTTCAAGCAGATGGTGCCGCAGAATCCGGAAGACGGTCCCAAAATCACCGACTTCAACGTGTGGAACGACCAAGGCGATTTTACCAAGGAGATGTTCCTGGGGAACCGGTTGCTGGTGGTGGTGCACAACGTAAGCAAGACAGATGCCGAAAGCTTTGCCGAGATCAATCGCCTGCTGGCCAGCCTGGAGCAGAACCAGAACCCTAAAGTGGTGCCGGTGGTGCTTACCTCCAGCAGCAGCCAGGAGTTTGATGTCTTCCGGCATGAGGTGAACCTGGCCGCCCCCTATTTCTTTGCAGATGCCACGGTGCTGAAGACGATCATCCGGTCAAACCCAGGCCTGCTGCTCTGGAAAAACGGGGTGGTGGTAGGCAAGTGGCACCATAATGATGTGCCCACGCTGCAAGAGGTGCAGGAGCTTTTATAAAAAGCGCCAGCCTGAAAAAGCCAGCTAAATCAGTAAAAGGCGTTTTGGCCTGTTTTCACGAAAACAGGCCAAAAACGCACCAGGTTCTGGTGCTGCGCCCCTCCAGCGTCTGTAGTCTTCCACTTTCGGGGTAACTAACGTCTCAATCAATTTATTCCATGACAACAAAGGTTTTTCTGGTGGGCATGCCCGGGTGTGGGAAATCAACGGTGGGGAAAGTGCTGGCTGGGCTGCTGGGATACGTTTTCTTAGATTTAGATACGCTGGTGGAGGAGCAGGAGGGGCTTACGGTGGCGCAGGTCTTTGAGCAGAAGGGGCAGGAGTATTTCAGGGAGGCGGAGGCGCGGGCCCTACAAACAGTTTCTGCGCGTTCTGGCGGAGTGGTGCTGGCAACCGGAGGCGGGGCTCCCTGCTTTCACGGGAACATGCAGGTGATGGGGCAGCAGGGGGCAGCGGTCTACCTGAGGGTGTCGCCGCAGGAGCTGGTGAACCGTTTAACGGCCTTAGACCTGCAGGTGCGGCCTCTGCTCAGAGACAAAACCCCGGCAGAACTTTTGCACTATCTTACCCAAACATTGCGCCAGCGGGAAGTGTTTTATAGCCAGGCGTCTGTTGTGCTAGACGTAGACCGTCTTTCGGCGGCAGAGGCCGCCGAGGCATTGGGGCAACAGTTTAGTGGTAATATCTAAGGTTCTTGGACGGTAGCCACGTATTTTTCGTTATTTTTGCATGTCACATGGAGCAAGCTGTTTCATTTTAATTTAAAACCTATGAAACCGAGTCATAAAGGATCTGCGACACTTTTCAAAAATCCGGTACTGGAGCGTATGACGCATACGCACATTGCCTTGCCTATTTCCATCTTCCTGGTGATTGCCACCGCCGCGTTGGTGTACGGCTTTTACTATGGCTTTTTAGGGCTGCTGTCGGCGGTGGGGCTGTTTCTGGCGGGTTGGCTCATGTTCTCGCTGGTGGAGTACATGGCACACCGGTTTATCTTTCACATGGCGCCCACCAATGAGTTCAAGCGCAAGGTGCAGTACACGTTCCATGGCAACCACCATGATTTCCCCAAAGACAAGACCCGCCTGGCCATGCCGCCCATTGTGAGTCTGTTTCTGGCCTCGTTTTTCTTTTTTGTGTTCAAACTGATCTTCGGGAGCATGGTGTTTGGCATAGTGGCGGGCTTTCTGTTTGGCTACGCCTTGTACCTGTTTGTGCACTACGCGGTTCATGCCTATGCGCCGCCTAAGAACTTCTTGAAAACCCTCTGGATCCACCACAGCATTCACCACTACAAAGACCCTGAGCGGGCGTACGGGGTTTCTACCCCGTTGTGGGACTGGGTGTTGGGAACTATGCCGGAGCGGAAGAGATAAGCACCAGAGCATGATTGAGTGAAGGGGCCTAGTGCCCCTTTTTTCTTTTGCTTCGGCCAAGGGCCGAAGGGGAGGCCGTTGGTCTCTTACCAGCTGTTTTTTGGCCTGTTTTTCTGAAAACAGGTCAAAAACGTGCTTATCGCCTTTCAACTAATTCAGTTAAAAGCTTGTGGGCAAGAACCAGAGAAGGCCACCTGTGCGGGTGGCCTTCTCTGGTTTGGGGCTGTTTTCAGAAAAACAGGTCAGAAACGCTTAACGTCTTATTTTTCTGAACAGCCACATGACCAGTACAATGATCAAGACAATGATGATGACGGCCGTCCACATGCCGGCTGCTTTAGCGGGGATGTAAAAAGGGTACGTACCGTAATCGGCCCTGGAGGGAACCCGCCTTGCGGTTGCCCTGACCTTCTATCTCTATTTAAGGCCCAAATGCCGGTCTGCCAGCGCCATGCTCGCAGGGTTTTTCGCCTACACAAACGTGAACCACGCTTTCAAAGGAGCATTCCCGGATAGTGCCGGGGCCTCTACCGGGAATGACCAGGCTGTGCTCCATTCTCTCCGTTTCTACTCCTTTCTATAAAGAATATACTAGCAGCTGCTTCTCAGCCAGGCCAGTGACGGCACCAAACCTCCCTCAGGAAAGCATACGTCCTGCCTAACATAGAGCCTGCCCTGTCAGCCTTGGGTGAAAGGGTGAAAATACATTCATCTCTAGTAAACCCCTTCTTTGGGGCCTGTGAATCTTTGCCGGCTCAGGGTGTATCTGTTTACTTGAATAAATACGGAGAAAACAAGGAAGTAAATACAACCAAATGCCGTAATGGTCGTTAAAAATGAGGTTGTTATAAAAAAGGAGGATAAAAATGAGGGCAGAAGAAAAGGTGCTGAGGGTTATTTATGGGCTGGTAAAGGGAGACGGTTCACCCGTGCATTTGCCGGTATCACCAGAAGGCATTTGCCAAATGGCAAATTTATCTCTGGAGCGGATACTGGCATGTTGTAAAGTGCTTGAGAACCATGGGTACGTTACCAGCAGCAGAGGCATCAACGGGCCCGTATATTATTATATTACCAAAGCCGGAATGGCAGAGGCGCAGAAGTCAAATCTCTCCCTGTACTTCTTTTCTCAGGCCAACCCTTCCAGGCGAAGGGCCTGAGAAAGCTTGTTCTGCGGGTAATGATCCTTGGGCGAGACGTCCGTTTTTGACCTGGTTTCTCAGAAACTGCTCAAAAAGGACGTCTCTTTTATTTAGGCTCTACCTGCGCGGGTGCTCTTTGCGCCAACCTACCACCAGTAGAATAACCCAAACTGGGAAGAAGGAGTTAAAGATAGCCGCAAAATATGGGTCTACCACAAAGGGCAGCACCAGCACCAGTAACAGGTTAAGTACCAGCCCTGTCACGCCAATACGGTAATAGTTGTTCCACTTCTTCATCATCTGGTAAACGTTCTGCGCCTTCCTTTCCTTCGGCATTAACGGGGAAGAGGTTGTGGTTTGGTGCGGAGGGCGGTAAAAAAAAGCTGCCCCTTCCCTGGCCGTTGAAGCAGGTTTAGCCTTGAGGATGCAGCATAGAAGACCCCTCTACCCAGTAAACCTGCTTCTAGATTTTATTGGGTAATTTCTCTGGCACCAGCGTCTGCCTGGGCCTCTGTTTCTGGGCTGTTTTTAGAAAAACAGCCCAGAAACAGAGGCTGCCTTACCGGTAAAGCACATCAAGACGTGCCGGCTACTGGGAGAAATAGAGCACTCCAGACAGCTTTCTGCCCTAGAGGCACATGGGTTTTGCTATCTCCTGCTGGTGGGCGGTTCAGCAGAACAATTATTCCTTCTCCCAAATAACCTGCTCATCTGGCCAGATAGCCACATAAACGGGTTCAGTGGCCCGTTTGCAGGCCCTGAACATGAGGCTGGTTTCAAAGGTGAACTCCACGTTGCCTTGGCTGTCCAGGGCAATGAAGTTGCGGTCTCCCTCAATGCGGTCTTTGTAGAGATGCAGGGCCTCCTGGCTGGCCTCTTTGAGAGACAGCCCTCTGTACTTCATGAGGGCATAGACCTCATGGGCGGTATTGGCGCGCATAATGCCTTCGCCGTCACCGGTGCAGGATACGGCGCAGACGTCATTGTTGGCGTACGTGCCAGCCCCAATGATAGGAGTGTCGCCCACGCGCCCCTGGTACTGGTTCACCAGCCCGCCGGTAGAGGTGGCGGCGGCTAAATTGCCCTGTTGGTCTAGCGCCACGGCGCCCACGGTGTCTTTGCCGTAGGTCGCTTCTTCCTTTTTGGCCTCTTTCAGTGCTTTTTCTTTTTCTGGGGTTTTAAAGTAAGCATCTGCTTTGAACTCCAGTTCCTGCTCATGCGCAAAATCCTCAGCACCGCTGCCGCAGAGCAGCACGTGCTTTGACTGTTGCATGATGGTCTTTGCCAGGCTGATGGGGTTCTTCACGCGCTTTACCCCGGCCACTGCCCCGGCCTGCATGGTCTTGCCGTCCATGATGCAGGCGTCAAACTCGTTGCTTTCGTCTTTGGAGAGGCTGCCCCCTTTGCCCGCGTTGAAGAGCGGGTTGTTTTCCATGCTTTTAACGGCGGCCTCTACCGCGTCTACCGCGCTTCCGCCTTCGTTCAGAATGTGCCAGCCCGCCATCAGCGCGTTCTCCAGCCCCTGCTCATAGGCCGCCTGCCTGGATTCACTGAGATCGTCTGGGCTTTGGTTTTCGGCGCCGCCGTGAATGGCAATCACCCATTTATTTTCCATAGTTGTAAGGTTAGGTCGGTTTAGCTGCCCTGCCAGCAGGAGAGCGCTCCTGTGTACGGCTGGGAGCGCCTGCTGTTGACCGGGTTTCTACGGGAAAGGGAGGGGGTTTTTACGGATGCTTTCTTTTTTTTGCCTTCCCAAAAATTCCAAAACAAGGACATATAGTCTGCCTTTATATGGATGTGAGGGCCGGTTGAACACCTGAAAAACCCGGGCAGCTGCTTAAAATCAGTGTTTCCCCTATGACATTTGCCGTGTTTGTTCCGGCACTTTCTATATAGGCAAAAGCGTATGAAGGTAAATGCTTTTATAACCCTATGGTAGCCTTTGTTCCCCCACTGAAAGAAAAAGAGATGATCCTGCACCCTAAATATTTGAAAAACTGGAAACCACAAAAGCCAAAAGCTCTGCTGGGGTGGCGTACCGGCAAGTGTAAGACTAAATAGATTCTATTTCAAAGTCCTTATTAGTTGTCAGAGAAAAGATATATGCAGAAGATCATCACAGAAAAAATTGGAGATAAGTTAATTGTACTGTTGCAGGGAGATGTAAACGCGGCCGATGTGCGCCTGAGCCGCCGTCTGCAGCCACCCCGCACCGCCCCGCTGGAGTGCCACCTCTGGATTGACTGCGCCAGCATACAGTGTGTCAAAACCCATGGCTTCTGCCATTTTATAAACCAGTTGCTGCTCCTGAAAAGCCCCCAGGTCAAGATCACCTTGCTGAACATGAGCCCTCTTCACCAAAAGCTGCTGCAGGCCATGCACCTGACTTCTTTTTTTTCGGTACTGCCAGATTTTGAAGAGGCGTACCATATGGTGCAGGCTTGTTGAGGAGGCGTTAACGGTAGATGTACCTGGTATGGAGAAGGTGATGGATAGAAAACTGGGCGGTTTCCAGGACCTGGAGGAGGCCCTGGATTATTTGCGGGCGCAACGGTACCGCCACACGTTTCAATGCGGGGGCCAGGGCTGGTACTGCCCTGAAACCGGGCACAGTTACCTGCCTGAAGAGCTGGTCATGCATGCCTGCCACCGCTTCAGCCAACGCGGCGGCACCAATACTGTCACGGTTCTGTACGCCGTAAGCACCCAAGACGGGCAGAAGGGGTTAATTCTGGACAATTGCAGCACCTACGGAAATCTGTTGTTTGGGGAGTATCTGGTCAGGATGAAACTGCAGCAGCTGTAGCCCACGCCAAGCCAGCCGGAAAACAAAAAACGAGCGTAAGGCAGCGGGGCCGGTTTCCTATAACTTCCTGACCCTGGCCAATTATTTGGGAAGGCCTACTGCCACTGCGTAGGAAAACCTGGGCAGGAAAAGGTGGGGCATCTCTGTGAAAGCCTACTACCTTTCTGTTTTGGGCCTGTTTTCTGAAAAACAGGCTCAAAACAGAAAGCGCTATGTACGTAACCTGAGCAACCAGTGGATAGGAGCGGTTTGCCTGCCCCGTGCCCACTGGGGAGGCACGGGGCAGACGAGCAGAAAAGACCGCAACAGGAGTTGGTTACCCAAACGGCACCATCTCGGCCCACAGCTGCTCAAACTGTTCACTATATGCCGCGGCCACATGTCTGTCTGCGGTGACCAGCACATTCTCATGGTTATACAGGGCGGCGCTCCTTGTCCAGTTGTAGGAGCCGGTAAGCACGTGGCTGTGATCAGCAATGGCAAACTTATGGTGCATGTGGTTAGAGGTGTTGTCTACCCTGATCTCTAAGCCTTGGTTTGCCAGTTCCCTAATGTCTGAGCCTTTGTCAAACAGCTTCTCATTGTCTGTGAGCAGCAGAATTTCCACACCATTTTGGTAGGCGTCTACAATGGCCCGGGTAATGCGGTCATCTGAGATGGTGAAGACACAGATATGCAATGACTGTTTGGCGGAGCGTATGAACTGCAGAATAGCGTTCAGGCAATCATCGCCGGGGCTGAAATACACGCCGCTCCTGATTGCGGAGGAACCGGAAAAAGAGGAAAAGAAGCTCATATTGGGCAGAGGAAATGGTTGTTTACGTTTTTCTATAAGCGCAGAAACTGCGCCGAAGTACCAGGGCGCACCTTCTTCATTTATTCATGGGCTCAGAAGCATGCTCTACTCCTATAAAGGGGTGCTTTTTCTGTTTTTCGCCTGTTTTCCAGAAAACAGGCCGAAAACAGAAAACTTCTTACCCTAAGCTACCCTGTAGAAGTTGGTGCATCTGTATTCCTGAAGGCCCCACCTTCCTAAGACGGAACCTTCGCCTGCCACCTTCGCAGGTACTTCCCTGTTGGGGAAGGGCAGAGTTCAAAGGGGGTGGTCAATTGCTTTCTGATTTCTTACTCCCCCATCAGTTTTTTCACCAGGCTCTCTAACTTGGTAAGCCGCTCCTCCAGGGAAGAGGGTGATTTGAGATACGTGCTGTAGAACCCGTCTACGTGCCAGAATTCCGTCACTTCCTCCAGCGGCTGAAGGAGGTGGTCATAGTCGGGGTTGTCGGCCTTGAGCAGGAGGGCGCCTTCATCAGTGAGGCCCTGAAAGCGGCGGGTGATGAGTTTGTTGGCGGTTACCACCACGTACACCTCATTGGGTTTGAGCTGAAGGGCGTCAACGGGCAGGGCGGTGCAATACAGGAGATCCCCGTGCCTGAGGCCGTGCTGCTGGTACTGCATCTCAGAGCCGGTGTGCTCAAACGCGCGGTGCAGCACCTGCTGCTGCCCTGGTAGCAGCAAAGTGGGCAGATTGTCTAAAAACTCCCGTTCCTGCCGCCGTACAAAGTAATTGTCCTGCTCACTGGCCATCACCAGCGCCGCCCGCAGAACGGGGGCTTCTTCTGCGTCTGCTACTTTTATGAGCAGCTGGTTCTGGTGAAGGTCCCGCTTGAAGATGTCGAACCCATACAAGTCATTGACGGTGAGTTCTTTGGTGATAAGCAGGTCAAGGCTTACCCCAAAATGCCTGGCAATCTGAATCAAGGTATCAATCTTAGGTTCAGACCTTCCTTCTTCATACGCCCCCACGCTAGGACGCGCCAGATCAAAGAGTTGCGCAAAGGCGGCTTGGCTCAAATTCTTAACCGTCCTGATCTTCTTGATGTTTTTCCCGATGCACGACATGTAAAAATATTTTTAAAAATAAACCTGCTACAATTTTGAGCGTATCTATTTTTTGTAGTATACTTGTGACGAATTCAGGGCAAGATAAGGAGAGATTCTTAAAGTTGTGCTACAAGCATGAGCAGCAGGAGCCAAATTCTTCTTATCTCGGCGCACTTGACAGAAATAAAAGAAGCAGGAGCAGTGGTCAGGATTATGAGCAGCGGTTATTTGTAAATGCTTTTAAAAAGAATACCCTTGCCCCGGCCGAAGGGACGGACAGGAAAAGTTTTAGAAACAACTCCATAGCACCATGAAAAATAAGAACCTTTACTACGCTTTGGCAGCCTTTGCCCTGATAGTGGCCGTTGTGTTGAACCTTTTGCATGTGGCCTCTTCATCTGTTCTGCTGGGAGGAGCTTATGTAACAGGCAGGCTGCTGATGCTGTGGCACGCCAGACAACTGGAAAAGCAGCTGCCGCAGACGGTAGTGGCGAGCAACAAAATGGGGGTTCAGCGTATGGCCGCCCTTTTAATACTGGGTGTAGCCGTGCTGCATTTAATGCATTGGCCATTTGCGAACCATCTGCTGTTGATCGCCTTAGGGTTTGATCTTTGGGCGCAAAGCCGTTATCTTAAGAAGCTGGAGCAGCAGCAACCTTTAGAAGACACACATTAAGTACACGCTGTTCAGAAACAACAAGACACACTTGGCTTGCCAGGCCGCTTATATAAAAAAAACATGAAAAGTAACACCGCACACCGTTTTATAGCACTCGCTGTCACCTATGTGGTGGTGAAGCTGCTCCAATACCTGGCCGGGTTTGAGTACAGCCCTTTTGAAGAAGGTGTGTTCACGTACAAATTTCTGGCAGATGTGGGGGCATGGGCCCTGGTGTATGTGCTGGTGTATTCGCTGTTGAAAAAAATCTATGCCCAAAAGAAAGAGGCCGCCCATAAAACAGAGATCTGAAATTCATAGCTTGTAGCTGCTTATTCAATAAACTATGGGAAACCACTACTTCCACAAAGTGAAAGAGTTTTTGCTGGAACTGGATTTCACCATCACCTTAGAAGACCCGCGCGACCGCGTGTTGGTGGTGGAGAAGGAAAGCCTGGGCATTAAGAATCTGGTGATTGGCTGCACAGACCCGCTCCTGATCATGGAGCAGTACCTGCTGGAACTGCCCAAGGTCACGGTGGAGATCTGCCAGAGCCTGCTCCAGAAAAACCGCGATATCATTCACGGCGCCTTTGTGCTGGATGAATCTGGCCGCCGGCTCATCTTTAGAGATACGCTGCAGATGGCCAAACTGGACCTCCATGAGCTTGAGGCGAGCCTCAACTCCCTCGCGCTTTTGCTGAGCGAATACTCAGACCAACTCATCACCTTCTCAAAAAACTAAAGCTTCAGAACTATGAATATCTTAAAACGCATTTTTAAAATCGGCCAGGCCGAAGCCCACTCGGCGGTAGACCAGCTGGAGAGCCCCATCAAGATGACCGAGCAGGGCATCAGGGACATGAAAGAAGACCTGGACAAGAGCCTGCGCGCGCTGGCCGAGGTTAAAGCCATGGCCATCAGGTCCCGCAACGATGTGGAGAACTACAAAGCCAAGTCGCAGGACTATGAGAACAAGGCGGTGCAGCTCCTGCAGCGCGCCCACCGCGGTGAACTGGCTTCAACGGAGGCCGATAGACTGGCCGGCGAGGCGCTGGTGAAGAAAGAGGAGAACATGGCCCTTTCTGCCAGTGCGCAGGAAGACCAGCTCAAGTTTGAGAAATCTGTGGCGCAGATGGAAGGCAACATCAAGACGCTCAAGTCCACCATCAGCAAATGGGAGAACGAGCTGCGGGTGCTCAAATCACGGGTCACGGTGAGCAACGCCACCAAAACCATCAACAAGCAGCTGGCGCAGATTGACTCCTCGGGCACGGTGGCCCTGCTGGAGCGCATGAAAGAAAAAGTGGCCGTTGAGGAAGCTCTGGCCGAATCTTACGGCGAGATAGCCAACGAAAGCCGCACCCTAGACCAGGAGATTGACAAGGCCCTTGAAACCAGCACGGCCCAAAAATCAGCCAAAGAAGTAGAGGCGCTCAAGGCAAAGCTGGGCATCAACGCGGGAGCCGCAGACGCAGCTGCCGCTCCAGGAACTCCCGCTTCGCCTGAGCAGGCAGGCTAATGCGTTTTTCGCTGTTTTCTGAAAAACAGGCCGAAAACGGAAACGTCCGCCGGAGGCGAGCAGAGGGGGCAGGCGAATTTGTCTTCTACGGTTTGCTCTCCGGGAATTATAGTCCCGAACCCTTCTGTCGGGGAGTTGTAATCCCCGTTGCTAGCCAGTAGCAAAAGCGCAGGCCTGGAGATTGATAAATCCTCGACAGAGGACTTTCAATACTGCTGTTCGGGATTTCTAATCCCCGACTGAAGAGCGATGGCCCCCTGCCCTTCCGGATTGCAAATCCGGAAGGGCTTACTTTCCTCTTGAAAGCGAACGGACAAACCACAGAACCACCACCTGTTTTAGGGCTACTTTTTCAAAAACAGCCCCAAAACACACGCTTGCATTGACTCAGAACTCAGGACTCAAGACTCAGAACTCCTTTAACAAGATGGGAAAGATTGGATTTATGTTTTTCGCGGCGGTTGGTATTTGGGTAGTGACAGCGGGGAGTGGGGGATACCAGCAGCCGGTGGCGGTGTGGCCAGATTTTACGGAAGCCAAGGCAACGGTGGCCGCCGCCAGTGCAGAGGTGTGGCAGACGGTACTGCTGGAGCTGCTTCCGGCCAAGCTGCTTCCATAACAGGAACACCGCCGGCCGAGCCTGAAATTGTCCAAAAAAATCAGGAAAGCCCTAGGAAGTGCCTGGGAATTTGTAGATTTAGAAAGTGAAATACAACGGTGTATGGTAGAACTTGTACAAGCCTCTTTTGCGCCCGCCAACGTGCTGGCCACCGGTTTGCTCATTTTTGTGATGCTTTACTGGGTCATTGTGATTGTGGGGCTGCTGGACATGAGTTCCCTGGACGTGGAGGTTGAAACAGACATTGACGGAGAAGGCATTGGCGCAGTGGCGTGGCTCAACTCGGCACTGGCGTTTTTCAACCTGGGCCGCATCCCGCTCATGTTCTTCCTGTCGTTCTTCGCGCTGCCGTTCTGGTTTCTGAGTCTGGGCGTGAATGAGCTGCTGGGCACCCATGACAGCTGGCTGGGCTACACGTTTCTGCTGCCTATTGCCCTTGTCTGCCTTTTTGTAGCCAAGCTGCTCACCTGGCCGTTTGTGAAACTGTTTGCCGCCATGGAAAAAGAGCAGGCGCCAAAAACCACCGTCATTGGCCAGGTGTGCACCATCATGCTGCCCGCCAACGCCACCCAGATTGGGCAGGCCGCCGTGCAGACCAACGGCTCGCCGCTTTTGCTCAACGTGAAAACCACGCAAGGCCACCTTGTGAAAAAAGGCGAAACCGCGCTGGTGATTGATTACCTCCCAGAAAACCAATTGTATTTAATAGAACCATACGAATCTCTTTAACCCTCCAGTTTTATGTTTGAATCTCTTACTCTAGCCACAACCGTGATGTTGGCGGTGGTGGTGTTCGGTATCTTCATTGTCATCATCAAGATGTACCGCAAGGCCATTCAGGGCGAAGCCATGGTGCGCACCGGCATGGGCGATACCAAAGTCTCGTTCTCCGGCATCTTTGTGGTGCCCATTATCCACAAGCTGGAAATGATGGACATCACCCTCAAAACCATTGTCATCTCCCGCACCGGCACCGAAGGCCTGATTTGCAAAGACAACCTGCGCGCCGATATCAAGGTGAACTTCTTTGTGCGCGTAAACAAGACCGCTGAAGATGTGGTGCAGGTGGCCCAGAGCATTGGCTGTAAGCGCGCCTCTGACCCTATGGCCCTGGAAAGCCTCTTTGACGCCAAGTTCTCTGAGGCCCTCAAAACCGTGGGCAAGCACTTTGACTTTGTGGAGCTCTACCAGAGCCGCGACGAGTTCAAACGCCAGATTCTACAGACCATTGGTACGGATTTGAACGGCTACGTGCTGGACGACTGCGCTATTGACTACCTGGAGCAAACCCCACTCAGCAGCCTGAACGAGAACAACATCCTGGACGCCGAGGGTATCAAGAAAATCATAGACCTTACCGCCAAACAGAAGGTACAGGCCAACCTCATTGAGCGCGAGCGTGAGAAAACCATCAAGAAACAGAACGTAGAGGCGCAGGAGACTATTCTGGAGCTGGAGAAACAATTAGCTGAGAATGAGGAAAAGCAACGCCGCGAAATTGCCACCATCAAGTCCAGAGAAGCCGCTGAGATTGAGAAAGTACGCCAGGAGCAACGCATGATTGCCGAACGCGCTCGCCTGGCCACCGATGAAGAGGTACAAATTGCCGAGCAGAACCTGGCCCGCCAGGTGTTGGTAGCTGAACGCAGCAAACAGCGCACCGATGCCGTGGAGACCGAGCGTGTAGAGCAGGCCCGCCTGTTGGAAGCCAACGAGAAAGAGCGCATTGTGGCATTGGCGCAGATTGAGAAAGAGAAGGCCATTGAAGAAGAGCGCAAGAACATTCAGGCCATCATCAAAGAGCGCGTGGTGGTGGAGAAAGCCGTGGTGGAAGAGGAAGAGAAAATCAAAGACACCAAAGCCTTCGCCGAGGCCGAGCGTCTGAAATCTGTGGCCATCACCACCGCCGAAATGGAGGCGCAGGAAGCATTGGTGAAAGAAATTAAAGGCGCTGAGGCCGCCCGTCAGGCCGCCGAGTTCAGAGCCGAGCAGTTACTGATTGACGCCGAGGCCGAGAAAACCTCCGCCGCGAACCGTGCCCAAGCCATCAAAGTAATGGCTGAAGCCGAAGCCACCCAGGCTGCCGCTGTCGGTTTGTCTGAAGCACAGGTGATGGAAGCCAAAGCCGCCGCCCGCCAGAAAGAAGGCGAAGCTGAAGCAGTGGTAACCGAGCGCCAAGCCCTGGCCACCGCCAAAGCCATCCGCGCCCAAGCAGAAGCCCAGGCCGAAGCCGACGAGAAAATTGGTTTAGTCGCCGCCAAAGTGACCCAGGAGAAAGGCTTGGCAGATGCGTCTATCATTGCCAACCTGGCTGCCGCCGAAGAGAAACGCGGTTTAGCCGAAGCCCGCGTGAGCGGGGAGAAGTTTGCCGTGGAAGCCAAAGGCATTGAAGAGAAAGCCGATGCCATGAAGAAACTGGACGGCGTGGGCAAAGAGCACGAAGAGTTCAAGCTTCGTCTGGAGAAAGACAAAGCCATTGAACTGGCCCACATTGACATCCAGAAAGAGATTGCCGCGTCACAGGCCAGCGTGATTGCCGAGGCCCTGAAAGCGGCCAAGATTGACATTGTGGGCGGCGAGACCATGTTCTTTGACCAGATTGTAGGCTCCATCACCAAAGGCAAACAGGTAGACCGTCTGGTCACTAACAGCGAAGTACTGGGCACCGTAAAGGAGGCTTTCTTCCAGAAAGACAGCAACGGTCACATTGACTTCAAAGCCAACCTGCAGCGCTTCATCACCCAATTCGGCATGGACACCGAGGACGTACGAAACTTGAGCGTTTCAGCGCTGCTCCTGAAAATGATGCAGCAGAAAACCCTGGATGACGCCACCGCCAACACCTTAAAAGAACTGACCTCCACGGCTACCGCCCTGGGGCTGGGAGATAAGCCAGTGTATACGCTGAATTAATTTCCATAAAGTTTCCTCTCTTCCGTTTAGGGGAGAGGAAGCAGGAAAGCGTTTTGGAGCTGTTTGGGGGAAAAGAGGCCAGAAACAGGAGTTCCTATTAATCCCGCGTCATCCCTCTCTTTGTCATCCTGAAAGGATCTTGTGGGCGAACGGTAATAGCATTTACTAGAACGCTTTTCCAGTTCGCCCAAGGTTCTTTCAGAATGACAATATAAAATGAGATAACAGGAAATAAGCAGAAGCGCAGTTTAGAAGTTACCCGCTGTACATGCTGACGAATTGACAAACTGTTCGGGAGCTTTCCACAAGCTGACACAAACAATCTGACAAGCTGTTCGGGAGTTCTACTCCCGAACCTACCTGCTGCGGAGTTCTACTCCGCCGGGAACCACGGGCAAAAGAAGGGGAGTAGAACTCCCCGGCAGATTGCTTCCGGAGTAGAACTCCGGAAGAGCGGGAAGAGAGCGGGAAGAGCGAAGGGGCAGAGAGGACGGGCAGAATTCCAGTGAGGCGAAGGAACAGAACGGATGGAAGTAGGGAAAGTAGTAAAGCTTGCCGAAACAAAAATTAACTGCCATGCAGAGGAAGTCTCCTCCTAGGAGGGGTAGGGATGGGTTTCTACAAGCTGAACATAATCTTCAGATATCTGGTGTTTTTGGCCTGTTTTCAGGAAAACAGCAAAAACAGCAGGGAAACAAGTTGAAATGGTACTGCCGCTGAAAAATGAGGGAATTCCCTCAAAAGAGAAGGTTTTGTCTTTCGCCCTTCGGCGGAAATCAGTAATTTTATTTTCACAGGTAACATTATTGACTCTTACTTATTCGCGAATGAAAGCCTTATCCCTCTCTTTGATTTTCAGTGCTGTTGTCATGTCTTCAGGCATGGCCCAAACGCAAACCGCCGCCGCACCCAAACCAAAAACAGCCTATACCATTGCCCAGCAGTTCAACTCCTTGAAGTACAGGTCCTCGCCGTACAAAGAGTTTGGGCATGACTATAGAGTGGTTCGGGAAAGCGGACTGGAGGCTTTGCTCAAAAGCGTGCAGGATACCCTGAAGGCCCGGGAGGTCAGCATTAAAAACGCCGGCAAGGAAACCGCCATCAAGCTGGAGAAAACACAGCAGGAATTGGCCGCCCAAAAAGCCCGAGCGCAGGCCCTACAGCAGGACAACGCCCGCAAAGAGCAGCAGCTCCGGCAGATTGACCATGACATTTCCCACCTTTCGGTGCTGGGGCTGGACATGGACAAGCAGCTGTATGTGGTGGTAAGCATTGCCATTATCTTGGGTTTGGGGGCATTGGCCGCCGTGTTCGCGTTCATGTACAAAAACAGCAACAGCGTGACCCAGGAGAAGATTAGGGCTTATGAAGAGATTGACCAGGAACTGAAAGACCACAAAGCCGCTGCCCGCGAGCGCGAAGTGAAACTGAAACGCGAAATGCAGTCTGAAGCCAACAAAGTAGAGGAACTGAAACAGGAGTTGGCAGAGCTGCGCAAGCGGATAACGGTGTAGGGGCAAGCCGTGGTCACTTGAAGAATTGTCCAGATCGAAAGCCGACTAAAAGCTGATGAAAAAGTACGCCTTCCCGATACTCCCCCTTTGAAGGGGGTAGGGGGATGTTTACACAGGAGTGTCCACGCATTTAGAAACAGAAGGAAATGCATGAGAGGCTAAGAGTACTCGCCAATTACGGAATAAAAGGATACGGGATTACCTTTCTGTTGATGCTGTTTTTATCTCCTTTGCCAATGTTTTTTGCCCCAGTTGTCTTCAATTTTTTCCTCTGGAGGAAGTTGCAGTCACTACAGCCTTGCATAGGGCATAAGTTGCTTTTCATCATAATTGCACTCTTTACCACCTTGCTCTTTTTTGTGCAATTAGGGTATAGGGAGTATTATGGCAGCCAAAGTTGTATACTTCGTATTTCTGATTGGGATGCGAATATCAGTTATGTATCTACCATGATTTTATTTTCTCTTTTAAGCTGGGGCTTCGGAACGGCTTATATGGATAAAAGAGAAGCAGCAATGCGTAACCTACAGATGTAACATCCCCCTACCCCCTTCAAAGGGGGAGTACCGGGTAGTGTTGCAAAAAGTGAATTTTAAATCGCTACAGGTAAATAAACAGAAGAAGTCCCTGACCTCGTAGCGTCCGGAGGACCTGCGAGCGTCTCCACCAAACCCGTTTTGAGCCTGTTTTCCCAAAAACAAGCCAAAAACACCCACTATACCACATCACCGCTTACACCCGCCAAAGCGCAAAAGCCCCTCTAGGCCCAACCAGTACTAACATGAATACAACCACCCCAACTCCCAATCCCCCAGAAACCACCGCCCCCGTGCAACTGGAAGGCGGTACTTACGAAATCCTGCGCAACCGCCTGAGCAAAAGCGGCGGAGAACTGCGCGGTTTGCTGGACCAGCTAAATAACGAGCGGAAAGAAGTCTTTGGGGCGATTGAGACGAAGTTGCTGGCCACGGAGCGGGTGACCACAGAGCACAACTGCGTGCCCTATGACATGGTGCCTGTTGGGGAGCAGCTGTTGTTTGGGTACAACGTGCATTTGGGGCTTAAGACCGAGGTAGAGCTGAGCGATGTGTTCAGTGTGTACACCTATGAGAACCACCAGTTCCACCACCAGTCGCTGGAACTCATCAATCACGCCACCTTTCAGGATGAGTTTCAGAAGCTGTACAAGTACTACAAGAACACGCAGTTTGTGAAGTTCGCGGTGCAGGGCGTGCACCTGTTCATGGTGTTCCGCATTGGCAAGGGTGTGAATGACATTAAAACCTTTAAGTGGGCGCTGCAGGCAGGCAAACTGACCTACCTGGACAACCGCTCCGACCACGAGTACACCTTCCCGAACCAGCACGATTTCGCCTGGAAGCGCGTCACCCGCGAGGCGCACCGCAAAGGCAAGCACCCGCACATCTCCATTGAGGACAAGGTGTTTGTGGAGACCATTGGTGGGGATTTGACCATCAAGGTAGAGGACAACACCGAGACAGGGCAGGGCATTTACGCGGAGCCCGTAGAGGACAAAGACCAGACGCTGGACGACTCGGAGCTGTACTACGCCTTTATCGGCAATCTGATTTTGCTCAAAATCAGGCCGTACCGCGAGAACAACTACCGCTATATTGTTTATAATGCTAAACTGAAGGAGGCGCGCCGAATAGACGCCATTCAGGATTGCTGCGTGTTCCTGCCCGAAGACCAGGGCATCATCTACGCCTACGGTTACTACCTGCAGACCGGCGAGTTCAAGAGTTTTGACAACGGCTTGCAAGACATGCTGTTTGAGAAGCGCATTGCCTCGCCCAACGGCGAAGATTTTCTGTACGTCTTCTATAACAAACTGAGTGGCGTGTATCTGTTGCTCAGTTACAACCTGATTACCCAGAAGATTGAGAGCCCCATCATCTGCCACGGCTATGCCATTTATGAGAACGGCGAGCTTTGTTATTTTAGAGGCGATGAGGAACCCAAAAAACACCACGCCCTTCAGATTTGGCAGACGCCGTACATTGGCTCCAACTACACCATTCCCGTCACCAAAGAGAGTTTCCTGTACAAAATAGGTAACAAGGAAATTGTGCGGGCCATGGCCGAGTGTACCGAGATTCTCACCTTGGTCAACAAGGAGGATTCCTATGACAACCTGTACCTGGACCTCATCAAACTTACCACCGATTTGCTCGATAGCTATCACTGGCTGGACAAAAAGGAGACGTTTGAGCTGGCGCAGCCCCTCTCGGCCATCCGCCAGACGGCCACCGCGGCGGTAGAGGAATTTGAGAAGGTCATCAGCATCAGGAAAAGTACGCAGGCGCAGGTAGACCAGGTGCTCGGCACCGCCGATGCCTTGCTTTCGCGCCTAAAATTGCAGAGCAACGGCCACATCAACGACTTCGTGAAAGCGCTGGCCGATTTGCGGTCGGTGCGGGGTGAGGTGATTTCGTTGAAGGAACTCCGCTATGCGGATGTGGCTCGCATTGAACAGTACGAGACGCAACTGCAGAGCTTCAGCCAGGACTTGGCGAACCAAACGGTAGACTTCTTGCTGAAGCCCGATGCACTGGTTCCCTACGAACAGCGCGTGGCGCATATCACGGCGGGCATAGACCAGATTGCCAAAGTAGTGGAGGCCGATGCCACCGAGAAGGAAATTTCGGGCGTGAGCGCCGAGCTGGAGATGCTGATTGAGATTGTAAGCAACCTCAAGATTGAAGACGCCACCCAAACTACGCGCATCGTAGACGCCATTTCCACCATTTACGCATCGTTCAACAAAACCAAGGCTACCCTCAAGCGCAAGCGGCAGGACTTGTTAAGCTCGGAAGGTCAGGCCGAATTCAACGCCCAAATCAAGCTCATCAGCCAGAGCGTCATCAACTTCCTGGACGTGTGCGATACGCCCCAGAAATGCGACGAATACCTCACCAAGCTCATGGTGCAGCTAGAGGAGTTGGAAGGCCGCTTCTCAGAGTTTGACGCGTTTTTAGAAATAATAGCCGATAAACGCGAAGAGATTTACTCTGCCTTTGAGAGCAAGAAAGTCGCGCTGCAGGAAGCCCGCAACAAACGCGCCACCACCCTACAACAGGCCGCCGACCGCATTCTTAAAGCCGTACAAAGTCGACTGAGCAAGCTGGACACCGTGGCCGAAATCAACGGCTACTTCGCCTCAGATTTGATGCTGGAAAAAGTGCGCACCACTGTGGACGAACTCCTGGCCATGGGCGACACCGTGAAAGCCGATGCCATCCAGAGTCGCCTGAAAACGCTGCGCGAAGATGCCGTGCGCCAACTTAAAGACAAAAGCGAACTGTTCGTGGACGGGCAGAACGTGCTCAAGTTCGGCACGCACCATTTCACCGTGAACACCCAGCCGCTGGAGCTCAGCATTGTGCACCGTGACGACGCCATGTACTACCACCTCACGGGCACCAGCTTCTTCGAGAAAATCACCGATGAGCGTTTTGTGAGTTACCGCCCCGTGTGGGAGCAATCGCTCATCTCAGAAAATAATCAAGTGTACCGCGCCGAGTACCTGGCCTTCCAGATTCTGCAAGCCGCGCAACAGGCGAAGACCACGCCTTCTACAGCCGAAGCCTCAGAAGGAAGCCTGCACCTGTTGACCCTGGATGAACTGCACAAGCTCCGCACCGAGGAACTGACCGCGTACGTGCAGAAGTTCATGGCTACCCGCTTCAGCGAAGGCTACCTCAAAGGTGTGCACGACCATGACGCGGCCCTGATTGTGAGCGCCCTGGTGCGCCTCTTCAAGACTGCCGATTTACTCAGATATAAGGCCGAGGACCGCGCCGCGGCCCGCCTTTTTTGGGCTGTTTTCGCGAAAGAAGGTCAAAAACAGCTGTTCCATCACCAACTCAAAGGCGTGGGCGCCATCTTGCAGGTCTTCCCCGAAACGCACCAGTTTGATGCCATTAAAACAGACTTGCAGCGCGAGCTCCAGGCCTTCCAGCAGCAGACTGGTTTGCTACCCGAGGCCAATGCCGAAGCCGCCGGGGAATACCTGTTCTATGAACTGACCCGCGGCGACCATTTCATTTCCAGCGCGCAGGCGGCGGAACTGGTGCAGAACTTCCACCAGTACCTCACCGAAAAGAAGGCCTGGAGCTTGTTTGAATCTTCGGCCAAGGCGTTAGAAGAAAGCCAGATAGAGCGGTTTGAGTTGATGCAGCATTGGCTCAAAGCATTCCTGACGCAGGCCAGCCGCTCGGAGGATTTAGAATACGTGCCCGAAGCCGCGGTGCTGTTGCTGTTAAAAGAACTGAAACCAGCCCACCTGGTGCACGCCAACCTGCGCGAAACGCTGGCAGGCATGCAGGGCAGCCACCCGCTGTTGCAGGAGCAGCAGTATCCCTTGCATTTTCACCAGTTCCAGCAGAAACTTAGTCATTATGAAACCCACGTGGTGAGCCAGTACAAAGCCTTCCACGCACTCAAGCACCAAATGACGGTGGAGTTTGAAGAGGAGCTGCGCCTACAGGAATTCAAACCGCGGGTCATGTCCTCTTTTGTGCGGAACAAGCTGATTGACCAGGTGTACCTGCCGCTCATCGGCGCGAACCTGGCTAAACAGATGGGCACGGCAGGGGAGACCAAACGTACCGATTTAATGGGCATGTTGCTCTTGCTGTCGCCGCCGGGCTACGGAAAGACCACGCTCATGGAGTACATCGCTAATCGCTTGGGCATCATCTTCATGAAAATCAACGGTCCCGCCATCGGGCACCAGGTCACGGCGCTGGACCCCACCGAGGCGCCCAACGCTGCCGCCCGTGAGGAACTGGAGAAGCTGAACCTGTCCTTCGAGATGGGCGACAATGTGATGATTTACCTGGACGACATCCAACACTGCAACCCTGAGTTCCTGCAGAAGTTTATCTCCCTTTGCGATGCCCAACGCAAGATTGAGGGCGTGTACAAAGGCCGCAGCCGCACCTATGATTTCCGAGGTAAAAAAGTGTGCGTGGTCATGGCCGGGAACCCCTACACCGAAACGGGCGACAAATTCCGCATCCCAGACATGCTCGCCAACCGCGCTGACATCTACAACTTGGGCGACATCATAGGTGACACCGAAGACGTCTTCAAACTGAGCTACCTGGAGAACTCCCTCACCTCCAACGCGGTGCTTGCCAAGCTTGCGGCCAAAAGCCAGAAAGACGTGTATGCCTTGGTAAAACTGGCCGAAACGGGCGGCAAAGAGGGCATGGAGCTGGAAGCCAACCACACCGCCGCTGAGATCAGCGAGTACGTGGCCGTGCTCAAAAAGCTCCTGGCCATCCGCGACGTGATTCTGAAAGTGAACCTGGAATATATCCGCTCCGCCGCCCAAGCCGACGAGTACCGCACCGAGCCACCGTTCAAACTGCAGGGCTCGTACCGCAACATGAACAAGCTGGCCGAGAAGGTGATGCCCATCATGAACGACCAGGAACTGCACACGCTCATTCTCTCGCACTACCAGTCAGAGTCCCAAACCTTAACCACGGGGGCTGAGGCCAACATGCTCAAGTTCAAACAGCTCATCGGCGCAGCCACCCCAGAAGAAAACCAGCGCTGGGAAGACATCAAAGCTGCCTTTGTGCGGAACAACAAGCTCAAAGGTTTTGGTGACGGCAACCAGGTAGGGCAGGTGCTGGCACAGATGGAGAATATTTCTGAGGGTTTGGCGGGGATTAAGCAGGTGTTGGGGGAGAAGAAGGCAGAGCAAGTTCTGCCTAGCCCGCTCTCTAACTAAAGCCCCACCCCAACCTTTCCGTGGAGAGGGGCTTCACCGGTAATGCGTTTCGCTGTTTTGCTGAAAACAGCCCGAAAACGCTGGAAACAGGTTTAGGGGGCAATGGTATAATCACCAAACATAAGATTGTTCAGTAACAAAGACTTTCGTGCATAGCTTAGATATTATTCCGGTTGAGGCAATTCTGGAACGGGATATAGACTTACTATTATTGGTGGAACTGTCCTGTAACTCAGATTTCCTGCATTGGTTCCTTTCTACAACAGAACTGCCTGCCCTGCAGAAGTTGGAAGGCGTTTGGAGAAGTGTCTCAGCTTTTGGATTGGGAGAAACAGATATTCTGGTTTCTTACCTGTCTGAGAATGAAAAAATATACCTGTTGATTGAAAATAAGATTGACGCGGGATTTCAGGAAGAGCAGCCACAGCGATATCAGCAACGGGGGATAAAATATGTGGAGGAGGGGTGTTGCCATAACTATTATCCCTTGCTAATTGCGCCTGAAAAATACCTTAACACGCAGCTGGACTTCGGTAAAGCCCTATCTTATGAGCAAATCAGAAATTGGTTTAACGGGCGGGAAGAACCAAGATTTATGTTCAAGGCTACTTTGCTGGAGATAGCCATTGAAAAGTTGAGGCGTGGTTACAAAGCGGTGAATCATGTAGCAGTGCAAAAATTTATGGTGAGCTACTGGGAGAGGGCCTTGCAGCAATTGCCTGCACTACTGATGAATAAGCCAGAAGTGGTGCCCGCCGGAAGCGATTGGATACAACTTTCCAGTAAACTCTTGAAGCGCTTGAATATTATTCTATACCACAAGCTGGCAAGAGGACACATAGATGCCAGGCTGGGCAACTTTCAAGAAAGCCAGGTAAATGCCTTAAGGGCTATTCTACCACCTATGCTAGTGCTGGAGCAAACCGGGAAATCATGGTCCATCAGAAAAGAAACCGTAACCCTGGACAGAATGCAGGATTTTGCGGCGCAGTATGAAAAAGCGCAGCAGGCATTTGATGATATCAATCTGGTAAACCAATGGCTTGAGGCGAATAGCAACTATCTGGCTCCCTGATTTTTTAGGGCTAATTTATTCCTGTTTCATAATCAGGAACATGAGTTGTGTACTTAGCCTGGTACTTATGTATGCTGCTACTGTTGTCTCTCCAACACAACCGCAGAATACAATTTGAGTAAAAGTATACATGCGAGGTAAGATTCTTTTATTCATCATTGTTACTGTGCTGGCTTCATGCAAGACAAAGCAGGAACCTCAGTCTGACAAAGCCACTCCGGCCACTGTAGAAGACAGCCTGCCCAAAGATTCGGTTGCTACAAATGATAGTACTGAAAATCAGGTAGCTGAAACTGAAAAGGCGCAAGCACAAGCCTTTCTTTCCTTATTCAAACCTATGAACCCAAAAGGCTACCATGCCTACTCTCCAGAGTTCACTGGCGACATGAAGGTGAAAACCACTCAATTCAGAGGAGTGGCCATAGATGCGGAGAAATACCACGGTCTGCTCAATGAAAAGGCGGTTCCTTATCTGGAGAGTATTTTGAAAGGGTACGGCGGATTCTTCGCAATTGGCAAGTTTGACATCAACCCCCGGTACACGGGCCTTGTGGTTAGACAGCACAGCCAGTACAGTGATACCCAGGTTGCTTTGTTGCTCTGGGACAAGCAGAGAAATCAACTAATTAAAGGGCTGGAACTGGCAGATACTTTTGGAGACGCTGGCTGGTTTTTTGATACCGAGAGCTGGATTACAGAGTATGCTCCAAATGGAAAACTGGTGATTGTTTCCAGAACGAAGAATTTTGATCCTAATGAAGATTTTACCTCTGGTACGGTCACAGATTCTACCAAAGTGAGTAGGTTTAACGGTGGCAAATTTATCTCTACCACAACTGCTACTTCTGACACTACCAAGTATAAACTGAAGCGTTGGAAACAGTACAAGGCAGATTAATTAGTTGGAGTAAGCAAGGCGTTTACGCCAGCGTTTAAAGTGCAACAACTAAAACTCGGGCAATTTCAATCTGCTGCTTAACTAATTTGCTTTTCTCATTCTTACCGTCCTTACATTCTCAGGTAATAGGTGAATGGGGATCTGCTTGGAGCAGTTCCGGGTTTTGCTGTTGTGTTTCCAGAACAATGCGGCCTAAGTCGGTGAGAATGCTGCCCATGTCACGCAGAGTGAAGAGGGAGGTGATGCTGGAAAGGGTATGCAGGCAGAGATCCTGCTCTTTCTGGGCTTTCAGGATGGCCTCCGCCAGGTGTTTTTCATTTTCGGGGGAAGGCTGCATGCGGGCCTGGCCGTAGGCGGCAATGCAGCGGGCGGTGGCTTCAAGTGCAAGGTGCAGCTGCTGAGCGTAGGGTTGGTCCCGCCGGAAAACCTGATCTGCCCGCAAATCTACCAGGCTTCTACGAATGCCCCTGATCTGGATGGTGATGCGCTCCAGTTGCACAATGGTCTCGGTCAGATGGCTGAGCCGGACGCGCTGGTGGGTCAGCAGAGGGTTGTACTTGAGGCTCTGCTCTCCCAGCTTCAGGGTTTTACGGCAGTCTTCCGCCTCCTTTATGAGGGCATCAACTTCTGAACGGCCGGTTTTCCAGCGGGGGCCTGTAGTGTCTAGCAGAGCAGTAAGGGTAGTGAGGGTGGTGGCCGACAGCTCCGTAAAGCGTAAGATGCTCTTCTCTACGTCTGGTACCGCATTCTGCGGAACAATTAAAGCGTTTATGAGCACAGCCATGCCTGAACCCAACACCGTTTCAATAATTCTCTCAAAGGCGTAGGCCTGGTTGGTCTGCCCAAACGCCAGAACCAGCAATGAGCTGATGGCTACCTGTGAAATGATCTGCTGGTTCATCTTTAAGGCTTTGGCAATGGCCATACCAATGAAAATGACCAGGAAGATAGAGGCCGCGCCCACCTGAAACCAATGCCCCAGCAACATGCTGAGCAGTACCCCGCCAATAATGCCCACTATGCGCTGGGTGGCCTTGTCTACAGAGTCTGCCACCGTTACCTGCACCGTGATGATGGCCGCCACCGCTGCAAAGTACGGGTACTGCGAGTGCAACAGACCCGTAGCCACCCACCAGGACAGTGATGCCGCCAAGGCAGTTTTTACTATCTGCAGGGTTAACCCCCATCTACCCAGTATGTCTATGTACCTGTTCACGGGTTCTTTTACTTCTGGCGTGGCAATAAGTTAAGAAACCGGGGTGGCGGTGAATCAATGACAGATTTACTCCATTCCCACTCCAGGGTGTAAAACTATCACAATTTCTATCCTTACGCATTTGTCAACCCAAGTAAGAGCTAGACACATTGAACCCACCCCGCCCAGAAGAGGAATTCTCTGCAAAGACGGAAGAAATAAACTCTTATGAGGGGTAGGGGTGGGTTAGTACAGACAGACCAGAACTCCCTTGATGATTATTTTTTTCAGCCACCTTCTTCCGTTTCTAGCCTCTTTTTCACAAAACAGCTCCAAAACAGAAATCCTGTCGCCACTCTAAAATCCCGTCACAAACGTGTAACTTGTCAGGTCAATAACTGAATCAAAACTCCGTTTACCACCTGATATGGATTTAACTGAACCCCAGATCCCGGAGGCGCCTGCCTCTACAGGCCACCCCAGGCAGCTCTACATGCTTTTCTTCACTGAGATGTGGGAGCGTTTCTCTTTCTATGGCATGAAGGCCCTGCTACTGGCCTACATGATTTCTGAACTCAAGTTTGATGAACCCAAAGGCTACGCCATCTTAGGTTCTTACGCGGCGCTGGTGTATACCATGCCCATGTTTGGCGGCATGATGAGTGACCGGTTCCTGGGCGGCCGCAAAGCCGTGATGTACGGCGGTATTCTCATGGCCATAGGGCACTTGGTCCTGGCCTTGCCGCAGGACTGGAGTTTCTTCTACGGCATGGCCTTCATCATCTGCGGAAACGGATTTTTTAAACCCAATATCTCCAGCCTGGTGGGTACGCTGTACGCTGACAATGATCCGCGCAAAGACAGTGCGTTCTCCATTTTCTACATGGGCATTAACATTGGGGCCGCCATGGGCGGGTTACTCTGCGGCTATGTGGGGCAGCAGATTGACTGGCACTACGGTTTCGGGCTGGCAGGCATTTTTATGATTCTGGGGCTGGTGGTCTTTGCCATTGGCAAAAAGTCTTTGAAAGACAAGGGGCTGCCGCCTAACCCTGCTGATCTGAAGAAGCCTGTGTTTGCCGGTATCAGCAAGGAGGTGGTGATCTATGCCGCCACGCTGCTGGTCATTCCTGTGATTGTTGCCTTGTTCAACCGCTATGAGATCATGGACTTTATCATGTTCGGGCTGGGGGCGCTGAGTGTGCTGTACATTCTGTTCATTGCGTTTCAGATGGATGCCAGCGCCCGGTACAAGCTGTTTGCGGCGTTGGTGATGATTGTCTTCTCTACGCTGTTCTGGGCATTCTATGAGCAGAATGCGGGTTCTCTGAACCTGTTTGCCATGCGCAATGTAGACATGCACGTAGGCGGGGTGGAGCTTCCGGCGCTGGCCGTGAACAATTTTCTGCCGCCGGCCTGGGTGGTAATCCTGAGCTTTTTCTTTGCGTGGCTGTGGCCTGCCCTGAACCGGAAAAACATGGAACCCAACACACCTGTCAAATTTGGGTTGTCGTTTGTGCTGATGGGGCTGGGGTTTTACGTGTTCTACCTCAGCTCAAAAATGCACGCAGAGACCGGCATAATTCCGCTTTTCTCCTTTATTGCCGGCTACTTCTTCATTATCTGCGGCGAGATGTGCATTTCGCCCATTGGGCTGTCTATGATTACCAAACTGTCCCCGGCCAGGATTGTGGCCATGATGATGGGCATCTGGTTTTTTGCCAGTGCGGTAGGGGAGTTCCTGGCCAGTAAGATTGGCGCCATGATGAGTGTGCCAGAAGGGGTGGTTGATAATCCGGTGCTGTCCCTGCCGTACTATGCCCAGGTTCTGAACCAGATTGGTCTCTGGTCGTTGGGCATTGGGGTGGTGCTGATTCTGTTCAGCCGCGTGATCAGAAGCTGGATGGGCCAGGTGCGCTAGTTTTTTGTCAAAAGCCTGAGAAACGGGAGCGGGAAGTTGTCCTGCTCCCGTTCTTTTTTTTATCTTACCGCTACAAACTAACAGGAAACCAGAAGAAATATGGAATTGAACCACAAGCTACTGAGGCAGTTTGAGCAGGAGGCCGCCAATACCAGAAAGATGATGGAGCGGGTACCGGCAGAGCACTTTGACTGGAGGCCTCACCCCAAAGCATGACCTTGCGGCAGCTGGCCGCCCACGTGGCGGAGCTGCCCCGCATTTTTATTGCCCTGGCCTTACAGACCGAGGAGGTGGACTTTGCCAAACAGAAGCCAGCCCCTTTTACCGGTTCCACCCAGCAGGAACTCATGCAGTTGTTTGAAGACTCTTACCAAAGTGCCGTCAAGGCCTTGAATGACACCAATATTGTGGAGATAGCCAAGACCTGGACCATGCGTGCCGGAGACAAAGTGCTGATTTCCCTGCCCCGGCAGGTAGTGATCAGAACCATGGCCATGAACCACCTCATTCACCACCGCGGCCAGTTGAGTGTGTACCTGCGCCTGCTAGACGTACCGGTGCCGGGCATGTACGGGCCTTCGGCCGATGAAGGATTTGGTGGTTAAGCAGCGTTACAATTTTACATACACCTGCGGGAGCTGTTTTGGGGCTGTTTTTACAAAAACAGCCCCAAAACAGCTCCTGTACTTGATAAGCCTACTTATGAAACTGATTCTTGCAGGGCTGTTGCTGGGAGTTCTGTTTGCCTTCTCCTCTGCTTCTGTGTACAGCCAGACCAGACCCATGGAGCTTCCTTTGTATGAGGGTCCGGTCCCCAATGAAGTAGCCGGTAAAAATGAAGAGCATCTGGAGGTGCGGCCCAACAAAAGCCAGAGCATTACCAAGGTGAGAACCCCCACGTTGACGGTATTTCTGCCCGCCCAAGGCAAAGCCAATGGCACGGCGGTGGTGATCTGCCCGGGCGGCGGGTACGCCAAACTGGCTTTCAGCCATGAGGGCACAGACGTGGCCCGGAAGTTTGCGGAGCAGGGGGTGGCGGCCTTTGTGCTGAAGTACCGCCTGCCAGATGCCACGGTTTCCTCTAAACCAGAGGTGGCACCCCTGCAAGATGCCCAGCGGGCCCTACTGGTGGTACGGCAGCGGGCGAAGGAGTGGGGCGTAAACCCGGAGCGGGTGGGGATTATGGGCTTTTCGGCGGGGGGGCACCTGGCGTCTACCGCCGGTACCCATTTCACGCAGGCACAGGTGGCAAACCCGCAGAACCTGTCTGTGAAGCCAGATTTCATGCTGCTGCTCTACCCCGTGATTAGCGGTGACTCTGCCATGAGCCACAAAGGGTCTTTCTCCAACCTGCTGGGGAAAAAGCCTACCGCAGAGAAGTTAAGAGAATATTCAAATGAGCGGCAGGTCACCGCCCAGACCCCGCCTGCTTTTTTAGTGCACGCCTCTGATGATAAAACGGTTCCTGTTCACAACAGCCTTGTATTCTACCAGGCGCTGCTTCAGCACAACATTCCGGCAGAACTGCACCTCTACCAGAGAGGGGGCCACGGATTCGGGCTGAACAACAAGACGACCAAAGATGATTGGTTTGCCAGCTGCCTCCACTGGCTGGACAGTAACAGCCTTCTGGGCGGCACCAGGAAATAAGGGCACCTTTGTACTTCCTGTTTCTGGGCTGTTTTTCTGAAAACAGCCAGAAAACAGGAAGTACAAAATGGG
>NZ_LRMM01000033.1 GCF_001647275.1 Rufibacter ruber | reverse complement strand
TCCACATTCACGTACGCTGTTCGACATGCACAGAAACAGAAAACAGGACAGACAAGAAAATGAGCATGATACGTGAGAGAGTGAGAAGGAAACCAGCCGCAGTTTTGCTAGCCTTGCTGGTACTGGTGAATGCCGGTTGCCAGACTACCAAAACCGAACAAGCCAACGCCGCCAAACCATCGGCGCAGCCGAATATTGTCATCATCATGGCAGATGATTTGGCCAGCAGTGAGTTGAGCTGTTACGGCGGTAAAAACCTGACCACGCACCACATAGACGCGTTGGCCAAAGAAGGCATGCAGTTCAACAACATGTACGCCTCTGAAGCCATGTGCGTGCCCATCAGGGCGAGTCTGTTCACGGGGCTGTACCCGGCCAAACACGGCTCGTACCAGAACCACAAAGGCGTGCATGAAAACCTGAAAAGCGTGGGGCATTATTTAGGCAGTGCCGGCTACCGCGTGGGCCTCACGGGCAAAGACCACAGCACCAAACCGGCCACCGTGTTTCCGTTTGAAATCATTGACGGCTTTGAGAAAAACTGCGTGGCCAAAACCGCCGATTATACCGTGGACGGCATCCGGAACTTCGTGACCGGGAGCAAGAAGCCGTTCTGTCTGTTCGTGATGAGCACCAATCCGCACGCGCCCTGGACCGTGGGTGACCCCAACGAGTTTGACCCCGAGAAACTGGTGCTTCCCGCGCATTGGGTAGACACCAAACAAACCCGCCAACATTTTGCCCGCTACTTGGCCGAGGTGCGGCAGTTGGACAACGAGGTGGGCGACGTGATGAAGATGTTGAAGGAAATCGGGCAGGACAAAAACACCATGGTTATCTTTCTGGGCGAACAGGGGCCGCAGTTCCCCGGCGGCAAATGGAATCTCTGGGACCACGGCGTGAAAAGTGCCATGATTGTGCGGCACCCCGGCCACGTGAAACCCAACACCAAAACCAACGCGGTGACGCAGTATGAAGACATTACGCCTACGCTGGTCGCCTTGGCCGGCGGTCAACCCGTTCCCGGCCTGGACGGCACCAGTTTTCTGCCTGTGATTGACGGCAAATCTCAAAAGCACCGCCAGTACGCCTACGGGATTCACAACAACATTCCCGAAGGGCCGGCTTACCCCATCAGGGCCATTACTGACGGGCGTTACAAACTCATTCTCAACCTCACGCCCGAGGCCAACTACCACATCAAATACATGATGAACCCCGGTGCCGCCAACCCCACCTGGCGCACGTGGCAAGAAGTCGCCAAGCAAAACCCCGCCGCCAAGGTGCTCACTGACCGCATTGTGCACCGCCCGGCGGTAGAATTCTATGACACCCAGCAAGACCCGGCAGAACTGAAAAACCTGGCCAAAGACCCGGCGCACGCCGAAAAGGTGAACACCATGACCGCCGCCCTCCGGCAGTGGATGCAACAGCAAGGTGACACCGGTGCTGACTTTGACAAAGAATTCGCCCGGCACAACTAATCTTTCCATTTCCGTTTTCGGGCTGTTTTGGCTAAAACAGGCCGAAAACGGAACTACTAAACTAACCCCTTTCACCCAATGAAATTATCCAGTACCCGCGTCTTTACCCTTGCCAAAACCTCGCTCTGCCTGGCCTTGTTTTCTGGCGCAGTGGCCGGTTGCAAACCCTCTGAAAATGCAACAGCATCGGCGGCGGCACCTTCTACTTCTGCCTCGGCGGCAGCCGCAACGGGCAAAGACATTCCGCTGGCCGACCCTACCATTTTCTTCCATGACGGCACGTATTACCTGTACGGCACGGGTAATCCCAACGGGTTCAAGGTGTACACCTCCAAAGACCTCAAAGCCTGGCAGGGACCGGTGGGCAACCGCGATGGGTTTGCGTTCAAGAAAGGCGACGGGTTCGGGAATTCAAAGTTCTGGGCGCCGCAGGTGTTCCGGTACAACAATCAGTTTTACATGGCTTACGTAGCCGATGAAGGCATAGCCCTGGCTACGAGCGACAGCCCGCTGGGGCCGTTCATCAACCCAGAGAAAAAAGCCATTGAAGCCCCGGTGCGGCAGATTGACCCTTTTTTGTTTGTAGACGATGACGGCAAGAAATACCTCTACCATGTGCGCGTGGCAGATGGTGGCAACCGTATGTATGTAGCCGAAATGAACGATGACCTCAAGACCATAAAGATGAAGACCCTAAAAATGTGCATTGAGCCACCCAACCCTGGGAAAACACCCATAAAGACGCCTGGTCTGTGACCGAAGGTCCCACCGTTCTCAAGCACAAAGGCACGTATTACTTCATTTACAGCGCCAATCATTTCAAGTGGCCTACGTACGCCGTGGGCTACGCCACCAGCAAAAGTCCGTACGGGCCCTGGGAGAAATTTGAGGGCAACCCCATCATCAGCAAGGCTAATATTGGCCACAACGGCACCGGCCACGGTGATGTGGTGAAAGACAAGAAAGGCGACATGTACTACGTCATGCACACGCACCCCTCAGAAACGGCCATCAATCCGCGCAAGACCGGCGTGGTGAAAATGAAATTTGCCAAGAACCCCAACGGCGGGCCAGACTTACTTACCGTTGACGCCAAGACGTTCCATTTCCTGAAAGTGCAGGAGTAACCTTTTCCGTTTTCGGCTGTTTTGGCCAAAATAGCCCGAAAACAGGAAGTTCTCTAGGGAGAGCAAAAGGTATCTTCAGGTACACAACCCTTCGACCTCTGGCCGATGCAGGAGATGGCTGGAGAGAGCCCCCATTTTTGACCTATTTTCCTGAAAATAGCCACGAAATGCCTTTCCCCTTATCCGCCGCAGGCGGGTAGGGAAATTTCCCCGAAACCTACATACAAATTAAACTATTTACCCCCAGCGGCATCTAACCCACCGCAAGTACAATCCCATTCCGTGAAAAACCTATCTATCCTTTTCCTTTCGCTGTTCTCTGTTTTGCAGGCCGTTGCCCAGTCCGGTTCCATTTCTGGCAAGGCGGTGAGCAAACTGGACAACCAGCCCATCGGGTTTGCCACGGTCACGCTGCAGAATGCCCAAGACGGCAAAGTAGTAACCGGTGCCATGACCGATGAACAAGGGAATTTCACGCTCTCTAAACTCAAAGAAGGTACCTACCATGTACAGGTGCAATTTCTGGGATTTGAAGCCAACAAAAGCGAAAACCTAAACTTGGCGCGCAACCAAAACCTGAATTTAGGCACCATCACTCTCGCGCCCAGCGCGAAGTTGCTGCAGGAAGTGACCGTGACCGGCGAGCGCGCCACCGTGTACCACCAAATTGACAAGCAGGTGTTCAACGCCGCCCAATTCCAGAACGCCACCGGCGGGACGGGGGTAGACGTGCTCAAAAACGTGCCTTCGGTGTCGGTGAACGCGCAGGGCGAAATCAGCATGCGGGGTTCTACGGGCTTCACGGTGTTTCTGAACGGCAAACCGGTGCAGGCAGACGCGGCCTCGGTGCTGAGCCAGATTCCGGCCAATGCCATTGAAAACGTAGAGGTCATTACCGCGCCCTCGGCGAAATATGACCCGGACGGCAAGGCCGGCATCATCAACATTACCACCAAACAAGGTGCTACAGACGGCTACTCTGTCACGGCCAGCGTGCAGGGCGGCTTGCCCAGCATTGAAGACTACAACAACGCTGAGACTGCCAAACGCTACGGCGCAGACGCTACGTTCAGCTTCAAGAAAAACAAATGGGACGTGTCTTTGGGGGCCAGTTACCTGCGCAATGACAACACCGGCTGGCGCTCCGGTGACGTGAGCACCACTATTGGCAACCGTACCACCCGTTTCCCGTCTGAGGGCGAGCGCAGTTTTGACAAGTTCAACCGCACGGTGCGCGCCACCGTGGGCTTTACCCCAGACGCCAAAAACGCGTTCCAGACCGGCTTCTACTACGGCAACCGCACGGAGTACCGCCTTGCAGACATCAACTACAACAACACTACGCGCAATGTGTCTACCGGCGAGGTCATCGGGCGAAGCCAGTATTTCAACCACAACCTGGTGAAAAAGCAGGGCAAGTTCTTCATCGCCAACCTGGACTATACGCACAAATTCACGCCCAATACCTCGCTTTCTTTGTCTGGGTTGGTAGAGAAAGACAAACTCTCTGGCTACACCAAAAACCTGAATGTACGCAGCCAGGAGGTGTTTGACACGCTGCAGTATACAGAAAACACCAACGAGCGCCCGCTGGACGGTCTGCGCCTGCGCGCCGATTTCGCCACCAAAGTAGGGGCGGGCAAACTGGAGAGCGGCTATCAGTTCAGGCACCATAATGACGATGGGGAGTTTGTGTACAAGCAGAAGAACGCCGGGGAAACGGTGTTTACGTTCTTCCCGGAGTTCAGCGGCAATGTGAACCTGACCAATGTGATTCACTCGGTGTACAGCCAATATTCCGGCAATGCCGGAAAGCTGGACTACGTGGGCGGGTTGCGCTATGAACACGCCGAGCGTGATTTCAAGATACGCGGCGAAAACCACGAACTGAACCTGAGCAACTTCTTCCCGTCACTGAATGTGCAGTACACCTTCAATGACAGCTGGAAACTGAAAGCCGGGTACAGCCGCCGCGTGCAGCGCAGCAGTAGTTTTGAGCTGAATCCGTTGCCGGAGCGTGAGCACTCTGAGACCCTGGAGCAAGGCGACCCCGAGTTGCTGCCCGAGTTTGTGAACCTGTCTGAAATAGGCGTGATCAAGAATTTCAAGATTGGTTCTGTGTTTGCCACCGCGTACCACCAAGACATTATGAACGTGATTAACCGCGTGAACAACGTGTACGCAGATACCATTCTGGGGCGCATTTACACCAATGCAGGTCGGGCCAGACGTTTAGGGGTAGAAGTGGGACTTGACCTGAAACCAGTGCACTGGTGGAAACTGTATGTGGGCGGCAACGTGTATGATTACCAAATCAAAGGCGCGCTGTTTGACAACACCGTGGCCGTGAACAACTCCAGCCTGGTCTACACCCTCAACGCCAACACCAATTTCCAGCTGTCTAAAAACACCAGCCTGCAGTGGAGTTTGAACTATATCTCTGACCGGGCCACGGCCCAGGGCGAAGACTCCCGCTACTACACGCCCAGCCTGGCCTTGCGCAAAACGTTCTTAAACGGAAAGTTGGCGGCCACGCTGCAATGGCAGAACATGGATTTAGGCTTGCTCAACACCGCAGAACAGCGCATCTCCACCTGGGGGCGTGATTTCTACACCACCACCAATTACATTTATGAGGTAGACATGATTCTGGTGAACCTGAGTTTCAACCTCAACAAACTAGGCAAGAAAGCCAAGTTCACTGAAAGTGAGTTCGGGGAGAAGGAATTCTAGGCATTTCCAATAGAAATAAGTAAATTTAGAGTATGCAGTTGAGTAAAGTAGTGACCTTTGGCCTAAGTGCAGCCCTACTAGTTGGGTTCACCCAGTGCCAGGAGGCGAAGAAAGAAGAGAGTACCCAAGCCGCCGCCCCGGCGGCCACAGCAGACCCCGAAGATGTTGTGCAGACTGACACTGTAGAGGCGAAAATGGTTTATATTCCGGGTGGCAAGTTCAAGATGGGGTCAGAAGACCCGGCGTTCGCCGATGCCCAGCCCGTGCACGAGGTGGAGCTGGACGGTTTCTGGATGGACGAGCACGAAGTCACCAACGCTGAGTTTGCCGCCTTTGTGAAAGCCACCGGCTATAAAACTATTGCCGAGCGCCAGCCCAACCCCGCAGATTTCCCCGGCGTGCCCGCCGAATACGTAGTGGCCGGGTCTGGTGTGTTTACGCCGCCCGCCTCGGCGGTGCCGCTGGACAATCCCATGCAGTGGTGGAAGTACGTGGCCGGGGCAGCTGGAAAAATCCGAAAGGACCTAACAGTACCATTGAAGGTCAGCCCAATAAACCCGCCGTGCACATCAGCTATGAAGACGCCGCCGCCTACGCCAAATGGGCCGGCAAGCGTCTGCCCACCGAGGCCGAGTGGGAGTACGCCGCCCGCGGCGGAAAGGAAGGCACTACCTATTATTGGGGCAATGAGTTGAAACCAGGCGGCAAATGGGTAGCCAACATTTACCAGGGCAACTTCCCAAACCAGAACGCCAAGGAAGACGGTTTTGCTTCGGCCGCGCCGGTGAAATCGTTCCCACCCAACGCGTTTGGGTTGTATGACATGGACGGCAACGTCTGGGAATGGACCAGCGATTTCTACACGCCTAACTACTACGCCCAAAGCCCCAAGAAGAACCCCAAAGGCCCAGAAGCCAGCTATGACCCCGAAGAACCTGGCATTGTGAAGCGCGTGCAGCGCGGCGGCTCGTTCCTGTGCAGTGACCAATACTGCATTCGCTACAAAGCGGGCAGCCGCGGCAAAGGCGAAGTCACCAGCGCCTCAGACAATCTGGGTTTCCGGTGCGTGAAAGACGGTCCGGGACCCGGGGAACAGGCAAACACCCAACCCGGTAAAAGCGAAAACGGCAACGTGGCCTTGACTTCGGGCAAGAAGGCTGCGTTCTGTGTAAACCCTAAAATGACCAAAGCCCAAATGATGGCCAGCGCCGTAGGGCAGAAGTAAGCCTATTTCTTTAGATAAATTTGCAAACCCGTTTTCGCCTGTTTTTCAGAAATCAGGCCGAAAACGGGTTTTCATTTGTCCGTTTTACCCGTAAAGGCCAGGCACTGCCTTGCCTCTTGCGCTGGCTATTAGATATGCCGGGGCAAAGAAATTGAAGTGTTTGAACTCACCCCAACCCCACCAAGGAGGGGAATATCAGCAATGCGTACGAGACAAGGCGGTGCCTGGTCTCTACGGGTGCATGCCCCGTTTTCTGCCGCAAGTTTAGCGCTAGCGTAACTTGTGGCTTCTATTCCGCAAGTTTCCATCTTTCCTTCCAAACCATTGGCTAATCTCAATAGCCGTCTGTTTCTGGCCTGTTTTCGCCAAAACAGCTCAAAAACGTAACCCCAAATTCCTTCCGAAAAAGCTTGAAAATTCCCCTAATACGCTTAGAAAAAGGCTACTGATAACGTGGCCTACAATATTGCCAGCATTAACGACAAATGTGCTACAGCCAGAAAAAGCTAACTAGTATCATTGTTTACCAAAAATCTCTGTCATAGCGGGTTTACAAAGGTAGGCTGAGAGAGGGGTGGCATAATGTAATGTGATAGGCCGTGGCGTGTTGATCACCGGCGCTGGCAGTTATATAATATTGTATGAAGAGATTCAATAGCTTGTTTTTCCTGGTGCTGGCGCTTCTGCTGGAGGCAAACGCTCAAACCTGGCAACCAGTAGGCGATAAAATCAAAACCCGCTGGGCCAAAAACGTAAGCCCCACCAACGCCTGGCATGAATATCCGCGCCCCCAGCTGGTGCGCCAGGACTGGAAGAACCTGAACGGCCTCTGGGAGTACGCCATCCTACCCAAAGGGTCGGCGCAGCCGAAGCAATTCCAGGGGCAGATTTTAGTGCCCTACGCGGTGGAGTCCAGCCTGTCGGGCGTAGGCAAACCGCTGCAGCCCGAGCAGGAACTGTGGTACAGAACCAGCTTCGCGCTGCCCAAGACCTGGAGCGACAAAAACGCCATTCTGCACTTTGGCGCTGTTGACTGGCAAGCCACCGTGTACCTGAACGGCAAGAAAGTGGGCGAGCACAAAGGCGGGTCAGACCCGTTCTGGTTTGACGTGACCAAATACCTGAGCAAAGGAAACCAGGAGCTGGTGGTGCAAGTCTGGGACCCGACCGATTCTGACATTCAGCCGCGGGGCAAGCAAATTCTCAAGCCGCATGGGTTCTGGTACACCGCCGTGTCTGGTATCTGGCAAACCGTTTGGCTGGAGCCGCTGAACCCGGCGGCGATTCAAACGCTGGTGCCCGAACCCAACATCGACCAAAAGCAAATCACCTTCAAATCCAGCCTGTACAAACCCAAGGGAAAGGAGCAGATGCGGTTGAAAATCAGCCACAAAGGCAAAGTGGTTGCTGAGCAGGAAATTCCTTATAAACCTGAGTTTTCGATTAACATTCAAGACCCGCAGCTGTGGTCACCAGAGTACCCAAATTTGTACCAGTTTCAGATGGAGATTGTGCGGGGCGGCCAGGTGCTGGACAAGGTAGATTCTTACTTCGCCATGCGGAAAATTGCGTTGGGCAAAGACCAGAACGGCTACACTAAACTTTTCCTGAACAACCAACCGTACTTCCATTGGGGTGTGCTGGACCAGGGCTGGTGGCCAGACGGGTTGCTCACGCCGCCCACTGACGCGGCCCTGAAATATGACATGGAAGTGGTGAAGGCCATGGGCTACAACACCATTAGAAAGCACATCAAAGTGGAGCCCGCGCGGTTTTACTTTCACGCCGATACCATGGGGTTGCTGGTGTGGCAAGACATGCCGTCGGGTTTCCTGCGGTTGAACCACCCCGAGCAGCACGTGAAACATGACGCCGAGAAAGACTGGGTGCGCCCCGCAGCATCTGCGGTGCAGTTTGAGCAGGAGTGGAAGTCTATCATGGACAACCTCAAATTTTTCCCGTCAATTGTGGTGTGGGTGCCCTTCAATGAGGGCTGGGGACAGTATGACACCGAGCGCGTAGTGAACTGGACCATGAAATACGACCCCACCCGCCTGGTAGACGGCGTGAGCGGCTGGACCGACCGCAACGTAGGACACATGTATGACGCGCACCAATATCCGGGTCCGTCCATAGAACCCGCCACGCAGAACCAGGGACGTGCCATTGTGCTGGGCGAGTTCGGCGGGTTGGGCTATCCGGTGCAAGACCACTTGTGGGACACGGGCAAACGCAACTGGGGCTACCGTACGTATCTTACCAATAATGAACTGATTGACGAGTACACCAGGCTGTTGCACAACACCTATCCGTTGGTGGCGAGAGGGTTGGCGGCGGCCATTTATACCCAGACCTCAGACGTGGAGGGCGAAGTGAACGGCCTGTTGACCTATGACCGCGAAATCATTAAAATACCCGTGGCCACCGCCCGCATTCTGCACGAACCGCTATTCTACAAAAACGTGAAAAAGCGCGAGTACCTGGTGCGCGATTCAGAAGTGGAACCCGGCCACATCATGGCCTCTTACACCCACCCCGGCGCCGAGTGGAATCTGCACAATCCGTTTGCCGCAGCTTTCAAAAAGGTAAACGGTCCGGTGAAAGTAGACAAAGGCCAGAACCTGTGGGCGGTGAACAGCTTTATGAATAACGCCACGCCAGATAATATGGCCTTGAAACTCTTCGCCCGGGGCGATGTGAAAGTGTACCTGAACGGCCACCTCATTGTGAACCGCTACACGCTCACCAAACGGCACTATGATGAAATCAACATCAGCGAGTTTACCAAATTCCTGAAGCCTGGCAAGAACGTGATTGGCTTTGAACTGACCAATACGGTAGAAGATTCTGAGTTTGATTTCGGGCTGTACCAATACTAAATTCCCAGAGCTGTTTTTGGCCTGTTTTCCTGAAAACAAGCCAAAAACGCAAGCATTTGAGTTGAAAGCAGTAAGGGGAAAATCCTTTGGAGAAGGGGGTAGCAGATTCATTCGCCTGGACATGGTTTCTGTTTTCGGCCTATTTTGGCTAAAACAGGCCGAAAACAGAAAAGGGAGCCGAGCCATCTGCTTCAGTTAGAAAAGTTAGCTAATTGCTTTTATGGACCTTATGACCAACCTAAAGAACCAGACACTATGGGCTTTTGCCGGTTTGGCGATGGTGGCGCTGGCTTCAGCGTGCTCTACTTCTTCCAATCCCTCAACCGGCAGTAAAGGTGGGCAGAACCGCCAACCCAACGTGATTTTCATTCTGGCCGATGACTTGGGTTATTCTGAGTTGGGTGCCTACGGAAATACATTTAATGAGACGCCTAACCTGGACAAACTGGCCGCCGAAGGGGTGAGGTTTACCAATGCGTACGCCTCGGCGCCCGTGTGCAGCCCGTACCGAGCGGCCTTGATGGTGGGGCAATACCCGGCCCGCGTGGGCATCACCGATTATCTTCGGCCAGACGCGTCTGGGCATCTGGACACGGCGTATGTCACGCTGGCCGAGATGTTCCAGAAAAACGGCTACCGCACCGGTATTGTGGGCAAATGGCATTTGTCGGGCTACAAGAACCACAAGGCGCCAGAGGAGACGTTGCCCGACCAGCACGGCTTTCAGGAAGTGATTGTGAGCGAAAACCGGGGTATTGCCAACGGCACCTATTTCTGGCCCTACCACTTCAACCGCGAAATTGAGAAGAAACTACCCGGCGAAAAAGAATACCTCACTGACCGGCAGAACGTGGAGGCGGTTGAGTTCATTGAGCGCAACAAAGACAAACCGTTCTTTCTGTATTTGAGCCATTACGCGGTACACACCCAACTGCACGGCAAGCCAGAACTGGTAGAAAAATTCCGCCGGAAGCCCGGGGCCGGCACCAGCGCCCCGTTCAAAGACAACCCAGAGAACGACCCCTACAAGAAATACCCGGCAGATTACTGGGCCTCTAAAAACAATCCGCATTTGGCGGCGCAGCTGTGGTCTGTTGACGAAGGCGTGGGCATGATCATGGAGAAACTCAAGAGCCTGGGCCTGGACCAGAACACCATTGTCGTTTTCACCTCAGACAACGGCGGCGAGTCTAACGTGACCTCTAACGCGCCGCTGCGCATGGGCAAGAGCACCCTGTATGAAGGCGGCGTGCGCGAACCTTTGATTGTCTGGAACCCCAGCCGCTTCGCCAAAGGCGCGGTGGTGGAGCAGCCCATGGTGAACTTTGATTTTTACCCCACTTTTGAGGAAGCCGTGGGTGCCAAACACCAAGGCCAGAAGCTGGACGGAATTTCACTATTGCCCGTGTTGAAATCGCCAAACGCCAAGTTGCCGGCACGAAGCTTTTATTGGCATTACCCGTTAGCCGAACCCCACTTTCTGGGTGGCCGCTCGGCGGGCAGCATCAGAAAAGGCGACTGGAAACTGATTGAATTCTTTGACAAGCAGGAAGTGCAGCTCTACAACCTCAAGGAAGATGTACGTGAGCAGAATAACCTGGCCGCCCGGCACCCAGACAAAGTGAACGAACTGAAACAGGAACTCGCCAACTGGCGGAAATCTGTAGGCGCCAAGATGAATTAATATAAGGTTTTCAGATTCTGTTTTCGGGCTGTTTTTCAGAAAACAGGTCAAAAACAGAAGAGGGGCATTTACCGGTGTTCTGAAAGGCTTGGCCATTCTTGTTACAGGTATGGACAGTGATTACTATGAACCTGCTCCCAATGCTATAGGCAAAAGCCATTATGCTCACTTCTTTGTAGAATAGTAAAATTCCTTGGCATGTAAAGGAATGGTTTTGCCTGTGTTATGATTAGGTAAAGAATACCTCTGTTTCCCCTTTCTTAAAGTAGCTGAAAAGATTAGTGTTTGCCTCGGGAGAAAATAGAAAGTTGATAAAGAATCTCTGCTATTAAGTTTCCTGCTTGTGAAAATGGTATTGTGCTGGCGCATTACTGTAAGCTGAGCAAAAAAGTTGCCCAGCTAGGTGCTGGAGCAGGAATTGGAGGTTTTTGTGACAAAAAGCTCCTCTATTTGAGACAAAACAGGGGTTAGAAACCTATAGTTTTGAATTCTCTCTTACTTCACATGACCTATTTCATACCCTAATAAAAGTACTATGAATGAATGTTTACCTAAAAGAAAACTTGTCCTTCTTGTGCTTGTGTTTAGTTGGCTGTGCCTCCTCAGCCCGCAACTCATTTGTGCGCAGAGCGCTGGTAAGGTCATAAGCGGGCGTGTGACCGATGAGAAGAAGGAGCCGCTGCCCGGAGTTAGTATTAGTATCAAAGGCACTACCTTGGGCACCCTCACAGACATTGATGGTAAATTCACCTTGTCTGTGCCGGAAAACGGCGGCACGTTGGTGTTTTCTTATTTAGGTTTTGAGCCGAGAGAAATACCAGTGGGTGATCAAACCACACTTTTGGTAAATCTTCAGCCGCAGGCGAGCGAACTGACTGAGGTGGTGGTAGTGGGCTATGGAGAGCAGAAGAAAGCCAGTGTGGTGGGTTCTATTAGCCAGACCAGAGGGGAAGATTTGCTTAAAACAGGTTCGGTGACCACTATTTCTGAGGCGTTGCAGGGGCAAATGCCAGGGGTAATGGTCATGAATAGCAATGGGAAGCCTGGCTCAGATGCGGCTGAAATTCTGATTAGAGGGAAATCTTCCTGGGTAAGTAGCCGCCCTTTAACCTTGGTTGATGGGGTTGAGCGGGACATTAATGACGTAGATGTGAATGAGATAGAAAATGTTTCTGTCTTAAAAGACGCCTCTGCCACTGCGGTCTATGGAGTGCGTGGTGCCAACGGGGTGATTTTGGTGACAACCAAACGTGGCAAGACCGGAAAACCAAAGATTAGCTTTTCCACCAATTTTGGCATAAAGGAGCCAACTGCCAAAGTCAAGTATGCTGACTACCTCACCACCATGGAGATGTACAACGAGGCGGTGATAAATGACAAGAGCTGGGAACTGGTGATCCCTGAGTCTGAAAGAGAGGCTTGGCGACAGAATATTGGGCAGGCAGGGCCTTACAACCAGTATTTCCCTCAGATCAATTGGTGGGATGAATTAGTGAAAGACTACGGATACCAGCAGCAATACAATTTAAACGTTAGTGGGGGAACCGAATTTGTCAGGTATTTCACCTCATTGGGATACCTGAATGACGGTGACATTTACCGAACCCAAAAAAGAGAAGATTATGACCCTTCTTTCAGGTATGAACGCTACAACTGGCGGTCTAACCTTGATTTTACTTTAACCAAAAGTACGCAGTTCTCAGTGGGATTGTCAGGTAAGTTCGGCTACAGGAACCAGCCGGGATACCGCATTGATGGCGGGGGGGAGAATGGTTTTGGGCAGGAGGAGTTTATGGAGAAAATCTATTCCTCGCCTAATAATCTTTTCCCCTTGAAATATGCAGATGGAGAATGGGGTGACTCTAAAGCTGGTGGCCATAACATGCTGGTACAGTTGAATGAAGGAGGCCAGCGTATGTACAAATACTATGAAGGGTTCTATGACGCCAGCCTGAGCCAGGATTTAGAGGTGATAACCAAAGGCCTTTCTGTCAAGGGCAAGATTGCCTATACTTCTGCTTCTAACTACCAGTCAGATATCCTGAGGGGCTTCGGGAAAGATTTTGATATTATCAGGTACTACCGCCAATATGATTACTCAAAACCGGTTGAAGGCGCTAATGGCAATGTTTCATACCCGGTGGTTGCCCAAAACAGATGGCCAGATGATCTTACCCAAACAGATGTACTTATTGCTTCATATGACAACATTTACGGGTATAGGCAGAAACTATACTATGAGTTCTCTTTCAACTACGCAAGGAAGTTTGGACAGCATGATGTGACCGGATTGATTCTGATGAACCGCCAGTTTGATATCTCTAATGGCATAAGTTCAGCAGTTCAATTTCCAAAATACAGAGAAGACTGGGTGGGGCGGGTGACCTACGGGTTTAAGAACCGGTATTTACTGGAGGCAAACGGTGCCTACACTGGCTCAGAGCAGTTTGCCAAAGGTAAGCGTTTTGGCTTTTTCCCTTCTCTATCAGTTGGCTGGGTTTTGTCTGAGGAAAAGATTATTCATGAATTTGCCGGTGACGTGCTCAATTTCCTAAAGGTACGCTACTCCTTTGGCCAGGTAGGGAGTGATATATTAACCGGGGATAGGTTCACGTACATTCAAATCTATGATACCAGAGGGAATCTTCCGCTTGGTTACCAGAACAGAACCGTTTACGGACCTATTTACACAGAAGGTAGGGCTGCCAACCCAAATGCTACCTGGGAAACTGGTACCAAGCAGAATCTGGGGATAGATATGGATCTATGGAACAGACTGAATGCGACAGTAGACATTTATAGTGAAAAAAGAACAGATATGCTGATGATTCGCAATACCGTTCCTTCCTGGTTTGGTGTTGCGGCTCCCAGCGCTAACATAGGGGAAACCAAGAGCCGCGGCTATGAACTTGCAATAGGGTGGAAGGATAAAATTGGGAGTGAATTCAGTTACCGGATAGGGGTTAACTTTTCCCATAACGAGAACAGAATTGTTTTCAGGGACGGGGCCAGAGACACACCAGAATATCAAAAGCAGGAAGGAAAACCAATTGGAGGCGATTTTCGGGTGCAGACGGCAGGATATTATACGTCACTAGATGATATCTATAATTATGGCGCTGTAAGTTTGGGTACTGTGCAGGGGAACCTTGTGCCCGGCGACTTTATGTATATAGATTTCAATGCAGATGGCCGCATTGACAACCTGGATAGAGTAGCCATGGAGAAAACCAACTATCCCTGGACTACCTACGGCATGAACCTGGGGTTCTCCTTCAAGAATTTTGATGTGAATGTTCTTTTCTATGGTGTGACTGATGTGGGAAAACAGATCCCCGGTCAATTACTGTGGGATTTCAATGGCAATTTTGTTTCAGGCCAGCCTAATATTGCTAATAGATGGACAGCTACCAATGCTGTCAATGCACAAAAACCAGCGTTACATTTCAGTAATAAGAACCACAGCCAGACCAGTAGTTCTTACTCCTATGTCAGTGGAGATTACCTCCGGCTCAAAAATGCTGAAATCGCCTATCGTATTCCAACATCTTATCTGAAAAGAATAGGCATCAGTGGTTTACAAGTGTATGCCAACGGTACTAATCTGTTAACATTTACTGATTTAGATGAGCGCATAGATCCTGAAACCAGCAGTGCAGGGGTTTACCCTTTGGTTAGAAGATTCAATCTGGGTTTCAGGGTTTCATTTTAAGGAGAGCTGACTATGAAAAATATAAAATTCATCTACGCTATTGTGCTGCTTTTTTGCTTGGGTTGTGAAGACTATCTGGATAAATCTCCTGATTTGGGAATTTCTGAAGGAGATATCTTCTCTGACTATAATTCCATTAGAGGATATTTAGATAATTGTTATGTTGCTTTAAACAATATTCATGATTGGGACCACCAACCTAATCTGGAACGTCAGTCAATCAATGCCATGTCTGATGAGATGGGGGCCATTTTCAACTATGCCGCTATCAAGAACCAGATCAATACGGGTAACTGGCTCAACGGTGGCTTTGGGGAAATGAGTTGGACGGCTGGTACGGCTGGCACTTATAATGCTTCTGTCATTAACAATTCTTTTTACTGCATACGGGTGGCCAACAAAGTATTGGCGGGGGTAGAGCAGCTTCCTGGCTTATCTACTGAGCAGAAGAATGAGTTATTAGGGCAGGCGTATTTCATGAGGGCCTGGTATTATTTTGAACTGATCAAACGGGTGGGGGGCATGCCTAAGTTTGATAAAGCCTATTTGGTAGATGATGACATGGACTTTCCCCGGCTATCGTACCATGAGTCTAGTGAATGGCTAATTGCAGATCTTACCAAAGCCGCAGAATTACTGCCCCACACGTGGCCAGAAAGTGAGACAGGGCGTGCCACCAAAGCCTCTGCATTGGCTTTAAAGGCAATGGCAGCACTTTATGACGCCAGTCCGCTCATGCAAAACGGACTTTCCACCGTCCAAAAACTAGACTATAATCTTGAGCGGTGTAAAGTGGCGGCTAGATATGCCAATGACGTGTTAAAGTACCTGCCTGCTTCAGGAGCTAGGTACAGATTGATGAACGGAAGCGAATATGCAGAGATTTTTAGGTACACTTCTGTTTTTGTAAGTGATGAGTCCCTGTGGTATAACAACAACACCGGGCCTATGGGAAACCGGGCTCGTGGCCTGCGGGTGCTTTATTTGCCCCAGCGGTTTGCCGGAGGTACGGGTAATGATGCTGCGGCCTATAGCAACCCCACCCAGAATATAGTAGAAAAGTTTGAGGTTCTCAAAAATGGGGAGGCATATCCTATCTCAGACCCACGCTCTGGCTATGATCCTCAGAAACCGTTTGAAAACCGTGACCCACGTCTCAAAAACAATATAGTTGTGCCCGGTGAGCCCTGGGGATTGAACGCCAATGGTGCTCAAATCTACCAGGAGCTTTATCCTGGCGGTACTGACTATAACAATGCTACCACCAATGGGAATACAGCTGGCCGGGAAGTGTCTGGCTACATGGCTAAAAAGTTTATCTGGCCAGAAGCTAACAACTTTCAGCAGGAGTGGAGCAAATACAATCTCAATACAGTCTACATACGGGTGTCTCAAGTGTATTTGGATTTCGCTGAGGCCATGAACGAGGCATATGGCCCTAACGCAGACCCAGAGGGATATGGTTTAACCGCGGTGGGTGCCATTAATATGATCAGAAACCGGGTAGGAATGCCCAATGTCTTGCAAGAATTCACAGCAAGCAAAGAAATCTTCAGGGAGCGCATCAGAAATGAGCGTGCTGTAGAACTAATGTTCGAAAACCACCGCTGGCATGATATCAGACGCTGGATGATTGCAGATGAACTGTTTGCTGACCCAACTCCAATTAAGGGGTTAGTGGCAACGCCACCTGCCAATCACAGAAATGTTGCTAACAAAAGCAACTTAAAGTTTTCCTATTCGGTGAAGCCACTGGCTTCAGAGCAGCGGGTATTTAAAATGCGACACTATTGGTATCCTATTGACTTAAAGCATGTGCAAATGCTACGGAACCTAACGCAAAACCCCGGCTGGTAACATCATCTGAAAACGTAGAGAAATGACGAGAGACACAATTTCGAAAGTAAAATTTTACGCGTTGCTGCTGATGTTTCTGCCTGTAGTTGCCTTTGGTCAACGAAAGCAGCCTAAGGCCAAAGCCATACGTCAGACAATCATCAGCTCAAGGGTGACAGATGAAAACGGCGCACCTCTCAGGAACGCCATGGTGAGCACACAGGAGGGCACTGTCACTACCTACAGCGGTGAAGATGGTAGCTTTGTTTTGAAAGCTTTACCCGGTAGCGTGGTCATGATCCAGGCAAATGGGTATGAAGACAAAGTTATTGAAGTGGCAGAAGGAGGGGTGTTAGACTCATATGCGCTTGAGAAAATGCCTCTTTTTTCTTCTTCCCGAGATGTCTTATATCTACCCCTAGGCATAACTACGAGCAAACGCAGTACGGTGAGTTCTATCAGCAGTATAGACGGTGCAGATTTAGAAACTTATCCAGATCTGTTACTGACCAATACCTTACAAGGGAGAGCGACGGGGTTAACCGTACGCCATAATACTGGTGAGTTAGGGAACAACGCACCTGCTCTCATCATCAGAGGGCTCTCCAGGGGAGGTTCAGACGGTGCCATCACCATAGTAGACGGTGTGGAACGTCCTATGGAGGAGCTGGTGCCTGCTGAAATTGACCGTGTAGAAATTTTAAAAGATGCCACCGCGAAAGTACTCTATGGTTCAAGGGCGGCTAACGGAGTTATTCTGGTAACTACCAAGCGCGGCAAAGCTAATACACGAGTGACCAAAGTAAGCGCTGAATACGGTACAATGATGGCCACCCGAATGCCCAAATTTTTAGGTGCCTATGACTATGCCACTTTGTACAATGAAGCGCGGGAGAACGATGGCTTAGCCCCTTTTTATTCAGAGACCGAGTTGAATGGCTACCGCAACAGTGCCGGTGCCAATGACCAACGTTACCCCAATGCAGATTTCTATGGATATTTCCTCAAAGATGCCATGCCCTACAGACGGGCGTCGCTTCAGTTTCTGGGAGGAGATAACCGTACACAATATGCATTGGTGGTAGGGTATACAGGGGCAAGTGGTCTGGAAAAAATTAACACCCCTACCAATGACCGTTTCAACCTGAGGGGCAACTTAGACTTAGAGGTAACCCCTTCACTGAGAGCCTTTGCCGGTCTTGCAGGCATTATTGGAATGACAACGTCTGCAGATATCACTTCTGGCGCAGTCTTTTCCAGGTTGTCTTCCCATAAACCTAACGGGTATCCTTTCATTATTGACAATGAAGAGCTGAGAAATCTTAATGCAGGGGTAGGAGTTACGTCTATTCCGGCGTTAGGTGGGAGCCTGCAGCACCCAGACAACCTCTATGGCAGGTTAATGTACGGCGGTTCTCAGCATGGGCAGAACCTGGCAGGCCAGGGAACATTTGGGTTAGATTTGAAACTCGGCAACATCATACCAGGCCTGGCGGCCAAAAGTTACCTCACCTTTGACAACTACCAGTCATTCTCCAGAGGTCAGTCAGAAACCCCGGTTTCCTATGGGCAACGCTGGTTTCTGAATGATGCTGGGGAGGAACAGGTAACCTATTACAAACTGCAGAAACGTGTTATCCAGTCTGACCAGGTAAGGAAAGGGCACAGTATTTCCAGAACTTTGGGTTGGGTGGGAGAAGTAAAGTATCATAACCAGGTGGGGGTGCATGAGTTGACTGGAGATGTTACGTATTTCTATTACCGCAATGAGTCTAGTGGGCAGTTGCAAGACGTGGAAAACTCCAATCTGGCACTAAGGTTAGCCTATGGGTTACAGAACAAGTACTATTTGGAAGGGACTGCCGCCTATATGGGCAGCAACCGGTTAGCTTCTAAAAACCGTCATTTCTTATCCTGGGCTGCCGGGGCTGCCTGGGTACTCTCAGAAGAAGCCTTCTTACAAGGTAGTTCAGCCGTGAATTTTCTAAAGCTGAAAGCCAACATTGGTATTTTAGGATATGACCGCGCCACTGATTATTACCTGTTTCAAAATAGGTGGTACACCAACGGCACTATGCCATTTAATGAACGGAATCAAACATCTTTTCCCAGGACCAGCATTGAACTCATAGGTAACCCAGATCTGGACTGGGAGAAATCCCGGGAGTTTTCTGTAGGGGTAGAAGGGTTGGCGTTCCAGAACAGGCTGCAGTTTGAATTTAATTTCTTTGATGAGTTGCGGTATGACATCATCATGCGGCAAGGTGCACAGTACACAGGGATACACGGGGGGCTGGTGCCTTTCACCAATTATGGTGAAACCTCAAACAGGGGCCTGGAAGGCTCTATTAGCTGGCAACAGTCTGTGGGCGAGGTACATGTAAAAATGGGTGGGAACTTCATATACTCCAAGAATAAAGTACTTAAAACAGATGAAGTGGCTTACCCCGAGGAATACATGCGACAGACCGGACGTGGTTCAGACGCCCTCTTCGGGTATGTGGCCAACGGGTTGTTCCGGGACCAGGCGCAGGTAGAAAGCCATGCCTTTCAAACATTTGGGGCCTATGGTATTGGTGATATCAAGTATGCAGACCTGAATAGTGATGGGCTAGTTGATAGCCGTGACCGCAAGCAAATTGGAAATTCGTTCCCCAGAACTACTCTGGGCATGGAGGTGACCCTCCAATACAAAGGTTTTGGGCTATATCTACTGGGCACCTCAGAGTTGGGGGTAGACAAGATGTTGAATAACAGTTATTACTGGAATTTTGGCGAAGGAAAGTATTCAACTACCGCCTTTGATAGATGGCACCCACAGAATAACCCAGGCGGAACCGCTCCCCGGCTTACTACAACAAACGGGGCCAATAATCATATAGGTTCCAGCTTCTGGTTAGATGATGCCTCTTTCTGGCGCCTCAAAAATGTAGAGCTTAGTTATACCCTTAACACGGCCACTTCTTTTGCCAAGGGGTATCGGTTTTTTGTGAGAGGCACCAACTTGCTGGTTCTGTCTAGCATCAGGGATCTAGACCCTGAAGTGCTGAACGGAGGTGTAGCCAACTATCCGGTGATGCGGGGCCTCACTGGAGGTGTTTCCCTTTCCTTTTAATTAAAGTACTTGAGGATGAAAAAATATACATTTTACTCCCTGCTTTTTCTGTGCATGAGTATTGCCGCCTGTGAAGATATTCTGGAGCCCAAAGTAGACAATACCTATGGTGATGAAGATACCTGGAGGTTGCCAGAAAAAGCGGAAGGTGTTTTATTAAACGCCTACGCTAACATAGACCGGCAGTTTGATAGCTATGGCAATAACTTTCTGGATGTAGCCACAGATAATGCCGTGACTAATAATTATGGCTCTGCTTTTTATACAATTGGGGGAGGTGCCATTTCCTCGCCTTCCAATCCGCTGGCTATATGGGGAGATGCCTACACCCAGTTCAGGAACATCCACATGTTTATGGAAAAGGGTCTAGGGGAAAATATCATCTATAACTTAACCAGTGCCACCACCAACCAGCAACATAAAAACAGACTGAAGGGAGAGGCGTTTTTCTTGAGAGCCTGGTGGGGCTTCAAACTGTTGCAGCACTACGGCGGAAAAACAAACAATGGGCAGGCATTAGGATACCCCATCATCACCAGAATTCTCACAGATCAGGAAGCTACCAACCCTGGTCTGTTTAATAGAAACACCTATCAGGAATGTTTAGATCAGATTAGCCGAGACTGTGACAGTGCAGCATATTACTTACCCACTACCTATGCGGGAGAGGACCAGATTGTAGGGTCTGCACAGATAGGGAGGGCTACAAAACTGGCGGCCTTGGCTCTTAAGTCCAGAGCATACACCTATGGGGCAAGCCCCGCGTACCAACCCAATGACGTTACCCAGATTACAGGAATGGGGAGTTTCACAGTGGTGAGTAATGCCACCTATCTGGCAAATTGGGAAAAAGCGGCAAAGGTTAGCTATGAGGCCATAACACAGCTAGGGAACTTTTCAAACCTGATTGCAAAGAATTATAATGCAGCAGCAACTCCCAGTGAGTTTTTATTTAGGTTTTATCATAACAACAGGGCTCTTGAAACCCGGAATTATCCGCCCAGCTATCTTGGAAGCGGTTTTACCGGGCCCTCACAAAATTTGGTAGACGCCTTCCCCATGAAAAATGGCCGCCCTATTGGAACCCCATTGTCTATGTATGATCCTAACTCCCCATATGCTGGCCGAGACCCAAGGTTAGATTCAACCATTTTACGCCATGGCGGTTCATTGGGTGGAGTTCCCTTAGACATGGTTTTAGGTGGTAAAGATGCTCAGGGTGCATTTCCCCAAGCCACTCGTACCGGCTATTATCTCAGAAAATGGCTTTCTGATATCCCTAATATGTTAGACCCAGAAAGCCCTCAAAATGATCACCATTATCATGTCCTTCTTAGAAAGACTGAAGTATATTTAAATTTTGCAGAGGCCGCTAATGAGGCCTGGGGGCCAACCGGTACTATTCCTGATGGCAACATATCCGCTTTAAGTGTGCTGAAGTCCATAAGAACAGCTGCCGGGCTAAATTCAGATGATTATTTAGGTGAAGTGGCCGGTCAGGGAAAAAGTGCGTTCAGGGCCTTGATTCAAAATGAGCGCAGAATTGTATTGGCCTTTGAAAACCATTGGTTCTTTGATATGCGGCGTTGGCTTTTACCGCTGAACAATCCGGTGATGGGCGTGAAAATTACCCGTGATACCAATGGGGCTTTACAGTATAACAAGTATGAGGTGGAAAAGAGAGGGTTTAATGATATCAGATATTACTACCTCCCTTTACCTTATGATGAGGTAGTGAAAAACCAACTGGTAAATAACCTGGGTTGGTAGAAAGCCCTTAAGAAACAGAGACATGAAGAAGCTAAAACTATCCTTGCTATTAAGTATGCTGGCCTTAGCCCTTGCGGCCTGTGATGACTATGAAGAGTATATAAAAGATAATGAGTTCACGGCAGTTTACTTTGGCACCCAGAAACCCTTGAGAACCATTGTCGCCTATGATGAAATGAAGTTCAAGGTGGGGGTAACCCTGGCCGGAAGAAGGGAGAACAAGCAAGACGAATGGGCTACATTTGAGGTTGACCCATCGCTTTTAACCAACACCAGTTTTAAACTTCTGCCTAAGGAATATTACACCCTGAGTGATGAGAACAGAATGGTGATACCCGCCGGAAAATTTATAGGCGATGTGACCGTGACCCTGAACAAAGCCGCCTTTACATCTGATCCCTTGGCGCATACAAACACCTATGCTTTGCCCCTGCGGTTAAAAGAGACTTCAGTAGACTCTATTCTGCTGGGAAAACTTGATCTGGACGGGGGCGTGCTTACGCCAGCCAAAGACTACACCGTGCTAGTGGTGAAGTACATCAGTCCGCTGCACGGGGTGTATTACCACAAGGGAACCCAAAGAAAGCTAGACAATGCCGGTAACGTAACTGAGGAAACTGTTTACAGCACCACAGATTTGAGCAAAAACCAGACCTGGAACCTAACAACCCTAGCCTTAAATGAGGTGGAAACCTCTGGGGCTGGCACGTTTGTGACAACAACTGTTAACAATGTGAAGAACAGCTTTGGCCTTAAACTCTTCAGAAACGCAGATAATACCGTCACCATTGAGAAAGCCGCCGGGAGTAAGGTGACCATCTTGCAAAGCAGTGGCACTTATGATGCCACCAAACGGGAGTTTAACCTGGAATACAGATTCACCGCCAACGGTAGTACCTACAGCGTCACAGACCAACTGATTCTCCGTCAGGCCCCAGAGCTGGACCTGCGGTTTGAAGAATGGCAATAGCTGAAAACTAAGTGTATAAAGAGGATTTGTCGTTTGCGGTTCTGATTTTCTGAAAACAGCACGCAAAAGCAAGCCGTAGCCCCAGTGCCAACCGGAAGCGGCCAATGAAGGATTCCATGAAAAAAATTGTAGTACTAGTTCTGGGCCTGTGGGTGGGCAGCAATTCGTTTGCCCAGCAGAAACCCAACATCATCTACATTCTCACAGATGACATGGGGTACGGTGATTTAAGCTGTTACGGGCAGAAGAATTTCCAAACCCCCACGCTAGACAAACTGGCGGCGCAGGGCATCAAATTCACGCAGCATTACGCGGGTAGCCCCGTGTGCGCCCCGTCCAGGGCATCTCTGATGACCGGGCGAGATGCCGGGCATTCGCGCGTGCGGGGTAATTATGAGAAAGGGCCGCATGGGTTCGGGGCGGGATATCCGCTGAAAGCGGAAGACGTGACCCTGGCCGAAGTGGTGAAAATGGCCGGTTACCGTACCGCGCTGATTGGCAAGTGGGGGTTGGGCATGACCGGCACTTCGGGCGCGCCCGAAAAGCAAGGGTTTGACGAGATGTACGGCTTCCTGAACCAGGCCCACGCGCATTACCAGTTCCCAGACTACCTGTACCGGAACGGCAAAAAAGAAACGCTGAAGGAAAACCTGAACGGCAAGCGCGGCAAATATTCCAATGACATTTTTACGGCAGAGGCTGTCCAGTACATTGCCAAGCAGAAGAAAGATCAGCCCTTTTTCCTGTATCTCTCGTTTGTGACTCCGCATGCGGAATTGATTGTGCCTGAAGACAGCATTTTCAACCACTTTAAAGGCAAGTTTCAAGAAACCCCATTTGTCAAAAGCAAGCAGGGCAGCAACGGCGTTGAAGATTTCGGGGCGTATGCAAGCCAGGATTATCCGGCGGCGGCCTATGCGTCTATGGTGGTGCGCATTGACCGTGATGTGGCCAAAATTATGGCGCAGCTGCAGAAAATGGGGCTTGATAAAAACACGGTCATCATGTTCAGCAGTGACAACGGGTCGCACAAAGAAGGGGGCGCCGACCCGACTTTTCACCAAAGCAACGGAACCTTGCGCGGCGCTAAGCGCGATGTATACGAAGGCGGCATACGGGTGCCGTTCATTGTGCACTGGCCCGCCCAAATCAAACAGCCAGCGGTATCCAACCATGTGTCGGCGTTCTGGGACATCATGCCCACCTTTGCAGACTTAGCTGGGGTAAACTTACCCAAAGCCGGAATTAAGACAGACGGTATTTCCTTGTACCCCACATTCACGGGGAATTCGGCGCAGCAGAAGGCGCATGCTTATCTGTACTGGGAGTTCCATGAGGCTAAAACCAGCAGCCAGGCCGTGCGCCTAGGCAACTGGAAAGCGGTTCGCCAAAGCCCCGCGGGCCCGCTGGAACTGTATGACCTGAGCCAAGACGAAAGCGAGACCAAAAACATAGCCCCGGAAAACCCGGCGGTGGTGAAGAAAATGGAAAGCATTTTGGCCAAGGCCCGGGAACCTCACGAGCTGTGGCCGTTGAAAACCGGAGCTGCGGCAGCTGTGCCGAATCCGCAGTAAATCTGTTTCCCGTGGTGAAAGTTTTCCTATGCCTGGCTCTTTTTTATGTGATATAAGAATTTGTTTGTTGTAGTTCAGGTCGGGAATAGAAGCGTTTCCGGCCTGTTTTTCGGAAAACAGCTCAAAAACAGAAACTCTTAAATTTAGGGAGCGCATTAAACTAATTGGGTTAGTCGCCATCAAAGGGCTGACCTGCCAGCGGGCGTAAAGCGCTCGCCTTTGCTTGTACATTACTAGACGTCTTTTTCAACCTTTATGAAGAAATTCTTTTCCCTGTTTGCGCTGGTTCTCTTCGCATTCCATGGCTTCGCCCAAGACCGGCCCAATATTCTGTGGCTGGTCACCGAAGACATGAGTCCTTACTTGAGCAGCTACGGGAACAAACTGGTCAAAACCCCTAACTTAGACAAACTGGCGGCGCAAGGCATCAGGTATACGCAGGCCCGGTCAAATGGGCCGCAGTGTTCACCGGCACGCTCCACCTTGATTTCCGGGAAATACGCCGTGAGCCTGGGCACAGACATTCACCGCGAAGGCCGTCCGGTTCCGGCTGCGTTTTATTTCCCCAAGTACCTGCGCGAGGCCGGATACTACACCTCTAACAACGCCAAGAAAGATTACAACGACAAAAAAACGCCCGAAGACGTGTGGCACGAGTCCAGCAACAAAGCCAGCTACACCAAGCGGCCAGACAAAAGCCAGCCGTTTTTCTCGGTGTTCAACTGCGGCATCACCCACATGGTGCGCGTAGCCACCCGCAGCGTAGAAGGTCGCGACCAGCGCACCGTACCCATGGACAAAGTATCTGTGCCGGGCTACGTGCCTGATTTACCAGAGGTGCGCAATGACATCGCCTGGAACATGGACGCCGTCATGCTCATGGACAAATGGATGGGCGAGAAACTGGCGGAACTGGAGAAAAGCGGCGAGGCCGAAAACACCATCATCTTCTTCTACGCTGACCACGGTGGCACCGTACCGCGCGGCAAGGCCTACGTGTATGAAAGCGGCACCCGCGTGCCGTTGATTGTGTACTTCCCCAAAAAATGGCAGCACCTGGCCAACACTGCGGTGCCATCGGTGAGCAACCGGCAGGTGTCGTTTGTAGACTTCTCGGCCACGGTACTCAATCTGGCAGGGGTGAAAACCCCGGACTTTCTGGTGGGCAAACCGTTCTTAGGCCCAGACGCGAACAAACCCGAGAATACCAGAAAATACACCTTCGCGTTCCGGGCGAACCAGGGCGACAGTTTTGCGCCGTCGCGCGGAATCACCAATGGCCAGTACAAACTCGTCTGGAACTACCAGAGCGCGTACCCCAACGGTACCCGCCAGGACTACCAGTGGCAAATGCCCGCGCAGCAAGCCTGGGACGTGGCCAACATGAAAACCAAACTGAGCCCGCTGCACAAAGCGTTCTGGGTACCGGTTGAGACCTTTGAGCTGTATGACCTGCAGAAAGACTCCCTGGAAACCAAGAATCTGGCCCAAGACAAAGCCTACGGCAAAATCTTCAATGAGCTCAAAGCCGAATTACAGCGCGAGGTGCGCCAGCAGAAAGACTTAGGCTTTATGCCGAGAGAATACCGCAAAACTTTGCAGGAGCAGGGGCCGCTGTTCAACGTGGTGAGAAAAAACAACATTGACGTAGACAAGCAAATCGGCGCCGCCGAAACAGCTTCTTTAAGGAACCCTGCCAACCTGAAAACCCTAACCGATTATCTGGCCGACAAAGACCCGGTGGTGCAATTCTGGGGCGCCAGCGGTATTTGCGGACTAGCCAAAACCGGACAGCTAAAATCCTGGCCTACCAAAGCCACTGCCGCCATGGGGCAGGCAGAAATAATCCCAGAGGTAAAAAGTCTCTTAGCTGAGGCCATGGTCTATGCCGGAAACAAAAAGCAAGGCCTGGATTTCCTGCTGCTGCAGGTGAAAGACAATTTCGGACCGGCGGCGGCGTGCCTGCAGAACATAGGTGCCGAAGCCAAACCCATTGCCCCTGAATTACAGGCGCTGTTAGACGGAAAAGGCGGTAACAAGCATAAGTTCTACCTCCGCTCCATCTTAATCAACTGCGGCGTGCTGCCATATTCGGCGCTGTACCAGGCCGGTGAGAAAACCAGTGATTAATATAGGGCGGTGCGCCTTAATGGATTTCCGTTTTCGGGCTGTTTTTAGAAAAACAGCCCGGAAACGGAAAATATAAACATCCGCTTGCGCTATGAAAGCAACTGTCTCAGCGGTCTTTCTGCTGCCTCAGCTGTTCGGGATTTGTAATCCCGAACTTGGGGACTCAGCGGATTTGCAATCCGCGGATTTTTTCAGAGAAAGCGAGGGATGGGGAGTACAAATCCCCGAAGCAGGTGCTTCCGGATTGCAAATCAGGAAGAGCAGAGGAGAAAAGCAGAGTAAGAAAAGGAGGGCGAAAATCCAGAAAAGCAGGGTGATGAAAATTGGAAAAGCTCACGTATTCCGTCCCCCTTCAAAGGGGGACGGAATGCGTTTGCTGTTCGGGATTTGTAATCCCAAGCTTGAGTCCTCAGCGGATTTTTAATCTGCGGGTTTGCAGGTTAGAAGCAGATACGGGGATTACAAATCCCCTCCTTAGTTGCTTCCGGATTGTAAAACCCGAAGAGCAGGGAAGAGCGGCAGGAGTAACTTTTTTTGAGAATTAGAAATGCATCAGTTTTCAAAAGAAGACAGAATCGCTTTAGAGAATTTGCGTTTCCGGGCTATTTTTTAGAAAACAGGCCGAAAATAGAAAAGCAGAGGCTAGCTCCATGAAATACTGCTAATAGGAAAAGCAGCTCTACAATCAGTCAGCGCCATTACCACAAGTGTAAATACAATTCAGAATGAAACACTTCTATTCAGTCTCAGCCCTTCACGCTCTTCGGCTTGTAGCCGGTGCCTTGTGTCTTTTATTCGGGGCATCATCGACCGTACAGGCCCAGCAGAAACCCAACATCATTATCATTTACACTGATGATTTGGGCTACGGTGACATCAGCTGCAATGGGGCTACCCAGGTGAAAACCCCCAACATTGACAAGCTGGCCGCGCAGGGGCTAAGGTTTACCCAGGCATATGCCACCTCGGCCACGTGCACGCCCTCGCGGTTCTCCATGCTCACCGGCAAGTACGCCTGGCGAAAGCAAGACACGGGCATTGCCCCCGGTGATGCCGCGCTCATCATCCCCCAAGACATGCGAACCCTGCCCGACATGCTGCAATCAGCGGGCTACAAAACCGGGGTGGTGGGCAAATGGCACCTCGGCCTGGGGCCGAAGGGTGGGCCGGACTGGAACGCAGACGTGAAACCGGGGCCGCTGGAAATTGGGTTCAACTACTCGTTCCTGATGCCCGCCACCGCCGACCGCGTGCCCTGCGTGTACCTGGAGAACTACCGCATTGTGGACCTGGACCCCGCCGACCCCATTCAGGTAAGCTACAAAGACAAGATTGGCGACGAGCCCACCGGCAGAGAAAACCCCGAGCTGCTGAAAATGAAGTATTCGCACGGGCATGATAATACCATTGTGAACGGCGTGAGCCGCATTGGGTACATGACAGGCGGCACCAAAGCACGCTGGATTGACGAGGACATGGCCGACGTGTTCACCAACCGCGCCGTGAAATTCATTGACCAAAACCAGAAGCAGCCGTTCTTCCTGTACTTCGCTACGCATGACATTCACGTGCCGCGGCTGCCGCACTCAAGGTTTGCGGGCAAGAGCGGCATGGGCCCGCGCGGCGACGCCATTCTGCAGCTGGACTGGACCGTGGGCGAAATCATGAACGCGCTGGACCGGCTCAATCTGGCCAAAAACACTATTCTGATTTTCACCAGTGACAACGGGCCCGTGGTAGATGATGGGTACGTAGACCAGGCGGTAGAGAAACTGGGCAAACATACGCCTTCCGGACCGATGCGGGGCGGCAAATACAGCGCGTTTGAAGCAGGCACCCGCGTGCCGTTCCTGGTGCGGTGGCCGAGTAAAATCAGCCCTGGCGTCTCCAATGCTCTGTTCAGCCAAGTGGATTTGTACGCCTCGTTTGCCAGCCTGACGGGCCAGAAATTAGCCACCCAAGATGCCCCAGACAGCCACAACCAATTGCAGACGCTGTTGGGCAAGGCAAAAATCGGGCGCGAGTACGTGGTGCAGCAGTCTTTGAACAACACCCTGTCTATTGTGCGCGGTGATTGGAAGTACATTGAACCCAGCAGCGGCCCAACCATGAACAAGAACACCAACACTGAACTGGGCAATAACCCACAGCCGCAACTCTACCACCTCAAAAAAGACGTGGCTGAAAAGCAGAACGTGGCCCAAGCCAATCCTGCCACTTTAAAGGAACTGCAGACCCTGTTGGCATCAGTGAAAGCGAAAGAAAAGACCAGACCATAACTTTTTAAGCGCAAGCGGCAAGGTAAACTGCGTGAACTAGCGGGGAAAATTCCGCTGGAAAAGAAAAAAGTCGCTTTGACGTTTGCTTGCGTTTTCGGGCTGTTTTCTGAAAAAGAGGTCAAAAACGCATTAGGTGGAGAAGGGTAGAAGGGAGGGCTAAATGGATAACATTCGTTCTACAAAAACATAAAAGTAATGTCGCGTAAATTGACTAGGCGGGAGTGGGGCCTATTGACTTTGGCCGGAATGGCAGGGGCTATGTTGCCGTTCGGGTGTGCTTCTTCTGCATCGGCCAAGGCCGAAGAAAAAAAGCGGGGCGTGGTGCTGGGGGTGCAGACCTACAGTTTCAGGGACCGGGATTTGGACGGGGCCATTGCCGCCATGCGCCAACTGGGCATCACCAGCTGCGAGCTGTGGGTGGGCCACGTGGAGCCGCGCCAGCACCAGTGGCGCCGCAACCTTACCCCGGAGCAGGCCAAAGAAAACCAGGAGAACCTCAAGAAATGGCGCGCCACCGTGACCATGGACGAAATCAAGGGTATCAAAGAGAAATTCGCGCAAGCGGGCATTGCCATTCAGGCGTACAACCCCTCTATCAAAGACAGAACGCCCGACAGTGAAATTGACCTGGCGTTCCGGATTGCCCAGACGCTGGGGGCCGAGGTACTCACGGTGTCGGCTACGGTGAAGGTGATGCCCCGCATTGACGCGTTCGCCCGGAAATACAAGATGAAGGTGGGCATGCACAACCATGACAACCTCAAAGATCCCAATGAGTTTGCCACTCCGGAATCGTTTGCCCAGGGCATGGCCGGTAATTCAGATTTTATTGGAATTAACCTAGATTTAGGACATTTCACGGCCGCCAACTTTGACCCGGTGGCCTACCTGAAAGAGCACCACGCCAAAATTTACTGCCTGCACCTGAAAGACCGCAAGAAAAGCCACGGCCCCAGAACGCGGTTCGGGGAAGGGGACACGCCCTTGGCCGAGGTGCTGAAACTCATCAGAGACAACCACTGGAATATTCCGGCCAACATAGAATTTGAGTACGAAGGTGACCCTGTAGAGGAAGTAGGGCGAAGCTTGGCGTATTGCAAGCAGGTTCTAGAACAATCTTAAGCAGCTGAGAGGCTTTCCTGTTTTCGGCTTGTTTTCAGAAAAACAGGCCCAAAACGGAAACGGTCATCGCCGCCGCCGGGACTTAGCCTTGCTGGCTGGAACAGCTTCACTCTTAATTTTCCGTTTCTGGGCTACTTTTCCAAAACAAGCTCAAAACAGCACTTGTAGCATGTTTTCCAGATGAAGTGGAAGTGCGTCACTTGCTCATGCGGGGGCGGTTTTTGATTTTCCCTAGAATAAACGTAACTTTCCTTAACATAATGGGCTCAGTACCAATCTGATTTTCGGTTGTTAAGAATATGAAGTTTCTGTTCCTGAAAGTGCTGTTTTGCTTGTGGGGTTGTTTGGCGGTTGCCCAGGGAGTAAGCAGTCATTTGTACACTGAGCTGTCTGAGGAAAAGTGGCTGCCCAAATATTCAATCCTAAGTATTTTCCAGGACAGCAAAGGGTATTTCTGGGTGGGCACCAACTCGGGCCTGTTCAAGTATGACGGGCACAAAACCACTGAATACGCCCTCACCCACAACGGCAAGAGCACCCTGCTCAACAATACCATCAGAGACATTGCCGAAGACAAACAAGGCAATATTTGGATTGCCACCGGCAGCGGGCTGGGCGTGATTCAAACCCATCCGTATCAGGTTAAGCTGGCGTTGAGCGAAGGAATCCAGAACCTGGCTGTAGCGCCAGACGGGGCCGTTTGGGTCACCACGCTAGACGCCGAGCACCTGCTGTACAAAATCTCCCCGGTAGGCGCCGCCCAGAAAACCCAGCAGCCTTATTTCCGGAAAACCGACCCGGTGGTGCAGAAAATGGGTCGCGGCATTACCTGTTTTTACCAAACCTCCCAAGGCAATCTATGGCTAGGGACCGAGAACGGAGTATTTTATTTAGACGCCCAGCGGAAGAAGGTGTTTGAGACCAGCCTCACGGCCCCCGTTCTCAAAATCTACGCAGACCAGAATGGCGTGTTGTGGGTAGGCACCCGCACCGAAGGCCTATTGGCCGTTTCGCCGCAGGTGCAGCAAGACGCAGTGCAGCTTACCACCCTGAAAATCTACAAATTAGGCGAGCCGCAGGAAGCAAGTTTCGGGAAAGTCAACAGCATTACGTCGCTCCAGAACAACCAGCTTATAGCGGGCACCTTCAACCACCTTTATCTGGGGGAACCCATTTCTTCCTGGAACCAACGGTTTAAAGAGCCTCAGAAAACCGCTTCGTTTTTTCAGGACAACAACGTGCTGTGCACCTTGGTAGACCGGGAACAGAACATTTGGGTGGGCACCTTGTATGGCTTGTACAAACTCAAAAAGCAGGAGTACGCCTTTACCAGAATCAAGCTGGCCACCCCCAACTATATTCCAGTCAACAACCATGTGGTAAAGCTCAGCGCAGACCGGCAGGGCACGCTTTGGGCCATCAGCAACAATGACGGTTTGTTTCAGTTTGAGCCACAGACCAACACCGTTAGCCGGGTAGAAATGCCGGTGAAGGGGCGGGTGAAGAACATAGAACAGGGCAAAAGCGGCCATTACCTCCTCAACATTGATGACAGGCTTTACCGGTACAAAGGCGCTTCGCTCGCTGATTTCAAGCAAGAGCACCTGGAACTGCTGCCTTATACCAGTGCAGATATTCAGACCATGTTAGAGGTGTCGCCGGGCAACTGGTGGCTGGGGACCTGGAACAACGGCCTTCTGCAAGTCGCCCTAGACGGCAAGGCACCAGACCCATTCTTTCAGCAGGTAGCTAAGGTGGCCAACAAAGTAACCCACATCTTCAATCTGGTGAAAGACCAACAGGGCAACATCTGGATTGGGTACCGGGGCAACGGCCTCATCAAAGCAAACCCGCAAACAAAGAAAATTCAGGAATACCACGCCGGCAAGAACGGCTTGCAGAGTGACCGGATTGTAAGCATTTACCCAGATAAAAACGGCAACGTTTGGGTGGCTACGCGGGGGCATGGAGTGCAGGTGTATGATGCGCAGAAAGACCGGTTTACGTCCTTCACCACGGCGCACGGTTTGCCGTCAAATTCAGTGTGCGCCTTCGGCGAAGACGCAAAAGGAACGCTGTGGGTCTCCACCCAAAACGGATTAGCCAAGTATTTGCCGGGCCAGCCGGTGCCTTTCCAGCATTACGGCGTGCAAGATGGCATTGTGCATCCGGAGTTCTCTTTCAATGCCGTGGCGATCGGGAAAAACAACACCCTGTACTTCGCCAATTTAGATGGTATTTACCAGCTTAACCTCAGCGCGGGCAACAAGCATTCCACCAAAGCTCCCCAGCTGGCATTTTCTGAATTCCAGATACTGAGTGAGGGAGAAGAGGCAGCCCAGGCACAGCAGGAATATCTGAACGCTATTCGTATTAAAGGCAGTTTCAGTTTACCTTATAACCACAATAGTTTTCTAGTCTCTTTCGCCACCCTTGATTTTACCTCGCCTGAGAAAGTAAAGTACGCCTACCGCCTGAAAGGTTGGGAGCAGGAGTGGCAGTACACAGACGCCAATGGGCGGGAGATTCAGTACCTGGACCTCCCGGCGGGGAAATACACCTTTGAGGTGAAAAGCTCTAACGCCGAAGGCATCTGGTTTGACAACCCCATCTCTTTTCAAGTAGAGGTGCAACCGCCGTTTTGGTTCAGTCCGTGGGCGTATGCCGTGTATGCCGTAGTGCTGTTGCTGGTGGTGGCGGTGGTACTATATTTCCTGAGGAGGTGGTTCAAACTGAACAACCAACTTAAAGAAGAAGCAGAGGTGCTGCAACTGCAAACCCAGCAAATGGTGTACTTCTCTGACTTATCGCATGAAATCAAGAACCGCCTCACTTTGATCCTGGGTCCGTTAGAAACCGCTCTGACTGGAAAAAAGGTAAACAAAGCCATTCTACATAATCTGTATGAGCAAGCCCTTCGCTTGAAGCGCATTAATGAGCAGATTATCAACATCAGGAAGAGTGAGGCCGGGGAGTTTATATTGAGTGTGGAGGAGGGAGACATTACCCAGTACGTGGCCGATGTCTGTGAACGGGTGAAACCGCTGGCCCTGGTGCGCGACATTGACATTGCCTTTGAGTCAGATATAGACAACGGACAAGTTTTCTTTGACAAGGAACTGCTAGAGATTATCCTGCTCAACCTGCTTTCCAACGCCATCAAATATTCAGAGCCGGGGGCGAATGTCACTATCACGCTGAAATCTGTTGCCATAGAAGGCCAGGAGGCCGAAGACCGGGAACCTGGCACATACGTGTGCTGCGAAGTGAAAGACACGGGCATGGGTATTCCGGAGGAAGAGCTGCAAAACGTCACCTCACTTTTCTACCGTGCCAAAAATGCACAGGAGAGCAAAGAGAAAGAGGGCGTAGGGCTGGGACTGAACCTGGTACAGCGGTTAATCAAGCGCCACCACGGTTGGCTCTCCATTCAAAGCCGACAGCATGAATATACCGCCGTCACGTTCTACTTCCCTGCTGAGAAAGACCATTATTCTCTCACTGAACTCAGGCCAACATTGGCCAACACGCCAATTGTAGAGGAACTGCCCCAGCAACAGCCCGCCAAAAAAGAGCAGAAGTCCAAAGGTGCCCTGGTCATTGAAGACAAACCCAAAGTGGTAGTGGTAGATGATGAGCCTGAAATAAGGCAGCTGATACGCGAAACGCTGGCAGAAGAATTTGATGTGCTGGAGGCGGGCAATGGCGAAGAAGCCTATCAATTGCTGCTGGCAGAATCTGTGTCTCTGGTGGTCAGTGACATTTCCATGCCGCTGCTAGATGGTATTTCTTTACTTAAACGGGTGAAACAGTCGCCTGACCTGAATGACATTCCGGTGATTATTTTAACGGGTAAAAGCTCAGCCAGCGAGAAATACCTCTGCCTCAAAAACAACGCTGATGATTTCATTGAAAAGCCGTTCAGCCCAGAGTTGCTGCGGTGGCGAATTGTGGGGCTGCTCAAAAACCGGGAGATTCTTAAAGACAAGTTCATCAGGAAAGTGGCCATAACCCAGCAGGAGGAAACGCGGGTAGAATCGCCTGATGAGAAGTTCATTCATGAGGTGGTAGAACTGATTGATACCCACATGGCCAACCATGACCTTAATGTAGAGTTCCTGGCAGAGAGCATGTGCATGAGCCGCGCCACCCTTTACCGTAAGATGGAGGAACTGCTCAGCGAATCGCCTTCAGATTTTATCAAGAAGGCCCGCCTCAGAAAAGCTGCCGCCTTGCTGAAAGAAGGCAAATTTTACGTGTCACAGGTAGCATACATGGTAGGCTCCAAAAACCCCAAACAGTTTACCAAAAGCTTCCTGAAGGAATACGGCTTAACCCCTACCGATTATATGAAACAGGAGGGAGCCCCGTCAGAGAAGGCCCTGGTGTAAGTGTTATCGCGCTTGTGAGACAAAAACAAACCCTATATGAGAGGAACAAACCCTGTTTGGTGCTTAGGTTTGGGTTTAGAATGTATTCTCTCACCTATGAAGTTTTTGCAACTCATCTTTTCCTGTCTCTTGGTTTTCTGTTTCTGGGGAACTTCGCCCGCCAGGGCGGCGCAACCCGGGGCAACTGGTACACAGAAAACCATTGACTTTGATTTTGACTGGCGGTTCCATTTAGGCGACGTGTCCGCGGCCAAAGAGAAAGCCTTTGATGACCGCCAATGGCGGAAAGTAGATGTACCCCATGATTTCAGCATTGAGCAGGACTTTGACTTGAACCACCCCTCGGGGTGGAGCGGGGCGTATTTGCCCGGCGGCATTGGCTGGTACCGCAAAACTTTTGACTGGAAACCGGCCAAAGACCAGAAAGTATTCGTTCAGTTTGACGGGGTGTACATGAACTCAGACGTGTGGGTGAACGGGCACCATTTGGGCAAGCGTCCGTACGGGTACATCAGCTTTCAGTATGACCTCTCGCCGTACCTGGTAAATGGGCAGAACGTAATTGCCGTGCGGGCTGACAACAGCAAACTGCCCAGCAGCCGCTGGTACACGGGCTCAGGTATCTACCGCCACGTGCGGTTGGCAGTGACCCAAAATGTCTTTATCCCTACCTGGGGCACGTTCATTTCCACCCCGCAAGTGACCAAAGACCAGGCCCTGGTGCAACTGCAGATTGACCTGGAGAATGCCAGCGGCCAGCCTACAAAACTCACTTTGCTCACAGACATTCTAGAGCCAGGCGGTAAGAAAGTAACCCAGGTATCCCAGCAACTGACGCTCAATCCCGGGCAACGGACGGTCACGCAAAAAGCCACCATCAGCAAACCTAAATTCTGGAGCCCAGAGAAGCCGCAACGCTACCAGGCAGTGCACCGGCTGCAGAACGGCAAGCAAACCCTGCAGGAATACACCACCTATTTCGGGGTGAGAACTGTGGAGGTGAACGCCAAAGACGGTTTTGTGCTGAACGGCCAGAAAATGAAACTGAACGGCGTGTGCAACCACCATGACGGCGGCCCCGTGGGCAGTGCCGTACCCGAAGATGTGCTGTACCGCCGCCTCAAGCTGCTCAAAGAAATGGGCTGCAACGCCATCAGAACTTCCCATAATCCGGCTGCGCCCGAATTTTATACAATGGCCGACACTATGGGCTTTCTGGTGCTGGACGAGGCCTTTGACGGTTGGGATAAACCCAAAGCTAAATTTGACTACGGCCTGTACTTTAAAGATTGGTGGCAGAAAGACCTGGCGGATTTTATCAAACGCGACCGCAACCACCCCAGCGTGGTCATGTGGAGCATTGGCAACGAGGTGCCCGAGTTTGAGCCCGAGCGCCAGCGGGAATTGGTAGAAGCCTTGAAAAAGCTGGACACCACCCGCCCCGTGACCCAAGCCCGCGGTTCCAGCTCGCCGTACATTGACATTCCCGGTTTCAACGGCGAAGGCGAAATGCCCGAAACGCTGGAGAAATTCCACCAGAAACACCCAGACAAACCATTGCTGGGCACAGAGATTACCCATTCGTTGCAGACGCGTGGGGTGTATGCTTCCAAAACCTCTTATAGAACCCGTGATTTTCCCGCGCCATGGGAAGACGGCGTGAAGTGGGAGAACTTCAAAAGCAAAGTGTTTATGATTCCTGATTTAACCCAGGAAGAGGTCTTTAAAAACAATTCAAAGTTTTACCAGTCCAGTTATGACAACGCCATTGTGCGCATTGGCGTGCGTGATCAGCACAAACGCACCGAAAGCCTGGATTACCTGATTGGCACGTTCCGGTGGACGGGGTTTGATTACCTGGGTGAAGCCACCATTCAGCCCGCCCGCACCGCCAACTTCGGGATTCTGGATTTGGCCGGGTTCCCCAAAGACCATTATTACCTCTACCAAAGCCTTTGGTCCAAGAAACCCATGGTGCACCTGTTGCCGCACTGGACGCACCCCGGCAAAGAGGGCGTGGCTATTCCGGTGGTGGCGTATACCAACGCTGAAACCGTGGAGCTTTTCCTGAACGGGAAATCGCTGGGTGAGCAGAAAATGCCGGAAGACCTGCAGATTGTCTGGCAAGTGCCGTACCAAGCCGGTACTTTGAAAGCCATTGCCCGCCAAGGCGGAAAAGTGGTGGCCGAAACGTCAGTCTCCACTGCTGGCGCCGCTTCTAACATTAGGGTAACCCCAGATAAAAAACAGGCGCGCGCCAACAAGCGGGACGTCATTCACATGGAAGTAGACATTACTGATACCCAAGGAAACCTGGCGCCTGAAGCCGATAACCTGGTCAAGTTTACCCTCACCGGCCCTGGCAAAATCATTGGCGTAGAGAACGGCGATATCATTGACTTCGCGTCTATGAAAATTCCGCAGCGCAAGGCGTTCAAAGGCAAATGTCTGGTGATGGTCCAAACGACTGACAAACCCGGAGAGATTGTTTTGAAAGCCAATGCCGACGGCCTGAAGAGCGGAGAGGTGAAGGTGCAGGTGAAGTAACAAATTTCCAGCTTAATCAGGTTTTGCGTTTTCGGCCTGTTTTCTGAAAAGTAGGCCGAAAACGGAAAGACATATTATCTAACTCAAGTTGCGCTGTTTACCGCCTAACTTTGATACCCACCCCTACCCCTCCAGGGAGGGGATTTCCCCCTGCTACTTTTGCAGATTATTCCCCTCCCTGGAGGGGTAGGGGTGGGTAATGAGTAAACTGCTTTAATAAATCGCAACTTGGGTTGTCTAATCCTAGGAGTGGGCTTGAATCTCTTGCGTAAGAATCCCGCTGGCTTTGGCCCCTCGCTCTTCTGGATTTCTACACAGGAAGTAGGTAACCGGGGATTTGTAATCCCCAGTTACTTGTAGAGCAGAAGGGGGATTTTAAATCCCCGGTTATACAAGTTCGGGATTGCAAATCCCGAACAGCAGGACAGCAGCAGAATAGAACTCTCAACCAATTTGCGCTTTCGGCCTGTTTTTCAGAAAATAGGCCGAAAACGCAAAATCTCTTTCCAAGCAAAAGAAGGCACATGCGTATCCGGTATCCATTTCTCACTCTCATTTGGCTTTTGGTGTTTCTGTTCCAGACAAACCCGGCTTCTGCCCAGAAAGCGCCAAACGCATCTGGCCTGCAGGTGCAGGAGTTGGTCTACAAAACAATTGACACGGTTCAACTGAAACTGAAAATTTATTCGCCCGAGGGCGCGGGGAAAAGCAAATCCTTGCCAGCCATTGTCTTCTTCTTTGGCGGTGGCTGGAGCAGCGGCTCCATGGACCAGTTTGAGGAGCAGGCCAAGCATTTCGCGGGGCGGGGCATGGTGGCTGTGCTGGCCGATTACCGCGTGGCCAAGCGGCACAACACCAGTCCTTTTGTAGCGGTCAATGATGCGAAGTCAGCTATAAGGTATGTGCGCGCCAACAGCCGAAAATTAAACATAGACCCGAATCGGATTGCCGCCAGCGGAGGTTCGGCGGGCGGACATTTGGCGGCGGCGGCTGATTTAACGCAACTGGACGAACCTAAAGAAGATAAAAGCATTAGCTCCAGGCCCAATGTGTTGGTGCTGTTCAACCCCGTGTTTGACAATGGCCCGGACGGGTATGGCTATGAGCGGGTGAAGGAAAGATATCAGGAGATTTCACCTATGCACAACATCAGGAAAGGTACGGCCCCTACGTTGGTTCTGCTGGGTACTAAAGACCACTTAATTCCGGTGAAAACCGCTCAGCTGTACAAACAGAAATTGGAGGCGGTGGGCACCCGCTGTGACCTGATTTTGTATGAAGACCAGCCGCACGGTTTCTTCAACTACACAAAGAAAGACAAAGAATATTACCAGAAAACCCTGCAGGCCGCAGATGATTTCCTGACGTCTTTAGGCTACCTGAAGCCCCAGAAAGTAAAATAACCTGCCCAGTTGATGCTTTTCTATTTTCGGCCTGTTTTCCAGAAAACAGCGAAAACAGAAAAATTCTTAGTACCCGTTACACAGTTCCCGATTCCTAGAATGAGAAAAATTGTATTGATATTCGTTGGTTTAGTGGCTGCTCTGCAAGCGAAAACCCAGCAAAAAGCAGGTCAGGAAAACACAAATGCCCAGGTGGTGGTGCAAACCCAGAAACCCCTTCACCCCATTCACCCAGATTTCTGGGGCACCAACTTTCTGTATTGGGTAGATGATGATGCGGCCCTGGCCGATGGCAAGATTGTGCAAAGGCTGAAAGACGTGAACATGAAAGTGCTGCGCTACCCCGGCGGCACCGTGGCCGATAACTTCCACTGGCAGACTGCCACCCTGGACAACACCAACATGTTCCCCTATGAGAGTGGCCCCGCTGAAACCGATTTTGACGAATTCATGGCGCAATGCAAGAAAGTAGGTGCCACTCCGTCTCTGGTGCTCAACACCGAAAGCTGGGCCGTGAAGAAAGACATACCAGGCGGAGCCCATGAGGCGGCCAACTGGCTCCGGTACTGCAAGAAGAAAGGCTATCAGGTGAAATACTGGGAAATTGGCAACGAGACGTACTGGCATCCGGTGATGTCGGCTGATGAATATGCCCATCTGGTGAACGTGTACGCTGATTCCATGCGCCGGGTAGACCCCAACGTGGTGCTGGGCGTGAACGGCCACTGGGACGTAAATTTTGTGGGGACCAAAGAGCGCATCAAAGAAAGCCAGCTGCCCCGGGTGCTGCAAATGCGCGAAAACATCACCAGCCGCGAAAGCTACAATGCCTACAAGAAATTCCATGAAGAGAATACCATCAAACCCATCACCACCGGCGAGCAGAAGTGGTGGGAAACGGTGGCCGGCATCTGCGGCAAGAACGTGAATATGATTATTGTGCACTGGTACTTCGGGGCGAACCAACTGCCCATGGTGACCAGAAAGCTGCTGGAGGTACGGGAGTTGTTTGCCCAGAAGAACCCAGGCAAGAACTACCTGCTCAACCTATCTGAGTACAATGTGCTGGAGCGCAACGCCACGTCGCACCTGGAACTTACCGAGATGGTTGGTGCCATGCTGGAGGCGAAAACCGATTTGGCCATGCTCTGGCCCATGCGCATGGCCTATAAGAAACCCACCCTGGTAGATGTAAAAACAGCCCAACCCACCATGGTGTACCAGATTCACCGCAAATTGTCCCAAAGCCTGAAAGGCGCGGTGGTGCCAACTGAAGTGAAAGGTGATTTCGCGGCGTTTGCTTCTACTGCGGCCAACGGCAAAGCAACAGTGGTTTTGAGTGGCAGTAAAATTGACAAAGTTACTCCTGTGACTGTGCTATTAGCGGGAGCAAAAAGCAATGCTACCTCTTGTTCTGTCTGGCGCATCAGCGGCAGCGAGTTTGACTATCAAGTTAAAGAAGAAAAAGTAGCCGTGAAGAATGGGAAAGCTATTATAAACCTGTCGCCGTTGGAAGTAGTGGTGGCAGAACTGAAGTAATGTTCAGCTTCCGTTTCCTGGCTCTTTTCTGAATAATAGGTGAGAAACAGAAAAGGTTGGAGAAATGCAGTAAAAAACTCCTCTCGTTTTAGCTTCAGCCTAAATACTTAAACTGTATAGGCTTCACTGAAGATGTCTTATTAAACTTCCTGTTTCTGGCCCATTTCTGAAAAGTAGGTCGGAAACAGGAATTATCTTTTTTTTGTAAAAGCGAATAGGTATTAATAGGCTTATTGTCATGCAATTTGCAGCAAACAGCATTGCGGATTATGAAGGAAAAAGCTACCTTGATTAACTATCTCTATATTCTATAGTTATCTGGTAAATTAAATCTCAATGAAACGAAGCCTGTTTATTTTATTCTTTTTTTACATCTGTTTTTCGGCCTATAGCCAATCTGACACAGTTTATTTAGATGGTGCCTTTTTCAAAGCGCCAAAGGGAGATGCGTTTTTCTACAAAGTCATTCATGTTTCAGAAACGCCTGATGAACGAAGAACAGAAACTACCTATTATGTGACGGGGGAGAAGTATTCTGAAAATATTACGGCGAAAAATAAGGAAGGCAGGTACCGTAAGGTAGCCCCATACAAGGAGTGGTTCAAGAATGGGCAACTGAAAGAAGAAAGGGTAGTGAAAGGCAAAGAAACCAGCGTAACCAAGTGGCATGACAATGGGCAGGTGTACTACAGGTTTTCAGAAGTGAATGGTATGAAGGAAGGGGAGGCAGTAGGGTATTATCCTAATGGAAACCTCAGACGCCGAGAGAATTTCATTAATGGCAAACTAGATAAAGGACAATGTTTTAAAGAAGATGGAACAGAGGTAAGCTATTTTCCTCATTTCACGCCTGTTGAATTTCCTGGTGGGCCACAGAAGATGCGGGAGTTTTGGGGCAGGAACTTTAGAGTGCCAGCTGCCGCCACAAGAACTGGTTCCTCTGGAACTTCCGTTGTGCAATTTCAGGTAGATAGAACTGGGAAAATAGGAAAGATAGAAATTGTGAAATCATTCCTGCCAGAAGTGGATAGGGAAGCAATTAGAGTTATAAAATTGTTTCCTCCTTTTGGGCCTGCCACTGAGGAAGGGGAACCAATTAACCAGACGTTTACTGTTCCTGCTACAGTAAAGGTAGGAACACCACCGGTGACAATACCTGGTACTACCAGAAAGCCGCGTTCTACTTCCTCAACCTTTTACCCGGAAGATTAGCAGTTTTTTGAAGGATAAATGCCGCAGCGTATTGCTCCTATTGCCACTTCTCCCAAGAGCTATGTTGCACTTAGATTTTGTGCGTCACTTCCCCGTTCTTTACAACTTATCCCATTTTTTTTTCGCCATGTGGCGAAAAGTGTACTCAATTGATTGAAAGCGAATCCACTATTTACTCCGGCTCAAGAGGAAGTAGAGGCTATTCCAGCAATAGTAAGGCTTGTAATTGATGTCTCTGATGTAGAGAAAACACAAGTTCTGTTTGGAGCGCTGGTGTACAGAATAAGAGTGTTGTATCCGGTTTCTGTTTCCGGCCTGTTTTCTGGAAAACAGCGGAAACAGAAACGGTAATAGTGGTGTTAGGAAATAGGATGGTCCACCTGCTCTGCCACGTGCTTCTCCAGAAACTCGCTTGGCGTGACTTTGAACTGCTGAACAAAGCATTTGGAGAAATAAGAGTGCGAATTAAAGCCCACCATATAGCCCACTTCAGAGATGTTATACTGGTTTTGCAGCAGCAGTTTGGCAGCTTCTTTCAACCGTACAATCCTGATGAACTCGTTGGGTACCTGACCGGTCAGCGACTTGAGCTTTTTATGGAGGGAGGAACGGCTCATGGCCATTTCGCGGCTCAGCTCCTCTACAGACAGCTTAGGGTCTGTAATACGTTCTTCAATGACCTCCACAATCTTCTGCAGAAACACATTGTCACGGGAATTGGTAGTGAGGGTGGCGGGTTCCACAAACGGCAGCTGGGAGAACTTCTGCCTCAGTTTGGCCTGGGCCTCTAGTTGGTTTTTGATGACAGCCAAAATGTGGCGCCACTTGAACGGTTTGGTTATGTAGAAATCGGCACCGCTCTCTATTCCTTCAATCTCAGCGTCTGGGTTGGCCTGGGCGGTGAGCAGTACAAATGGTAAATGGCTATATTCCAGGTCATTCTTCACCGTTTGGCACAAGGTGATGCCATCCATCTCAGGCATCATCAAGTCAGAAACAATGAGGTCTACTTCCTCATCTTTCAGGATTTCCAGCGCCTGGACTCCATTTTGGGCGGTGAGGCAGCGGTAGTTTGCAAGGAGAAGGCTCTTAGAGAGGAAATCCCGTAACGAGGCATCATCTTCTACCAATAGAATGGTTGAAAGGCCTTTTGTCTCTTGAGCAGATACAACCTCATCTGCGTTAGGTGCTTCATCTTCTAAAACGGTAGCGGTTGGAGAACTTTCTGCCTGTTCATATTCCTGGAGGGGCAGCAGTACCGTAAAGGTGGTTTGCACCCCTTCCTCGCTTTTTACCTGCAAATCACCGCCATGTTTAACCGCCAGCGACTTGGCCAAGGCCAGACCTATACCTGTACCACCCAGATTGCTGTACTGGTGCTGGCCAGAAGTAATCTTAAAGAACTTTTTAAAGATACTGCTCAACTGCTCTTTGGGAATACCAATACCGTCATCCTGTACACTAATGGAGAAGAACCGTTGCCCGGCCTCGTTATGAGTGGGTTCATTGATATGGAGCTGTACCTGGGTTCTGGTAAACTTAAAGGCATTGCTCAATAAGTTACTTAGAATTTTGGTTAGTGCCTCTGGGTCAGCTTCTACCTGTAATCGCTTAATGTTGGTGTTCAGGGTGAATTGCAGGTTGCGCTTCTGCGCGATTGGGGTGAATTGGGCGTACAGGGAGCGCACCATGGAGATCAGTTCCATCTTCTCCAGATTGATGGTGTAAATCCGGCTTTCAATCCGTCTGAAGTCAAGCAGCTGGTTGACCAGGGTGAGCAGTCGGTCAGAGTTTTCATCCATAATCTTGAGTTGGTCCTGCACCTCAGCCCCGCCTTTGCCCGAGTGGATAAGGCTCTCCAGAGGAGCGGTAATCAAAGAAAGCGGGGTCCTGATTTCATGTGCCATGGTGGTGAAGAAATCAATCTTCTGCCGGTAAAAGGCTTTCTGCTCTTTGTTCTTGAGCTTTTCCAATCGTGCTTTGGCCCGTTTTTTGGCCCGCTTGATGGCGGCATTCCGGGCTGCCCAGAATAAACCTATGGCAACGCATACATATAAGATATAGGCTGCCGTGGTTTTATAGAAAGGCGGAAGAATGGTAAGTTGAATGGAGGTGGCTTGGTTGTTCCAGGAACCGTCATTGTTGGTGGCTTTTACCAGAAACCTGTACCTTCCTGCCGGTAAGTTGGTGTAGGTGGCTTTCCGCTGGTCTTCTACATAGTTCCAGTCTTTGTCAAAGCCTTCCATTTTAAAGGCATAGTGTATCTTTTGCGGTGCCACAAAGCTTAAAGCCGCATATTCTAAACTGATAACAGACTGGTCATGGGTGAGCGTGAGCTCTTTGGTATGATGGATCAGATTCTTGAGGGGGCTGCCTTCGTTTTTAAGGGTCACATCTTTGTTGAACAGCTGTAGGTTTGTAAATACCACGTTGTTCCTGGTGGTCACGCTTTTGACACTGTCTGGGTGAAAAACATTGAACCCGTTGATTCCGCCCAGGTAAAACTTTCCATCAGAGGCTTTTAAATACGCTTTGTAGTTGAACTGTCGGCTTTGCAGCTTGTCAAATTTACCGTACCTAATGCTCTGCTGGTTTTTAGGGTCGAAATTGAAAATGCCATTGTTGGTAGATAACCATAAGTGGCCTTTGTTGTCTTCAAGTACCCCGTAGATGACAGAACTGTTCACCCCGTTGTCTTCATCAAACACCTGAAAAGTCTTGGTTTTACGGTCAAAGAAATTTAAGCCGCCTCCCTCAGTACCAAGCCATAAATTGCCTTTCTTATCACCGTAGATGGAGATGACTCTGTTGGAGCTGATTGCCCCCGGTTTCTCTGATTTGCCATAGTGTACCCATTGCCTGGTGCTTTGGTTTAGCCCCACCACTCCATAGTTATAGGTGGCGAACCAGATCATGCCCCGGTGATCATCATAGATGTCATAGATACAGGCCTTGGCGAGGGTAGTATAGGTAATGCGGTCAAAATTGTCTTTCTCCGGGTTGTATATACTTACCCCCGCTACCGTACCCACCCAGATTTTGCCCTGGCTGTCTTCGTTAATGGTGTAAACGGTATTGTTGTTAATGGTGTGAGGATCTGCCGGATTGTGCCTGTATTTCTTAATCTTGCCAGTTTTAGGAGTATACACGTTTAAGCCACCAGAGAAGGTGCCAATCCAGAGGTTGCCTTGTCTGTCTTTGTAGAGGGTGTGAATGTTATGGTAGGTAAGATTCTCCTGTTTGGGTGAGAACGGATATTGTAAGAACGTTTTAGAGTTTGTGTCAAAAAGATTAAGCCCGCCGTCTTCAGTGCCAATCCATATTTTCCCGGGGCTGTCTTCCAGGAAAGCACTCACTGCGTTGCCTGAAAGCATGTTTTTCTCGCCAGTGGGGTAATACAGCTCAAAGTTGTTGTCTTTGCTGTGGAAGTAATTGACTCCCCCAAAATAGGTGCCCAGCCAAATTCCTCCCTCCCTATCCTCAAGAATTGAATACACCGCATTGTCACTAATGCTGAAGGGGTCATTGTTCTTGTTAGAGAAGTGTTTAAAGGTGAGGGTTTTGGTATCTAAAATATTAAGACCTTTCTCAGTGCCAATGTACAGCCGGTCTGGCTGGGGCTGGTAAATAGCGCGTACAATGTTATCATTGATAGAATTAGGGCCTGCTTTTTGAAAACGGGTAAAGATGCCTGTCTCCGGATCTAGTCTGTTTAAGCCGCCCGTAAGGGTCCCTAGCCAGAGCATTCCGTCTACATCTTGATAGAGTTCTATGATGTTATTGTTTGATAAGGAGGTAGGGGCCGTAGAGGCATAGTAATGGGAGAAGGTGCCATTGGTGGGGGTATAACGGTCTAAGCCGCTGAAAGTGCCAATCCAGATGCTCCCATCCTTGCCGGTCTTTATTTTGCGTACCTGGTTGTCTGAGATAGTATTGGGGTTGCCTTTCTGGTGAACCAGATTCACCAGCGTACCCTCACCCGTATTATACTGAAAGACGCCTTTGTTTGCAGTCGCAATCCAGATGTTACCCCTCTGGTCACGTTCTAAGTCATAGACCATGACCGGTCCTAATTTGGCAAAGGGCTGAAATGTTTCTTTCTCCAGGTCTAATAGGAAGACACCCTGCTCTGTGGCAACCCAGCAAGTATTGGCGTCAAAGTTGAGAATGTCCCTGATGAAGTTGTTTCCCAAGGAAGCCGTGTTTTTCTTATCAAACTTGAAAGACTTGAACTGGTGCCCGTCAAAGCGGTTTAACCCATCTTTGGTGCCAAACCACATGTAGCCTTGCGCATCTTGGGAGATGGCCCAGACGGTGTTGGAGCTTAACCCATCTGATACAGAGTAGTTCCTGAAATGGATTCTCTCCTGGGCGTGGGTAGAAAGCAAAAAAGGAACAGGTAAAAATAAGCAAAGGGTGAAAAGGAGCTTTTTAATGCACAACATAAGCAGGTATTCTCAGGTACGCAGACGCTTTCAAAACATGGGCAAACTCCCGCCAGGTTAGGGGAGAAGCGGTAATAGAGTTCTAAGGGTGCGGTATAGACAACGGTTTAGCTCCTTAGTTTAATTTTAACAAAAACTTTGTGTTAAAATTTTGTAAAATTAAAGATTAGCCACCCTTAAATTACTTCTTTTTAAAGAATTGGCAAAATAAGGTGTGCTTAGGCAATCTAAATTTTTGTGGAAGTAAGGGGGGGAGGGATAGCACCATGTTTGAAAACGCGTTTTTGAAAAAAGTGCTGCAGTAATGATCGCCTGTTGTTTATGGCAAGCTCAGAATCCAAGCCTGTGAATTGCTGAGACAGGGAGCTAGACGTCTCAGACCACATAATTACCATTTTTTGCTACAATAGTGTTAGTCAGCCAATGGGAGGTGGAGTAATATTGCTTCTTGTTCTTATAAGTTTAATTGTCTCCCCTGTCAATGGCTAAAAACCATAAAATTTCATGAAACAGCCGCTTTTATATTTCATAGCCGCCTGCCTGCTACAAGCAAGTGCATGCCAAAGTAAAATTGCCACGGCAGGTTCCAGCAACAATGCCGGAAATGCAGAAACAGTAGTCCAGACGGACCAACCCAATATTATATTCATCATGGCAGATGACTTGGGCTGGGGTGAGCTGGGCGCGTATGGCAACACCTTCAATGAAACCCCCCATCTGGATAAGCTGGCTAGTCAAGGAATCACGTTTACTAACGCCTACGCCGCCGCGCCGGTGTGTTCCCCCACCCGTGCCAGTCTAATTACCGGTCAGTTTCCGGCGCGGGTGAGAATTACAGATTTTATGGGTACCCAGACAGACCGGGCGCTGGATCCGGCTAAATATGTGACCATCAATGAAGCAATGGCACAGGCAGGGTATCACACGGGGCTGGTAGGCAAGTGGCATCTGGATACTAATTACAAAGAGTCTATTGGAGGCCCCAAAAAGCACGGCTTTCATGAAGTCATTGGTACTGAGACCAAATACATTGCAGACGGGGACTACTTCTTCCCTTATGACAAAATCAGCACCTTTACCACCGGAAAAGAAAATGAGTACCTCACAGACAGACAAAGTGAGGAGGCTGTAAAATTCATTCAGCGTAACAAGGAGAAGCCTTTCTTCCTGTACCTTTCATACTATAGCGTGCACACCGCACTAGAGGCAAAGCAGGAACTGGTAGATAAATACAAGCGCAAGTTTGACGCCAAGTACGGTGCCGGGCAAGCAGATAAATTGTTTGAAAGTGCTAAAGAAGGGGCAGATGGCAAACATTTAGCCAAGCACCTGGACAACCCGTACCTGGCCGCCATGTTGGAGAGCATAGACCAAGGGGTAGGGGCCATCATGCAGGAACTGGAGAGAACCGGTCTGGCAAACAACACGCTGTTGGTATTTTATTCAGATAACGGCGGAGCCGGGAGCGTGGCCAATAACGGTGGTTTGCGCATGAATAAAACCTGGCTCTATGAAGGGGGGATCAGAGAGCCTCTCATTATGCGCCTGCCCGGTAAAATCAAAGCCGGCACCAGAACAGACGTGCCCGTGACCACTATGGACTTTTACCCCACGTTTGTAGAATTTGGCAAAGGGAAGAATCCCGCCGGCTACAAGCTGGACGGGGTGAGCTTAGCGCCGTTCCTTACCAAAGGACAAACCCCCAACCGGGAGACGCTGTACTGGCATTATCCCTCAGAAACGGGTAAATGGAAACCTAGAATGGCCAGTGCCGTCCGGAAGGGGGATTACAAACTCATCCAGTTTTACGCTAAACCGCGGGTAGAGCTCTACAATCTTAAAGCAGACCCGGGGGAGAAGAAAGACCTGGCTGAAAAAATGCCAGACAAAGTGAGGGAGCTGCAACAATTGCTTACTAACTGGAAAACAGAAGTGAACGCTGAAGAACCTGTTATCTAGAGTACTACCTTTATGTTTGTGTATAGTAGGCTTCTGAGACGGTGATGAGAAAGGATCATAAGTCTATTCAGATAAAGAGAAAAAGGGAACATCAATAGGTGTCTGTATAACCGCTGTCATGCCATTAAAGCTTTCTCAAGTTTATTATCTGTTGTTTCTTCTGGGTGGGGCGCTGTTTGGGTGTACCCCCCGTTCGGTAACATCGGTCAGCACTACCCAAACCACTGAGGGATATTTTACCAATCCTATAGCCAAGGGGGCTGATCCCTGGTTTATCAAAAAAGACGGTTTTTATTATTCCTGCGGGGCCGGGAAAGGCGGGATTTACGTGGCGAAATCAGATAAACTTACGCAGGTAGGCGAACGGAAAACCGTCTGGAAAGCCCCCGAAGAAGGATGGAATGCTTACAGTGTCTGGGCCCCGGAACTACACTTTCTGAACGGTAAATGGTACATCTACTATGCTGCGGCCAAGGCGCCCGGCAAGCCGTTCATTCACCAGCGTTCTGGTGTGCTGGAGTCTGTAGGGCAGGACCCGTTTGGGCCCTACAGAGACAAAGGCATGTTGTACACCGGTGACAGCCTACAGTACACCGGCTCTGAGCCGGTATGGGCCATTGATGTGACTATTCTGCCGTTGAACGGCAGTTTATATGCCGTCTGGTCTGGCTGGCAGAAGAATGCGAAAACAGATGCCACCAGGCAGCACCTGTACATGGCCCGCATGAATAACCCCTGGACCATTGGCAGTAACCGGGTCAAAATTTCCTCACCGGAAGAAAGTTGGGAAACGGGAGGGCCGCTAGATTTGCAGGAGGGGCCACAGATCCTGAAGAAAAATAAGAAGGTGTTTATAATCTATTCCACCCGGGAGTCTTGGCTCAAAGAGTACAGGCTGGGCCAGCTTTCTTTGGCAGACTCTACGCTGAACCCCCTGGAACCGAAGAATTGGGTCAAAACCGGGCCGGTCTTTCAGGGTACTGATCAGGTGTTTGGCGTAGGGCACCCCAGTTTCACCACCTCGGCAGATGGCACGGAAGACTGGATTATCTACCACGCAAAGATCTCTACCCAGCCCGGGTGGGCCAGAGATATCAGGCTGCAGAAATTTACCTGGGATAAGAAGGGGAACCCCGTCTTTGGAACACCTATTCCAGCGGGTACCCCTGTAAAGCTACCCGCTGGTGAGGGAAGAAAGGTGCATAGCCGTCAGGACTAAACGCGGCCAGCCTTCTGTTTTGGACCTGTTTTCTGAAAAACAGGTCAAAACAGAAAGTTCTTCACACAGAGGTGGGAGCAAATAGAAAGCATCAGGATTGAACACAATATTGATATTGTCTTCTTACGGTTTCTTATATAGCTGTGATAATGAGGTTCTCCACTCAATTTAGACACCTTAACGTGGCTCCCGCCTTTCAGTGGGTAGCACTTGTGAGTAGCATTTTTGTGGTAACTTTTTCTGCGCAGGCAGAAGTTACCTTACCCAGCCTTGTTGGGAACGGAATGGTGCTGCAGCGGGACCAGCCCATAACCGTATGGGGTTGGGCAGAGGCAAAAGAGAAGGTAGCCCTCACCTTTAACGGCAAAACCTTTGCTACCCAAGCCGGGGCTGACCAGAAGTGGCAGGTGAAACTGCCGTCTACCCCGGCCGGCGGACCTTACACAATGGTGGTGAAAGGCCGCAACACCATCACCCTTCAGGATATACTGGTGGGCGATGTCTGGGTGTGTAGCGGGCAGTCTAACATGCAGTTTCAGATGAAAACCGTACAAGACCGGTACCGCCAGGAGATTGCAAGTTCGGCCAATCCTCAGATTAGGCATTTTCTGGTGAAACATGCTTTGGCGTATTCCCCTGCCCGTGATGTAGAGTCAGCCGGCTGGCAGGAGGCGAATCCGGAGACGGTGCTGGGTTTTACCGCTGTTGGGTATTTCTTTGCCAGAGAGCTGTTTGAAAAATATAAAGTTCCCATTGGACTGCTGCACACCTCTAACGGAGGAACGCCAGCAGAAGCCTGGATGAGTGCAGACGCGCTGCAAGAATTTCCGGAGTACCAGGCTCTTATTCCCAAAAGCGCCCCAGCCGGGCCATTAAAGGAAAATGGGGAGAAGAAAAAGCCGTCAGTCCTGTACAATGGCATGGTGGCGCCGCTCCTCCCTTACACAATCAAAGGGGTGATCTGGTACCAGGGGGAGGCCAACGCAAACGCGGGGAAAGGCAAAGAATATGCCCAACTGTTTCCGGCGCTAATCAAAGACTGGCGCTCGCACTGGGGGCAGAAAGATTTTCCGTTTCTGTTTGTGCAGCTCGCCAACTATGCCTTACCCAAAGCAAAACCAGGGGATGACTCCTGGGCGCTCCTGCGGGAGGCCCAGTCCCAAACTCTTTCCCTGCCCAACACAGGCATGGCGGTAACCCATGATATTGGGGAAGCCAATGACATACACCCCAGAAACAAAAAAGAGGTGGGGCACCGGTTGGCCCTGTTGGCGCAAAACCTGGTGTATGGTAATACTGAGGTTGTTGCTTCTGGGCCTACCTTGAAAGCGGTTAAGCAGGATGGCAAGAAGATGGTGCTTTCTTTTGAGCATACAGGGAGTGGGCTGGTAGCCAAAGGCGGCGGAGAACTGAATCAGTTTATGGTGGCTGGGGCCAGCGGTACGTTTGTGGCGGCCACTGCCCACATCAAAGGAGACCAGGTAGAAGTTTGGAGTGACCGTGTTCCCCAGCCGGTAGCCGTCAGGTATGCCTGGGCCAACAACCCGGAAGGCGCCAACCTCTACAACAAAGAAGGACTGCCCGCTTCCTCATTCCGGACAGATAGATAGCGGGAGTTCTGCCTAAGCTTTAACAGTTTAAGCTCCTGTTTTCGGCCTGTTTAGTTCGCCCATTGTTCCCTAAGTTCCTTTCAGGATGACAAAGGGGAGAAGTGGAATTTGCGTTTTTGGCCTATTTTCGCCACAACAGGCTAAAAACGG
>NZ_LRMM01000032.1 GCF_001647275.1 Rufibacter ruber | reverse complement strand
GCCTGTTTTTCTGGAAACAGGCCAAAAACAGGATTAATTACCGGCTGTGCCCCTCATCTTCTTCGCCTTCACAGGTTTAGGTCTGGACTCGGCTTTTACAATTTTCTGGGTGAACGTGCGGGCCATGTGCCCAAACGGCATTTCTATGTTGAAGTACAGCTTCTCGCTCTCCATCTCATTGGGAGTCTTGAGCTTCTGCACGTCATATTTGTTTTTGACCAGCCCCTGCCCGGTGGTCTCCAGGCCCAGAACCCCCATGATGGGGTATTCATCCTGCGGGGCAATCACCACCAGGGCCGTCTCCTCAGACTGGCCGTCGCCGCTCTGCAGAATGGTGCGCAGCAGGCCGTCAAACTTCAGAAGCCACTGGCGGGCCTCGGCTGGTTTCTGCTGCATGTCGGCGAGGCTGCCCAGCCGGAAGATCACATTCATGTTGAAGGGGTTCTCCTCAAACTCAGTCAGCAGCACCAGCCGCGCCTCCTCCAGTTTGCCTTCGTCTACCATCTGCATGGCTACTTTTTCGCCTTCGCCCCGGGCGTAGGGGTTGTAGCCGTCCTGTTTGGTGTAGCCGTAATACAGGTAATGGTAGTCAAAGACGGTGAGGCTGGAGTCATGGGCTTTGTAGCGCTCCAGCAAGGGCGGGTAGAAAAACGGCGAAGCCTCGTCGGCTATGCCGCTGTACACTTTGGTGAGGTCTACGTTGGAAATGGTTTGGGCAAAGGCGCCGGAAAGGCCCAGGCCCAGCAGTAACGCAAAAAAGAATAGACGTTTCATAGCTGAGGTTAGTTAAATCAAGACAATAACCCCGCGTGGCCTCGTCTCCTTGTTCCCCTGTTTGTACGGAAATATTCTGCGTACGTTTTGGGCCTATTTCCCTGAAAACAAGCCAGAAACAGAATTTACCCGGCGCACCTGCACCAGATTGCAAAACTTCCCGTACCTTTGCCCCCGATTTTGGTGCACCCCCCGGTCGTCTGCCGGTGTGTGCTTAAAAGGGAATCAGGTGAGAAACCTGAGCTGTACCCGCAACTGTGATCTTCAACTGTTTCTGCCCACCACACGCCACTGTCTGCACTGCCAGATGGGAAGGCCGGGCCGAAGAAGAGAGTCAGGAGACCTGCCAGATCATCTTGTATACTTGGAGGCTTTCGGGAAAAAAAGCAGCAAGGATGGTGGCCCCGCCGCGGGTCGGCGTTTTCGTTTATTTCTCCCCTTGTAGTCTCCTCTGCTGTTAACTGGCCGAGGACATGACGCAACGCGTTTTCTTTTTTGGATTTGTTTTGGGACTGGCCCAGGTGCTCTTCACCCAGCGCGCCCACGCCCAGCTGCGCAACGCCGTGCAGCTGCAGGAAGTGACAGTGGCCGGCAAAAGGAACACCCGCTACGCCGCCGGTGCCCGGGTACAACCCGTTGATTCGCTGCTGCTGCAGCGGCAACCCGGTATTACCCTGGCAGACGTGCTCCAGCAGCGCAGCCCGCTGTACCTGAAAAGCTACGGCAACGGCATGACCGCCACCGTGGCCTTCAGGGGCACTACCGCCAGCCATACCGCGGTTCTCTGGAACGGCTTTAATATTGCGCTGCCCACGCTGGGGCTCACTGACTTTGCGCTGTTGCCACCGGCGGCCAATACCCAGGTGAGCCTGCAGCATGGGCCCAGCGGTGCCCTGCACGGCAGCGGCGCCGTTGGCGGAGCTGTGATCCTGGAAAACCCGGCCTCCTTCAAGCCCCACCAGCTGGTGCGCGTGCAGCAGGAAGCGGGCAGTTTTGGGCATAGAAGAACTGCCGCTACGGGCTCCTTTTCCAACGGGCGCCTCACCAGTGTTTCCTCCTTCACCAGAACGGCATCAGACAACAATTTCAAGTTTAAAAACACCACCGCCTTTGGGGCACCAACAGAGCGCCAGCAGAACGCCGCCTTTCACCAGAACAGCCTTGCGCAGGAACTGCATTTCAAACTAAGCCAGGAGCAGCGGCTTTCTGTACGGGGCTGGTACGTGAAGACCCACCGGCAGATTCAGCCGTCTATGGGCAGCGCCAACACGCACGCAGAACAGGAAGATGAGAACCTGCGGCTCATGGCCGAATGGCAGGGGCAGGTTGCCCGCGGCACCACCACCGTGCGCGGCGCCTGGTTTAAAGACAGGTTAGACTATAAAGATGACGGCACCTTCTCGCTCTCTACCGTGAACACCTACCAAAGCCAGATAGAGCATGAGCGGCAGCTGCTCCCTACCCTTCTCCTGCAGTTAGGCGGTGAAGGCCAATTGTTCAAAGCCAACGTGGGCGGCTACGGCGGTAACGTAGACGAGCGGCGGTATTCTGCCTACGGCTGGCTGCGTTATGATCTGCTGCCCCTGCTGCAGTTGAGCCTGAACGTTCGGCAGGCATGGGTACAGGGGTTCAATCCGCCACCTACCCCTACGCTGGGAGCCAACCTCCAACTGCTGGAAACAGACGCGCATAGCCTGGTCTTCAAGGCCAACCTTTCCAGAAGTTACCGGATGCCCACCCTCAATGACCGTTTCTGGCGGCCCGGCGGCAACCCCACTCTTCAACCCGAAAGCGGCTGGGGGTATGAAGAAGGCCTTCAGCATCAATATAAAAGTAAAAAACTCACCGGCTCCACTGAGGCCACGGCCTACCTGCTTAACGTAAAAGACTGGATTCAATGGCAGCCTTCCGCCAACGGCGGATATTCTGAGCCCGTCAACCTGAGCAGAGTGAACGGCCATGGGCTTGAGCTGGACAGCAGGTGGCAGTACCGGTTAACTACAGACTGGATCCTGCAAGGCGGTGCCGCGTATGCCCATACCATTTCTGAGCAGACACTGCCAAACGCCCAGGCCAAGCTGCAAGACCGGCAGTTATTTTATGTACCCAGGCATAAGCTGGCCGGCTGGGTAGACCTGCGCTACCGCGGCTGGTGGCTCACCACAGACGCCACCTTCACCAGCCTCAGGTACTCAGACAATGACAACAACAACTGGCTGCCTTCTTACACGCTGGTCAACGCCGGTGCAGGGCGCACTTTTTCCTGGCACGCGTTTGAGGCCCAACTGATGGCGCAAGTTCACAATGTGACCAACACCGTCTACCAAACCATGGCCTACCGCGCCATGCCTCCCAGAAACATCAGAATTTCCCTGTCCCTGCAATGGGCCAAACATCCTTAACCTTTATTTCTACCCTATTTTTCACACTTATACACCCTATGAAAGTTTCATCTTTTAAAAAGCACCTCCTGTACGTTCTGCTTGGTAGCAGCACCATCTTTGCCACCTCCTGTGACAGTGATGAAGACACCGCCCTCAAAGGCGCTTATGAGCACGGTGTTTTTATCACCAATGAAGGCCAGTTTGGCACTCCCACGGCAGAGATAAGTTTTCTCTCCCCAGACGCCAAAACCTTTATTCCGGAGCTTTTCAAACAAATCAATGACCGCCCGCTGGGTGATGCCGCACAATCTATCATGTTTATTGGAGACAACGCTTACGTTGCCCTGAACGCCAGTGAAAAGATTGAGGTGGTCAACGCTTACTCGTTCAAATCTGTAGGGGTGATCAACGGCCTTAAGATTCCGCGGTACATGGCAGCGCTGAACTCTTCCAAAGCCTACGTCACTGAGTATGTGGGCTACAGCCTCTACGGCTACACCGGTACCGGCCGCGTGTCTGTGTTAGACCTCACTAAAAACACGGTTACCAAAACCATTAACGTAGGCTTACTGCCAGAAGGCTTGCTTCTGCACAACGGCAAACTGTACGTAGCCAACAGCTCAGGGAATACCGTCTCAGTCATCAACACCGCTACTGATGCGGTAGAGACAGAGATCAACGTGGGTGAATCACCTACGCATCTGGCACTGGACAACAACAACAAGATCTGGGTGCTCAGAGGAGGCTGGTCAGCCCCCGGTGCGCTGGTGAAAATTGACCCCGCCAACAACCACGCCCTTACTACCTATAATTTCCCCCAGGGCACAAGCAGCGCAGGCTACCTCACCACCAACGGTGCTAAAAACAAGCTTTACTTCACCTACAATGGGGCGGTGTACTCTATGGCCACCAACGCCACGGCGGCCCCCACGGCTCCCCTCATTCGGCGCAATGCCTACGGTCTGGGAGTTGACCCTACCAATGAAACCCTCTATCTGGGAGTGGGTGGCTACAGCACCAACGGCTGGGCAATAAGGTACCAGCCCTCAGGCACCGTCATTGATTCTTTCCAGGTAAGAATCCTGCCCAACGGCTTCACCTTCAGATAAGCTTTTGTAGAGCCCGGAGCAGCGCAGCAATGGCGAGAAAAGCGGGAACGCAGATTCTAGCCGTGGCCCTCTGCCGCAGGAAAGGAAAATTTCAAACCTGTTTTAGGCTTACTTTTTCAAAAACAGGCCAAAAACAGGAAAGCCTGCCCCTTTGCGGGGGCAGGCTTTCCTGTTGTATTGCAGTTCCTAGTGATCGTCTTTGTTCGTTTCTGCGGCTCCCCCAAAGGCCTGGTTGCCGGTGGTGCCGCCATCTTTCTTCTGTTCGGTTTTCTTCATCTGCCTGTCATACACCTCCTCATAGGCAGAGTCACTGGCCATAGCGCCCGAGGCAGGCCGGCCGTTGTTGTCCTGGGTGTTGTCTGACTGGCCCGGCTGGTTGTGCTCAGTGGGGCTTTTGTCTTTGAAATCACTTTCCTCCACGTTGGTCTGGCCGTCACCGGTGCCGGTGCTGCACGCGCTGGTGCCTACTAAAAGGGCGCCTCCCAGCAACAGGGCCAGGGAAACGTTTTTTAGGGAAATCAATAGCTTTTTCATAGTTCTTGGTCTGTAGGTTAGAAGAAAGGCCCATTCCGCGCAGGCGGCCGCTGCCCTTCCGGTGCTTGTACGGGTAGTAGTACGCGCATCTTCGGTTTTGAGTTAACCCGCCCCCGGGTGTTCATTTTCTAACAAACCTGCTGCACTCAGGCAAGGATACCCTGCCCCCGGTAATCTAAAAATAACCAGGCTCGTACAGGTAAGAGACATCGGCGCAGCCGAAGCAAATACCTGTACATGTTTCACATATAGATAAGGAGACCGCGTTATGACCAAAGGCAAAGGCGAAGACAGCCCAAAACAAAACAGACCAGAACAGGACCGTAGCTGGCAAGAGGCACAAAGCCAGAACGACCACCTCAACAACAGCAACCGCCATAATAACAACCCGCCCTATGACGGCTCGCCCGAAACCAGGAGCAACCCCAACACCCAGGGCAGCCAGAACCAGAAATCACAGAACAACCAGCGCATGGATACCGGCGCGGGTGTGAGCGGGAGACCCAACAACGTGCACAACCACAACCCCGGCAAAGGCCACAACGCCCCTAATTTTCAGGACGGCCCCGTGCCCGGCGGAGCTGATAACACCCGCGGCGAAAACGTGAGCCACCAGGAGGGACACGGCGGCGGCGCCAAACGTGCTAAAGCTGACCTGGAGCAGGACAGCCCCCAAGGCTCTAACGCCAACTGGTCAGACACCCGCGGCGCAGACAGCACTGACAAGGAATTCAGAAACAACCAGCCCAACGCCAGCACCCTCAAAGGCCATAAGGAAAGTGCCGACGGCCTGGGCAACGAGAAAGAGTAACCGTAGCAGAATACTGTAGAAACCAGCCGTTTCAGGCCTGGTTTCAGAAAAAGACCCGGGAAACACCTCGGGTCTTTTTCTTTCCGTACAAAGGGGAAAAGCAGACAGGTGTAGGTTAACCATGGGCTTTGCCGTATCTTTGCCGCCGCTTTACCAGCTACAGTTTAGAATTTCTATGGAAGCACAACCAAACGTGATTACCCCAGAAGTGGTGGCGCAGAGCCTCTCTTTTGCGGGCTATATGGATTTAGTGCGGCACGCGGTGGCCCAGGAGAAAACCACGGGGCTGGAGCAGTCTGCCTTTCTGGCGCAACTCACCCAAAACTGCCTGGCCATTATGGAGCGCACCTACCAGACCCCGCTTCAGCCAGATCTGGTGGAACTGGTGCAGAGCATTACCACGCCGCAGATTTGGCTGGTGCTCACAGAGGGCTGGTGCGGTGACGCGGCCATTCATGTGCCCGTGCTGGCCGCCATTGCTGAACAGGCAGAGCATATTTCCCTGCGCACCATACTGCGCACAGAGCAGCCCGCCGTGATGGAGGCTTACCTCACCAACGGCGGCAAAAGCATTCCCAAACTCATTGCCCTGCACGCAGACACCCTGCAGCCGCTGGGCACCTGGGGGCCAAGGCCGCAGGTACTGCAGGAGTATGTGCTGGAGCTGAAGCAGAAAGAATTGCCGTTGCCAGAGTTCATTCAAAAATCCCTGCAGTACTCAGAAGAGGACAACGGCAAGTCGCTGCAGGCAGAACTGCTGCACCTGCTCCCGCACTGGATTAGAAACAGCCAGCTCTCCCATGGCCAAAGTAGCTAAACAGCACCCTTTCCAGCGTGACTGGCGCCGTGACCTGCTCATTGCCGGCCTCAGCAGCCTGGTGCTGGCCATGACGGTGCTGCTCTATACCTTCGGGCTCACAGATGACTTTCTGCTCAGGCTGTTCAACGCCTTTATCGGCTTCTTCCTGGTCATCTCAGGCACGGCCTTCCTGGTGGTGCCCAGCGTGAACTGGCTTTTTGCCCGGTTTTCAAAAAAGAAGCCCAGAAACGCCCCGGCCGCCTCGCCCAAACGGAACGTGCCGAAGAACCGGCCTAAAGAAGTATAGACTTTTTACTATTTTTAAGCCCATGTAACGCTCCTGGTAAGGTAGAACGTTAAAGAGAAGAACACCAGCTCCCTATTTCTAAGCTACGCACCTTTAAAACACCCTATGGAACAGCACCTGCACATTAAAAACATGGTTTGCCCCCGTTGCATTGCCACCGTGACAGACGTGCTGACCCAGCAGGGCTATGCCGTGCAAGACATAAAGCTGGGAGAGGCGGTAGTGACAGGCGGGCCCGTGCAAGTAGAGCACCTGCGGGCGGCGCTGCAGGAACACGGCTTTGAGCTGCTGCAGGAGAAGGAAGAACAGCTCACCGACCAAATCAAAACCACCCTGCTGGCGTACCAGCGCCACCTGGAAGAGGAGTACCAGCCCATCACCACCTCTGTGTACCTGTCAGAGAAACTGGGCATGTCTTACCAGCACCTGAGCAAGGTCTTCTCCCAGCACACCGGCACCACCATTGAGAAATACCTCATCCGGTTAAAGATTGAGCGGGTAAAAGAACTCCTTTCCTACGGCGAACTCACGTTAAGTGAAATTGCCTTCAAACTGCAGTACAGCAGCGTACAGCACCTTTCCAACCAATTCAAGAAAGTGACCGGCGTCTCTGTGACAGATTTCAAGAAAGACCCCACTATTGAGCGGCTGCCGCTAGACCACCTGGCCTAGCCTTAGAGCCTGTTTACATGTTGATTGTGAGGCGAAAAGGGGACCTAAAGGTGCTTCTCTAGCGTTTTAGAGCAGCAGATCAGCGCTATGGGGCAGGGCAACCGCCAGGTCAGGTTCTTTTAAGGCCCGTTTGCAGCCCAAAAGACAATCTTACACCTGCCCTAAAATTATATACACCCCATCACATAATTTTATAAGAACAGCGGCGGCGGCAGGGCGTATCTATAAAGGTACCCTGTGCCGCTGCCTGTTTTTCTATTGGGGCGGCAAGGGCCAATAGAGTGTGAATTAAAATAGATTTTTAACCACTAACTAAAAAACTATGATTGATTCACGAATCCGACCTGTGTTAGACGCCTTACAAGAATGTATATTAGCCTGTGAGCATTGCGCCTCTTCCTGTTTACAGGAAGACAACGTAAAAATGATGGCCGGTTGCATCTCCCTTGACCGGGACTGCGCCGACATCTGCCGCCTCACAGCCGCTTTCCTGGCCAGAGGGTCAGAGCACGGCAAACATTTGTTGAAAGAATGTATTGAGATCTGCCAGAAATGCGGGGATGAATGTGCCCAACATGACGCAGAACACTGCAAGCAATGCGCAGAGGCCTGCTACCGCTGCGCCGAAGCCTGCCGTTCACTTGCAGCTTAACAGCTGCATCTGCAGAAAGAACAAAAACAGCCGGAAATTCCCGGCTGTTTCTTTTTAGGCGAATCGCTGGCAAAATCTTATAACTCATCAGCAGAAAACTGTAACTTCCTATTTCCTGCTGTTTTCTTCCTTTGTCCTGCGGCCGAAAACAAAGTACCCCACGTGGTCGCTGCATACAAGAGAACAAAAGCATCAGGAGCAGACACACTGTCTTTGACCCATGGCACATTCACACACACACAACCATACCCACTCCCACGGCGGCCATGCCCATGGCCTGCCAGCCTCCGGCAAGCTGAACAAAGCTTTTCTGCTGGGCATTGGCTTGAACATAGCCTATGTGGTGGTAGAAGCCGGCGCTGGCTGGTGGTACAACTCATTGGCGCTGCTCACAGATGCCGGCCACAATTTTACAGATGTGCTGAGCCTGCTGCTGGCTTTTTTCGCCCTGAGAATGGCTCAGCGCAAACCTACAGAGCGTTTCACCTACGGCTATGGCAAAAGCACTACCCTGGTCTCCCTGCTCAACGCCATGCTGCTCCTGGTGGCGGTGGGCGCCATTGGCTGGGAAGCCATTGAGCGCCTGGGCACCGCCCCCGCCCTGAACGGCACCGCCATTACCCTGGTGGCCATTGTGGGCATACTCATCAATACCGGCACTGCCCTGCTCTTCTTCAGAGATAAAGAGCATGACATCAACGTAAAGGGAGCGTACCTGCACATGGCCGCTGACGCCCTGGTGAGCCTGGGCGTGGTGGTGGCCGGGCTGGTCATGCACTACACGGGCTGGTTCTGGGTAGATGCCGCCATGAGCCTGGTCATTGTGGTGGTGATTGTCTGGAGTACCTGGGGATTACTGGTAGAATCTTTGCGCCTCACCTTAGACGCCGTTCCGCACGGGATTGATTTACCGGCAATCAGGGAGTATTTGCAGGGCGTTCCCGGCGTTGCCCAGGTGCATGACCTGCACGTATGGGCCATGAGCAGCACAGAAAACTCCCTCACCGCCCACCTGGTGGTAGAAGACACATATCAGGACAGCCAGCTCATGGAGATTCGGGAGGAGATAGCCCATCACCACGGCATCCAGCACGTGACCCTGCAGGTAGAGCGCGGGCCAGACGGCCATGCCTGCGAGCACGCGGGGGTGTATCACTAAAAAATTACCCCCCCCCCGCCGCTGTTTTTGGCCTGTTTTCATGAAAACAGCAAAAAACAGCTAACCCCTATCTTTGCCGCTCGCGTATAGACAAGAAGACCAAAACCCAAGCCTATGCGTACCGAATATAAACCGGCCATTGATGCGTTATTGGCCTGCATCGCGGCCTGCGACCACTGTGCCACCGCCTGCCTGCAGGAAGACGAAGTAAAGAAGATGGCGCGTTGTATTCACCTGGACTTAGACTGCGCCGATTACTGCCGCCTGTCAGCCTCGTTCCTGTCTAAAGGGTCAGAGCATGCGCGGCTGGTGCTAAGGCAGTGCGTAGAAATCTGCGAGGCCTGCGCCATTGAGTGCGAACGCCACGCCCATGACCACTGCCAGGCCTGCGCCGCCGCCTGCCGCCGGTGCATAGAGGTTTGCCAGGAGCTCATTCCTAAGTCTGACCCCGTGGCAGATATTCTCTCTGCCGCCAACACCTCAGACATAGACCTGTAATTTCTGTTTTTGCTGTTTTTCAGAAAACAGGCCAAAAACAGAATCTCACGCTCCCCCGTTGGCTCCGGCTGGTGGGGGAGCGTTTTTTTCTAATAGAACAGAGGCTTAGCTAATGCCAGACAGCTGTGTTCCAACTGATGCTGACCTCTGGCTTGCCTGAGTAAGCGCCAAAGCCCAGGCCTATTCACGGGGCATCAGAAAGTCAACCGTTCAAGGCATCTGTAAAGTCTGTATCCCTTTGGTTGCCCTTGCAGGAGCATGTATCCACTATCATTTTCGTGGCAAAAGTACCTGCGCAGGGTATTCTGGGACGGTCTGCAGCGTAAAAGGCAAATTGACACGTGCTCAAAAGCAGCTGCTCCCGGTCAACGTCTGGTAAGACAGATGTTCCACAAGGGTAACCAGCAGGCGGGGAAATGTAGTCATCAGATACGCGTGGAGGCCGGTTTACCAGAGATGCATGGAGACAAGGCGGCGCCGGGTCCCTACAAGACAAAATCCTGCACCACTTCTATAAAATTCTGTAATGCCTTCGGCTGTGCCGAAATCTAGTTTTGCGTATCTATTCAGAAGCATGAAAACGCAATCAACCACAGTTCTGCCGGTGGCGCAGCCCCACGTGTATGAAGTCATTGTCATTGGTGCCGGGCAGGCCGGCTTAGCCATGGGCTATTACCTGCACCTCCAGCGCAGAGACTTTCTTATGCTGGAGGCGGCCCCGCAGGTTGGGCAGAGTTGGCGGGAGCGGTATGACTCCCTGCAACTGTTTACGCCCGCACCGTACTGCCATTTGCCGGGGTTCCCGCTGCTGTTGCCCAGAAAGCACTACCCTACCAAAGACGAGATAGCCCGGTACCTGCAGCAGTATGCCCAGCAGTTCCGGCTTCCGGTAGAACTAGGGCAGCCGGTAGTTTCGCTGACCAAAAAAGAGGGGCTGTTCTACCTCCAGACCCCGTCTGCCCACTACCTGGCCCAACAAGTGGTGGTGGCCACCGGCCCGTTTCAAACCCCGTTCATACCCACGTACGCCACAGCTCCCGCCCCAGAGGTGGTGCAGCTGCACAGTTCCCGGTACAGGAACCCAGGCCAATTGCCCCCGGGGAACGTGTTGGTGGTGGGAGCCGGTAACTCAGGGGCGCAAATTGCCGTGGAACTGGCCAAAGACCATGCGGTGCACCTATCTGTGAAGAGGAAACCCCGGTTCTCTTCGCTCAGAATGCTGGGCCGAAGCGTCTTCTGGTGGGCCACCGTCACGGGTGCCCTCTACGCCTCCCCCACCTCGCGCGTGGGCAAAAAGCTCCTCCGGAAAGCAGACGTCATCTACGGGCGCGAGCTGGAGCAACTGCTCAGGGAAAAAGTGATTCCGCTCAGGCCTGAGATCACAGGGTTTCACGGGCAGCAGGTCTTTTTCAACGACGGAACCAGTACCCAGTTCAGCAGCATTATCTGGGCCACCGGCTTTCAACCGGACTACCGCTGGCTCCAGATAGCAGGGGCCATCACCGCAGACGGCAATCCGTTGCATGAGCAAGGCCTCAGTCCGGTACCGGGGCTGTTTTACCTGGGGCTCTCCTGGCAGCGCAGCAGAAGTTCTGCCCTGCTTTTGGGGGCGGCCAGAGACGCGCAGTTCATTGCCCGGAAGTTGCTGTGAAAGCAGGTTGTGCCGTTTTAGGCCTGTTTTCAGAAAAACAGGCCTAAAACGCAACGCATTAAAATTATGTAACAACGGTTTACAAAGCTGTAACGCCGCGCGCGCTTGCGGCCCGTACCTTTGTATCAGAACTTGAATCAGAACCTCAACCAATAGATATATGGCCACCTTGACTAAAGAGAAACCCGCCATAAAGAACAGTTTTCCGGTAGAGGGCATGACCTGCGCGGCCTGTGCTGTGAGCGTAGAGTCTATGCTGCAGGCCCAGCCGGGGGTGCAGAGCGCGGCGGTGAACTTCGCCAACAAAACGGCCCTGGTGGAATACACCCCGGGCACTGACCTCTCCCAACTGCAGAAAGCCCTCCAGAGCGTGGGCTATGACCTGCTCATCCAGCAGGAGGAGGCCACGCAGGAGGCGCAGGAGGCCCGCGAGCAGGAAGCGTACACCCGCCTCAAAACCAAAACCCTTTGGGCGGCGGCGCTGTCTCTGCCCGTGGCGGTGATTGGCATGTTTTTCCACCATATGCCATACGGCAACTGGATCATGTTGGCGCTTACCCTGCCGGTGGTGTTCTGGTTTGGCCGCAATTTTTATGTAAACGCGTTCAAACAAGCCCGCCACGGCAAGGCCAACATGGACACGCTGGTGGCCCTGAGCACCGGCATCGCGTTTCTGTTCAGCGCCTTCAACACGTTCTATCCAGAGTTTTTCCTCTCCCGCGGGCTGGAGCCGCACGTCTATTATGAAGCGGCCACGGTTATCATCGCGTTCATTCTTTTGGGCAAACTGCTGGAGGAACGCGCCAAATCCCGCACCAGCGGCGCCATCAAAAAGCTCATGGGCCTGCAGCCGAAAAGCGTGAAAGCCCTCCGTAACGGCCAGGAGATAGAGCTGCCCATTGAACAAGTACTGGTAGGCGATGTGCTGTTAATCCGGCCGGGCGAGAAAATTCCCGTGGACGGACGGGTGGTCAGCGGCTCTTCATTTTTAGACGAAAGCATGATCAGCGGCGAACCCATGGCCGTGGAGAAAAACAGCGGCGATAAGGTGTTTACGGGCACCATCAACCAGAAAGGCAGTCTGCAGATTGCCGCCGAGAAAGTTGGCGCAGAAACGCTGTTGGCCCAGATTATTAAGATGGTGCAGCAGGCGCAGGGCTCCAAAGCGCCCGTACAGAAACTCACCGATAAGATAGCGGGCATCTTCGTGCCGGTGGTGATTGGTATTTCGCTGCTGAGCTTCGCGGCGTGGTACTTCCTGGGCGGCGATAACAACGTAACCCACGCGCTGCTGGCGCTCATTACCGTACTCATTATTGCCTGCCCCTGCGCCCTGGGTCTGGCCACCCCTACCGCCATTATGGTGGGCGTGGGCCGCGGCGCCGAAAACGGAATTCTGATCAAAGACGCCGAATCTCTGGAAACCGCCCACAAACTCACCGCCGTGGTGCTGGATAAAACTGGCACCATCACCAAAGGTCGGCCCGAGGTAACGGAGCTGCACTGGGCGGTTCCAGAGGAAGAAACAAAGGGCTTGGCTGCTGTTCTGCTGGCGCTGGAAAACCAGAGTGAGCACCCGCTGGCCGAGGCCGTTTCCAAACACCTCACCGAGCAGGGCGTGCAACCGGCGGTACTGGAGCAGTTCACCAGCGTGACCGGCCGCGGCGTGCAGGCGCAATACCAGGGCCAAACCTTCTGGCTGGGCAACGAGAAGCTGATGCAGGAAAACGGCCTCCAGTTTAGCCCCGATTTGGAAAAAACAGCCGCTAAACGCAAAGCCGAGGCCAAAACCGTGGTCTACGCCGGCACGCAGGGACAGGTGGTGGCGCTCATCGCCATCGCTGATGCTATTAAAGAAACTTCGGCGCAAGCCATTCAAGAGATGCAGCAGCTGGGCCTGCACGTGTACATGCTTACGGGAGACAACGCCCAAACCGCCGCCGCCGTGGCGCAACAGGTGGGCCTGTCCCATTACCAAGCCGAAGTGATGCCCCAGGACAAAGCCAATTTCATTCAGGAACTCCAGCGCCAGGGCCACGTGGTAGGCATGGTGGGCGACGGCATCAATGACTCGCAGGCGCTGGCCCTGGCAGACGTGGGCATTGCCATGGGCCGGGGGACGGATATTGCCATGGATGTGGCCAAAATCACGCTCATGCACTCAGACCTGCGCGCCATTGCCAAGGCCATTAAACTGAGCAAAGCCACCGTGCGCACCATTCACCAGAACCTGTTCTGGGCGTTCATTTACAACGTGATTGGCATACCCGTGGCCGCCGGGCTGCTCTACCCCATCTGGGGCTTGCTGCTGGACCCCATGCTGGCCGGAGCCGCCATGGCGCTGAGTTCTGTGTCTGTAGTCACCAACAGTTTACGCCTGCGCACGTTAAAATTGTAAATAGATCTTTGTGTTCAAATTCATTCCTAATTCATACGTACCCTTATGTCTACATTAAAATTTAAGACCAATATCAAGTGCGGTGGCTGTATCAGCGCCGTAACCCCCACCTTAGATACTACCCCTGGCGTTGAGAACTGGGCGGTAGACACCAACAACCCAGATAAAATCCTGACCGTGCAGGGGAATATCTCTGAAGAGGAAGTAATGGCCGCCGTGAACAAAGCCGGCTACAACGCTACTCCGGTGCAAGAGTAGACTACCAACTCCGTTAGATTAAAAGAATGGCCACCTGATAACCGGTGGCCATTTCTGTTTCTGCCGCTACTTGCTACTTTGCATATTTTGTCTGTTCTTCATCCTTTGAGTTTGTTTACATTTTGATTTGCAAGCGAAAACGGGGGAAAAAAGGCGAAGTCAGGTTCTTTTGACACCCGTTTGCAGCGCAAACGACAAATGTAAACATGCTCTTCATAGCCTCAACTGCAGCAAAGCCCTTGAAAAGCAAATTGGTCATTCTCTCACTTTTCTATTTTGTCTTGGGCCATACTATGTACTTTTGGCAGAAGCTGCCGCAGCTCTGGAACTTTGGGTTAAGCATGCTCCTATTTCTAGGAGTACCCGTTCTTGCCGTCATCTTACTAATCCAAGGGATCCTTCTTGGCAGAGAGAAGTCCAAAAACGCGCACCGGGTAAAGAAAACGGCCGTTCTGTTGGTTGTTCTGGTGAGCCTTTTACTTTTTCCCTCGGGAATTATTGACTTCACTAAATTTGAGGCGCCTGACCTGCTGGTGGCCCAATATGAAGGAGTTGCTAATTGCACCTCTACGCTTCGCTTGAAAGCAGGGGAACGGTTTGTAAAATCATCTGCCTGTTTTGGGATGGATGAAAAATCAGGGAGCTATAAAATGGTAGGCGACACCATCAGGCTCACCTTTGATGAGGAGATCTCTGCCCACGAGAAATACGCCTATGCCGTCTTCCGCCCTGCTCTTAAGGCGCAGGGGAAAGAAATACTGGCGTATTATGCAAACAGCGCTGCCAAAGATTCTTACCCAATGATAATTTATGAAAACAAGCTCCGTTAGACATAGCGTGTCCTACTTATGATGAGACAGGATACGCCAATATCTTCTCCCAAGCACCGTTCTCCCTTTAAACCTCACTCCCTGGCATGGCAAAATCCTTACTGTACGGCTTGTTCTTTTTCTTCGGGGTTGTCTTGAGCGGTCAGGCGCAGGCCGTAGACTCTGTTAAAACCAAACCGGCCAACCTGACTTACCTGCTCCTGAACAAAACCGGCAAACTGAAACGGTACCGGTTTTATGTGGGCGACCAGATCATGTTCAGGGTAAAGCATGACAGCCGCTTCTACTCTGGTTCCATCACCGCTATCAAAGACAGCACCTTTTATTTCCAGAACACCAGAATTCCGCTGGAGCGGGTGGCCCAAATCAGAATGCGCAACCACACCGGCGGCAAAAAAGTGCTCAACTACAGCAGTGTGGTACTCAAGAGCGCCGGTTCCATCTTTACGCTGGTGGGCGCCATCAACTTCATTGCGCAGTCAGATGACCGCGTAGACGGCCTGCACACCATGGGGGCCGCCCTAACCATGTATGCCGCCGGCGTGGGTTTGAAGGCCCTCACCAAACGCACCTACAACCTGGAGAAGAAGTGGCAGCTCAAGGTGGTGGAGATGTATTAACACCCGTGCTGGATTCCTGTTTTCGCCTGTTTTGGCCAAAACAGGCCGAAAACAGAAAAGTACCCCGTGGCGGGCCGGGCGGCAGCTTTGCCCGGAGTTGCAGAAACCTGACGGTTGATTTTAATAAATTGGCCCCGGGTTACGTTTCCCTCTAAAACACCTCTTTGGCATGGCGAAGTTTCTCCTGTATGGCTTGTTCTTTTTCCTGGGGGTTACCCTTTCCTGCCCCGCCCAAACCGCAGATACGCCCACGCCGCCCAGACTTGCGTACCTGCTCCTGGCCAAGCCCGGCAAATTGCCCCGCTTCCGGTTTTACAAGGGTGACCGGATCACCTTCCGGGTTAAAAACGACACCTACTTCTACTCCGGCCCCATCACAGATATCAAAGACGGAGCCTTTTACTTTCAGCAGTCGCGCATTCCGTTGGAGTGGGTAGCCGAAATCAAAATGAAGAACCACACCTCCGGCCGAAAAGCAGTGGGCTTTCTAAGTTACCTGTTGCAAGGCACGGGCGCACTTTTCACGCTGGTGGGCGGCATCAATTACTTCGCCACGCCAGACTACCGTGATGATGCCAAATTCACCATGGGGGCCGCCCTTTCCACGTTTGCCGTGGGCAAAGCCATGACCCTCAGCCAAAAACGCAAGTACGAGATTAATAAGAAATGGCAGCTCAAGGTGATTGAGATGTATTAGATCTTACTGCTGAAGCTGTTTAGAGTTCTTCATGTTCAGAGGCGCTTGGCTGGGGCAAGCACCCGGCTGTGCCCCGTTTTGGGCCTACTTTCACAAAAACAGCCCAGAAACAGAAGCTCACTATCTGTAAAACCGCTTGCGCCAGAGACTAAACAGAAAACCCAAAACAGCTTCTCCTGTTTTGGGGCTGTTTTTCTGAAAACAGCCCCAAAACAGAAACCATTCCTCTTTTCAGCAGATTACTTCTTTCCTTTCGCCGTTCCCTTTCTCTTGTCACCGGCCCACGGCGTCAGTTTCCAGACCTCCATCAGGGTGACGGCCAGCAAGGCCAGACCGGCCGCCCATTTCCATTCGGCCCAGCCGAAACTGGCGGGAATGGAGAACACGGCCCTGGTGGCCGGCAGCACCGTAAGGCCATACAACCCGAAGCACAGCAACACCGCCCACAGCACGTATTTGTTCTGGAAGAACCCCGCGCCAAACACGGTCTGGGTGTTTGAACGGGCCGCAAACGTTTGCAGCGTACGCGCCAGAATCAAGGTGGTGAACGCCATGGCCACACTGATTTCTGCCGACTCCTGCAGCCCCAGCCATTGGGAGAAAATCACGGCGGCGCCAATCAAGAGCCCCCGCATGAGCACTGACTTCAGGGTACCGCCGGCAAAAATCCCTTCGTTGATATCGCGCGGTTTGCGGCGCATCACGTGCGGCTCTGCTTTCTCCATACCCAGGGCAATGGCGGGCAGAGAGTCATTGAGCAGGTTGATGAACAGCAGCTGGATGGGCGTGAACGGGTTCACCCAGTCCAGGGCCAGCGCGAAGAGAATGGCAATAATGGCGCCCAGGTTCCCGGCGAAGAGATAAGCAATGGCTTTCTTGATGTTGTCAAACACGGTACGGCCCACTGATACGGCACGCACAATAGAGACAAAGTTGTCATCTGTGAGAATCATGGCGGCGGCGTCTTTGGCCACATCAGTGCCGCTGCCCATGGCCACGCCAATGTCGGCCTGCTTGAGGGCGGGGGCATCGTTTACACCGTCACCCGTCATGGCGGTGATTTTGCCTTTCTTCTGCCAGGCGCGCACAATCCTGATTTTGTTTTCGGGCGAAACCCGGGCGTAGACGGCAATGTCTTCCAGCTTCTGGTCCAGCTCCTCTTCAGACATGGCGTCCAGTTCGCGGCCGGTCACGGCAATGTCATTTTCATCCATGAGGCCAATGTCACGGCCAATGGCCTGGGCGGTGGTCTTGTGGTCCCCGGTGATCATGACCGTTCTGATGCCCGCTTTCCTGGCATCTTCAATAGAGGCGTACACGGCTTCGCGCGGCGGGTCAATCATGGCCAGCAGCCCCACCAGCACCAGGTCATGTTCATCTTCAAAAGAAACCGCCGCCCCGGCCTGAACAGATTTATACGCGAAGGCCAGCACGCGCAGGGCGCGGTCAGAGAAGTCTTCATTCTGGTCATGCAGCTGCTCTTTCAACTCTGGGGTGAGCGGTTGTTCCTGGCCGTTGAGGAAGATGCGGGTGCAGCGGGAAAGCACCACGTCTGGGCCACCTTTGGTGAGCAGCCGCCGCTCCCCGTCAATGGTATGCACCGTAGACATGAGCTTGCGGTCTGAGTCAAAGGGCAGTTCGGCCTCCCGGCCGAATTTCTCCCGCAGCTGCCGGTAGTTCAGCGCAAGTTTGTTGCTGAACGCAATGAGGGCCACCTCTGTGGGGTCACCCACTTTGGCGCCGTCTTCATTGATCTGCGAGTCATTGCAGAGCACGGCCACCTGAATGAGCCGCTGCTCGCCCGCTGACCAATCTGCGGGGTTCTCCGGGAACTCGTCAGCGGTTTTGTCTGGGGTGTAGTAGTCTACCACCGTCATTTTGTTCTGCGTGAGGGTGCCGGTTTTGTCTGTGCAGATCACGCTGGTGGAGCCCAGGGTTTCTACCGCCGGTAGCTTTCTGATGATGGCGTGGTGCCGGGCCATTTTGTTGGTGCCCACGGCCAGCACAATGGTGACAATAGAAGAAAGCGCCTCTGGAATGGCCGCCACCGCCACGGCCACGGCAAACATAAAGGCCTTGAGCAAGGCGTTGGTCATGTCCTGCCCGTCTGGTTGCAGCCACACCCGCGCCGCCTCTACGCCAAAGATCACTACACACAGCGCCAGAATCACCCAGCCCAGCTTCTTGCTAAAATCTGCGAGTTTGCGCTGGAGCGGGGTTTGCTTGGCTTGCGCCGATGCCAAAAGGCCGGCAATTTTGCCTATCTCGGTTTTTTCGGCGGTAGCCGTGACCACAAACGTACCCCGGCCATAGACTACCAGCGCCCCGCTATAGACCATGTTCTTGCGGTCGCCCAGGGGGGCGTCTTCGGGAATGGCCTCAATATGTTTTTCCACGGCTTCAGACTCGCCGGTGAGCATGCCTTCGTCTACGCGCAGGGAGCCGCTCTCCAGCAACCGGCCGTCGGCCGAAACAAAGTCACCGGCCTCCAGCACCACCACGTCGCCGGTGACCAGTTCGCGGGCGGCTATGGTCTGGGTCACGCCGCCGCGCAGCACCTTGGCAGACGGCGCCGACATCTGGCGGAGGGCATCCAGGGCGCCTTCGGCCTTTTTGGTCTGCACCACGCTCACAATGGCGTTGAGCACCAGCACGGCAAAGATGATGATGGCCTCCATCACCTCGCCCAGCACCAGCTGCACGGCGGCGGCCAGCAGCAGCACAATCACCATGGGGTCTTTGAAGGTTTCCAGAATGAGTTTGAAGACAGAATCGCGCTCAGCCTCGTTCAGTTCATTGTAGCCGTTGGCCTGGAGCCGCTGCTGCGCCTCTTCCCCAGAAAGCCCCTGGGCAGAAGAATTGAATTCCTGTAAAACCTCTTGGGCGGGCCGCTGATAGAATTCCATGTAGGTGTGGTTGAGTTTCTTTCAAAAGTAAGCAGCTTTTCCTGCCATGTTGCTTCTACGGATAAAATAAGGAAGCTTTTCTAATTGTTTTAAAACCAAAGTAGAAGGGCACTTGTTTTGGGGCTGTTTTTAGGAAAAGAGGCCAGAAACGCAGTTGGCCCAGACGCTCGCAGGTCCTCCGGACGCTACGAGGTCAGCACCTATTTTTGGGGATAATGGACGGCACATATTTCTTCATGCTTACATATTCTGCGCTGGCGCGAGACTTTAGTCTCATGACTAACTGTGAAGCGAGTCTCCAGACTCGCCGGGAGCCATCTGCAAAGAGGTAAAAAGGGAGTCTGGAGACTCCACCCACCCCTCGCACGAGTCTGGAGACTCGCGCCAGATTCTTCTGTACTTCAGCAATCAGCCCTTCTCAAAAGACCTCGTAGCGTCCGGAGGACCTGCGAGCGTCTGCGCCAACTGCTGCCTTCACCCTAGCCCTCTCCCAGAGGGAGAGGGAATTTCGCCACTGCGTTTTTGGCCTGTTTTGGCTAAAACAGGGCAAAAACGGCTTTTACGCCAGTAGCCCTTTCAAACCTTCTTCGGCGCGGGAGGTGACAAATTCCAGGATGCGGTATTCCACCAGATCCTGGTACACAAACGGGTCGTCTTGCAGGAGTTCTTCCAGTTCGGCTTTGCCGCCGGAGGCCTGGCAGAAGATGAGGCCGCCGTCACGTGGAACCTTTCGGCCGGAGGCCAGAAAATGCCCGCTGGCGTAGCCTTTCTCCACAAATGCCAGGTGCTCGGCCATAAACGGTTCTACCTCTGAGAAAGGGACTTTATAGGTGAGTTCTATTAGAAACATAGCGTAAGTAGTTGGTGCCGGTAAAGCTACGGGTTGTTTCTGTTTTTGGCCTCTTTTCTGAAAAACAGGCCAAAAAACAGCTGGATATTCCTTCGGCGGCGCCGATGACTAAAATTATACACAAGTCTTACAGAATGCTGTTAAACCCCGGCGGCAGGCGTGCGTTTTCTTTGTAGCAGAGTTTCACCCACTTTACGTACTGCCTTTATGAAACGAATTTTCACCTTAAGCATATTCCTCTCTTTCGGATTTATGACCGCGTTTGCGCAGCATGAGCACCACGCGCCGGCTAAGAAAGAGACGAAGAATACGGCCGCACCTGCCCCTAAGAAAAAAACTTCAGCGGAGCCCGCCAAACCCAAACCTTCAAAGCTGCAGCCTATCAAGCACAAACCAGCCCCGCCTCCGGCGAAGACGAACCGGAAAAACCAGCCCTCGGCTGCGCCGAAAACGCATGCTGCCCCTAAGGTGAAAGCGACACCACCAGCCACCCACCAAGACCACTCGCAACACCACATGCCTGTCGCCGATTCGGCGGGTAAACACCAAGGGCACCAAATGACGCCACAAGACAGCCTGAATCAGAGCAAAGCTTCTAGCCACGAAGGACATACCATGCCCATGGACACCGCCAAAGGTCACCAGCACCACCCCGGCATGCACATGAACCACGGCGCCATGGCTTCTGACACCACGCAGCACGCGGGCATGAACCACAGTATGGGAATGGGCGGCATGAGCCACGCGTTCTCCCGCAACCTGCCCATGAACCGAAACGGCTCCGGCACCAGTTGGCACCCAGACGCCACACCCATGTACGGCTACATGAAACACGCCGGCGACTGGATGCTCATGTTCCACGGGCAACTCTGGCTGCGCTACAACCGCCAGGACATATTTGACAAAGGCTCCCGCGGCGATTCTCAGCTGGACGCACCCAACTGGTTTATGGGCATGGCGCAGCGCGAGGTAGGCAAACGTGGTTTATTACGCCTCAGCGTGATGTTGAGTCTGGACGAACTGACCATGGGCGACCGTGGTTACCCGCTCCTGTTCCAGAGCGGCGAGACGTATGGCGGCGGCAAAAGACTGGTGGACCGCCAGCACCCGCATGATTTGTTCTCAGAGATTAGCGTGGGCTACACGCACATGGTCAATGAAAACGTGGACGTGTACGGTTTTCTGGGCTACCCCGCTGAGCCGGTCATTGGTCCGCCCGTGTTCATGCACCGCATCTCGGCGTTCAACAACCCCGAGTCGCCGCTGGGGCACCACTGGCAGGACGCCACGCACATCACGTTTGGGGTGGCCACGCTGGGCTTCCGGTACAAGAACTTCAAGCTGGAAGGCTCCAACTTTACGGGCCGCGAACCCGATGAAAACCGCTATGACTTTGACAAAGCCCGCTTTGATTCGTACGCCGCCCGTCTGTCTTACAACCCCACTGAGAATTGGGCACTGCAAGTATCCAGAGGTTGGCTGAAGAGCCCGGAGTCCTTGGAGCCCGAGGAAGACGTGACGCGCACCACGGCCTCTGCCTTGTATAGCCGAGCATTAGCCGGGGGCGGAGACAGATTCTTCACCTCGGCGCTGATCTGGGGCTTTAACGGCGGCGGCCACCACCAGGAGCATTCGGCCATTGCCGAAGCTAACCTGCAGATGAACAAAACCGCGGTGTACGGCCGCTATGAGTACGTGCAGAAAACACCTGGCGAACTGGACCTGGCCAGCCAGTTTGACCACCATGAGGTCTTTGACGTGCACGCGTTGACCTTGGGCACCAGCCAGCGCGTGGCGAATTTTGCGAATACGTATTTGACGCTGGGCGTGCAGGCCACGGTCTTTTCGCCAGATAAATTACTGAAGCCGTTGTATGGGAAAACGCCGGTTTCCGGGGAGATTTACCTGCGGCTTAATCCGGGTTTGATGATGGGCGGAAGTAAGAAGTCTGGGGCTTCCGGGATGGAACATCAGCATTAAATGAAAATGCAGCTTCCGTTTTTAACCTGTTTTCCAGAAAACAAGCCAAAAACGGAAGTTGGCGCAGACGCTCGCAGGTCCTCCGGACGCTACGAGGTCTTGGGAGCAGGCGCAGTTGCGGGGTTATACCTCGTCTTCTTCTATGAGTGGATGGATGCTGGAGAAATCGGCAAGGTCTTGGTGGAATGTTTTGAAGTGGTGGGCGCCGCCGAACCAACTTAGGACTTCGTTTCGCTCCAGATTGGTTTTGCTTTTTGATAAAAGACTAGGATAGGATGAGTAGGGCCACTCTTTGAAATCAGGAATCAACCCGTGGTGCTGCGGATTGAAGTGGATGTAAAACACTAGCCTTGTAAAATAGGCTTCTGAGGTCACTTCTTTTCTTCTGAAACGTTTCTGGAACAAACTATCGCCACGACCATAGCGGGCGTTCATGGCTTTGGTGAAGGCATTCAGTAAGTGGCTCAACTGGCGTTGAACGGTTACCGGCAACAGCTCTTGGTTCAGTTCACTTGGCTTGTGCAGATACTGCTCTTCCTTCACTTGCACCAGGAAATGGACATGGTTCGGCAACAGACAATAACAAAAGGTATGCACAAACGGGGCTACATATCTGCGGTATAACTGCAGGAAATAAAAGTAGTTCTCTTGCGTGAAAAACACCGTTTCCCCGTTATTACCCCTCGTGTAAAGATGATAAAACTTGCCAGGTTCCAGTGCCTTCGTCTGCTGCATATTTCCTTCTACAAATTGTAATACCGCCTGCTCCCAAGACCTCGTAGCGTCTGGAGGACCTGCGAGCGTCTGCGCCAAAAACTCACTTCCCCTCCTCAGAACCCTGCAACTTACTTTCTATCCCTTTGCTGAAGGCGTCAATGAAGGCATGTTTGAGCACGTTGATGAAGGTTTTCCAGCCGTTGGTTTTGGGGTTGCTGATGTCGCCGGAGATGGGGATTTTGGTGGCTACCTGGTCGCGGGGCTGGTTTTCGGCGGCTTCGGTGAAGACACCTATGACCGCTTCTTTCACGGCACTCAGGAAACCGCCTTCCTTCTTGTCTTTCTTCCAGTTCAGGACTTTGATGTCTTCAAAGAAAGGTTTGATGTAGCCGTTCAGTTGGCCGTTGGTGCTCTTGAGTTCGCTGTACATGTCTAGCTTGCCGCGCTCCACGTCAAATTTGGCGTTGGCCTTGATGAAGGCATTGAGGCTGGTGAGGTTCACGCCAGTGAGCTGAAAATCGCCGTCGAAGTCTGGGATCCGTTTAAGGGCGTTCACCTGCATTTTGCCCTTGAAAGCCCCGCCGCCAATGGAAGAGGCGGTGGCCGTCACTGAGGAAGGGAGTTTTTTCCCCACCTCTTCCACGTTGGCCAGGTTAAGCGCCGTCAATCTAAGATTCTCCAGGTGCAGTTTCACATCCGGCGAAGCCGAAAAATCAAGGAACGCCAGCCGGCCGTTGTGCACCTCAAAGCGGTTGATGGTAATGGGCATGAGGTCTTTCACCACCTCGGTCCAGTGGTCCAGCGTGGGGTCTTCTGATTTGGAGCCGCCCGCCAGAATGTTCAGCCTGGGGTTAGTCATAATCACCTCGCCCACCAGCTTGCCCTTGAACAAAGATTTCCACTCAATAGACAAATCGGTTTCAGTGATCTGCAGGAACGGGTACTTGGGGTTGCCTTTCTCCTCCAGCAGCACCAGCCCGTCAATCTGGTACGCCCCGCGTATGAGAGCAATGTCAATATCCTCCACGTGGCCCGTGTAGCCGGGCAGTTCGTCCAGCGTTTTGTTCACGTAATTTTTCACCAGGTACGGCAACGCAATCCGGAACGCGAGGAGCAGCACCACAAGGGCGAGCACTATTTTCAATGGTTTGGTGAGCCGAACAGCCATAATTCCTTTCCTTTTCTGCAAGCTTTTTACGCAGTTAGGCCAGTACTGTTAATTTGCTCACTTCTGGGGCTGAACTCATAGCACTTTTCACTTGTTTGTCCAGACACAGCATCCGCGCTGTTTTCGGCCTGTTTTTGGAAAATGAGGCCGAAAACAGAAATGATATAGACGCTCGCAGGTCCTCCGGACGCTACGAGGTCTATTTGAAATAGCTGATTGTCCCTGATTGATGTTAATGGTAAAAAGCAATTCGCTGGCGCGAGTCTCCAGACTCGCCGGGAACCACCAGCCGGAAATGCGTGCATATTGGAGTCTGGAGACTCCACGCACGTTTTGTCACGAGTCTGGAGACTCGCGCCAGGAGAATGTAATTTCTGTTTTTGGCCTGTTTTTCGAAAAGTAGCCCCAAACCGGAAACTCTGACGCTAGACTCAGCACTTAAGACTCAGCACTCCTTTTACTACCTTTGCCCAAAATTGAATCCCTTGAACGCCGCTCCTAAAATCCTGCTCATTACGCCGCCGCTCACGCAGCTCAACACGCCCTACCCCGCCACCGCCTACATCAAAGGTTTTCTGCGCGGCCGGGGCTTTGACGTGACACAGGCCGATTTCGGGCTGGAGTTGGTATTGCGGTTGTTTTCGCGCCGAGGGCTGAACCAAGTTTTCCAAGCCATTCTCAGCGGCACGTATGAGCTGTCAGACAACAGCCAACGCATGCTGCGCCTGCGGAAGTCGTACCTGGACACGGTGGAGCCCGTTATAAAGTTCCTGCAAGGCCGCGACAGCACCCTGGCCCACCCCATCGCCATGGGCGCGTTTCTACCTGAGGCGAGCCGTTTTTTGCAGTTAGCCGATTTGGAGGAAGCCTTCGGGACGATGGGCATCACCGACCGCGCCCGGCACCTAGCCACGCTGTACTTAGAAGATTTAGCCGATTTAATCAAGGAAACCGTCTGCCCGCACTTCGGCTTCAGCCGCTACGCGGATAAACTGGCCCTGAGCGCCACGTCTTTTGACCCGCTGGAAAACGAACTGCAAATCGCGCCTAATCTGGTAGACCAACTCTTGCTGGATTTACTGGACAAGCGAATGCAGGAAGTGCAGCCCGATGTGGTGGGTTTCTCCGTGCCGTTCCCGGGCAATCTGTACGGCGCGCTACGGCTGGCGCAGTTCATCAAGCAGAAGTATCCGCACGTGAAAACGCTCATGGGCGGCGGTTACCCCAACACGGAATTAAGAAGCCTGCGCGAGCCCCGCATTTTCAAATACATCGATTTTATTACCTTAGATGACGGCGAAGGCCCGTGGCTGCGCTTGCTAGAGTTTTTCCAGGGCCAGCGAAATGTGGAGCAACTGCAACGCACCTTCCTGTTGCTGAACGGCGAAGTACAATACATCAACGGCTCCGCCGATGCCGATATTCCGCACACCGAGGTAGGCACCCCCGATTATACAGATTTAAAGCTGCTTGAATACCTGAGCGTGGTGGAGGTGCTCAACCCCATGCACCGCCTCTGGAGTGACGGCCGCTGGAACAAACTCACCGTGGCCCACGGATGTTACTGGAAACGCTGCTCCTTCTGTGACATCACCCTAGACTATATTTCCCGCTACGAGACCGCGCCCGCCACGCTGCTGGTGGACCGTATTGAACAGATTATCGCGCAGACGGGCCAGACCGGTTTCCACTTCGTGGACGAAGCCGCCCCGCCCCTGGCCTTGCGCGAATTAGCCATTGAACTGCTCCGCCGAGGCGTGAAAATTACCTGGTGGGGCAACATCCGCTTCGAGAAAACCTTCTCCGCTGATTTGTGTCGTTTGCTGGCTGCAAGCGGCTGTATTGCTGTGTCGGGTGGGTTGGAGGTGGCCTCAGACCGTTTGCTGGCGAAGATGGAGAAAGGCGTGAGCATCGCGCAGGTGGCCCGCGTGACCCGTGATTTCACCGCCGCGGGTATCATGGTGCACGCGTATTTAATGTACGGCTTCCCCACGCAGACCGCGCAGGAAACCATTGACTCTCTGGAAGTGGTACGGCAGTTGTTTGCCCAGAACGTGATTCAGTCTGGCTATTGGCACCGTTTCTCCATGACCGCCCACAGCCCCGTCGGCAAGAATCCCGAGAAATACGGCGTGGTGAAAGTTGGCCCGGAGCCCGGTTTGTTTGCAGATAATGACCTCTGGCACGAGGACCCGCAAGGCGCGGACCATGAACTTTATGGCGCGGGTTTGGCGAAGGCACTGTACAACTACATGCACGGCATCGGGTTGGAAGAACCGCTTTCGTTCTGGTTTGATTTCAAGGTTCCACGGGCCTCGCACCCAAGAAATATGATTGCGCAAGCCGTGGAAGCTATAGGTAAACCTGATTCTGAGAAGCAGAACCTTCGGGTGTTGTGGCTGGGCAATGCGCCTGAACTAGAAGTAGTGACCAAAACGAAGAAAGGCCGCACCTTCCAGAACGCCCTGCTCACCTTCACGGAGAAAACCGAGGGATACGAAATCCGCACCTCGCCCGAAGTGGGCCAATGGCTGCACACCTGGCTCACACGTTTGTCAGAAGACCTCGGCACCAAATATCTTTTAAAAGACCTAGCATCTGATTACCCTGAGGGGCAGCAATTCACCTTCCAGGAGTTTCTGATTACGGATACGTGGCTGGATTTGCGGGAGCGCGGGTTATTGGTGGTATGAGGAGGTTGGCACAGACGCTCGCAGGTCCTCTGGACGCTACGAGGTCTTTTGAGTAGGCGGTATTACAGTTCGTCTTCTTCGATAAGAGGGGTAATGATGCGGAAATCAGCGTCTTCTCGATGGAATCTCTCCATGTGTTCCCTGTCGCCAAACCATTCTAAAACTGTGTCTCGCTCAAGATTGGTGGTCTTCTTAGATAAGAGGCTATGATAGGACGAATAGGGCCAATCCTTGAAGTCCTGAATCAGGCCGTGGTGCTGTGGATTGAAATGAATGTAGAAAATCAGGCGTGTAAAGTATGCCTCGGAGGTAACCTCTTTCCTTCTGAAGCGCTTCTGAAACAGGCTATCTACTCTCCCATAGCGGATGTTCATCGCTTTTGTGAAAGCGTTAAGTAAATGTCCCCCATTGCCTTTGATGACTTACCGGAATGAACTCTTGGTTTTGCTCGCTTCTCTTTAAGAAGCCTCCGCTTCCTTGACCTGAATCAGAAAATGCACATGATTAGGCAACAGACAATAGCAGTAGGTATGCACAAACGGGGCTACATATTTCCGGTATAGCTGCAGGAAATACAAGTAGCTTTCTTGATTTACGAAAACTGATTCGCTGTTATTGCCTCGCGTATAAATATGGTAGAACTTACAAGGCTCTAAATCCTTCGTCTTTTGCATCTATCACTATACGAGAACCGAAAGCGTTTGCTCCAAAGACCTCGTAGCGTCCGGAGGACCTGCGAGCGTCTGCGCCATTAGCTTATACCCATCGCTGCATGTACAGATCACGCTGCACATCTTCACCCAGCACAAACTCCAGCTCTCCGGCTTCCTGGAACCCGTATTTCTGATAGAATCTAATAGCGCGGTCGTTGCTTTCCCACACGGTGAGCCATACCACGTCATGTCCGTGCTCCTGGGCGCGTTTTAAGCTCATTTTCATCAACGTATCGCCTAGCCCTCGGCCGGTCCAGGCTTGCAGGAGGTACAGGCGGCTGATCTGGAACGGCTTTTTTCCGGAGATTTCGGCGGGAGCCGGGGCGGTATTCCATTTCACGTAGGCCACGGCCTCGCCCTCGGCTTCAGCAATCAGGAACGTGGTGTGCGGGTCGGCTAGTTCAGCGGCCTGAAGTTCCGGGGTGTACATGGTAAAGTGAAAGGCTTCCATGTCCTCGGGTTTGTTGTAGGCCGCGAAGGTCTCATCAAAGGTGCGCCAGCCTAAATCGGCGAGCAAAGATGCATCAGCGGAAGTGCCGCGGCGGAAGGTGAAGGTATTGGTGGAGTGAGCGGACATACGGCGTTTTTTACCCAAAGATACAGGCCAGAATATCAAAGGAGAATCCCGCTCCGGATAAACCGAGGTCAGCGTTGCGTTTAGGGGCCGTTTTTCTGAAATCAGCCCCAAACTGGAATCCCGTAACAAGTATTTGAGCGGTGGAAATTCGTCTGGATTCAGTCCTTATTTATACACTTTCTAAGGACGTACCTGCGTATACTAGTAGGTTAAACCAGAAATCCACCGCACATTTATATGTCTTCCGATAAATTCCCCGAAAAAAAACTTCCTGAAGAGGAGAACGGGCCTCAACATTCAGATGCCCGACGCACGTTCCTGAAGCAATCCTCGCTCTTGACGGCCCTGGCCCTGGCTCCCAGCGCAGCCATCAAAGCCGCCGAACTGAAGTTTGAGGAGAAAGTAGCCGCCGTGTTTGAGCAGGTGAAAGTGACGCTAGGCATTAACGGCAAAAAACACAAACTGTCTATAGAGCCGCGGGCCACGCTGCTGGACTTGCTGCGCGAACAGATGCACCTGACCGGCACCAAGAAAGGCTGCGACTACGGCCAGTGCGGCGCCTGCACCGTGCACGTAGACGGACAGCGCGTTCTGTCTTGCCTAACGCTGGCGGCCATGGTAGACGGCAAAGAAGTGACCACCATTGAGGGCCTTGCCAACGGCGACAAACTGCACCCCATGCAGGAAGCGTTCATCAAGCATGACGGTTTCCAGTGCGGTTACTGCACGCCGGGCCAGATTATGAGCGCGGTAGCCTGCGTACGGGAAGGCCACGCCGATTCTGACGAGGAAATCCGTGAGTACATGAGCGGGAACATCTGCCGGTGCGGCGCTTACCCCAACATTGTGAACGCCATCAAAGAAGTTAAAAACGGAGGGCAGCGGGTATGATTCAGTTCCAATACGTAAAGCCCAGCAAACCCAAGGCGGCCATTGACACGGTAGCCAAAGACCAGTCGGCGGTGTTCATTGCCGGAGGCACCAACCTGGTGGACCTCATGAAGCGCGGCGTCATGAACCCCGAGAAACTGGTGGATATCAACAAATTGCCGCTCCGGAAAATAGAGCGGGAAAACGGAAACGTACGCATTGGCGCTCTGGCGCTGAACGGAGCCGTGGCCGAGGATAAACTGGTGCTGGAGAAACATCCGCTGTTGGCGCAGGCCTTGAACGCGGGCGCCTCGGCGCAGCTCCGGAACATGGCCACCGTGGGCGGGAATATGATGCAACGCGTGCGCTGCCCGTATTTCTATGACACGGCCATGCCCTGCAACAAACGCGAACCGGGCACCGGCTGCGGCGCGCTGGAAGGCTACAACCGCATGCATGCCATCTTCGGGCACAGTGACAAATGCATTGCCGTGAACCCCTCAGACATGAACGTGGCGTTAGTGGCGCTGGATGCCGTCGTGCTGGTTTCCGGCCCCAAAGGCGATAGAAAAATCCCATTCGCGGAGTTCCACCGCCTGCCCGGCGACACGCCCCAAATCCACACCAACCTGCAACAAGGCGAGTTGATTATGGCCGTGGATGTTCCGGAGAACCCCTATACCAAAAACGTCAATTACCTCAAGGTGCGGGACCGCAACTCATATGCCTTTGCCCTGGTTTCGGTGGCGGCAGCGCTGGACTTGGACGGCAGTACCATCAAATCGGCTAGGTTGGCGATGGGCGGCGTGGCGCACAAACCGTGGCGACTGAACGAGGCCGAACAGTTTCTGGCCGGGAAACCCGCCACTGAAGCCACCTTCCGGCAAGCCGCCCAGCTGGCCATGCGTGGCGCGAAAGCCTTTGAACACAATAAATTCAAACTCACTTTAGGCCCTAACACCATTGTACAGGCCCTGAAAAACGCATCGGGCGTTGCTTAACACTTCTTCCTTATGAAAGATTATTTCTTCCAAGATACCGTTGGTAAGCCCATGGACCGGGTAGATGGTCGCCTGAAAGTAACGGGTGCCGCCAAATACTCCGCTGAATACGAGTTGCCCAACATGGCGCACGCCGTGTTGGTGGGCAGCACCATCGCCAAAGGCAGCATCAAAAGCCTGGATACCAAACGAGCCGAGAATGCGCCGGGCGTACTGGCGGTGCTGCATTACCAGAATGCGCCCAAAGTGCCCGGCTACGCGCAGGCCGCGCACCCTACTGAGCCCAAGCCTGTGGGGCAGCCGCTCCAGCTCTTCATTGACAACCAAATCAACTTCAACGACCACCCCATTGCCGTAGTGGTAGCCGACACCTTGGAGCGCGCCATGTACGCAGCCAAGCTGGTGAAAGCGCAGTACAACGAGGAAAAGCACGCCACCGATTTCAACAAGAACACTGCCAAGCGTTCTTGCCCACCGCCGCCAAACGCAACCCCAAACACCCGCTGGGTGATTACGTGCGCGGCAAAGAAGACGCGTATAAAACCGAGCCGCTGAAGATTGAAAGCGAGTATGTGATTCCCACGGAATTCCACAACCCCATGGAGTTGCAGTCCATCATCGCGCACTGGGAGGCCGCCGACAAACTCACCGTCTATGACAAAACCCAGGCCGTGATGGGTACGCAGAACGCTTTTGCCAAAGATTGGAAAATCCCGGTGGAGAACGTGAAGGTGATTGCCACGTTTGTGGGCGGGGCCTTCGGGAACGGGCTGCACACCTGGCCGCACGAGACCGCCGCCATCATGGCCGCAAAAAAAGTAAACCGCCCCGTGAAACTGATGCTGACGCGCGAGCAGATGTTCACCATGGTGGGCTACCGGCCGCACGCCTGGCAGAAGGTGGGCATGAGCGCCACCAAAGACGGAAAAATCACCGCCATCACGCACGAGGCCATCGGGCAGACGTCTACCTACGAGGAGTTCACCGAGTCTACCTTGCAACAGACGCGCATGATGTACACCAGCCCCAACGTGACCACCCGTTACCGCATCCTGCCGCTGGACGTGAGCACGCCCATCTGGATGCGCGGTCCCGGCGAGGCCACCGGGGCTTTCGCCCTGGAAAGTGCGCTGGACGAGATGGCGTTTGTGTTGGGCATGGACCCGCTGGAATTCCGCTTGATTAACCACACCGACAAAGACCCCGAGAAAAACCTGCCCTGGTCCACCAAATACCTCAAAGAAGCCATGCAGATGGGGGCCGAACGGATTGGCTGGAGCAAACGCCAACTCAAACCCGGCATGGTGAAAAACGGCGAATGGCTGGTAGGCTACGGCATGGGCGTGGGCACCTTCGGGGCGAACCGCGGTCGGGCCAAAGTGAAAGCTACCCTGCACAAAGACGGCACGCTGGTGATGCAAAGCGCCACGACGGATATTGGTCCGGGCACTGGAACAGCCATGGTGCAGATTGCCGCGCAGAACCTGGGGTTGCCGCCTGAGAAGATTGTGTTTGAGTTGGGTAGTTCTTTGTACCCACCTTCGCCCAGCCAGGGCGGGTCGGCGACGGTGGCTACAGTTGGCTCGGCGGTGCATGCCGCGAGCCAAGCACTCAAGCAGCGGCTGACCAGCATGGTGGCCGGCAACGCCGATACCAGCTTCAAAGGCGCCACCGTGGAGAACCTCACGTTCAAAGACGGCTACGTTTCCATGACGGCCTCCCCTTCGGCGCGGCTTTCGTTCGCCGATATCCTGAAGCAGCAGAATTTACCGGAGCTGGAAGTTACCGAGGAATCTACCCCCGATGCCAGCCTGCGGCAGAAATACTCCATGTACTCCTACTCAGTGCATTTCGCCGAGGTGCAGGTGCATCCGCTCACGGGTCAGATCAAAGTGACCAACATGGTTTCCTGCGCCGATGCCGGTACCATCATCAACGCCAAGACGGCCGGCAACCAAATGATAGGCGGCGCAGTGGGCGGCATCGGCATGGCCCTCACCGAAGGCGCCGTGATGGACCACCGATTCGGGCGGTACGTGACCAAAGACTTAGCTGAGTACCACGTGCCCGTCCACGCCGACGCACCCAATATTTCGTCGTTGTTTGTGAACAAACCGGACCTCATCAACAACCCGAACGGCACCAAAGGCATCGGCGAGATCGCGATCATCGGCGTAGCCCCCGCTATTGCCAACGCCATCTTCAACGCCACGGGCAAACGGATTCGTGAGTTACCTATCACGCCGGATAAGTTGATTTAAGTGACCTCACCCCCAACCCCCTCTCCCATGGAGAGGGGGCTTTTGCGTTTTTGGCCTGTTTTTGGAAAAACGGCTCCAAAACAGCAATTGTCAATTGCTAACCACTGGCGCGAGTCTCTGACTCGTGTCTCCGGATACCGGGGAGTCTCTGACTCTCCTCGCTGCCTGGCAGCGAAAGTGCGCATGGAGCAATCTTTTCAGCGGCAGATAACGCAACGGAAAGAAATGCCTGTGGTTCCCGGCGAGTCTGGAGACTCGCTTCATCCTTTGTCACGAGTCTGAAGACTCGCGCCAGTTAGGCTTTCTGTTTTGGAGGTGTTTTTCTGAAAACAGGTCAAAAACGGAGTTTCTTCCTATGGCGTGGAGGTGTCTTCCCTGACTTTCTGAGTTAATCAGAGAGGCTGTTGGCGGAGACGCTCGCAGGAGCTGCGCACGCTACGAGGTCTTTGGAGCAGGCACCGTTGGTAAATCTTAGCGGCATGAATAAACCATTTTCTGGGTGGGTTCTGCTTATCACACAAAAAAACCTCACAGGTTTTAAAAACCTGTGAGGTTTGAAACAGCAAAAGCGGTGACTCAAACGACCTCGTAGTGTGCGCAGCTCCTGCGAGTGTCTCCGCCAACTCCGTTTTAAGGCTGCTTTTCTGATTTCAGGCCTAAAATAGGAGCTTGGCACTAGTCACGTTTGCTTTTCAACAGCTTACGGAGTTCGGCCAGTTCATCTCTGAACTTAGCAGCTTGCAGGAAGTCCAGCTCTTTGGCGGCGGCTTCCATCTGCTTCTCGGTTTTCTTGATCACTTTCTCCAGCTCGTCCTTCTTCATGTACTGCACCACCGGGTCAGCGGCCACCGACATCAGGCTTTCGTCTGGACCGGCGTACACCTTAGGTTCCCGTTTATTGGAGTCGGCCACGGAGGTTTGTTCCATGATGGCTTCCTTGGATTTGTACACCGTGCGCGGCGTAATGCCGTGCTCCAGGTTGTACTCCATCTGGGTGGCTCTCCGGCGGTTGGTTTCATCAATGGCGCGCTGCATGGAACCGGTGATACGGTCGGCGTACATGAGTACTTTGCCGTTCTCGTTACGGGCGGCGCGGCCGATGGTCTGGATGAGGGAACGCTGGTCGCGCAGGAAGCCTTCTTTGTCGGTATCCAAGATGGCGACTAAGCTAACCTCGGGTAAATCCAGGCCTTCGCGGAGCAGGTTTACGCCAATGAGCACGTCAATAATACCCAGGCGCAGTTCGCGCAGGATCTCCACCCGCTCCAGTGACTTCACCTCGGAGTGAATGTATTTTACCTTGATGTTGAGGCGCTCCATGTACTTGGTGAGCTCCTCGGCCATGCGTTTGGTGAGGGTGGTCACCAGAATACGGTCACCGCGTTTGATGCGGTTGTCCACCTCATCCAGCAGGTCGTCAATCTGGTTCTGGCTGGGCCTGATCTCAATCTCAGGGTCCAGCAGGCCGGTTGGGCGGATGATCTGCTCCACCACCACGCCTTCAGATTTCTGGATCTCGTAATCGCCGGGCGTGGCGCTCACGAAGATGACCTGGTGCATCACGCTCTCAAACTCGTTGAAGGTGAGCGGACGGTTGTCCATGGCGGCGGGTAGCCGGAAGCCGTATTCTACCAGCGCGGTTTTACGGGAACGGTCACCGCCCCACATGGCGCGCACCTGCGGCAAGGTGGCGTGGCTCTCGTCAATCACCATCAGGAAATCATCGGGGAAGTAATCCAGTAGACAGAACGGGCGAGCACCCGGCTCGCGGCGGTCAAAGTAGCGCGAGTAGTTCTCAATACCGGAGCAGTAACCCAGTTCTCTGATCATCTCCAGGTCAAACTCGGTACGCTCCTTGATGCGTTTTGCTTCCCCGTCACGACCTTCTTTCAGGAAATACTCGTGCTGGGCCACCATGTCAAACTGAATCTCGTTGATGGCTTGGTTAAGCGTGTCTTTGCCCGTCACGAAGAGGTTGGCCGGGAACAGGGAAATGCTCTCCTCATCCGCTATTTTTTTGCCAGACTGCGGATCAATGCGCTGGATAGACTCAATCTCGTCGCCCCAGAAGTAAATGCGGTAGGCGAAATCGGCGTAGGCCGGAAAAATATCCACGGTATCGCCCTTCACCCGGAACGTACCGCGGGTGAATTCTACTTCGGTGCGGCTGTAGAGAATGGACACGAACTGGTAGAGCAGGTTGTTGCGGCTCACCTTCATGCCCGGCGCCAACGGAATCACGTTCTTCCCGAACTCCTCTGGGTTACCGATACCGTAGATACAGCTCACCGAGGCCACCACTATCACATCTCGCCTCCCAGACAACAGCGCCGAGGTGGCGTGCAGCCGCAGCTTCTCAATCTCCTCGTTGATGGCCAGGTCTTTCTCAATGAAGACATCAGAGGAAGCGATGTAGGCCTCGGGCTGGTAGTAGTCATAGTACGAGATGAAGTACTCCACCGCGTTGTTGGGAAAGAACTGTTTGAACTCACCGTACAGCTGCGCGGCCAGGGTTTTGTTGTGGCACAGCACCAGCGTGGGCTTCTGCACCTGCTGCACCACATTGGCTACGGTAAAGGTTTTACCGGTGCCGGTTGCGCCCAGCAGTACCTGGGCGGGCTCGCCGTTATTGACACCCTCCACCAGTTGGGCAATGGCCCGGGGCTGGTCGCCGGTGGGTTTGAATTCTGATGTTAATTGGAACTTCATACGTGAAGATTTACACTCAAAGGTAACGTTTTATAACACCTACTGCCGCAATAGAGTTTAGCATTTGCTAAAGAAAGTAGCGTTTTTGGGTTATATTTCTCAAATGAAGCAAAAAACGCCGCTTTGGGTAAAGCGGCGTTTTTTGCAATATAGGTTTGTATGTAGAGGTTATCTTAGTGTTTGAACGTATTCTCACTTTGGCCCTGCTAAAAGGCAACTGTGTCTACTGGCAAGGGGCCTCCTGAAAGCTCAGGAGTCGTACGTGGGGGTACACAACGGGAATAAAACCCGGGCAGGAGGGGGTTTCATTCTTGGGCACGTTGGCTACCCTTACAAATAACCTCTTGCCTGGCACCTGATACACCGGCGGCAGACTGAATGTATTGACCCACACAGAATCATCCTTGGGTTTTACCCCCAGCACCTCAGCAGCCCTTACATCCAGAATGGCCAACACGGTTCCGCAACCCTGATCTTTCACCACTGCGGGATAACAGTCACTTGCCACTTCCTCTTCACTGCACCCGGCTGCCCCTATGAGCAACAGCAAGCAGGCAAGACTTCCCTTTATTTTGTGCATGTACGCGTATTCTTCTACTTACCAGATTCTATGAAAAAGGAACAGTTAAGGCACCAGCACTCTTTTCGCCTGTGAGACTTTCGTGACCACAGGTTTGGGAAACTCTTCTTTCTGAGAAAGAGCAAACGTTGTTTCCTCCTTCTCCCCCAGCACAAATTTAATCTCCTCTTTCATCCAAAGAGCAGCTGTTCCCATGTATAAAGGCACAGAAAGCAGCAGCAGCCAAGTTCTCACCACTTTTGAGAGAGTGTAAGTAGTATTCATTGCAAAAACGTAATAAAATCTGGCTATCTTTTTATAAGACAAACAACTTAAGGGAAACCCCTATGCGGTGTGTATAATGCCTGGTTATTTCTATTATCTGGAGATACGCCATCTGGCGCCAACACTTACTCCTATTTTGTAGTTGTCTGTGCTTTGCTGATCTCCTTTCAAAATGGGGGTGATAGAGTAGGTCAGTTCCGGCCCAGCCACCACACTCATCATTCTGTTGAGGTCATACCCCAAGCCCACTGAGGTAGCCACGGCCCACTGCCATGCCCTGAACGGTGACTCCTCATCCTGAAACTTGTACTGCACGGCCTCCACCATCTCATTGTCTGGGGTGATACTGTTCCTGATCATCAGACTCAGGTTCAACCCGCCGGAGGCAAACGCATAAAGCTTATTAATGTCATGTCTGTAGGCAAGCCTGACAGGCACCCCCACTTGCTGGAACTTGTACTTGATGTTGTACTCGTCTGTACGGGTGATGGACATGACATTCCCGCCTGCCATTTCTCTGGTGGCATTGCTGAAGATAGCTTCTGCCTTGGCAACTACCAACCCGGCCTGGAGGGAATTCTCTCGCATGCCATTGCTTCTGATGAGCAGGGTATGATGGGTGCTGGCTTCGTTCTGAGAGTACAACAGCCCCCCTTCTACCTGCCATTTATCATTCAGTTTATAACTTGCCCCTACCATGGCGCTGTAAGAGTAGCCGGGGGTATAGGTCTTGTTATATTCATCTACCGCCTCCTGGTATTGTTCATAGAGCCGGGGCTGGGCAGCCATGTTAAGGGGGGCGTCTGCCTGGGCAGCATTAGAACCCAAGGAGGCCGGAGTATAGGCGTACTGAGGCACATAGGCCATGGCCAGGCTCCATCTTCCCCCGCGGGGGCCTTGCTGGTCTTCCTTCTTGCCCGCAGGTTCAGGTGTGGGGTTCAAGCCCTCTGCCACCTCTGCCTTCTTCTGTGCCAAAATTGTGGCGGCTCTGGGTACTGAAAGTGAGTCTGCCCCCAAGGCTGTAGGGTTTCTTTCTGGTGCACCGGCCATGGCTCCTGTAGGTTCAGGGGCCGCTTTCAACGCCCCCACGGCCACTTCTGCCCCTGATATTTCTGTTTTCTCGCCTGCAATACCCCTTATGGGGGCCTGTTTTTCCTCAAAAACAGATGCTACCACAACGGCTTCCCTAGTATTCCTTTTTGCGTTAGCCTTGTTAACAGTACCTTTTTCCAGAACTGCTTGTGAAGAAAACCCTTTGCCGGTCAGTGCGAGAGCGGTTGGTGGGGCTTGCGGAATTTTTCTGTTTTTGGCCTGTTTTTCAGAAAACGGCTCAGAAACAGAAGCCACCTGCCCCTCTGCCTGACGTGGGGGATGTAACAAGTCCCTTTGTTCCACGGCCACTGCTCCCAGTGGGTCTTCAGCTCCAGGTGTTGCAACTAAAGCGGCATCTCCCAATTGGTTGGAACCGGCGGGTTGGTAGCGCCAAAAGAACAGACCAGAGGCACAGAGCAGCAGCAGGCACGCGGCGGCAACTGATCTGTACCAGATTACCTGCTTTCTATAGCGGTTCAGTTCCTGGTTGTCAAGCTCCCGGTCCAGGTTCTCCCAGATTTTGGAGGACGGCATGCTTTCAACACCTTCAAAGCCTTCTCTGAAAATGTCCTCCATTGATCTGTCTGTCTTTCTTTCAGCCGGTGACTTTTTCATGGTACTGGCGTGTTAACCGCAGGAGCGCCTGGCGTAAGCTGGCACGTGCGCGGGAGTATTGTGACTTAGAAGTACTCTCAGTGATCTCTAACATCTCCCCAATCTCTTTGTGGGAGAAACCCTCAATGGCATACAGGTTGAAAACAGCCTGATACCGGGGCGGCAACTCTCGTACTAGTTCCAATAATTCTTCATAACCGTATTGACTATCAAAGCAGTCCTGCTCAGAGGCCTCCTCCCATTCCTCCTCCTGGTCGGTGACCATTAGGTGGCGGTTGCTGCGCTGGTGCTTAAGGGCGGTGTTGATCACAATTCTTTTAATCCAGAACTCTACAGGACACTCCCCTTTAAAATTTTTCAGATGGGTGAACACCTTCATAAAGGCATCCTGCAGAATATCTTCAGCCTCAAAATCTGTACGGGCGTAGCGCTTGCTCACAGCCAGCATCTTGCTGGCGTAGCGTTGGTAAAGCAGGCGCTGTGCTTCCCTTTTACCGGCAATGGCCTCTTTAAGAAGGTCGGCTTCGGTAGGATTCTGTGACTGAAAAAGTTTCAACAGGGGGTTTACTGAATGCTCATCTATTCCTGAGATTCCCTTGCGGGAGCAAAGGTTGCATGAGGCCAGAAAGAATTGAAAAAATTCTTGATGCGCTCTAGTGCAGCTTGTCCATGAATAGGAACGGCAGAAGTGTATTTTATAAAATGAACCTGTTCAGAGTTTCTCCCTTATCTGTCTGGGAGGGCTTATCCAGGGCGCTGGCATTTGCCGTGGCCGACGTTTCTGGGCTACTTTTCAGAAAACAGCCCAGAAACAGGGTGCTCCCGTACCGCACCAGCAAATGCCTGTGCCCTGGATAAGCCAGAAATCTCTAAACAGCTTTGATATTGTATTCCTTTCGTTTAAAAATTTCGCTTCATATAAAATTATAGCCTACGGCTCTTTCTATTGTTCTCCCAAAGGGCTTGACAAACCAGCCTCCTCACCTGTAGCTATATAGGCAAGGCTAGCTCTGCTGGCGGATTACCCGTACTTCTCTCTGATGAACTCAGGCACTTCCAGGGCAATATCTTTGGTTCTGTTTTTCGCTGTTTTCTGAAAACATGCCCGAAAAACAGAACTAACTGTTCCAGATTTCCCAGGCTACTTCTGCCTGTAAGCACAGCATCTCAAAGCCGTTGCTGGTTTTGGCCCCCCTCTCCTTTCCAAGTTTCAGGAAAAGCGTTTCAGCGGGGTTGTACACCAGGTCATACAGGTAATGGTGAGAAGACAGCAGTTCATACGGTATGGCAGGAGCCACATCTGCCTTGGGGAACGTACCTACCGGCGAGGCATTGATGATCAAAGAAACCGAAGCCATGACACCGGGGGTAAGCTCTTCATAGGTTAACATGCCTGCCTGGCTGGTTCTGGAAACCAACCTGTAGGAGATGTTCAGGTACTCTAGGGCGGCCAGCACTGCTTTGGCGGCACCGCCCGTGCCCAACACCAGCGCCTGGGAGTGCGGATAGCAGGGATAGAAGTTCTGCAGAGACTGCATGAACCCCTGGTAGTCTGAGTTATGCCCTATCAGTTTGCCGTTTTCAAACTTAATGACGTTGACTGCCCCTATCTGAGCGGCCGCACTTTCTAACCCGTCTAGAAAAGGGATGATAGCTTCTTTGTAGGGAATAGTAACGTTTAACCCCCTCAGGTTAGGGTGGCTGGCAATTAACCGGGGGAAATCCAGAATGCTGTTCAGCTCAAACAAATGGTACACGCTGTTGACGATACCTTCTGTCCTGAACTTCTCTGTAAAATAGCTCTGGGAAAAAGAGTGGCTGAGTTTGTAGCCAACCAAACCATATTCGTTTTCCATAGAAGAAATGACTGGCAGAATTCTATCTACCTGTTTTTAACGCTTGCTGAATTTCTGCTTCACCAACTCATAGATAGGCGGAATCACGGAGACCAGGATAATCCCAAACACCACCAGGGTGAAATTTTTCTTAACCGCCGGAATGTTGCCGAACACAAAACCTGCCGCAATGAAGCCCACCACCCATAAAAAGCCCCCAATCACGTTATAAGACAGGAACTTGCTGTACTTCATGGTGCCTACCCCCGCCACAAAAGGGGCAAAGGTTCTGATGATGGGAATAAACCGGGCAAAGATGATTGTCTTGCCCCCATGCCGGTCATAAAAGGCCTGGGTCTTGAGCAGGTGCTCCCGCTTTAAGAACCGGTAATCTCGCCTGAACACTTTGGGGCCAAAATAATTGCCGATGGCGTAATTGAGTGTATCTCCCAGGAAAGCAGCAATAAACAGCAGCAGCAACAGCAACCAGACATTCAGCACACCCGTGGCGGCAAAGGCGCCGGCCGCGAAAAGCAGGGAGTCTCCCGGCAGAAAAGGCATGACCACCACCCCTGTTTCAATGAAGATAATCAGGAACAGAATAATATAGGTCCAGACGCCATACTCAGAGATGATCTGGCTCAGGTGTTGGTCAAGATGAAGAAAGAAATCTAAAAACTGCCGGAGAAGCTCCATGAGGGGAAAAGAATAAGGGTAACGACTATACTAGTTTCTCCAGCGACTTGGTATCTAAGAAATGGCTGAAGGTATCTCCCCTCAGGCCTAAGCGTATGGTTTCCAAGGGAATGATCTCATTGGGGGCTATATTCCCCAAGTTCACATTGGCACCCAGCAATTTTATAAAAAACACCTGCTGTGCTTTCTGAGGGGCTTCCCAGATAATCTTCTCAAACGGAATCTTTGTCAGGATCTCCTCTACCAGACCGCTTCTTACCTCCCCTGTTGATCTAAAGAGCCCTACATTGCCAGCTTCCCTTGACTCCCCAATTACCTTCCAGGCACCAGCGTCCAGTTCAGCCTGCATCAGGCTGATCCATTTATAAGGCGGGATGATTTTCTCAGCATCTTTAGAACCTACCTCAGACAACACTGTCACCTGTTCAGCCAAGGTTCTAATATACTTGCACTTCAGCTCATGGTCCATATCAATGGAACCATCAGAAACTTCTGCGTAAGAAAGGTTATACTTATCTAGAAGCCTACGGTAATCATCAAACTGCCCCCGTACAATAAAGGCTTCAAAGAGGGTGCCTCCAAAGTACACAGGAATTCCCGCCTCATGAAAAATGGCGATTTTCTTATCCAGGTTAGGGGTCACATAAGAGGTAGCCCAGCCTAACTTCACAATATCTACAAACTCCCCAGACACTTCTACAAAGTTTTCAGCCTCTCTGAGGCTAAGTCCTTTGTCCATGGCCATGGTAAAACCACTTTCTCTAGGTTTAGCGGTGCGTTCGGGTACTTGGGTAAGTTCGTAATTCATGAAGGTACTATTTGCGGTATTGGTCAATCAGGCGCGCCAGGGCTTTCTGCGACTCAAGTTCAGGAAAGAATTCAAATAAAAGCGTATGCTTCTCAAAATTCAAAATTAAGGCATTTTCCAAATAATTGTATGCCTGTTTATATTTTCCTGCCGCTAAACTGTACGCGCACAGCCGGTAGTGAAGTTCGGCCTCGTCTGGCTGGAGTTCTACTGCATTCTGCAATAAGTCAATAGCGCCTTCATAATTGCCCTGTTCATACAAGATGATAGACCAGTTAAGCCAGATATCTTTATTCTCAGGAGCCAGAATACTTGCCTGCTCATAGGCTTCTACACTGGAGATGATATTCCCCAACTGGTACTCAGCCGCGGCCAGGGCGAGCCAGTAATCAGGGTTCTCAGCATAGAAGGTGAGTGCTTTGCGGTAATAATGCACCGCCTCCAGCCATCTTCCCTGCAGATCCAGCACAATGCCTATGCCAAACCACGCCTCGTCCATTTCCGGAGAAAGGTCAATAGCTTTTTGATAATACTTATGGGCCAGATCCCACTGTGACAGCTTCTCATAACATTCTCCTATGTTACAGAGAATGTCTGCATTGGGCTCACCAAGCTCATTAGCCGCTTTGAATGCTTCAATGGCTTTTGAGAACTCGCCTAAGTACACATAGCTATTGGCCATATTGACAAAGGCGGCGGCAAAATCAGATTTGATGAGGGTGGCATACTCATAGGCGGCAATGGCCTTTTCATAATTGCCCAGACGGCTGTGGGTAAGCCCAAGGTTGAACCACGCCATGGCCGAGTAAGGATCTGCGTCTACAAACTCCTGAAAGAAGGAAACCACCTGCTCACCATCTCCAGTGATTTCTAAACAATAGAGGAGTTCCTGTAGCGCCAGTTCATTCTCAATGTTAAGGCTGAGGCTCTTCTTATAGTACTTCATGGCTGATTTGAACTTACCCCAGCTCTGATAAGACAAACCAATGTTAAAGAAGATGTCGTCTTTGACCTCTGAGTTTTCAGCAGCCTCTTTGAAACAGTCAATGGCTAACGCAAAATCACCCTTCTGGTTAAAGATGATTCCTCTGGTAAGGGCAATGTCTTCGTTCTGGGGCTCTCTTAGCGCCACTTCTTCAACCAGAGCCAAAGCCTCATCAAACGCGCCCAACATAGCTAACACCTGGGCTTTATCTATGAGCAACTCTGATGAGAACGGATACTGGGCAATACCAGCGTCACAGGCCTTGAGGGCCTGGCTGTAATTAAAGTTATTGGCATAGTAGTCTATGATCGTCTCAAAATCTGAAAGATCAAAGAACACAGCCCCATTATTCTCCTGCATGCTTTCAAACCGCTGAATCAGGTCTAAATCTTCGCCAGAGAATTCATTGAAATTATCGTTCATTTAATTTAGTTTCGCTTCACTTACTGGTGCTACCCAGCGTTCACATTCACAATTTCCAGGTTTAAGCAGAACCTTTAGAAACTAACTGCCGACTACACCAAAGCAGGGTTTCCTGCAACGGCCGAAAAGACATTCCAGTTGCTTCTTTTACTTTTTCATTACTATAGAAGTGTTCTTCTTTGGCTATACGGGCTGTTTCTTTTGTAATTAGAGGTCTAGTTCCTGTTAATTTCCCCCTCACTGCTTCTACCCGCCATACCAACTCGGTGATCCAGTTTGGCACTAATAGGTAAGGTGCCTTTTTATTCATGGTCTGTGCCACTTGCCGAAAGAAATCCACATAGGAGAGCTGGTGACCATTCAAGATAAACCGCTCGCCCCATTGTTTCCCGTTCATCAACCGCACCATTGCTTCTACTACATCCCGTACATCTACAAAGTTGCCATAGCCATGGCTGTAGAAGGCCCGCTCCTCTGCCACATATTTAAAAAGCTGCGTGCTGCTACGGCTCCAGTCACGGGGCCCTAAAACAATAGAGGGGTTCACAATGACAGCCTTCAAACCCTCTGAGACACCGCGCCATACCTCCATCTCCCCATAATGCTTAGAGACGGCATAGGCAGACCGTTCAACTGCGGGGTCCCACTGTGCCTTCTCCTGAATCACTTTCTCCCCTTTCCTTCTGTTAATAGCCGCAATAGAGCTCACATAACACAACCGGACAGAAGGGTTTTCTAAACAGGCATCTACCACATTTGTAGTTCCGGCCACATTTATTTGCTGCAAAAGCCCCACATCCTGCGGAGCGTATGACACAAACCCAGCACAATGGTACACCTCATCTACCTCTGCTACTAAATCTCTTATCAACAAAGGGTCCAATATGTCTCCCTGCAGCCATTCCAGGTTACTGTGCCTGACCTCACTTACGGTATTCCTGACCAACGCTTTCACAGTGTGCCCCTCCTGCAGTAACCGCATTAAAAGGAAATGGCCTATCAGACCTGTGCCTCCGGTAAGCAAAACTTTTTTCAAAGAGGGAGGAATTAAAGGGTAGAATTCAAAAGAGGAAGCTTAAGCGCTTGTGCCAGCAGAGGCTCAGCTAACGTACGCTCCAAAACCCGGGTATGTCTCATAGAGTGGGTATCGGTCCCCAAAAACTCCACTGCCTGTCGCTGAATCAGCTGTTTAGCCACTTCTCTGGCTCCCTTTGAATAATATCCACTAATAGAATTGGTGTTTATTTGAAACAATACCCCTACATCCCGAAGCGACAGCAACTCATCAAGCCGCCCGTAAAAGTAGGTGTACCGCTCAGGGTGGGCCAAAACAGGCGTATAACCTGCCGCCTGAATGGCAAACACATGTTGCCTAAGCTGAGCTGGTTCATTAATATAGGATGTTTCTATCAGAAGGAATTTTCTGTCACCTCCAAATGAGAGCAGGTCTTCCGGCCCTTCCAGCTTTTCCAGAAACCACTCATCTAAATAATACTCCGCAGCGCAGCTTAATTCCAGCGGGAGCCCCCTTGCAGCAGTGGCCTCTTTCAGAAGGTTAAGTTTTTCTCTAACCCCACTGGGTGTGTTCCGGTAGAAGTCCCCCATAATGTGGGGAGTCATGCAAAGTTTTTTGAACCCCAACCGCTGCAATACCTCCAGCAACTGAAGCGAGTCTTCCAGCGTGGCGGCACCATCATCCAGCCCCGGCAACAAATGCGAATGCATATCTGCAACTAGCCCGGCATAAGATGATGTCACCTCAGGGGTTCCCCCGAACAAGCGCTTAAGACCCTCCCACATGAAGACTATTTAAACAAGGATTTTATTTTACTGGAGAAAGTAGGTTTTGCCTCTTCTTCATAATACCCATACCCGTAACCGTAGCCATACCCGTAGCCGTAGCCATACGAGTAGCCATACATGTTTACACTTTGGGTATCATTTAAGATAGTTGCCATGTTGTGCAATTGATTGGTACGAATCACCTTATCAATTCCCTTTAAGAAGGCCTTCTTAGAATAATTAGCCCGCACAATGAATAATGGAATATCTGCTTTTCGCATAATCAGCACCCCGTCTGTCACCAGCCCCACCGGCGGGCTATCTACAATGATGACATCATACTCCTGATGCAACTCCTGCAGCATCTCATCAAACCGTTGAGACATGATCAGTTCTGAGGGATTGGGAGGAGTAGGGCCTGCAGAAATAAAGTCTAAACCCGCAATAGAGGTTCTTTGAATTGAGTCTGCAATAGTGTGCTTGTCAATAAGTATTGTACTCATTCCCTTGATGTTATCACCATCTAGAGCAATATGTACTTTTGGCTTACGCATATCCAGGTCAAGCAGTATTACTTTCTGACCTGACATAGCAATAATCCCACCTAGGTTGGACGCAACAAACGTCTTCCCTTCCCCACTAATGGTAGAGGTGATAGAAATGATGCGCTTCTTCTTTCCTGAACTCAAAAACTCCAGGTTTGTCCGGATAGACCTGATAGACTCACTCAACGCCGATTTAGGATTCTGATTGACTACCAGTTTGGAAACCGGCATTTTCTCTTTGTCATAAGAGGGTACAATCCCTAACACTGGCGCAGAGGTGTTTCTTTCCAGCTCACGCACATTGGTCACCGTATTATGCATGAGATAACGAGCTGCAATCAATCCCACTCCTAAAAAAAGGCCGCCAGCTAACCCAATTGCATAAATTAAAAAGGCATTTGGATACACAGGATCAGATTCGCTTGGCAGGCTGGCAGGAGACAGGATCTGAAAATCTGGGGTAGTACCTGCCATTGAAATGCCATATTCTACTCTCTTATCCATTAAGAGCAGGTAGAACTTCTCATAAATACCTAGAATACGAGTAAGCCTTGCTCTCTCCGTTTCCTGGGTAGGCATTTGTAAAATCTTACCCGTTAACAGAGACTGCTGCTTGTCTATGTTGTTGATTTGGGTCTGAATAAAATTTTTACCTTCCTGCACCAAGGTTGCTATTCTATTCTGGGCAAATCTGATCTGCGACTCCAGGAGATTATCAGCAGCAGTAGTCCCTTGCGTAGTAGTCAAGGCTTTTCTCCTACGGGCTTGCAACTCATTCAAAGTAGTTACCTGCTCAAGTAGCTGAGGGTCTTGCTGCTGCTGCAATTGCATACCAGAAATCACCAGACTCAGATCCTCGTTCTTCTGAATCTTTTGCTGCAGATCTAGAAGCAATGAACTTTTAAATCTCAGATCAAGCTTTTGCTGTTCAAGTTGCTGAATCTGGCCCATAGCTTCTTCTAAGCCAGCCCGTACGTCATATGACTTATTTTGCTTGACAAAGTACTCCATGTCAAACTCGGCTTTCCTTAGATTATCCTGAGTCTCTTGCAATTGTTCATTTAGGAAATCAACCGTCTGTTGGCTGGCTTGATTGCCTCTCGCAAGCTTTTGCTGGAGGTACACAGTGTCCAGTTTATTTACAATATCCCTGGCTTTGTACCTATTGTTATCTTTGAAAGAGATAGACAGAGTTTTAGCGTCTGGATTAATGATAGCAACTGATAAGTTATTATCTAAATAACTCTTCAAGGCTTTATTGCTTCGTACAATAAAAAAATACGTTTGACCAATTGAACTGGCGCCAAAAGAGGAGGTGGTAGTTAATATAAAATTATTCCCATCAATAGAAACAGGGCTGCCCACCTGATATGTGGAAGCCTTACCATCCTCTCCCACCTTAACAGTAAACTTTGCTTTAGATAAAAAATCAACAAAGATCTTTTTATCAAACAGACTGAAACTGCCCCCATTGTATGATACCTGAAAAGGGCTTTCATTATAAAGCTCGGCATCAAGTACACGGGCTTTTACATAGTAGCTGGTTTGCAAGGGCATACTCTGCTTTAATCTTTCATAGACTAAATCAGACTTGATTAAATCAACTTCCCCTTGCAGTTTACCTATCTCAGCATCTGCACTGGTGGCGCCAAGGCCAAGAACAGTTGCTTCAGACTGCTCTTCCAGCTTAAGAACAGACGAAGACTCATATATATTCTTCGTATATCTTAAGAACATATATGATGCAGCTAATCCAAGTAATACCAAGAGAATGACCCAGGGAATGCTCCTACGGATGACATGCCAAAGAGTAACAAAATCTATGCTTGCACCACTATCTTCCTCAACTTCTGCATCAGCAGACACCAAGCGCTGATCTAACTCATCTAGATCATTGGCTGTTTTCACACTCATTGAAATTCTATTGAAATTTTATTTTACTAAATTCTCAATCACCAAATAAGTGGTGAGAATATTAGATACTGCGCCTAACACTGTTAATGCATCTCTAAGAGACTCATTAAAGACTCTCCTAACCGGTTCTATATACACCACGTCATTTGGCTTTACATATAAACTGGCTCTTTGAACACCTGCAATAGTAGAAAGATCTATCACCTGCACAATAGGCTTATCAGAAGTTATATCCCTGATCAGCCTTATGTTATGGGCTTTCCCATTATCGGGAACACCTCCTGCCAAAGCTATTACCTCTACAAGATTCATCCGCTCGTTCGTAAGAGGCACAACCTTCCCCCCAGCAGCACCTAACACTACTATTCTTCTGCTGACTACTTGTGTATAAACATAGGTCCCCTTATAATAAGTTTCAAACTGGCTCTGGAACACGCTATCAGCTTGGGCAACGGTCAAACCAGAAACTTTTATATACCCAATCATAGGTACCTTCACCTCCCCGTTTGGCTGTACCACATAAGAAGGCTGCTCAACTTGTTGATTCCTATTTTGATTACTAGAGCCACCGTTGCTCCCTTGGGTTAGCTCAATGCGCAGGAAGTTATTGGGATCAACTAATATCTCTCCTTTGTTCGTATAAATTTTAATATCAAGAATGTCATTGGGCTGTATCTGATAATTCTGAGTAGCCACAGTTACAGAGGCTTTTAGAAGTTCAGAATTTACATCTCCGTCAGTTTTAAACATTATATTCTGCCGGTACACATTGCAGGAGCCAAGGGAAACAATGATGGCAACAAGGAGTAATTGTATGCAATGCCTTAGCAATGAGAAGTGAGACATTATAAAGATATTTTAGTAAAAGTATGCGGTATCTAGTTATCCAAAGCAGACAAAGCCAAGTACAAAGTAAGCTAAAAGTAATGGGTACGCCAAAATTCCCCCAGCAGGAAGATTTAACCTTACCGGCTTCTCCTCAAAACGCCTTTGCCGCCCGCTACTTGCCAATTGGCAACAATTTAACCTAACATACGTTAGCTTGGCAACCATAAACCTTGTATCTTTAGACTCTAAACCCCACAAAACACCTACCAACATGCAACTTACCCTTACAGAAAACCAGCAGATGATTGCTGATATGATCCGAGATTTCGGGGCAAAGTCTATCAAACCGGACATGATGAAATGGGATGAGTCACAGGAGTTTCCAATTCATGTGTTCAAGGAGTTAGGCAATCTGGGATTGATGGGCGTACTAGTACCACAAGAATACGGCGGGTCTGGGTTTGGCTACCTCGAATACGTAACCGCTATTGCAGAGTTGTCTAAAATAGATGGCTCTATTGGCCTGTCAATGGCAGCCCACAATTCGCTCTGTACCGGCCATATTCTGCAGTTTGGCAATGAAGAGCAGAAAAAGAAGTGGCTCCCTAAGCTGGCTTCGGCTGAGTGGATTGGCGCCTGGGGCTTAACTGAGCCTAATACCGGCTCAGATGCCGGTAACATGCGTACGGTGGCGGTAAGAGACGGGGATCACTGGACCCTGAACGGGGCCAAGAACTTCATTACCCACGGCAAGTCTAGCAACATTGCCGTAGTGATTGCGCGCACAGGAGAAGTGGGCGACTCACACGGCATGACAGCCTTTGTGATAGAGAAGCCTACAGAAGGCTTCAGTGCCGGAAGAAAAGAAGACAAATTAGGCATGCGTGCTTCAGAGACAACTGAGTTGATCTTTGAAGACTGCCGCGTACCGCATGAGAACATATTGGGCGAAGTAGACGAAGGATTCATCCAATCTATGAAAGTGCTGGATGGAGGTAGAATCTCAATTGCCGCCCTGAGTCTGGGAATTGCCCAAGGTGCCTATGAAGCGGCTCTTGCATATTCAAAAGAGCGCCATCAATTCAACAAGCCTATTTCACAGTTCCAGGGCATTGCCTTCAAATTAGCAGACATGGCCACTGAGATAGAAGCAGCGGCATTGCTCACCTACAGAGCCGCCGCCATGAAAGACAGAGGGGAGAATGTGAACAAGGAATCAGCTATGGCTAAATTATATGCCTCTGAGGTAAGTGTGCGGGCAGCCAATGAGGCCGTGCAAATCTTTGGCGGCTACGGGTACACCAAAGACTATCCGGCTGAGAAATACTACCGTGATGCCAAACTCTGCACCATTGGTGAAGGCACCTCAGAAATCCAAAAACTTGTTATTTCCAGAGCCGTATTAAAATAATTGGGAGTTAGCTATTGACTGTCAGAAGATTTGTCAATATCTTTGCACTCCTTAAAAACAATTGACTTTAAAATCAATCAATTTATATGATCATCATCAACGTAAAGGATAACGAGTCTGTAGACAAAGCCTTAAAGAGATTTAAGAAGAAATTTGAGAGAACCGGCGTGTTGAAAGAGTTGCGTGCCAGAACTTTCTTCCAGAAGCCCTCTGTAACAAAGAGAAAGCAGAAAGAAAGAGCTGTGTATAAGCAACAACTGTTCGCCAACGACAACTACTAGTCGTTATTCTTAGAACTTACGTGGTAATTCCATAAATTAGAGGGAAGTCCTGCACCAGTAGGCACCTCTGGTTTATGGAATTATTTTTTAAATACCTTCAGTACGAAAAGCGGTTCAGCCCGCACACCATCACCTCTTACCAGGTTGACCTTCAGCAGTTTCAAGAATACCTAAAGGAGACTTACCACTTGGAGGACATCAAAGAGGCCAACCACGCCATTATCAGGTCATGGGTGGTATCACTGGTGCAGAAGGAGCTGGACAGCCGTACTATTCACCGCAAGATTGCCTCCCTTCGCTCCTATTTCCGCTTTATGGTGCAAAGGGGCCTGGCTCAAAACAACCCTACCCTCCGGATCAAGGCTCCTAAACTGGCCAAAAAACTCCCGGCATTCATTCCTGAAGACACCTTTACCCAGGTATTGGACCAGGGAGACTTCCCCAACACCTTCAAAGGCCAGCGCGAGCGGCTCATTCTGGAGCTGCTGTATGGGACCGGCATGCGCCTGGCAGAATTACTTGGCCTCAAGATTTCTGATCTTTCCCTTTCCGCCAGCACCCTTAAAGTACTGGGCAAGGGCAACAAAGAGCGAATTCTCCCCCTCAACACCTCATTGACGGCAGTAATAGAGAACTACCTGAGTCTGCGTCAAACTGCTTTTCCAGATAACAATTCTTCATTCCTCTTCGTTACGGATAAAGGGGAACCGCTCTATCCAAAGTATGTATACCGGGTGGTGACAAAGTACATGGGCATGGTGTCTACGGCTGCCAAAAACAGCCCGCACGTGCTACGTCACTCATTTGCCACTCACTTACTTAACCGGGGAGCCGACTTGGTGGCCATCAAAGATTTACTTGGCCACGCCAGCCTGGCGGCCACCCAAGTGTACACCCATAACTCTATTGAGCAACTCAAAGCCGTCTTTGAGAAGGCTCACCCAAAGGCTTAACTAGTATCACCCTAAAGAAGTAAACTATGAAACTACAAATCAGATCTGTGCACTTCACTGCCGACCAAAGCTTGCTAGACTTTCTGCAAAAGAAGCTTGACAAACTTGACACGTTCTTTGACCGGATTGTAAGCGGCGAAGTAGTACTGCGCGTACAGAACACAGAAACGACAGATAACAAACTGGTGGAGGTCAAACTGTTTGTTCCCGGTGCCACCCTCTTCTGCAAAGAGGAGGCCAACACTTTTGAAACCGCCACAGACAAAGCGGTAGATGACATGAAGAAGCAGCTTATCAGGTACAAAGAGAAAATTGCCACCCACTAAGCACTGAATACACCATAAATAAAAAGAGCCCCGTTTTGGGGCTCTTTTCGTTAAAACAGGTCAGAAACGCACTTCTTACAGGTTGAAGGCAGTTTTGATTTTATCTACGTAATCCAGTTTTTCCCAGGTGAAGGTTTCAAACTCACGCTCCTCAGACTTTCCGTTCACCGTGTACTGCACTTTCTTGGTACCCGGTTGGCGGCCCATGTGGCCGTAGGCGGCAGCTCAGAGAAAATCA
>NZ_LRMM01000031.1 GCF_001647275.1 Rufibacter ruber | reverse complement strand
GTTTTTCGGCCATGTTTTGAGAAAACAGCGACGCAGCAGTAAAACATCAGGCGAAGCCAGAAATCTACTTACTTTTTCTTCGCCTTCTCGCCTGGCACCGGAAAGCCGCGGTCACGCATGAGGGCGTCTATCCTGGCGTCACGGCCCCTGAACAGGCGGTAGGCCTCTGCGGGATCCATGGAGTTGCGCGGCGCGAAGAGGTATTTCACCAGTTTGGCGGCCACGTCTTTGTCATAGAACCCGCCCGGCGCTTCGGCAAAGGCCTCGGCGGCATCTGAAGTGAGCACGTCTGCCCAAAGGTAGCCGTAGTAACCGGCGGCGTAGCCTTCCCCGGAGAATACGTGCGTGAAGTGCGGCGAACGGTGGCGCATCACAATTTCTTTGGGCATGTTCAGGGCCGCCAAGGTTTCGCGCTCAAATTTATCTGGGTCCAGGCCAGTGGGGTCAGACAGCGTGTGGTACTTCAGGTCCATCAGCGCCGAAGCCAGGAACTCAGTGGTCGCGAAGCCCTGGTTGAAGGTGGACGCTTTCTTGATTTTGGCCACCAGCGCCGGGGGCATCACCTGCCCGGTTTTGTGGTGCTTCAGGAACTGGTTAATCACCCTATCTGTAGACAACCAACGCTCCAGCAGCTGGCTCTGGAACTCGGTATAGTCGCGCACGCCACCGTTCAGGGTGGGGTATTTCACGTTAGAAGACAGGAAGTGCAGCGCGTGGCCGAACTCATGGAAAAACGTGGTAGCATCATCCCAGGAAACTAGCACCGGGTCACCGGGTGCGGGTTTCACGAAGTTGGAGTTGTTAGATGCCAGCACAGTCTCTTTGCCCTTGTAGGTGGTGTGGCTGCGGTACGGCGAGGCCCACGCCCCCGACCGCTTGCCCGGCCGCGCGAACGGGTCCAGATACCAGAGGCCAATATGCTCGCCGGTGGTTTTATCAGTGACTTCCCAGACCTTCACGTCTTCATGGAACACCGGCACCGATCCTTCGGGCACCGGAGTGAAGTTGTAATTGAACAGCTCGCCGGCGGTATAGAAAATGGCTTGTGTGAGGTTGCCCAGCTCCAGGTACTGCTTCACTTCCTCAGAATCCAGGTCATATTTCTGTTTGCGCACTTTCTCAGCGTAGTAGCGGTAATCCCAGGGGGCAATGGTAATCTTTGCGCCGGTTTTGTTGGCGACGGCCTGCATATCCCGCACTTCCTCTTTTACGCGGGCCAGGGCAGCGGGCCATACGGCCTCCATCAGGGCCATGGCGTTCTTGGGGTTCTTGGCCATGCGGTTCTGCAAGCGCCAATCGGCGTAGGTGTCATAGCCCAGCAGTTTTACCCGCTCGTCACGTAGTTGCAGAATCTTGGTGATGTTCTGGTTGTTGTCTGTAGCATCGCCGTTGTCGCCGCGGGAGTAGTAGGTGTTCCAGACTTTTTCGCGCAGGGCGCGGTTGTCTGAATACGTCAGGAACTGGTCCATGCTGGAGCGGGTGTTGGTGACGGCGTACTGGCCCGGTTTTCCGCGGTCAGCGGCGGCTTTGGCGGCGGCCTTCACAAAACTTTCGGGCAAACCGCCCAGCTGGTCTTTGGTGAAGTAGGTCACGTATTTCTCCTCATCGGCCAGCGTATTGTTCGCAAACGAGGTGTACAGGCTGGACAGTTCTTTGTTGATAGCGGCATACCGTTGCTTCGCCTCTGCGCTCAACCCCGCGCCTTCCATGGCGAAGTCTTCATAAATGAGCTGCACCACCCGCTGCTGGTCTGCGGGCAACGGCGTTTTCTGCGACTGGTCATACACGGCCTTGATGCGGGCAAACAGCTTAGGGTTCTGCGAAATCTTAGACCGGAACTCAGACAGCTTCGGTGCCAGCTCGGCCTGAATCTTCCGGAACTCGGGCGTGGACAAATTGCTGCTCCAGATGCTGTAATAGGTCATGGCCCGGCCCAGCGCCGAGCCCGCCTGCTCATACGCTTCAATGGTATTCTCAAAGGTGGGCGCTTCGGGGTTGTTGGTGATGCGGTCAATCTCAGCCAACTGCAGTTCCATGCCCCGCTCCATGGCCGGTTTCAGGAGCGCCAGGTCCATTTTGTCAAAGGCCGGCACGCCGCCGTACGGCCCCAGCCACTCTTTGAGGAGGTAATTGTCAAACGCGGGAAGTTTCATCTGGGCAGTTGGTGGAGGCGTGGCAGATTCAGTTGAGGCAGGCTGCTGCGGCTGGGTAGACGTACAGCCCATCACCGCCAATAGGAAAAGCAAAGAAGGCTTTTTAGCCTTTATCTTCTTTTTTTTGGTCATAGATAATATACTTCAAGTTCGTTTCTTTTACAGAAACGGTTGTTTGTTAGAACCTCTAAGGTAAGAAATTATTGCGTGAAAGGATTTCGTTGGCACAGACGCTCGCAGGTCTTGCAGACGCTACAAGGCCTTTTGAGGAAGCGGTGAAGCGGTGGCAGGCACATTCACCTATCCCCCCAAGGAGGGGAGTATCTGCACGAGTAGAAGTATAGTTTCTGCATTTTCTACCTATTTTTCTCAAAACAGGCTGAAAACAGGTAATAATATCAGTAAGAGAATATAAGATTTACAGCTTGCTCCGCTTCACCCCTTCATGCGTCAATTTGACGGGCTTGATCATGCCCTTCTCATCAAAGTGCATTTCCTCTATGCAGGTCACGCGGTGGTCGCGGTCGGTTTCTCCCAGTGGGCGGCGGTGGTAGACAATGTACCACTGGTCCTTGCCCGGCACCTGCATCACCGAGTGGTGCCCCGCGCCAGTGGCGATGTTGGGGTCCTGCTGCAGAACCTTGCCCACCCGCTCAAACGGCCCAAACGGAGAGTCGGCCACGGCGTAGGCCACCGAATAATCTGGTCCGGTCCAGCCGCCTTCTGACCACATAAAATAGTACTTCCCGTTCCGGATGAACATCATGGGGCCTTCCACATAGTTCTGGGGGGTGATTTCCTTGAAGGTGGTGCCGTCTGCAAACGGAACAAAACCGGTAAAATCATCTTTAAGTCTGGCAATGTTGCAGTGCCGCCAGCCGCCGTAGATCAGGTAGTACTGGCCGTCTTTGTCTTTGAACACAAACTGGTCAATGGGTTGGGCGCCGTTATGGAACTTGTCAACCAGCGGCTTGCCCAGGTAATCTTTGTAAGGCCCTTCTGGTTTATCGGCCACGGCCACGCCAATGCCGCCCAGTTCCTGGTCGCTCTGGATATCATTCGCCCCGAAGAACAGGAAATACTGCTTCCCTTTCTGAATCACCGCCGGCGCCCACATGGCTTTCTTGGCCCATTTCACCGCAGCCGTATCCAGAATACGGCTATGTTTGGTCCAGCTGGTGAGGTCTTTTGAAGAGAACGCGTCAAAGAAAACCTGCTTCTGGTACCGGTCTGAATACGTGGGGAAAACCCAGTACTGCTTGCCGTAAATGATGCCCTCGGGGTCAGCGTACCAACCGGAAAAGATGGGGTTGCCAGCGGTTGGTTGCGCAGTCTTCTTCTGCGCCTGCGCCAAGCCAGTGATGGCACCAAAGCCAACGGTAAGGACAGCGGCCAGGCAGAGGGAGTGCCATTTCTTCATGGAAGTAGTAGTTTTTGAAAGGTTTGAAGGAGTAAGGTATAAAGAAAAAGGGAAACGGGAAGTTTTAGGCAAAGCAGTCTTTTAAAGCCACCTGTAGAGACCCGGCATCGCCTTGTCTCCTACGCATAGCTCATATCCATTCCCCAGTGGGAGCCTATCCTGTAAGCCTGAAAGCCCTAAGCCACCACCTGCCCCTATGACCTCGCAGTGTCTCCCAGACCTGCGAGTGTCTGTGCCAATAGCTGCCGCCAAACACTCTGTTACTTACGTTCAAGCAAAGAAGCATTGTGGGCCCTCCTGAACCCACTCCTACCCCTCCAGGGAGGGGAATATCGGCAATGCGTCAGAGACCAGGTAGTGCCTGGTCTCTACAGGAGGAATATCTGAAATGCGTAAACCGGCAGGTGTCAACATCCGCCTCCGCCCCCTTCAAGGGGGAGTATCTCCTTATGTAAAGGAAGTAAGAAAAGGTGAATTGCGTTTTTGGCGCCGTTTTCACGAAAACAGCCCCAAAACAGAAAAGCAAAAATCCCCCCTCTCCGTGGGAGAGGGGCCGGGGGTGAGGTCTCCCTTTTTTCCGTACCTTCACCCTCCCAACACCATGAACGTCCCGCACCAAACATCAAACCCTGCCAAACCTGTGCACCCCACCGACTACCGCCTGCCCGAGACCATTGCTACGCTGACGTACGCGGTGCTGGCGCGGCATGCGCCGGCGGAAGTTTTGAACGGCAAGACGCCGGGGTTCCAGATTCAGCCGATACAGCTAGAACTGAATGCGGCTTCGTTTGAGGGCACCTACCTATACGGGCAGTTCCCGGGGGTAGCGGTGGTGCAGCAGGCAGACTCGTTACTGCTGTCGTGCGGGTGCGAGACGCCCAAGAAGCAGCTGTGCGGGCACATGGTGCAGGTGGTGCAGGCGCTCCAGCACCGGCCGGAGTGGCGGGTGTTCTTTGATGCGCAGCTCAGAAGGCAAAAGCTCCAGGCCAAGGCCGAGGAATACGGGCTGGAGGAGGAACCCGACTTAGACAAATACTTCGCGCTGGAGTACACACCCCAGGGGCTGCAGATAAAACCGAAGCTGCCGGAACTGCTGCCCATCACCCCCGAGACGCAGGCGTTTTTGAAGGAGAAGCTGGCGCCGGAGCAACCTAAACTGCCATTTCAAACCACGCCCACTTCGGCGCAGCCGAACCAGAACACGCAGCGCCTAGTGGTGCTGGGCGAGCACAAATATTACAAGCACCTGCACATAGAGCTGCTGGAGGCGGCGGTGGCGCAGACGGGCAACATCAAGAACCCGCTCAAGCAACTGAACCCGCTGGACTTTATCTGGCAGAGCAATGCCCCCGAGGTGCTCAAGTTCTACACGGGCCTCTCCCGTTTCCAGAACAACTATGACAACGAGACCACGGCCGCCGATTTAGAGGCGCTCAAGGCGCTGGTGCAGAACCCGCTGGGGCTTCCGTTTTTCGCCCAGAAATCTGAAAACCAGGGAAAACTGAGCGCCAACGCGCTGGAGCCCGTGGAGCTGAGAAACGCGCCGCTGGATTTGACGCTGGAAGTGCAGGCGCAGGAGAATTTCTACTTCGTGCTGCCCCAGTTCACCATTGACGGACAGCCGTACCCCCTGCACCAGTTGCCGTTGCGGTACGGGCATTTTCTGGAGGTGCAGAAAAAGCTGTACCTGCTGTATAACCCAGATTTGCGGCGGGTGGTGGAGTTCTTCCGGAAGCGGGGGCAGCGGCTGCTCATTCACGCCTCTAAGTTTGACGAGTTCCGGGAGACCATTCTGGCCAACCTGGAGACGCGGCTCAAAATCTCCTATTCCTTTTTAAAACCAGCCACGCCGCAGCAGCTGGAAGAACAGGGCTTCGATTTGGACCTGGAGCGGCTGCTGTACCTTTCAGAGTCGCAGGATTTCATTTTGTTTACGCCCGTGATGCGGTACGGGCACGTGGAGGTGCCGGTGTTCACGCAGAAGCAGATTTACGCCAAAGACGCGCTGGGCCAGAGCTTTACCGTGGTGCGCGACCGCGAAGCCGAACATACATTCACCTCACAGGTACTGCGGGAACACCCGCTGTTCAACGAACAGCTGCACCTGGATAGTTTTTACCTGCACAAAAGCCGTTTTCTGCTGGACGATTGGTTTCTGGAGGCGTTTGAGAGTTGGCGCGGGCAGGGCATCACGCTGCTAGGCTTCAAGGAACTGCAAAGCCTGAAACTGAACCCATACAAAGCCAAAATTTCTATTCTGGTGACCAGCGGCATCAACTGGTTTGACACCTCTGTAGATGTGCAGTTCGGGCAGCAGAAGGCAGGGCTCAAGGCGCTGCACAAAGCCCTTCGTAACAAGCAGCGGTTCGTGACGCTGGACGATGGCAGCCAGGGCATTCTGCCGCAGGAGTGGCTGGAGCGGCTGCAACGCTACTTCAGCGCGGGCGAGGTGGCGGGCGAACGCCTGCGCACGCCCAAGATGAACTTCCCCCTCATTGAGGAACTCTTCGAGGAAGAGGTGCTGAGCCAGGAGGTGCGCGGCGAACTAGCGCTCTACCGCCAGAAACTCACCCACTTTGAAGCCATTGAGGAAGTACCCGTGCCCGAAGAACTGCGGGCCACCCTCAGGCCGTACCAGCGGCAGGGCCTCAACTGGCTGAACTTCCTGGACCAATTCAACTTCGGGGGCTGCCTGGCAGATGACATGGGGCTTGGCAAGACGGTGCAGGTGCTGGCGTTCCTGCTGGGGCAGCGCGGCAAAGTAGACCGCAACACCAATCTGGTGGTAGTGCCCACCTCGCTGCTGTTCAACTGGCAAAATGAGGTGGCCAAATTCGCGCCCAGCCTGAGGGTGCTCACGCTCTACGGGAACCAACGGGTGCAGCACCTGCCGCAGCTAAATAGTTATGAACTGGTGCTCACCACCTACGGCACGCTGCTCTCAGACATTGCCCTGCTCAAGAACTACCGCTTCAACTACGTGGTGCTGGACGAGAGCCAGAACATCAAGAACCCGCAGAGCCAACGGTACCGCGCCGTGCGGCTCTTGCAGGCCCGCAACCGACTGGTGCTCACGGGCACGCCGCTGGAAAACAACACCTATGACCTGTACGGGCAGCTGAGTTTCGCGTGCCCCGGATTGCTGGGCAACCAGCGCTATTTCCGGGACATTTACGCCAAACCCATTGACCAGTTCAAAGACTTCAGGCGGGCCAAAGAACTACAGCGCAAAATCAGTCCGTTTCTGCTCAGGCGCACCAAAGAGCAGGTAGCGCAGGAGCTTCCGCCCAAGACCGAGATGGTGCTGTACTGCGAGATGGGCGCGGCGCAGCGGGAACTTTATGCGGCGCATGAGCGCGAAATCAGGGAGTTTATCTCGGCCCAGGCCGAAGAGGAAATGCAGAAACACCCCATGCACGTGCTGCGCGGCCTAACGCGCCTGCGGCAAATCTGCAACTCCCCCGCCCTGCTGCCCGACGATGCGGGCGTGGGCGAACCCTCGGCCAAGTTGGAGGTGCTGCTGGAGCAGATTGAAAGCAAGGCACCGCACCACAAAATTCTGGTGTTCAGCCAGTTTGTGTCTATGCTGCAGCTTATTGAACAGGCACTCAAAGCCCGCGGCATTGACTACGCCCTGCTCACTGGCCAAACCAAAGACCGGCAGGGTGCGGTGGCGCGGTTCCAGGAGCAGGAAAACGTGCGGGTGTTCCTCATCAGCCTCAAGGCGGGCGGCACCGGCCTCAACCTCACCCGCGCCGACTATGTGTACCTGGTAGACCCGTGGTGGAACCCCGCCGTGGAAAACCAGGCCATTGACCGCACCTACCGTATCGGGCAGGACAAGCACGTGGTGGCGGTTCGGCTCATCTGCCCCAACACCGTGGAAGAAAAGATGCAGAAACTACAGGCCAGCAAAAAGGAATTGGTCAACGATTTGGTCAAGACTGACGGTGGCATGCTGAAGGCCATGAGCAAGCAGGAGTTGCTGGCGTTGTTGGGGTGAGGTGGGTTTTTGGGCTGTTTTTGGGAAAAGAGGCGGGAAACAGTAAATATCTATCTTTGATAGACATTTACTGCTAATCCATGAAGTAGATTAATCACTAATCAGAGTTTTGAATTTAGAATAATTAGTATCCTTCAGTTTCTCAACTTCAGCCTCAATCTTGGTTTTAATAGTATTAAAAGAAACAGATAAATTATTCTTACTATAGGGAGTAATAGAGATTTGAAGTTCAGGATTATATAGAGAAGAATAAGTCGCATTTGGAAAGGATAATTCCACAAAGCACATACCCTTACTATTCATATAATCAAATTTTAATTTAAATTTCATTTTTTCACAAAGAATGGCATTTTTATACTTTTCTTGTGAGATATAAACAGTATCATTAAGTTCTTTCCCATTAAGATTCAAATTGCTTACTTTCCCTTTCATAGATTCTAAATCTTCAGGAAGGTCTTCGCAATTATCATCAGGTTTAAATTTAATACCCTCTAAGTCTGCATCATAAATCTTGATTGATTGTGAATTCCGTAAATCGAAAAAGTTCAAAAGAAATTGAATTCTACCCCTATTTGTAAAATACTTAAATTTTATTATCTGAAAATCCTCTGAGATAAACTTTTTTACTCTAGCTTGCTTTTCAAATTTATCAAAATATTTTACATTAGTTTTATAAGTATCACCAGATGTATGCTCCATTCTAAATTCTAATTGGGCATCCTTCATTAAAATTTCAATTTTAGAAGGATGGTAAGTCTTACCAGTTAGAAAGTCCTTAGAAGTATTTTCCTTTTCAATTTGATAAGAAACTTCAAGATGGTTTGGATTAGAATTAACTCTAGATATTCTAGGATTGTTAATAATAGTGCAGTTCTTAGGTAAAGAAATACTCTCCAAGCTTATTAAATCTGGCATTTCATTTATTGCTTCCCATAATGAGTAGTTTTCGTTATCCCACTTTACCTTCCTTTTAATTGCTTTTGGTTTATCTTCTTTTTCTCTATAAATATTCTTCAAGAAATCTAATTCCTTAGGACTAAGTAGTAAAGTAGCGAAAATAGGTAATAAGTCATCTTTTGTCTCTCTATTTGTGACAATGCCTTTCAGTAACAAGAAATTTCTAAGATTAAACTCTGATAGCAAATTTGCAGACCTTAGTTTAGGCAAAAGCATTTCTCCATATGGCAAAATCTTATCAATATCATCAGGAATAGTTGATAATAAAGATTTTTTAATTTCTCTTTTATCAGGTAAGACCATACTAAGGTCTGTAACATTAGTGTCTTGTTCTTCCTTTAAAGAAACAAAATCAGAAATCCCTAATCTATGTACAGATACTTTACTAGTTAAATTTTCATCTTTAAATGTTTGTTTAACTGAATTAACAACATGCAGGTTCGTACTATCATAATCAGGAAAATATATCCTAATCTCATTAACAAGCCCACTCATTTTGTGGGATAGCCAAATCAACCTTGATAAATTTTCTTTTGAAAATGGATTTGCACAAAAGAAGAAACATGTAACTTTTTCAGAACTTTCTTTAATAATAGGAATTAACTCTGAATTAATTAATTGAATAGGCAATATTTCACCAGTCACGAGTAAATCCTCCAATCCCATATTTCTACCTGTATGAGGATAAAGAAACTTCACCTTTTGTTCAGGCCTATATGCTTTAGCGGTATTTATACAACTAACTAGAAATGTAGCTTTCCTATTATCGACTATATAGATTTCATCAAAGTTGATTCCTTTTAGGTCAAGGTCAATTTCTAATCTTTCAATAATGTCATAATCTTTAACTTCTTCAGAGCCTAACCAGAATAAAATACCTTTATAAGAGTTCTTAAATCCTGTTGGAGTCGGAGCCCTTTCATAAATATCATCACTTCTATGTGAGCATTCTATATCTTGGGCTAAATCTTTAAGGTAAGAGTATAAGGTACTTTTTAAAGCAGCAGGATACTTTTTCTGTGAATGCTTTGCAGAAGAAATTACAACATCTTGTCGTTGATGAATAAGTGGACTTTCATAATAGTACAAAAAATCTACCCCATGTGATTCTCTGTTTCCTGCTGCATCTTTCTTTTTATGCTTAGCTCTAAGAGCACAATCGAAATCAAAATTTTCTGCTGGGCTTTTCCAACCAATTAAATTTAGGATTTCTCTACAAATCTTTTGACCATCGTTCCCTGACCGAACTGAAGCTTCTCCTGACATGGTATTACTTTTGAAGTTAATTATGAGATAACCAATTTAATATTAGAGATTTTAAATATACTAAAACATAACATAAAGCAAAATTTACATTTGAATCTTAAACTAAAACTTATTCATTTATGACCTCCTTTCAGTGAATAGGTCAAAAACCCATTCTTCCTTTGCTTTAAGCAGACACTTACTCCATCAACTTCAACTAAATCAGTTATCTAGCTTTCTCTTACCAATCCACCCCAAATGCGTGTGCTGGAAACTGTCAGAGAACTTCAAACCATAACCCAGGGCGCGGTCCATGGCGCTATGCCCGAAGAGCACCAGCCCGGCCAGTTGCAGTTCGGGCTGCCCTAACGCAAACCCAGCCGCGCCCGTGAGCAGCGCTAGGCCCTGGTGGTGGAACAGGTTATAGGCATAGGCTCCTACCCGAGGGCCCGCCAGGTAGCCCAGCATGCTCACATCGGGCAGGAGCAGCAGCGCGAAGAAGGTCCACCAGCTATAGCCCAGGTACAGGGTGCACAGATACGCGGCGGCCAGTTTGGCCAGGTCTTCCAGGGTCAGGAGTAGTTTCATAAGGGGTTGGGTAGTGTGTAAAAACGGGCGGTTTGGGTACCGGTAAATTGGGCGGCAAGATAAGAACACAGAGGAGTTTCCCGTTCTATCGCTGGGGCAGCGCCCAAAAAGAAACAGTTCTTCCCCTCGGCGGAGCCGGACCAGCAAGTGCGGGGAAACATGCCTTGAAAGGAAGGGGCAGCGAACTGCACAGACAACCTCTTGCCTGTCTTCCCCGGCGGGAAACTCAGGGCCTGGTGACGGCCCCGGAGGAAGCGGACCAGCCCAAACCTCAAAGGCGTTTTCGGCCTTTTTTCTGAAAAACAGCCCGAAAACGCCCTGCGTACCCCACGCTTACCGGAGTTTCTTTTTCTGGAACTGCAAATCGCCGCTCAGCTTCTCGTGCACAAAGATAGAGTCATGCACCACGCGGGCCTGCTGGCCTGTCTCCTCGGCTTTCTGCTGGAACAGGGCGGCCACGTCGGGTTGTTTGGTCTGGGTGAAGTACGTGCCCATGTTCTCCAGCAGCATCTTGGTTTCCTCCAGCCCGCGCATGGCCTGGTAGAGCAGACTCTCCACCGACTCGGTGACCTCGGCTAAGAGCGAACTGATGGTGTAGGCGTGGCCGGTATGGCACCGGAACCGGATGAGGTTGCCCTCGATGAGCTTGGTGAGCGCGCCGTGGCAGTCTGGGCAGGTAAAGGCCGTGAGTTCGCCTTTGTCTATGATGCCCATCTCAAAGGCATTGTCATGGCGGGCAATGGCAATTTCAATTTCCAGCCGGTTCAGGTCGTCCTGCGGGACCTTGGGCGGGGCGGGGGCCTCTTCGGTGGTGAGGTGGGTGAGTAAAGACGCCAGCTGCGCGAGCGGCACCACGTGGTCGGCCTCCACAAACTGCAGGGCGTTGGCGGGCATGTCGGGCACGGCCGCATCAGAGGGGTCCTGCACCACCGTCACGCCGCCCAGCCGCTGCACGGACCACAGGCCCGAGGTGCCATCGTCCAGGTACCCGGTGAGCACCACCCCCACCACCCGGTTCCCGTACACATACGCCGCCGACCGGAACAGCGCGTCAATAGACGGCCTGAACCGGTTTTCCTTCGGCCCTTTAGACACCACCATGGTGCCCTTCTCCAGGATCAGGTGGTGGTCTGGCGGTGCCACATAGATGTTTCCGGGCAGGAACTTCTCCCCGTCTTTGGCAAACTGGGCGGGCAACGCACTGTTTAAATTGATGATCTGGGGCAAAACGCTTTCAGAGTACGGGCCCAGGTGCTGCACCACAAAGATGCTTCCCGGGAAATTGGCCGGCAGGTGCTTGGTTATTTCCGGCAACGCCAGAATGCCCCCCGCCGAGGCGCCTATCACCACAATGTCGCGCAAGGTGTCTTGCTTCTTTTTTGTGCTCTTCTTGGTAGTTGCCATGTGGGTGGGGTTGGTGGTGCGGGAGCAGGAACCAGGGTGAGTGCTCCTTCTGCCGGTGGTATTTTCTTTTGCGTTTCTTTTTACTTGATTCCCTGGCGGTTGGTTTCTTTTAGGTAGGGCGAAAGTGCGTTCATTCGCCACGCTGCCCGCCAGCCCCACCTATGGCAGAAAAGCATCTTTGGCACTGCACATGGTAGCAGGTACTACGCAGGAGACGCTTCCTGTTTTACGCCTGTTTTCAGAAAAACAGCCCAGAAACGCCCCTAAGCACCGAGCCTTTGGTAGCACCAAGACATGCCCTGGTCAGCGGGAGCGTGTTTCAAGAAGCGTACCTGAACCCACCCCTGCCCCTCCCGGGAGGGTAGTTATCTGGCATGCGTGGGGCAAGTATGAGATGCATGCCCCTTCATCTGCCATGCGTGGATCTGTACATGTAAACATCCCCCTTGCCCCCTTCAAAGGGGGAGTATCAGAGTGAGTCCTGAGTCCTGAGTCTTGAGTCTTGAGTCCTTCCTCTTTTCCTTAGGCAATTCAGTACGAACGAAGTAGCAATGCCTGGTCTCGCAGCCGCACCGCGGGGGCAGCCAGAGACCGCCCGTCATCAGTAGGCACGAGTCTGGGGACCCGCGCCAGCGGAGTATCAGCGGGAGTATCAGCTGGCGTTAGAAGGCACGGAAGTAACTTCCGAGCCATAAAGGGCAGAAGAAGAAGCTATAGAGGGCAGAGGTAATGTGAGGCTGCCGCCTCATGGAAGCTGAAAGCTTCCGCCATTATAGGTCCAAGTTGGAAACTTGAACCAGAGAAAGCGGCAAACAAGCAGCAATAAATAAACAACACTTCTGCCCCTGGCTGATGTGCGCAGCACGGGCTCATCTCAGGCTAGCGGATCAGCAGCGGTTACCTGCAGAGGCAGACAAAACAAGGGAAGCTGATCAGGAGAGGAACCTAAACCAGTCCTGGCGGTGAGCGCTTACCGGAAAAGATGAAACAACTTAATAAGTGAAGCACTGGAGCAAACGGGAGAGCCAAGGGAACAGCAGACTACGCATTCCTGCCGCAACTGCAGCAGCAGCAGGCAACACATTCCAGCAGCAGCTAGCCAACAGCAACTACAGACTACACATTCCGTTGTCAACCACCCCAGCCATGGCAACAGCGAACTACACATTCCAGCAAACGGCCAAGCCAAGGGAACAAAAATCACGCATTCCAGCAATGGCAGACCACGCATAGCTGCACCCACATTCATCTCCAATAGATTCTCAGCTATATTGGGCGGTACCCCAGTACAGTCAAATGCCCTGAAGCACGTCTGTTTTTGACCTGTTTTCCAGAAAACAAGCCTAAAACAACTTCCCAAACAGGCAAAAAAGAAAGGCGAAGGAAAAATTCCCCCGCCTTTCCAGGTCAAAAATGAGCAACTTAAATATTAGCTGGCCTGCTTTAGGGTATGCGCAGACACAAAATCAACAAAATCACCAACGGTGTTCAACGGCACCTCATCTGGAATCACAATTTGAAAGCTTTTCTCCAGCTCCAGAATGATATCTACCACGTCTACGGTATCAAACCCAAACTCTTTGCTCAGGTTAGAAGACACCCGTAGCCGGGAAGGCTTGATCTCCTTGGTTTTACTGATAATTTTAACAACCTCGCGGGTGATAGAGGGTACTTGTGCGGTCATCATATGGGTAAAGACTATAAATCTGTTTTTTCGGGTTCTAGCTCACTAATACATATTCCTTCTTCTGCCTGCGGGCAGGCAACACCCTGTCTTTGATCTTCTCATTGATCAGGTACATCATGGGCACCACTACCAGGGTCAGGAAGGTGGCAAAGCTCAACCCAAAGATGATGGTCCAGGCCAGCGGGCCCCAGAACGTCACGTTTTCACCGCCCAGGAAAAAGTGCGGGTCCAACTCGGTGAAGAGCGTGAAGAAGTCCAGGTTCAGGCCTATGGCCAGCGGAATCAAACCTAAGATGGTTGCCGTAGCGGTCAGCAATACCGGGCTCAAACGTGTTTTCCCGGCTATGATGATGGCTTCCCTTAGTTCCATTCCCTCTTTCTCGTAGAGTACATCTGTGAACTCCACAATCAAGATCCCGTTCTTCACCACAATCCCTGCCAAAGCAATGATCCCAATTCCGGTCATCACAATAGACATGTCCATATTAAAGACAGTGAACCCGATCAATACCCCTATGATGGAAAATAAAACTTCTGATAAAATTATCAACGTCTTGGAAACCGAGTTGAACTGAATCACTAAGATCAAGAAAATCAGGCTAATAGAAGCCACCGCCGCCAGAGAAAGAAAATCCATGGTCTCTTTGATATCTTCCTGCTCACCGCCCATTCTGATCTCATAGCCCTCTGGGGTAGGGAAACGCTCCAACACGGTCTGGATGTTGCCCACCACCTCGTTAGGGTTATAGCCGCCCAACACGTTTGAGGAAAGGGAGACCACCCGTTTCAGGTTCTTGCGCTTGATGCCGCCGTAGGTGGTAGAGTACTTGATATTTGCCACCGCCGAAACCGGAACCTGCCGCACCTGCCCAGACGGGTCTCTGAACGTGAGTACCATGCCCATGAGCTGGTCAATGTTCTTGCGGTACTGCTCGGCCAGCCGTATCTGGATAGGGTACTCCTCCTCGTCCTGCTTAAACTTAGAGGCCTCTTTCCCGAAGATGGCCGTACGCAGCTCAGAACCTATCTGGGCGGTACTAAGCCCTTCACGGTTGGCCCGCACGCGGTCAATCTCAACGGTGATCTCCGGGTTCTGGTCTTCCAGATCAGTACGCAAATCTTCAACCCCGGCAATCTGGGCCGAGTCAAGGTACCGTTGCACCTGCTTAGAAAGCCGCACCAGGCCATCAAAATCCTCCCCGGCAATCTCCACCAGGATGGGTTTACCGGTTGGCGGACCGTTCTGCTCCTGCTCCACGGTAATTTCAGCACCGGGGATTCCTTTCACCGCTTCGCGGATCTTGTCTTTGTAGGTGGCGGTACTCAGGCCTGACTCGCGGTACTGGTACTCCACAAACGCCACTGTGACGCGGCCTTTGTTTGACTCGGCCTGCTGGCTGCCTGATTGCGGATCTCCCGCACCCACCGCCACATTTGAAATCACAGACTCCACGTTCGGGTTATTTTCACCTATCACGCTGTAGACACGTTTCTCCACTACTTTCGTGATAGAGTCTGTCACGGTTTGATCCGTGCCCACCGGCATGGTAATGTAGGTATAGATAAAGTTGGGATCCCCCTCTGGGAACAGCACCACCTTGGGTGACCGCAAGGCCGTGGCGAAGATAGACAGGAACAATAAGGCCACAATAGACCCCAGCACCACGTACGGCCTCTTGCCCAGCATCATCCAGCGCAGCATACGCTCATAGCGGCGCATAAAGGCAGGCAGCACTTTGTTCTGGAAACCGTTGATCCAGCCGGTGAATACAAATTTGTTCAGGGCCACAAACACCATGAGCACCAGAATCAGGTTGCCCAGGCCGAACCAGCCCGCCAGATAGCTCAAGACAGCCACCCCCGCCATGATGATCATGGTGAGCCTGAAGTTCTTACGGCCTCTGGCAGGGTCACCGCCCTTACCCATGAAAGACACCGCAAACACTGGGTTGATGATGAACGCCACCAACAAAGACGCCATTAGCGTGAGAATCAGCGTTATGGGCAAGTAGAACATGAACTCCCCAATAATACCCGGCCAGAAAGCCAGCGGCATGAACGGGGCCACGGTGGTCAACGTACCCGCCAACACAGGCAGGAACACTTCACCTGCCGCTAGTTTAGCCGCCTTGGTGACGCTGTAGTTGGTGTCATGGAAAATGCGGTGGGTGTTCTCAATCACCACAATGGCATCATCTACCACAATCCCCAGCGCCAGCAGGAACGCGAACAGCACAATCATGTTCAGGGAGAAGCCCAGCATTGGCATGATCAGGAACGCAATGCACATAGAGATGGGCACTGACAGCCCCACAAACAAGGCGTTGGTGGTACCCATGAAGAACATCAAGATCAACGTTACCAGAATAAACCCGATGATGATGGTGTTGATCAGGTCATTCAGGGTATGGCGGGTCTGGGTTGACTGGTCACCGGTTACCGTGATTTTCAAGGTTTCAGGCAACTGCTTCCCGTGTACTTCTTTAATGATGGCATTAATTTTATCAGAGGCCTCAATCAGGTTCTCGCCAGACCGTTTCACCACGTTTAAGGTAATCACCGGCTCATTTTCTAAGCGCGCAAAGCTCTCCCGCTCTTCAAAGGTGTCAATGACCTGGGCAATGTCCCGCAGGTAGATGTTCCCTCCGTTCAGGGATTTCACCACAATGTCGCCAATGGCGGTAGGGTCTGTGTACTGGCCTACCACGCGCACGGCCCTTTTCATGTCACCCACGCGCACCGTACCGCCTGAGATGGTCATGTTCTCAGTGGCAATGGCGCGTTCAATATCAGCAAAGGTGACTCCGGCCACCTGCATCTTGTACATGTCAATGTTTACCTGTACCTCCTGCTCCAGTGCCCCTACAATGTCTACCCGGGTGATCTCTGGCAGCGCCTCAATCCGGTCCTGCAGGTCCTCAGCAAACTGTTTGAGCTTCTCTGCGCTGAAATTACCAGAGAGGTTTACGTACATGATGGGCATCTCAGAGAAACTGATCTCCTGCACGTTAGGCGCTTGGTCCAAGTCAGTGGGGAGGTCGGTTTTGGCTTTATCAACGGCATCTTTCACCCGCTGCTTGCCCACCTCCACGTCTACATCTGTGTTGAACTCTACGTTGATCATGGCAAAGTCCTGCATAGAGGTAGACGTCACCTTCTTCACGCCGTTCAATGACTTGATCTGCTTTTCAATGGGCCGCGTGATCAGGTTCTCCATGTCAGACGGGGACGTACCCGGGTACACCGTGGTCACAATCATGGTAGGGATCACAATGTCTGGGAAGTTTTCTTTCTGCAACCGGTTATAGGCCAGAACACCCGCAATGGTGATCAGCAAGGTGATGATATAGATACTGGTGCGGTTATCTATAGACCAGCTGGTGGGCTTGAATTCTTTTACGTTATTTGAGTTTTCCATATACTTTGGAAGTTAGGGCTCCGCCCGATTTTAGCACTGTTCCTTCATCGGGCGAAGCCCACCTTTTGATTTATTAGAGACGCACCGCCTGGCCTTCATTCAGGTTTTGGGCACCGGCACTGATCACCTGGTTGTTGGCCTTTAAGCCTGCCACCACTTCAATTTTCCCGTTATAAGAGGTACCGGTGGTGATAGTGCGTTTGGCAGCTATTTTCTGACCGCCTTTCTGCTCCACCACATACACAAAGTTGCCCTGCTCGTCTTTCTGCACCACCTCTAACGGAATGGTCAAGGCATTCTCTTTTATGTAGTCCTGAATGCGTACCACGGCCACCATGTTAGGGCGCAGCTGCACTTTGCCCTGCTCAGAAGGCTTCACGCCCAGTTCCACGGTAAAGGAGCGGTTGGTAGGGTTAATGTTGCTGCCCACTACCCGCACGGTAGTCATGATTTCCTGGTTCAGGTCTGGGATCAGCACCAACGCATCATCGCCTTTCTTGATTTTGCTGGCGTAGGCTTCTGAGACTTCGGCCAGGATCTTGCCACCGCTGGTGTTCACTACCCTGATAATCCCCACCCCAGGCGCCACTGACTCACCGGAATTCGGGATCACCTCATCTACCTCCCCAGAAATGGGAGCGGTGATGGTATACTGGGCTTTGGTCTCCCTTAGAGTAGCAATCTGGCGCTCCAGGCTCTCCACATTGTTTTTGGCTTGCAGATACTGGATCTCGGTACCAATCTTCTGGTCCCAGAGGTTTTTCTGCTTCTGAAACACGGTGCGGGCCAGGTCTAAATTAGGCCGGAGGGCGGCAATCTGCTGGTCTACCAAGGCGGCGTCAATGGTAGCCAACACTTGGCCTTTGCTCACGCGATCACCACGTTTAACCCGCACACTGGTCAGCACGCCCGGTACTTTTGCGCTCACCATCACGTTCTGGTCAAAATCTACCCTGCCCTGCACCTCCAGGTAGTGCCGGAAGGTTTCTGGCTGCACCGTTACCGCAGAAACCGGAACGGCCACCACTTTGGCGCCTTTGCCCTCTTTCTGCAGTTCACCTTCCAGCTTGGTGATTTGGCTGGTCAATTCAGCTTGCTGCTTTTTAAGGCTGGCTAACTGGGTTTCTTTGTCTTGGGGTTGGTTGGTACAGGCTGTAACCACAGCCATGGCTAAAAAAGAAGCGAGTATTTGCTTTTTCATAGAATGTCTGAACGTATGTTCTTTTCTTTAAATACTATTTAACTAATAAGGCCCCGGTGGCTCTGTCTGCCTCTACCTGGGCAATGAGCGCATCATACAAGGCGCTGTAATAATTGGTCTGGGCGGCCCTGAGATCTGTCTCAGCGGTAATCACCTCCAGGTTAGAACCTACCCCCTCCTGATATTTTATGCGGCTCACGCGGGCAATCTCTTCGGCCAGTTCCAGGTTCTGCCGCTGGGCGCGGAGGACACTTAAGGTGTTGGCCACTGTGGCGTCAGACTGTCTGAGCTGCAGGTCAATAGACTGCTGCAGCTGCTCAAAGCCCAACCGTACATTCTCCAGCTCAATTCTGGACTGCTGCACTTGATAGCTCTTGCGGAGGCCGTCAAAAATAGGAATCTGCAAACCCACCCCCACTGCTCCAAAGTTGAACCACCTTTGATTAAAACCATCACTGGAACTGGCTCTGAGTTTTGCCAATTCAGAGAAAGTTCTTGTTGCCCCGTTGTACCCATAGTTGCCGGTCAACACCAGTCTTGGCAAATAGCCGGCTTTGATATTTCGCTGGTTCAGATTAGCTAAGGCCCGCTGCGTTTCTAGAATAGAATATTCCACTCTGTTAGCATAGTTGAAACCGTTAGCATTTGTCTGGGCGTCTGCATTGGCCAGTGCGCTCTCATTCAACTTATCAACTAACATAACTGGCTGATTTTGTGGCAAACCCATTTGAAACTTGAGGAGTTGCTCGCTTAGCTCCAGCAAACGCTGAGCTTTGTCACGGTCAATCTTCAGGTTGTTCAAGCTTACCCTCAACCGGTCTACGTCTAATTTTTCTACAAATCCGTTCTGGTTCATGATGGAGGTTTGGCGCAGCAGGGTGTCTAATCTGGTAAGATTCTGGTCTAACAGCTGAATTTGCTCACTGGCTACCAACACGCCATAATAAGCCTTGCTTACCTGCTCAGCCACCTCAATTTCACCCTGTTGCGTATTTTTTCTGGATAACTCTGTGTAAGTAGCGGCTGCCTTCAGACCAATCAAATAAGACCCATCAAAGAGGAGCTGTGAGGCAGAAAGAACCCCTGACCCTGTCCAAGGTTGCACAAAGGAGATGGCCTGTGGCCCTGGAGGCACCTCAGGGGCCGCGTAGGCTGGCTGGAGTATAATGTCACCGGTCCCGTTAATCTGCTCTCTGGTAATGGTGAAATTTTGCAGTGGCCCGTTACCGGCAAAGCTACTGAAGTCAACAATTGATTTCTGTTGAACAAAGTTGTTGGTCACATCAACATTCGCGTTAACCTGAGGCAAACCAGCTGCCCTGATTTCTCCTACTTTGGCTTTATCTATCTGCTCCTGGTTGCGAAGCACTTTTAGGCTCACCCGGTTCTGTAAGGCATAGTCAATGGCTTGCCTTAACGTGAACGCCTGCTCTTGCGCCCAGGCGGGCAATGCGGTGAGCAGCACCATTAGAAGCCAGCCGGCCATACTCCCGCTGACTTTTTTAAACTTTTTCATAGTGTTTATTCTTCTTCGGTAATCTGTTTGTATTGATTAATCAGTTGATGCCCTTTTAAAGTAGACAGCCCCAGCATGTAGTGCTCCAGCAGGGTTAGCTGCACTTTCTGAAGGTCAAATTGTGTGGCAGGGTAAAAGTCTGAGTTAAAGGCCAATTCTGTCTCTGCCAGCCTCAGCCTGCTCATGATCTCCACATCTATATCTTTCCTGAACAGCTTCTCCTCAATTCCCCGCTGAATGTTCTCCTTCACCTGCGCCAGGAAAAAACTGTTCCTGTGCTCCACCCAGAGGTTCCAGGCGCTGGGGTGGTACTTTTGCAGATCAAAGAAAATGCTGGGGTGTACCTGGCGCATAATCTCTTTCACCATTTCCACCATTCTAAAGAGCCCCTCCATGGCATTTTCAGAATTTTCAATAGACGTAAAGCAACTTTGCTCAAGGCTTTTGATATAGGGCTTCATTGCCTCAAACACCAGTTCGTCTTTGTTGGTGAAGCATTTGTAGATGGTTTTCTTTGACACTGCCAGGCGCGTAGCCACATCATCCATTGACACGGCCTTGATCCCCTTCTGGAAAAACAGCTCCAAAGCAGTCTGTAATATTCTTTCACGTAACTCCATACCTACCGTTGATTGTGGCGACAAACCTAATGGAAACTTTTTTTTGTTCCCAAAGTTTCCATTAGAAAAAGTAAATATTTTTCCTCGTCAAATTCCAATCAACGTAAATAGTGCACCTGAAGGCTTTGCCAACAAACAGGCACCGGCAAAGCCATTAGGCATCTTTACCGGCAACGGCAGTTACCTCAGGTTGAATAGGCACTTCCCATGCGCAGCCGCTTTCTGTTTTTGGGCTGTTTTGGCCAAAACAGGCCGAAAACAGAAATTTCTATCCCAGGTTCCGCGGTGCGGAAGCGGTGCTTCTTTGTTCAGTCAAATCCCCAGCACCGCCTTCAATCTGCTGTAGCCGCTTTTGCTCAGCGGAATTCTGGTGCCGTTCTTCAGCAGGGCCACATGGGTCTCTTTCTCCAGCGGCTCAATGCGGGTGAGCTGTGACAGGGCAATGATGTACGAGCGGTGCACCCGCACAAACTGCTTTTCCTCCAGGGTCTTCTCATAGTAGCCCATGGTCTTCTTCTTCAGGAAACAGCCGGTGCTGGTATAGATCTTCACGTAGTCATCATAGGCCTCCAGGTACAGGATGTCCTGCACAGGAATGATCCTGATGTCATTGTTCACCTTCACCACCACCCGCACCTGCTCCTCAGGCTGCTTGGCGGGCACTTGCTCCAGGGCTTTGGCGGGCGCTTCTTTCACCGGTTGCGCCTGCTTCTGCAGCCACTTTTTCATGGCGGCGTCAAACCGTTCCTGGGTGAAGGGCTTGAGCAGGTAGTCTACCGCGTTGGTCTCAAAGGCTTTGATGGCGTACTCGTCAAAGGCGGTGGTAAAGATCACGCCCGGCACCTGCTCCACCAGTTCCAGCATCTCAAAACCGTTAATCTTGGGCATCTGGATGTCCAGGAAAATGAGGTCGGGCTGGTGCTGCATAATGGCTTTCACGCCTTCAAAGCCGTTGTTGCACTCCTGCACCAGCTGCACCTGAGGGTACTGCTGCAGGTAGTCACAGACAATGCTGCGGGCCAGCGGTTCATCATCAATTACCAAACACTTGATCATAGCTTCTGCGGAATTTTAACAGTAGTAGAAAAAACCTGCCCCTGGTGTTCTGTGGTGAGCAGATCATGGCGGGCATATAACAAATAGAGGCGTCTCCTCAGCGAGTCCAGCCCGAAACCGGTGCCCTGCTTGTGCTGCAGCAGCTCTCCGTCAAACGGGTTCTGGGTAGAGATGACCAGGAGTGAATCCTGCACATGGGCGCTGATTCTGATGAGAATATCATCCAGGGTGTCATACAAGCCAAACTTGATGGCATTCTCCACAATAGGCTGCAGCAACAGGTAAGGCAACTGCAGGGGCAGCGCCTCCTCTTCACAGATAATCTCAGTCTGCAACCGGTGCCCAAACCGTACTTTCTCAATTTCCAGGTAGAACTGCAGGTGCTGCAGCTCATCTGCCAGCGGCACCATAGACTGGTTGTCTCTGCGCAGCGTGCCCCTCAGAAATTCTGACAGCTGTTGCACCATCTTCCTGGCCTGCTCTGGCCTTGTGTTCACCAGCGCACTGATGGAATTGAGGCTGTTAAAGAGAAAGTGCGGCTGCAACTGCTGGCGCAAGGTGAACAGTTCGGCCTCCCGGGCCAGCTTTTCAGTGGCGGCCTTGCGCTCCTCGGCCTGCTGCTTCTCTTTGATGTAGAGCCAGAGCCAGTTCTGCAGCACAATGAACAGAATCATGAGCCAGTTAAAAGCCAGCCGCACGGGTAGCGTCTGGTCTATAAAGGCCAGGTAGTCAGTCTCCGGCTTCAGCAGCTGCTCAATGGCGGTGGTATACATCAACAGGCAAACCCCTGCCAGCCCCAGACTCCAGCACATCAAATACACCACCTGCCGCACCCCCGGCCGGTAAAACCGAAGGGTGATAGACATGGCACAGCCTCCGGTTATCACCAGTACATTGGTAAGCAGGGCGTCTGTAAAGGCCAGGTTCACCGGAAAGCCCGTTGTGCACAGGACCCACCCCTGCACCCCGGCCCACAGCAGGCCCCACCCTACATATAGCGCTATGATTCTGAAAGGAGGCATGTAACGTGCGGCAGCGGGTTAATAACTCTTGATTTCAATGCCCCCAAACAGGAGCGTGCCTTTCAGGACCAATATTTTGTCTGTGTTGGCCATGGCCTCTGTGAAGGACCTTTTCTCATCTACCCCGCCAAAGACGGCCGCCACCTCAGACCGCACCTTCCAGTTAGACGGGATCACCAGGCTGGTGCCCCCAAAGATCTGGGTTACCTCAATGACCACCTCGCCGTGCATGTCTGCGTGGCTCAGGTTGTACTCGGTGCCGCCGCAGAACGTCACAATGCTCCCGCCTTTGAAGTCTTTAGAAATGATGTTTTTTTTTATGCCTCCAAATACGGCCGTGCCGTTGATGTAGTCTTCTTTGGTGCCGGCACTCCCGCCGGGCTCTGTCTCCTCCAGCGGCTGCCCCGGCCCCTGCACGCCGCCTCCCGGCCGCTTTTTGTGGCGGAACTGGTGCTTGCACTGGTGGCGGGGCTTGAACATGATGAACAACCCGAAGATAATGATCAGCACCGGCCACAGGAAAGGCCTGAAGTTAACGTTGGGCACAATGTCATCTGCCAGAAAAATGCCCCCAATGAGCACCATAATGATCCAGCCCGGGTTCCGGAACGAGTGCCGGATACCGGTGAACACCCCAATGAGAATCAGGATGACCTCCCAGGAGAACACCCACCGCGGCAGCACCAGCACGTCTAGTTGATACGCCAGCAATACCGCCCCCACGGCTACTACCAGCAAGCCGCCCAGCATTCTACCGCCCCGGCCCTGGGACCTGTCCCAGCCAGTCAGGTTTTCTGTCTTATTTATCTCTTGGTTTTCCATATCTGTGTTGGTTGATGTTCCAAAAGTAGAAGGTCTGGCCGCGCGGTACAACGGGAAATAGGCTAAGCAGAAGAAAAGTAGGTAAACGGCGGGTTTGCGTAGGTGAACGCAGGGAGAAACCTGTTTTGGGGCTGTTTTTGTAAAAACAGCCAAAACAGGTTTCTCTATTTCTAAGGGAGACTGCTGTTGCTTTATATGACTGACGGGTGTGTTGGCTGGGCAGTTGGATGCTGTGCCTCAATGGAGCAATTGTTTCATTTTGCCGCTTTTGCAGATGCTGGAATGTGTGGTCTGCTGTTCCCTTGGCTGTGCCGTTTGCTGCAGTGCCGTTGATTTAGGAATGCGTGGTCTGCTGTTCCCTTGGCTTTGGCGGTTGACGCAATGCCTTACTCACTGCGTTGTTTCATCTTTACCGGTAAGCGCTCACGGCCGCGGGGCCCCGTCGTGGCGGTGAGCACTGCTGTTAAAACTACGCCTTTGGCGTTGCCTTCGGCACCGTATTAACAGAGGCGCTCACCCCCACGACTGGTTCAGGTTCCTCTCCTGTAACTGCTTGTGCTGTTATGTCTGCCTCTGCAGGTAGCTGCTGCTGCCCCGCTAGCCTGAGACGAGCCCGTGCTGCGCACATCAGTCGGTGGAATAATTGATGGATGATTGCCTGTTGCGAATTGTTTCCCCTATCATGCACAGGTACGAGTATGCATTGCTACTTCATCTGTGCTGAATTGTCTAAGATGAAAAGAAAGAACTCAAGACTCAGGAATCAGGACTCACTTCGATACTCCCCCTTGGAAGGGGGCGAAGGGGGATGTTAACACAGGAGAGCACGCATTGCAAAGTACTGGTATCTGGCACCTGCCCCACGCATGCCAGATCACTCCCCTCCCGGGTGGGGCAGGGGTGGGTTTCAGTACGCCTGCCGCCGCTGTACCGCCTGCCCCAACACCCATCCCATCCGGGGGCCTGCGGGCGTCTGGCTTTACTTCTTCGTTCACCTTAAATGGAAAGATGCTGCTCTTCCTTTTCGATCAAAATATCAAAAGAGAATGACTGAAGGGGAAGCAGAAATCAGCTGGTGCAGGCATGGCTTATTCTGTTTTCGGCCTGTTTTTCAGAAATTAGCCGGAAAACAGAAGTTTCACCAGCTCATTGGGGAGCTGAAAAAGGAGCCTTAGAAATCCTTACGCAATCAGCTTTACTTCTTTATCTTTGCAGTATGCTATTCGAGAACATCAAGAGACTGACGCAGGAGGTTGAGTCTTATCCCATAGACAACAAGGAGCAGCTGGAGGCTTTCAAGAACACCTATGTGAGCCGCAAAGGCCAGATTGCCGCGCTTTTTGACGAAATGAAGACGGTGGCGCCGGAGCAGCGCAAACAGGTGGGCCAGGAACTGAACCAACTCAAGCAGCTGGCCCAGCAGAAATTTGATGCCGCCCAGGAGGCGCTGGAGCAGAACGCCACGCCAGACGCGCTAGCCGGCCTGGACTTCACCCTGCCGCCGGTGCCCAACTTATTAGGGACCCGTCACCCCTTGTCTAAGGTGCGGGAAGAGATCATCAGGATTTTTGAACGCATTGGGTTCAACGTGTCTGAGGGGCCGGAGATGGAGGATGACTGGCACAACTTCTCGGCCCTGAACTTTCCGGAGAACCACCCGGCGCGCGACATGCAGGACACTTTCTTTCTGAGCAAGAACCCAGACATGCTGCTGCGCACGCATACCAGCAGCGTGCAGGTACGGGTGATGGAGCACCAGAAGCCGCCCATCCGCACGCTGTCGCCGGGGCGGGTGTTTAGGAACGAGGCTATTTCAGCGCGGGCACACTGTGTTTTCCACCAGGTGGAAGGCCTGTTTGTGGACCGGGGGGTGAGCTTCAAAGACCTGAAAGATACGCTGTACTACTTCGTGAAGGAATTGTTTGGGCCAGACACCCAGATCCGGTTCCGGCCGTCGTTCTTCCCGTTCACTGAGCCCAGCGCAGAGATTGACATCACCTGCCACATCTGCAAAGGCCAAGGCTGCAACATCTGCAAAGGCAGCGGCTGGGTAGAGATTGGCGGCAGCGGCATGGTAGACCCGCAGGTGCTGGAAAACTGCGGCATTGACACCAAAGAGTTCTCGGGCTTCGCGTTTGGCATGGGCATTGAGCGCATCACCATTCTCAAGTACCAGATCAAGGACCTGCGCCTGTTCACTGAGAATGACGCCCGTTTCCTGCGGCAGTTTGAATCAGTTTAAGATCCAGCATCTGGGAGTGCCATGGTTGGAAAGGTTATTTTCTACGGTTGCCCCTACTCCCCAAGTTCCGCCTACATAGATTCCCTTTGCTGTTTTCTGAAAAACAGGCCGAAAACGTTTATAGCCCTGAACGTATTTCAATAAAGCATGACGGGGCACTGATACTTTAGATTTCCCCCTGTACATGAAAAACTTCTACCATCTTCTATTCTTTTGCTTCTGTTTATTTGCAGCGGTTGCCTGCGCCCATGAGCCTGAAACCAATACGCTTCTGGAGGAGACGCGTACCCAACTGGAAGGGAAATGGTACCCGGAGAGGGCAACGGCCCCCTTATACAATCAGAACGGGCAACTCCTGCAGGCGGGGCGGGCACCGTCTTTACAGGGCACCTTAGATATCTCAGACAACCTAATTTCCACCTTGCAGGGGTTCCCTCTGCAGGATCCCTTTATAGGTACTTTTACCCTGACGGAGAATCAGGGAGCGGTGATCATCACATCTGGCCTCTGTGAGATAAAAGTACTTTCTGTCACCCAGAGCCACTTGACTTTACGCGCAGAAGAGCAGGTAGACGGGAACAGAAAGGTCACCACCGTAGAGTTCTCAAAGGTTACGCAGATCCCGTGAGAGCGGCTCCCGAAGATTGGAGAGAGAATCACCTGGGACTTCACAAGTATTTCACACAACGCTATACCACATGACGTTACAAGACATTAAAACCATTGCGGTGATTGGGGCCGGAACCATGGGCCAGAGCATTGCCCAACTCTGTGCACAAGCGGGTTTTACCACCATCCTGTACGACATCAACGCCACCGTGCTGGCTAACGCCCAGGCCGCCGCCCAGGCATCGCTTCAGAGGCTGGTGGAGAAAGGCAAAATTTCAGTGCACACCCAGGAGGAAACCCTTCACCGGCTCACCTTCACCGCAGACATTCTGCAGGTCATTGCCAATGTGGTGATTGAGGCCGTGGTGGAGCGCCTAGACGTGAAGCAGAGCATTTTGAACGAGGTGGCTGACCAGAACCGGCCCGAGACAGTGTTAGCCTCCAATACTTCGTCGCTGCCCATTACCCGCATTGCGGCCAAAGTGCAGGGGCCGGAGCGCGTGGTGGGGCTGCATTTCTTTAACCCCGCCACCATCATGCAACTGGTAGAGGTGATCTCCGGGGCCGCCACGGCGCCTGAGGTGGTGGCGCTTATGCAAGAGCTGGCGGTGACGCTGGGCAAAACCCCGGTTCTGGCCCAAGACGCCCCCGGCTTTATTGTGAACCGGGTGGCGCGCCATTTCTATGTAGAAAGCCTGAAACTGCTGGAGGAAAACGTAGCCAGCCACGAGGGCATAGACCGTCTGCTGCAGGCCAGCGGCTTTAAAATGGGGCCTTTCCAGCTCATGGACCTGATTGGGGTAGACACTAATTTTTCAGTGACCAGCGCCATGTATGAAGCCTTTCACCAAGACCCCAAATTCAGGCCCAGCCGCTGGCAGCAGCAGAAGGTTGACGCCGGCCACCACGGCCGAAAATCTGGGAAAGGGTTCTATGACTACTCCGGCAAGGCATAAGTATTTCTGTTTTCGGCCTGTTTTTCAGAAATCAGGCGAAAACAGAAAAATTTCCCTTGTCATTTTCAGCCAGTTACCAAAAACTATAAAATTTTTCTTCGCCAACACTTGCGTAATCACCGTTCACCCCTTACTTTTGCATCACTATTCAACGCTACGGCAGCGAATACTAAACTCCTCCTTAGCTCAGTCGGTTAGAGCACATGACTGTTAATCATGGGGTCCTTGGTTCAAGCCCAAGAGGGGGAGCTTCTAAATGAGGGACTTACGTTAATTCGTAAGTCCCTCTTCTTTTTGGTTTAAACATGGTTTAAACTATTGAGTATAGAGCTACTTATTTCAGTTAATCCAAAATAATCTAAAACATTTCAAAATCTACCTAAAGATTAGAATTCCCCATCTACCTACCAATTATTATCATTGTAACAAGCTAGAGGTTTCCCTTCTTTGAAACATAAAGTGCCTACACTTACTTTAGAAGCAATCTTGTAGTAGTACATTGTCACTATTGATAGTGACAAGTAGTTTTTGATAAGGTTTCAGGGAATTGGCTATAACCAACAGGGATAACCAATCCTCAACCAAAAGGCAGTGAGATAAAAATGCATTTGCTTCTACAGGAATTACATTGTATCTGGATGAGAATGCTAGGTACTACAAAACGGTAGCAGAGACACATCATAAGAGAAGCGAAGGCCTGAAACAAAAAACAAATCCAGGTTATTTAGCTATTATTAAGCAACACAAATAACTTCAACGGCATAAGCATAGTCCGTATAAATGGAAGAAAAGACAATATTGACAGGTTCGGAGTTTAGCACCAATGAGACCAATAAGTCCAAGCTTACCAATCTGATAAAATCTGGCGAAGCAATTCTCATGGCTGGTGCTGGTGTAACAGCCAATTTATATTGCACTTGGCCTCAGCTGGTCACAAAATTTGAAAAAAGAGCTCTACAGCTAGACCATACTTTTCTTCCACACCAACCTGGCGAAGATTTTCTCGCTTTTTTTGAGCGGGTGAAAGCTAAAATAGGACGCGACCACTACGAAGGTTTGATTCATGAAGAGTTCAACGACAGAGACGAAGCTTACGAAGAATTCCATAAAGTGATTGTAAACATGCCTTTCAAAGGGTTTACCACTACGAATTATGATCATGTTCTTGAGAATGCCATGTTCAGTATGTCAAAAGGCTCGTCCTCACCTACCCTATTTATTGATGAATCGATCAACAAGAAGGTGATTCTCCAGTTTTTGAAATCCCTAAATGATAATACTTCAGCGAGAAAGGTGCTTCACCTACATGGTTCTTACACGGCACCAGGTAGCATCATTCTTACTGAAGGGGAGTATCAGACAAAGTATGGGTTTGTACTGAGTGCTGCAGAGCTTACTTTACTGGAGGAACTTCGCACGGCAACCGTTATTGACCAAGCCTATTTGGAAAACATAAAACTCAGGTTTGGTTTGGAATGGACAATGCACCGAAAACTGCTGTGGGCGATATTAGCGACTAGGCGGGTGGTGTTCATGGGCTTCAGCGTAACAGATCCATATTTCATCAGGATGCTTAAAACGGTGAGGGAGGATTTGAACACGTACAATGATGACGTCCATTTTGCCATCATGCGCATAACACAAGAGAACAAAGCCACAGAATTAGAGCATGCAGAAATGCTTAAATTTCAATACGGCATTGAAACTGTTTTCTATCCCGATGATAAATCATATACGGGGTTTGGACGCTTTGCGACAGCCCTTGGAGCAGAAACAACTGTTTTCCCTGAGCCTGGACCGGAAAGCAAAGTCAGCACTGAACCACCTAGAACAGCCGAAAAGCATCCCACTGTAAATCAAACTCAATCTATTAGTCATTTCTTCCAGAAAGCAACAGCAATCAACAAAAGAATCCGTAATGAAGATCAATAGAGACGGTTTAATTCAAGATTTGTTCGCTTTTACCCAAGCGGGGAGCGGAGTAGTCATTGGTAGGCCTGGCGTGGGGAAAAGCCATAGCCTCAGTCAAATGTCAGATTCCTGTATTTCCAATGCCATCCCATCCATCATCATCAGTGTCGATCAAATGATAGATGGGTCTGATCTAGAAATACAAACCGTAGTTGGAGTAGAGGGAGATTGGATAACTTACTTGGAGAGCCTTACCCCTCCTGCTGGCACGAAGGGCGTCCTTATATTTGACGCATATGACGCAGCTCGGGAAGAGGAATTGAGGAAAAAATTTCTGTCTCTCATAACAAAAGCCAAAGAAAGGCTTAAGAACTCTTGGAATGTTATCGTGAGCGTAAGAACATTTGACGCAGCCAAATCCCCTAGGCTTATAAGCCTGTTCCCCAAGACTCAAGTATACCAAGACCCCATAAATTGCCGAAATTTTCAGGTTCCTGTCTTAAGTGATGCAGACCTCTCCCTATATTTTCAAGCGGAGCCAGTTATTGGTAAACTGTTTTACGAAAGTGACCTTAAGCTTCAGGAAGTATTACGGATTCCTTTCTTTCTGGAATTGTTTGAGACGATCGTAAAAGGGAATGAGCACGATCATTTGTTTCTCAAAGGATTGAAGTCTGAGATAGAACTCTTAGAGTTATTCTGGAGACAAAAAATTTCCAACACGGAGGAATCCTTTCAGAGAGAGCATTTGCTAGAAGGTATCGCTATACGGATGGTAACTTCCAGAACATTGGCGGTTTCTAAATTTGAGGGAAGCCATATTCAAGACATTAGCACCTTCAATCTCTTGCTGAGTGATAATATCCTATCCGAATGTGGGATTTCGTCAAATAAGATAAGCTTTTCCCATAATATTTTATTTGATTTCGCCGTCAGCAAGTTAGCAATACCTGAAAGCCCTTCCGAACTGAGTGCGTTTATTTCAGAAGAACAATCCCGTCCCTATTTTCTACGGCCGAGTTTCATTTATTTCTTTTCCAGGCTCTGGCACTATGAGCCGCAAAGGTTCTGGGCGATTTTGGAGGAATTGATGAAAGCCACTGATAGGCAGATCCTCCTTTTTGCCAAATTGATTCCTTCAACTGTTATAGCCCAGGAGTTTGATGATGCATCCCAGATCCTTACGCCAATCCAGACCTCTGGACAAAGGGAAAACCTAATACAGAATATTCTTCAGGCGATCCGGTTCAAAAAGCCTCCCCAGCCAGAAAAGTATTTGATTGATTTTCTTACCGAGATTTCTAAAAACCTTTCGATGCTCCTGCTATGGGACTTTGCCATACTCCTAGAACAGGCAATACATGTGGGGCCAGCTAAAATTTCTTCAGAGTATTGGGATAAATGTGGTGTTGCAGCCCGAAACCTTCTTAAGTTTATCCTCCTTCACAGGGACGGTGAACAAAAAAATAACCTTGACCTCTTAGGAAGCACCAGAAGTATAGATCTTGTCGCTAGAACCTATAGGACAAATAAAGTTGGTTCACGTACCCTCTTAGATACTATTTTAGGATTCCTTCAAACGCCAGATTTTGAAATAAGGTATATTTCTTCCCTTTGTGAGAACCTGAAGCATTTTTTAGAAGATGATCCAGAATTCGTAGCAAAGGTATATCGATCCGTCTACGCCTATCAAGAGACTAGTCAAGAAGAAACAATCATGTTTCCTTCCGTGATCACCCAGTTCAAAAGTAACCGTCGGCAGGATTTTGATATGTGCCATTATCGGTTAGAACAACATTTCAATTCTTTTCTGGCCTCTAATCCAGATCTAGGCGTATCGCTTGGGGTAGAGATCACAAATGAATTCGTGTTTGGGAAAGAACGCCTACAAGATGTTTTATCCTCAATCCCTCTTGCGGAAAATACCATGGAAATAGGAGACATCCTCGCAACCTATATTCCTGATATGTCTTCAGTTTGGGCCAGCGGTCATAATGATGACTCAGCCAGCAAGATCTTGAGGCGTGTATTCGACTATTTCCAGAATTTAATCCTGGCACAAGATTTTAAACGGCTCGAATCCCTGCTTCGTATCTATTTATCCCATGCCCAAGTTGCCTATACTTGGAAGAAATTGCTGGAATTTGCCTCGAACTACCCACAGGCCATGTATGAGATAATGTTCCCCCTTCTTACTAACCAGAAAATCCTTTTGAATATAGATACCATGTACGAGGCGGGTTTATTTCTAGGGAAGAGCGCTGGGCTGTATTCCTCTGAACAACTCCATGCCATTGAGAATGCAATTCTAGACCTGTCAAGCAATTCGGAAGAAGGCAATGAAGCCACTTCTAGAAGATTTCTTAACCTAATTCCGAGGGAAAACCTGCTGGAGGATAGATCTAGGGAACTTCTGGATAAAGGTTCGGTGCCTCATAATGCTCCTCCATTTGAAATTACAAGCTATTCCAGTGCTTATACAGAGGAGATGTGGTTGAGTGATAATGGCGTTAACCTTCAGCATCCTGCAAACCGTCAGGTACTGGACAGTCAGAATGAGTTAGAGTCATTTAATAGGAGCTTCCTCAACAATGTCCCTTCTAGAGAGGCATATATGGAACCTCTCCAAACTGCCCTTCAGTTGTTTGATACTGTCACGACTACAATACCCGGCCATGGCCTGTCAGACGAGGTAATAGACTCTGCGCTTAACAAAATTGCTGAAACCTGTTCCATCGTTTGCCGTCATGTGTCCAGCTTGGAACAAGAAGAGTTCGTCCGGGTAAAGGCTATCCTGCTTTTCTGCCTGGGCACCTATACTGAAAATGACCGCTACGCGGAAGAGAACTATTCCCCTAGCAGTGTCTACTCTACTACCCCAAGGATGAGTGCAGCGGAAGGGTTGTTTTTTTTATTAAAGAAAGAAACGCAGGAAGAAATCCTTCCTTTAATTCATGGGCTTAGTGCTGATAAAAATGCGGTCATCAGGTTCCGGGTGATAAAGAATTTAGGCCTGCTACTTCCCGACTTAGAGGAAACCTTCTGGTCAATCCTCAAAGACAGGCTTGCGAAAGAGAAAGATTGGTTTACCGCAGGTATTTTAGTATCTCATCTAAATTACATGGATTTCTCATTGGCTGAGGAAAGAATAGTAGAGTGTCTAGAAATTGCCTTTCAAAATGTAGCCACCAGTACCGGGAAGAATTCCTTTTTGGATAATTTTTACCTCCTGCTACTCTGGTTCACTGCAACCACAGGAAATGCTCAAGCAACTGCCATGGTAGAGAGTTCCATATTGAATCCCTTGGCAGCAAGAGAATTAGTATTTGCTACGTTTAAGATACTCAACCCATCGCTCAAGGATTACTCTGACCAGACACAGGTACGGCTATACGAGAGGGTACTACAGGTTATCCAAAATATAATTGCTCAGAGTGCTGACCGGCTGAAGCAAATAGATATGACATCTGATGAGGAAGCTAGGGAGACTTTCTCTATTCTTGACAATATCGTTCAAAGGATCTTTTTTTCACTTCAGGTGGAAGATGAGCCGAAAAGCTCCAATCGCAGAAACCGCACATTTTTGCCCGAGGACGAAAGGCTTAGGTTTTATTGGTTTGTGAAACCGGTTCTTACCCAAATTTTGGCTGTTTCAAGGGAGATCCACGGCGGATTGGTATTGGCACATACAGCGCATTACTTTATTGAAATAATGGGCAGTGTCCTGTATGCAGACACAGAATATGCCTTAGATACTACAAGCCAAGTCACAAGGATGTCTGTTGCTACCGGCTATACCTTTGACAGGCAATCTATCTTAGAGGCAGTGAAACTCACAGAGGCCTTGTTGGCAGATCATAAGGATTTATTGAGTAAACCAGAACCGTTCGGCCAACTGCTGGATCTATTGAACATCTATGTAGAATCAGGTTGGCCTGAAGCTTTGGATTTATTATGGAGGCTTGATGATGTTTTTAGATAACCGGAAATATAGCCCTGCCTTACCATATCAATCTTTTACCTAAGTAATAATCAAACCATTTTTGATAATAACTTAGGAGTATATAAACTAGTTCTTCAGATAAAACTTCAAATAAAATTAGAATACCTATGAAAAGAACTGTCCACATCTTTAACTGCTCAACAGATAACTCCTTATATGGAATGACTTTGGATAAAACTGGCGCGAACTTACCCAATGAGTATTGTAGGGGGAAATGGGTTTATATAGATACTATAAGCATAGCTACAAGTGACCCCCGCCTAATTTCAGGTGTCCTTCCTAAAGATGTTTTGGAGGCTATCGACGAGGTAGGATACTATCTCACCCAGGTTCAAATAAAAGTTTCTGAGCAAATCCTTCCCCGCTAACTGAAAGGGGAGATAACCTTTATCTTCCTTCCAATGCCTCGGCAATGCTACCTATTTCTCCCATGTGACTTCTTCATTTTGTCTAACTAGCCTAGAAGGAAGATAAGTTTCGCTCTATGTTGCCATCTATGAAGCAGATAACTCTAATTAAGTTTCTGCATTTCACAATTGTATTAAAAGAGTATAAGGTACTTTCAGACAATGAGAGGTACGCTAGCAATGTCGACCTGGATAATGAAGATAAATTGGTGAAGCTAGCCAAGAGCACCGATGAGCAAAATTAAGGATAAGAACAAAATCGGTTCATGGATAGTTGTAGCAGTATATTGAAAATAGCAAAGCAGATAAATCTTCTTAGTTAGGTAAGATTTATCTGCTTTAAATAAGGTAAAGTATTTTTGGAGTATAGAGGTATCTCAACTAACAAGTTACTTTATACGCATGAAATTTAAGAAAATCAGGGTAGATACCCTTACTTATTGGTTCAAAAACTCAAATCGATCTAGAAGTGCTACATCGTTAAGTGATTGTTACAATGACACGTTCTTATGCAGATTACAAGGAGAAGATTTCCATATTAGCTTTTTATGTAACCTAGCTGAATGGCTAAATAATATTACTGACATACTAACTGATACAAGATTAGATGAATGTGATGCAGAAAATGATCTTCTGTTAGATGCTGAAGCAATCTTTAGATTTTACACGAGATTGTTCCTTGTTGTTTCCGAAGTTATTGAAGACTTTATAGACCTGCACAGAAAGATTAAGGAACTAAGGAGCAAAAAAAGTGCGGGCAAGGACTTTGCAATGAGCTTATCCTTAAATCACAATTTGCAAGATATCTCTGATTACATTAATTCTGTGTGCAAGCACAAAGTCACAGGATTGCACTGTCATAATCATCACCTTGCTATTGAATTTTAAGACTTTGGGGGATTTGTGAAAGAAAATCAAGTTCGTTTAGGCAATGCGAACCCGGAACATACGGATGATGAAACAACTATTCTAGTTCCAAGGCTCAATTACTTTATAGAGGCAATCATTGATTGCTGTAATAATTTAGAAATGCTATTAGATGACCCTGAATACTATGAGAAGCTAAAAGTTAATTTCGCTAGGTAAATCACTCTATTAAAAATTTCGCACTATACCCTCGCTCCCATTCCATTGATGAACGTGTCTACAAATCCCACTACTTTGTCAACCACTCTTTCATAAACAGCCTTCCTCTCTAAAATCTTGGGCTTCACCTCTACCATATCAATCACCTCATCCCGCAGCGGTTTCCGCTCTGTAAAGAGGTAATTACCTAATAGAGCTTGCAACTTCACAGGGTCCAGCTTTTCTTCCTGACTAATGGCGGCTAATGCCTTTTGCTGCTCCTGCGCCCAGAAGTTCTCAAAGGCTTCAGGTACATCATCTGCATCATCTATATGGGGCAGGTTCTCTTCTATAAACTTCTCAATAAGTTCACGTTTGCTGCGGAGGGTGGCCTCTCCGGTGAGCATATCAAGAATGACTTTTTTCTGTTTCTTCTGGTCCTCAGGCGTGGCGCCGTTCAGTTTAGCTAGTAGCTTGAGAATGTAGGAAACGTTGATCTCGTCGCGGTGAATGAGTTCCAGCTCAAAGTCAACATCATTCAGGATGGATTCCTTCTCTTTGCCGGTACCGGTCTTCACTTTGTCATACAGATCAAGGTACTTGCTCTTGTAGTCTTCAAAGCGCTGCTCGGCCATGGACAGGTCTTCAAAGGTGAAGTCTGCGAAGGTGGTGAGCACGTTCTTGAGGCGCATGAGCTCCCTGAAGGCTTTCACAAAGGCCAGTTCCTGTTCTTCATCTACAAGGGAATCTACGCTTTTCACTGTGGGTGCTATCTTCTGCAATTCAATACAAGCCTCATTGAACTTGGTCACGTAGTCTTCATAGGGTTCCATGATGATAATGTCCTTGGCTTCTTTGTTGGAGAAGAGCGCAATAGCGTCATCGGTGGCTTGCTTGAGGTTACGGAACACTACAATATTTCCCTGCGACTTCTGCTCGGTGTACAGGCGGTTGGTACGACTGAAGGCCTGAATGAGTCCGTGGTATTTCAGGTTCTTGTCTACGTAGAGCGTGTTGAGCGGCGGACTGTCAAAGCCGGTCAGGTACATGTTCACCACCAGCAGAATGTCAATCTCTTTGTTCTTTACCCGCTTGGAGATGTCATTGTAGTAGTTGTAGAAACTCTGGCTGTCTTTGGTGGAGAACTTGGTATTGAACAGGGCGTTGTAATCTGCAATGAACGCGTCCAGCTTCTCGCGGGTGTGGCTGTTGGCAGTATAGGCTACTGTTGGCTCGGCGGCTACCAGCAGTTCATCGTCTTCATAGGTAGGTAAGATGCCGTTGGCTCCTTTGTCTTCCTCGTTGTCTGTGAAGCTGAAGATGGTGGCAATTTTGAGGTTGTGTTTGCCTTCGTCTTTGCGCTTTTTGAAGAGTTCGTAGTAACGGATGAGCACGTCTACACTGCTCACGCAGAACATACCGGTTAAGCTTCGGCTGTGGGTTTTGCGGGCGTGGTTCTCCAGAATGTAGTCCGCAATCTTCTGCAGGCGCTGCTCACTTTCCAGCAGCTCTTTGGTGTCTATGTCCTCTACCTCAATGTCAAGGTTGGTATTACTGCCTTCCTTTTCTTTGTAGCGGCCAATGTACTCTACGCTGAACTTGAGCACGTTCTCGTCTTTGATGGCATCGGTGATGAGGTACTTGTGCAGGCACTCGTCAAAGAGCTCTTTGGTGGTGCGCTTGCCCAGCTCGTTCTTGACGGCGTTCTCGGCGAAGATGGGCGTGCCTGTGAACCCGAATAGCTGCGCTTTGGGGAAGAACTTCTTGATGCGGTTGTGGGTCTCCCCAAACTGGCTGCGGTGGCACTCGTCAAAGATGAAGACGATGCGTTCTTGCTGTAGTTTTTCCATTTTAGGCAAAAACCGCAGTTTGCTGATGGCTGTGTTGAGCTTCTGGATGGTGGTGACAATGAGCTTGGTGTTGCCCGAAAGCTGGTTCACCAGCGCCTTGGTGTCATCTGTGCCGTCCACGCTGCCCGCCGAGAAGCTGTTGAACTCCTTGCTGGTCTGGAAATCCAGGTCTTTGCGGTCTACCACAAACACCACCTTGTGCACCTTTGGCAGCTGCATGAGAATCTGGCTGGCCTTGAACGAGGTAAGGGTTTTGCCGGAGCCGGTGGTATGCCAGATGTAGCCGTTCTTGTCGGTGTTCTTCACGCGGTCAATGATGGCCTCGGTGGCGTAGTACTGGTACGGCCTGAGCACCATGAGCACCTTGTGCGTCTCGTTGAGCACAATGTACTTGGTTACCATCTTAGACAGGTGGCAAGGCTCCAGGAAGGCTTTGGTGAAAGCCTCCAGCTGGGTTATGAGCTTGTTTTCTTTGTCTGCCCAATAGAAGGTCTGCTTAAAGGTCTGGTGCTTGTTATTGGCGTAGTACTTGGTATTGACTCCGTTGCTGATGACAAACAGCTGCACGTACTGGAACAGGGCATGACTAGACCCGAACGAGTGCCGCTGGTAGCGGTTTATCTGGTTAAATGCTTCCTTCAGTTCCAGGCCTCGCCGCTTGAGCTCTATTTGCACCAAAGGCAGGCCGTTCACCAGCAGCGTAACGTCATAGCGGTTTTTGTACGTGCCCTCTATGCTTACCTGCTGCGTTACCTGGAACTGGTTCTGGCACCAGTGCTCCTGCTGGATAAACTCCAGGTAGATGCTCTCGCCGTTGTCTTTGGTGAGCTGCATCTTGTCTCGCAGGATTTTGGCCCGGTCAAACACACCGCCCTTGTTCAGGTGGTTGAGCACACGCCCGAACTCCTTTTCGGTGAGGGTGACCTGGTTGTGCTTCTCCAGTTGACTCTTCAGATTCTTCAGTAAAGCAGCCTCGTCTTTGATGGCGACAAAGGCATAGCCCAGTTCCTGCAACTGCTTTACTAAATTATCTTCCAGTACCTGTTCCGGTTGTGTTCCCATTAAATTTTTGTGGCGTTTTAAACAAACATCTGCTGCAGCAAGCCTTTTTTGAATTGCTTGGTTTGTTCAAGTTGATTAGTAACAAGATTTATTTTGTTTTCGATAGATTTTAGAAAGCATGAAATCTTGTTTTGCTCCTCAATTGATGGTAATTGTATTGAAAGCTGCAAGAATACATCTGCATGAATTCTTTTGGCTTTACGGCTACCATCAGCGGTATCCCCAAACTTTTTGTAAAAGCTCTTCTGCTTTACATACTCAAGCAAAAATTTACTATTAAGATTAGTACTAATATCAAAACAAGGCAAATCAACTGTAGACTCGAAGGCATCTAGTTCGTTAGGAATAATACCAAAAGCGCAATTAAGAAAATCTAGTTTACTATAAATAAATTGTCCAGATTTCCTGATATAGTACTGGGTATTTGCACTACCACTTATTGCTTCATTTTTTTCAAAAACTCCATTGCCCCAGAGCTTAACTGTAAGCTTTTTTGCTTTATCTCCTGTACTTCCTTTTATTCTACTCTCAGTTAATAGTTCGACTAGCTTCTTCTCTTGCCATTCTGGGTATTCCTGCCCATTTTCACCTTTAAACCGAATTCGATGAGTAAAAATTTGCTGAATAACTCCTTTTTTATACCTTTCTAACAGGTCTATCTTCTTGGTAAGCTGCTGAATTTTATCATCAATTGCATTAAGAAAAGAAGCTATTTTCTTTTGTTCCTTTGTACTAGGAAGGAACACCGGAATTTCAGCTAATCTTTTAGTAGAAATACTCAAGACCTTTGTTCCTTGAGCTATTAACATGATTCCTAATCGCACCTTTCTACTTTGCATCAATAAAGAAGCAAAGCCATCTGCCACTAGGTCAACTTCCCTACGAGCCAAAAATGTGTGTAGACCTGCTAGAACTTTCTCTCCATTCAAGTAGGCAACCTCAATACATTTCCCAATATCATTATAATCTTCAGATGCATCAGCTATAACTAAATCACCTTCTTTCAGATAACATTCTTCACTAGTCTTTTGAAGATTAATATCCGAATTTATGAAAGGAACATTTTCCTTAGTAATATCAAATTTAGATTTGAATTTAGTGTGAATATCTCCGTAATGTATATTCTTTACTTCCCCATTATCATAGTTGAGTTTATCTCTAGACAAGGAATTCGTTGTTTTGAAAGAATACAAGTTGCCAAACCTTTTTTCATGCCACTCCCCTCCAAACTCAGGAAACCGCAAGGCAGGCACATTCTTCACCTCAGTTGTTATTTCTTCTAATTCCACTTCCATGGGTTAAAAAGGTTTAGCAATTCTCAACTCTTCACAAAAACCCGCAATAACGATGTCTGTTTCATGCATTTCTTCTTCCAACCCAATAAGTGCGGATGAAACTTCCTGCAAGTCTATTGCCTCTTCTTCAGTGAAGGTGTCCACATATCGCGGTATGTTCAGATTAAAGTCGTTCTCCTTCACCTCGCTCAAATGAGCCACATAGCTGTACTTGTGTTCTGGTTTGCGCTCACGGTAAGTAGAGATAATCTTCTCAATATCCTCTGTCCGCAAGTAATTCTGCGTTTTCTCCTTGCCGTATTGCTGACTGGCATCTATGAAAAGAATATTATCGGCCTGCTCGCGGCATTTCTTAAACACCAGAATACAGGTAGGAATAGACGTGCCATAGAAAATGTTGGCAGGCAGGCCAATCACAGCATCTAAGTAGTTGCGGTCTTCAATGAGATACTGCCGGATGTGCCCTTCGGCCCCGCCCCTGAACAGCACGCCATGTGGCAATACCACTGCCATGGATCCGTTCTCAGCCAAGTGGTGCACCATGTGCTGCACAAAGGCAAAATCTGCTTTAGAGGAAGGTGCCAGCTTGCCGTATTGGCTGAAGCGGTCGTCAGACATGTGCAAAGGGTTGGCACTCCATTGCGCCGAGAATGGCGGATTGGCCACAATGGCTTCAAACTCCTGCCCCAGGTGCTGCGGGTGCTCCAGCGTATCGTCCTGCCTAATGTCGAACTTCTGGAAGTGCACATCATGCAGAATCATGTTCATGCGGGCCAGGTTGTAGGTGGTGCGGTTCAGCTCCTGTCCGTAGAACTTGGAAACTTCCTGCACCTCTTTGGCCACGCGCAGCAAGAGCGAGCCCGAGCCGCAGGTGGGGTCATACACAGATTTCAGCTTGGTCTTTCCCGTGGTCACCAGCTTGGCCAGCACCTTAGACACTTCCTGCGGCGTGTAGAACTCCCCGGCCTTCTTGCCCGCCCCACTCGCGAACTGCCCTATCAGGTACTCATAGGCATCGCCCAGCACATCGGCCTCGGTGTCTTCCAGCTTAAAGTCAATCTTGTCCAGGTGACCCAGCACTTTGGCAATAAGGTCATTCTTGGCAGCTTCGGTACGGCCCAGTTTGGTAGAGGTCAGGTCTAAATCCTCGAACAGCTTGTTGAAGTCGTCCTCGCTCTCGGTGCCCATGGTGCTCTGCTCAATGTGTTGGAGCACCTGCGTGAGTTCGTCCAGGATAAAGTTGCTGGTGCCTTCCTCTTTGTTATCAGAGTTGCCTTTTTTCGCCATTTCACTGAACAGCTCAGATGGCTTCAGGAAGTAGCCCAGGCTATGCACCGCCTCTTCCTTAATGGCCTCCAGGTACTCCTGCCCTTCTTCGGTGCTCTCGTCTATATCATGGTAGGTAAGGCCGTCCTCGGTCAGGATTTTGTTTGCGTACAGCTCCATCTTCTCAGACAGGTACTTGTAGAAGATAAAGCCTAAGATATAGTCCCGGAACTCATCGGCGTCCATTTTGCCTCTCAGCGTATTGGCGATGTTCCAGAGTTGTTGTTCTAGTTGTTTCTTGTTGTTGTCAGACATGCTGCTGATGGGTAATGAGAGGTATTGTAGTACTTGATACCAAATAAACCTTACAAGTTAGAGGATGAAACTGACAAAGAGAAGCAATATAGATACGTAAGCTTTTGGATAAAAAGCTTTACAAAACCTACTATCACAAAATCAACACTTTAGTATTAATCTCAAGTAGACCATTCTAATGTTCATTGTCAGGGTTGTGCAAAACTTTTGAATGTTTAAGGCCTTATATTCAATATCTATATGAGTACAAGCCCTTAATTAATTAGGTATATATATAATTCCTATATAAATTCTTACGAAGTATATTTTTTTCTTCATATATTGCAATGCCTAGTAGACGAGCTTTATCCAAAAGTTCGTGCTGTCTGGGGAAGGGCGTTACGCTCTTTCTTTGTAAGAAACAAGTCAATGCTCCAGAGAATAATCTGAAAGATTACTGGTAGGTACCATGGGCAGGTTGCTTCCAGAAGGAAGAGTACGAGGTTCTCCGATGAGGTTATCATATCTTTAACTGTTGATTCGGTGGCTAAGTTACCCTTTGCAGGGCTGCTTACTTTCTCGTGTAGAAGGTAAGGGTGTTACTCGCTTACGCGTCCACGTCAAGGTTGGCTTTTAAAAGCAAGGGTACCTGCAATCCTTAGCCTGACGTAAGCTTTTAAAATATAGCCACTTATGCTAACCCCCAGTTCTCCCACCTCTCTTGAAACTGACTGGCAACGATCAAGGCTTTATCCTCATTTCGATTCAGAGTATACTTCTTATTGGGCTAAGGCCGAAATAAGAAGACAAGTAGAAAACGTTGATTGGGTAGCCAAAAGACAATTTTTACCTCTTATCAAACGAGAAGTTGTCACTTGGAAAAGAAAGAAAGCTCCTGTTGGCCACGCATCTGGTAAAAAGCGGATTCTCAAGCGCAAAAAGCGATCAATCTGCTTTGCCTCTCACACTGACGCTCATATTTACTCTTTCTATGCCTATAAGCTAAAAGAACCCTATGAAAAAGTGTTAGAAAAAGAGGATATTCAAGAATGCGTGATTGCTTATAGACCAGTAAAGAAAGGATTTTGCAATATTCATTATGCTAGAGATGTGTTTAGCTTTATAAAGCAAAAACAACATTGTGTAGCCCTACTCTTCGATGTTGAAAAATTCTTCGACACTTTAAACCATGAAAAATTAAAAAGCACATGGGGGCAAGTTCAAAATTTCCCTAGCAGTGATTACACATTGGGACCAGATGTGTTCAACATATATAAGTCCTTAACAAAATTCTCTTACATTCCAGAAGGACAACTAAAGAAAAACTTTAAATCATTTTATTCCCAGCCTTTCACAGAAAGGTCTGGAAAACAAATTTGTAGTGCGGAGGATTTGCGAGCACTTAGGAAAAAAAGATGCCTTTCAAGAAATAACAAAGAATATGGCATACCTCAAGGCTCTTCTCTTAGTGCAGTTTTAGCTAATATCTATATGTTACCATTTGATATAGCTATGAAAGACTTTTGCAATGATAAGGAAATACTATATAGGAGGTATAGTGATGATATACTTGTAGTTTGCGACCCAGAGCAAGTAAGTACTGTAGAGGAAAAGGTAAATGAGTTAATTGCCGAAAGAAATTTAAAAATAAATCCTGACAAGACAGAAAGGTTAAGCTTCAATCCAAACCCTAACAATCTAAGTGAGTTAGATTGTACTAACTTAGCTACAGGAGTTAAAAGTAAAGTTCAATATTTAGGCTTTACTTTTGACGGAACAAAAGTAAATATTCGCAGAAATAGCATTGGAAGGTACACAACCAAGTTAAATAAAGCTGCATTTGCTATTGCAAAAGGATGTAAGAAAAAAAATGACCCTCCCTTAAAAGGTTATATAAGAAGACGTCTATTTGAAGGGTATACTCTCAAAAGAAGAGAAAAGACTAATTTTTTGACCTATGCGAACCGTGCTGAAAAAATAATGTCAGAGGTAGGATTTGACGTATCAAAGATTTCTACCTTTAAGAATAAGCATTTAGCTTCAGTTGATAAAGTTGTAAATAAGGCATTTCTAAAATTCAATAGAAATTTAAATATTAAAAAGAAACCCTAGAATTTTAATTTTTTCTCTTTATTTACTTGTTCTCTCACTCGTGGCTGTCAATATACGGTTTAACCTACCAGAATAGGATCTCTTTCAGAACCCAACTTAATTACAAACTTTAACTTACTGGACGACCTACACCTTCTCAATCAAAACCTCAACATTATATAGCAAATTTATACTATAGACTAGATCTATATCACCTTTATAGTCATGTTTAAATAACTAAAAGTGAAATGTATAATTTAAAAGTAAAGATTAAACAATGAAAGATTTACAATTTATCCTTAATAAAGATTGGGCAAAGGAAATCTCCAATGAGAACGGATTCTTTTTCCAACATGGTCAGGATGCTTTAAAAAAGTGGCTAGAAATGGATTTAGATGAGGCAGTAAAGCAAATACTTTCTAGCTTATCTAACAATTACGTAAGGTTGCAAGAAGAAGCCAAATCAAATCAAGAGTTAAAAAGCATATTAGAACTTTTGTTTGAAATCATTTCTTATTGTGACACTAAAGCTAAAGATAAAATTAAATTTAATAAATATAACCCAAATAGGGTACTGGCAGAAGCTGCTGTTAGAATGAACCATTGGGTTGAAAAACTACTTAATTTTAAATTATCACCAACTTCTGTTCAAGAAGGATCTCCTAAGAATGCTTTCAATTATTTATTAGACCCACGAAAAAATGCCACTATTCTTAGTCTAAACCACAGAAAATTAGTTTCTGAAAATTTATTCGCAAAACCATATATATCAGAAGCCTTTGTTGATGAGCTTCAATCATATTTTAGCAAGTACAATCTAACTACATTAGATGCAGATAATTACACCCATTTTTTATCAAGGATTGTTTATGATCTGGAGGATGAATGGAAAGAGGAAGTAGTGGGCTTAATGGCTTCTGATGGTACTGGTTGGCAAGATGACCACATAGAAGCAAGAAATAATTACGAATTCTCTATAACATGGAATAGCAAATCGCCAACAGGAGGAAATGCTATACTAGAGCAGTTAAGAAAAGCTATTGGGGATAAAGGATATTTTAATTTTTATTATTCTTCAGGGGGAAATGTGAATTATAAAGCTACTATAGTTGACTTTGCCAAAGGAGTTGATGAGTATAATAAAAAGAAATGGAGTTCTAAAAAAGTTATATATTTTCAATCAGATTTTAACCAATATTCAGATAACAATAAAAGTGCTAAGATTGTTTTCCTCGTGGATTCATTTGAAAAAGTAAATCCTATCCCAGTATCTTCTTTTAAATTTTATAAGGCATCCGCCCCTATTCACGATAATATATCTCCTCTAAAAGCAGAACCAAGAATTCCACAAAGAACTGAATCTTCCCAAAATATTTCTGATACAAGTCTAAAAGTATCCTACCAAAAAATTATGTCTTCTCCTTTAAATCAAATCCTCTTTGGCCCGCCAGGTACTGGTAAAACCTATCACACCATTAACCGGGCGCTAGACATTTGTGGAGAAGCCACAGAAGGCATTCCACGTAAAGAATTGAAATCCTTGTTTGATGAGAAAGTAGCAGCAGGGCAAATTGTCTTCACCACCTTCCATCAAAGCATGAGCTATGAAGATTTTATTGAAGGCATAAAGCCCAAAACCTCTAACGAAAAAATCATTTACGAAGTGGAGGAGGGTATCTTTAAGTCTATTTGCAATAAAGCTCGCCCTTCTACTGGCAACTTTGAGGAAGTTATTGAAATATTTAAAAATGAGATATCAGAATCAGATGGGAAGACACCAATAACTATAAAATCCAAGGCAACTACTTTTGATGTCACCTACCGCGGCACAAATGTTTTTTATATACAGCCGCACATTACCACTAAGGATAAACCTTGGTACCCCGTCAATATTTTACATATAAGAAAAGCATTTGAGTCGAATTCGTATGAAGGTGTGTACAACACCACCTACGTAAGGGAGATAATCGCCTTCTTGGTTCAGAATAGAGGCTTAGAAAAAAGAAGGGATGACCAGCAGAAACCCTATATTCTAATCATTGATGAAATAAACCGCGGCAACGTATCTCAAATCTTTGGGGAACTCATTACGCTCATAGAAGAAGACAAACGCCTTGGCCGCGAAGAACAACTGGAGGTAACCTTACCTTACAGCAAAGAAAAATTTGGAGTTCCTGCAAACCTTTACATCCTTGGCACTATGAACACCGCAGACCGTAGCGTTGAGGCTTTAGACACAGCCCTGCGCCGCAGGTTTAGCTTTGAGGAAATGCCACCTCGTCCAGAACTCATTAAAACTGAAGGCAGGTTAAGTGCAGAAGGCGGCCTTTTAGCTGGCATTGATTTGGAAGAACTTCTAAGCATTATCAATAATCGCATAGAAAAGCTACTGAACAAGGACCATTTAATTGGGCACAGTTATTTTATGGGCGTGGCTGATATAGCAGGTCTTAAAGCAGTTTTCCAAAATAAGATAAACCCTCTACTACAAGAATACTTCTTCGGTGACTTTGGTAAGATTGGCCTAGTGCTGGGAAAAGAGTTCTTTGAAAAAGAAGGTTTGCAGGACCAAGACACAGATACTCTTTTCGCTGATTTTGATGATTATCAAAGCAGTGATTTCAGCACCCGCCCAATCTACAGGCTTAAAAACGTCTGCGTACTTTCAGATAATGATTTTAATACTGCCATCAACACTTTATTAAGAAAGTAAAATGGCTACTCTTCCTCCTATCATTGTCTTTGAACATGAAAGTTTGAGGGTAGGCAAAGGCCGCTCATCTTTGACTACTACTCAACTGAAAGCACTTCAAGTCTTTTATGGAGAGCAGGGTGTGCCTTATTATTCACTCATTCATCAAGGGGTTAAGTTTAATGAGCATGTAGGGGTCATTCAAGTGGGGGATACTACCATTGAAATCTTACCAAAAGCAGATAAGAAGAATAGTGAAAGTGCTACCACACAAGATCTTTGGCGGAAAATGCTTTTAGACATGCTAAAAGCTGTGGGCATGTTTGAGGTATCTGCCCCTACAAGCTCCTCCCTAAATTTGAAAAGCAATTCTATTCTAGACCTCTATTTCGAGCTCTTCCTGAAAGAAGTTGAGTATCTCCTTCACCGGGGTTTGATTAAGAAATATAGAAAAGTAGAAGGCAACACCACCGCTCTGAAAGGCAACCTCAAATTTGGCAAGCACCTACAGCAGAACCTTACGCACCAAGAACGGTTTTATGTGCAGTATACCACCTATGATGTAGTACACCAATGGCATTCCATTCTTTACAAGACAATAAAGTTACTTGAGCAAATTAACAACAATGTCAGCCTGCACAGCAGAATTGGGACCTTGCTATTGAACTTCCCAGAAGCGCCAGAGTTAAATGTTAATGAGGCTACATTTAATAAACTAGTCTATAACCGTAAGACCGAGCCTTACCGCAAAGCCATAGAAATTGCTCGTCTGCTACTTTTAAACTACCACCCCGATGTAGCCAGAGGCAAAAACCATGTATTGGCACTCCTCTTTGATATGAATCTGCTTTGGGAAACGTTTATTTACGTTACTCTTAAAAAACATTTTTATAAAAATCAGCCTTCTTTTACAGCCACGGCCCAAACAACCAAATACTTCTGGAAGCCTCAGAAAGGCAACAGGTCTGCCATCAGGCCTGATATTTTAATTAAACGAGATGGTGAGAACTATGCGGTTTTGGATACCAAATGGAAAAACCTGAACGGTTATAACCCTTCCCCTGATGACCTGCGGCAGTTATACGTGTACAACGAATACTATACTGCTAACAAAGTAGGCTTAGTATATCCAGGAGAAAAGTCAATTAGTTTAAGTGGTTGGTATTTGCACCCAAAAGAAGGGAAAGCAACTAACAAAGAGTGCTCTGTTATTACTTTATGCACGGCAAATTCCCTTAAAGAATGGCAGAGTGTAATAGGCCAGGAATTGACGAATTGGTTACAACGCCCACAAACTACATAATATTCTGCCTCATTCTTGTTTGCAGAAACGCGCTTTAAGATTGTAGGTGCTCAAGGCAAAAGTGGTAACTTACTGGTTTGCTAAAGCTACGACATGGAAAACCAGCTTTCTCACATACTTAATAGAGAAGAACTATATCACATGGTATGGCAAGAACCTGCAACGCAACTTGCACTCCGTTACGGAATTCCTTATCATGATTTCAAGAAGATTTGTGATGCGTTGGCTATTCCCCTCCCTGGTTCCGGGCATTGGTCAAAAGTACGTGCAGGCAAAGAAAGCCCTATGGTAGCTTTACCAACTGACTACTCCGGGCCCAGCGAGACCATCATACAACCAGTTCTTAAAAAACAAAAGGCATCCTTAATAAGCTCCATCCAAAAGGAAGCCGAGGCTGATCACAAATCTGCGTTAAAAGTCCCGACTAGACTTACCGACCCAGATAAGCTAATAATAGCTGCAAAAGTGCAACTTGAAAAGAAGGATACTTATCTACGTGACGGCCTATTGAGTATTTATGGTGAATATCTAAACATCAGAATATCACCTGCAAACATAAATAGGGCCTTGCGCTTTATGGATGCCTTGGTAAAAAGCCTGAAACTTAGAGGCTATCAAATCAGAATCACACGTTACTCTACGCTTGCAGTTGTTGAAGGAGAAGAGTTTGAGATTAGCCTGCGAGAAAAGCTTACTAGAATAATAGAAAAAACAACTAGATGGGGCAGTCATAGTTATGCGCCAAGTGGCATATTAATCTTTAAAATAGGACCTAACTATAGGTCTAAGGAATGGAGAGATGGCAAACAACTGCTTGAGAATTACCTTACTGACATTATTGCCACCCTAGAGCTTAAGGGCCAGAAAGAGAAGGAGGCTAGGATACAAAGGCAATTTAAAGAGAAGGAAAGGCAGGAGAGGGATAGAATTCAAAGAGAGTATGAGCAGTTACAGGAAAAAGAGTTACTTCGTTTCAAAAACCTCTTGCAACAGGCCCAACAATGGAAACAAGCTAAAATTTTAAGGGAGTTTATCACTGACAGAGCCTCACACGCCATGAACAACAAAAATAATACTGTAGACTTAACTGAATGGATTAACTGGGCAAATCAAAAGGCAGATTGGTATGATCCCACAATGCCCTGCATTGATGATTTACTAAATGGTGTAGACAAAACCACTCTAACTTTAAAAAATAAATCTACACATTATGGATGGTAATTTCCTTTCAACTATAAGAGAACTTGCCTTGATGGACTTTGCTGGTGTTTTTTGAATAATCCGTAAATGGCACCCAAACACAAACATTACCATATATAGTGGATTGTTTGTGTTTGGGTGTTTTCTCTATTTGGATATAATCAACTTGCTTTTTCAACTTCTAACAACTCATAAGTCGTTGTAATACCTGGCCTACTGTTTATTCTTAAATAACATGGCAAGCCAGCACAACTGTAGATTAACAAATCATTGGCTGCTATCTCCTTGAGCCGCCCCTTCACAGTATTGGCATGAGTAGAAAACTTCTCAGTCAGTTCTAAAATCAGTTCTCGCTGCGGCTTTGGCTCCAACAGGTAATTTCCCAAGCAATCGGTTAGCAACCTAACATCAAGCTTTTTTCTTCTATCTTCTATCATCTCACCTACCATTTCTAAACTGGCAGGAGCTAACGCATGAGTAGCCGCATCAAAATACAAATATGTTGGATCTGGTTTTTTACCGTTTCTTAGCTTTAGAAGCTTCATCGCAATCACATCGCTATCTCTATTATTAGGGCCTTTTTCGAATCCAATCTGCATAATGGTAGAGGCTTTGTTTGCTGCCTCTGTGCCTATATGCCCTCTCGCTTTATCTGTACCAGGGTTCTCATGTATTATGAGTAAAAGCGTAATATCATGGTCGTTGATTAACTGGTTTAAGAAATCGAAGAGTTCCAGGGATTCGGAGGAGTTATTGAAATCTTTGATGCAATCAGTTACCACGTCTAACAACACAAATTTGTGGCGGACACATTGGTGCATCAGTTGCTCAATAAACTCTTTTATGGCAGGCAGCCTTTCCGTTCTATTGTAGTGTATAAGGCTAAAAGGAATAAGGTGATCATATGGCTGGTACTGATCTCGCCCCGCAAGCTTCCTCACTTGCTGGATGGCCAAAGGAAACTGTTCGGTAGTGTTTCGCTCAGTATCTACATAGGCGACGGAAAACTCCTTGAACTCTTCTTTTGTAAGTCCACAAAAGTCAGTAGTACAATAATTACTTCTTATTAGCAGACTGCAAATCAACTCGGCAAGCCTGCTCTTGTGTGAGCCGAACTTACCTTGAATAATATTTATTGTTCTTTGCCATATCAATCCTTCCCCGTTTAGTTTAACAATTGGAGGTGTTCTAACTATCTTTTTAGATGAGTTCTGATTGATGGTATCTATTATTGGCTTAAACTTTTCAGCCCAAATATTATTCGCAACATAGGTTGCCATGCGTTGCTCTGTTGTTGCTAATGCGTTGCTGAGCTGTTGCTTTATTGTTGCAACGTGTTGTTGATGTAGTTGCTTGTCAGCCGCAACATGTTGTTGCATCAGCTGCTTTTCTGTTGCATGATGATGTTGCAAAGGGTTATTAATACTTGGAGGCACTACAGGCTTAAAATCAAGCATAATTCTATAATTTAATAAACCCATAATTGTTACCATCAGAGACTCTCAGCATTATGTACACACCATTTAGGTTTGTATCCATCAACAACAGGTTGAGTTCCTGCTCCAATAATACCCATGTATCCATCATGCGCAGTTTAGATGCCGCCTGCAGCTCCTTGTAAAGTGTGTTGTATGTATTGGCTAAGGATTGAAGAAAGATATTCCTTCTTTCAAGGTGAATCTTGTTGAGGCTTGGCTTGGCGGCATACTCAACAAGCACGTTGCGTTCTTTGTTGATAATTGTTGCCAACTGTTGCAAACCTTGTGTTGCATAAAAGCAGGCATCCTCTGATTGGATTATCATTATTTTTTGCCCCCCTTCTTGCTTCTAGAGCTGTATACCTCAGCCTCAATTTCAGAGATAGTCTTCTTTTTGCTATCGGTTAACCATTGCTCCAGATCAGATTGTTTAAATACCAGCCGCTTGCCCCTCTTATAATGAGGAATAAGTCTACCGCTTGTATAGCTGTATAACGTTGACTTTGGAATTTTTAGGAATTTAGCTGCTTGGGAGACATCAAAGTAGCGCTCCTCTGCATTTGACGTAGGTGCTAATAAACCGGTATCTCCTAATACCTCTAGAAGCGACTGTTTTACTATGCCTCCTAAAGCAATATTTAGGAGGTCTGACAATGTTGGGTTATTCATTTGGATCATTTATTAAGTTCTGACCCAAATGTAGAGTAATGATAAACCGGAGGGTCCCCTACTAGGGGACCCAACTTTTTTCTACTTATTATTCATTTTTTGCAGTTGCTTGATTTTCTGAGCGATAAACTCACTTATATTTCTTTGTTCTAGAGCTTCAAACAATGGCTCAATAGCTTGGTAATCAATTAAATTTTGTTTTGGTGTTTTGTGAGGTTCGTAATTACTATTTGTAATCTGGCTTACTTTCTTACCAGTCTCGCCTTCACTAGAATTTGTCAAAGCCCCGATAAACGATGTCAGACTCTTTTTGTCTTGACTTCTATTTATTTTAGTGAATTTATCAAGCAAGGATATGGCTAGTGCTTGTTGCATTGCTGTGTACTGTTTCTTGCTATTTGGGCTAGAGAGGAGGTTGCCATTGCTCTCAATACTTTTAGTATTTTCAAGGATAGGGCTTTCAGATCCAGAATCATTTTGAGCTAGTAGTTGATCTCCTAAATATTTTCTTGCTTCTATTAAGCACCCATAATAGTACTTCCAGGTCCACACATTCATCATTAAAAGCTGGAGCTCCTCCGCATGTGCGTCAGCACCCATACCAACTATAGTCTCCAGATGCTTAATACCTTGTTCCCGAGACAACCCAAGAAAAGTTTTATAAGCACTCAGGATTTTTAGTTTCTCAATTTCCTCAGATACATTTAAGTAATACTCTCTTAACTGCTGCAAATGCACCTCCGTGACTTCGTTTAAGCCAAACTGTATATACTCCTGTGAAAGAGGCAGCTCTATAATGGCCTTAGTAGCTATAAGCTCAGATTGCACCACTTCTAATTGCTCATAGATACTTTCTTTGTCCTCCAACTTTGCCACAAGCTCTCTTCGCTTGATTTCAAAATTACTTAAGGCTATCTCTTTAAGGACATCCTTATTTCTCGCAACCCTCTCTATTGCTTGAATATTTGATTCAATAAAATTATTACCCATATTTATATATAGCAGAAATCTTTCAGAATTACAGTAGAAACTTGTCAGCTTCATCCAGAACAGTATTCTCAAAGCTGTCTAGATAAACCTGTGTTATTTTCTCACTGCTATGGCCCAATGCCTCACTGATTTGGGAAGTGGAAACGTTTTGTCTCTTGAGCACTGTAGCATAGCTGTGCCTAGCCACATAAGTGGTAATGTTAAAATCTATCTTAACCGCTTTTGCCACAGTCCGCAAATTACTATTCACTTCCTTCATAATCTTTTTCACACGATTCTTTATCTTCTGCTCCGTGTCATGGTAATTTCCAAGGATAGGAAAAATATAACCTGATTCATCCTGGTGGGCATTATAGTATTCTAAAATTTCTAAGGCCGGTGGAAGCAATGCGATGTTAAATTGATGGCCGGTCTTTGCTCTTGTATAATGCACCCTTCCATTCTCCACATTACTCCACTTAAGTTGCGCAACGTCTATAAAATTGACACCTCTACAATAGTAAGAAAAAAGGAAAATACTTCTTGCTACCCAAAGCTTACTGCCAAGCTCTAGTTTATGGTCTGCGATACTCTTTACCTGCTCCTTGGTAAGCGCTCTCTTTTTTGTCTTTGTGTTAAGCTTTGTCAGTTTATATGCTTTGAATGGGTAATCATTTCCCCTAGCATGCCCCTCTGCAATAGCTTTATTATATATTGAGCGAAGGGTACGCATATAAACCGCTATGGAATTCTCCGTCACCTTCCGCTTTAAAAGATCATCCTCTAATCGGGTCAGGAAAATGTAATCTAACTCTTTAAAGGTAATGTCTTTCTCCTTAGTGAACCGCGACACTATGCGTTTAGCATTTTGAAAAGCATCTGCAGTACCTACTTTGCCTACATCCTTATGCCGCTGAACCAGCTCATCAGTGAATTGAAAGACGGTCCACTTACCAATTACTTTTCTACTTAGCGCTTTAGCAATATCATCAACCGAGTAGTTCTGCTCATTGTTATCAAAGAAGCTGTTTAGAGTTTAATAACTTCCAAAGAATTAGGGAGGTAAAAGTGTTTGCGACAACATTTCTCACCAAGCCCTAACTCAATGGAAGCGATAAGC
>NZ_LRMM01000030.1 GCF_001647275.1 Rufibacter ruber | reverse complement strand
CCAGCAAGAAGAATTAACTCCCCTTTTTATAGTAACAACCGCCTCCTGTTTTCGGCCTGTTTTTCAGAAAACAGGCAAAACAGGAGCGGTTGTTTAAAGATCGGATTTCAATTGGAATAGTTTGCCCGGCAGAGCAGCGGGGCCCAGCAGGTAAAAGCGGGGGTTCCGGTATTGGTTATGGCTCTCTGCTACCCAAAAGACAACTTCATACATGCCTTGTGGGGCAACGCTCAGTAGTTGCCTACGGAAAGCATGATCAACGTACAGGCGTGCAGCGTCTCAATATTCTGCTCACGGGCTTTTTTTTCCAGCTCATAATTTTCAGTGCCCGGGTTAAAGATGATGCGCTTAGGCTGCAGGGAGAGGATATAGTCATACCAGCTGGGCTGGTTTTGCGGCCCCACATACAGGGTCACCGTATCTACACCCGTCACCTCAGGCTTCTCTGTTTCAATGGCCAGGCCGGCTACTTCTCCTTTCTTAATGCCCACCGGCACCACTTCATGGCCGCTCCGCTTTAACTGGTGCACGGCTTTATAGCTATAACGGCTGGGGTTGTCTGAGGCACCCAAAACTACGGTCTTCTTCATAGGTTTGCATTTATAGTCATCCGAAAGGGAATATATCTCCCTATCTGGTTACCGGTATACGTAATTTTATGGAGAAAAGGACTACCGCTGCACCAGCAGCGCTACCTGTTCTGCGCAGCGCTCCCCGTCCATGGCGGCTGAGACAATACCGCCGGCGTAACCGGCCCCCTCGGCGCACGGAAAAAGGTTCTGAATCTGCGGGTGCCTCAACGTCTCCTTGTCTCTGGGAATCCGGACCGGGGAGGAGGTGCGGCTTTCCACCCCCACAATCTGAGCCTCATTGGTGAGGTAGCCCCGCATCTTATTCCCAAACTCCTGAAAACCGCCTCTCAGGCGCTGGCCAATCATGGGCGGCAGCACCTCCAGCATGTCTACACTGGCCAGCCCGGGCTGGTAAGACGTCTCCAGCAGCGAAGCCGACACCTTGCCTTTCACAAAATCATGGAGGCGTTGCGCCGGGGCCATCTGGGTGCCTCCGGCTGCGGCGCAGGCTTTCTGTTCCAGCGCCTGCTGCAGCCGTAAACCGGCCAGTGCGCCATGCTGCTTCAGGTCCATGTCTTCCAGGTTAATGGCCACCACTATCCCTGAGTTCGCAAACTTTGAATCGCGCCGACTGGGGGACATGCCGTTCACCACCACCTCGCCGGGGGCTGTGGCCGAAGGCACTATAAAGCCGCCGGGGCACATGCAGAATGAAAACACCCCGCGTTCCTGGCCCCGCCACGCCACCTGTTGCACCAACGCATAAGAGGCTGCTGGCAGGTAGTTCCCGCGGTCACCGTCACAGTGGTATTGAATGCCGTCAATCAGGCTCTGCTGATGCTCTACCCGCACGCCCATGGCAAAGGGCTTGGCTTCTATGAGAATACCCTTCTTGTGCAGCAGCTCATAAATATCCCGCGCCGAATGCCCGGTAGCCAGAATCACCGCCTCACCGTCAAAGACAGCCCCGCTGGCGGTCACTGCGGCTTTCATCTGCTGGTTCTCCACCAGGAAATCAGTAACCCGCGTGTTAAAATGAATCTCACCGCCCGCCTGTAAGATGGTTTCCCGTATCTGCGCAATCAAGACCGGCAGCTTGTTGGTGCCAATATGGGGATGGGCATCAAAAAGAATATCGGGCGTGGCCCCGTGCTGCACCAGGATTTGGAGCACCCGCTGAACATCGCCCCGTTTCTTGGAGCGGGTATAGAGCTTTCCGTCTGAATAGGTGCCCGCCCCGCCTTCACCAAAGCAGTAATTAGAATCTGGATTGACAAGGTGCTCTTTGTTGATGGCCGCCAAGTCCCGCCTTCTGGTGCGCACATCTTTGCCACGTTCCAGTATTACAGGTTTGAGGCCCAGTTCCAGGCACCGCAAAGCGGCAAACAGGCCTGCTGACCCGGCCCCCACAATGACCACCCGTTTGGCGTTGGGTTTTACCTCAGGGTACACGTACGTGGGGAGGATAGAGGAAAGATCTGGGGTCTGGTCATACACATCAGCCCGTACCTTTACCTGTACCTTGCGGCCGCGGGCGTCAATGGAGCGTTTAATTTTATGGATGTAGGCAGAGGCATGGGTGGCCGGCAGGGCAGCTTGCTGCAGGAGCTCCTGCTCCAGTAGGGCAGGGTCAAAGGCCACCTGGGGCGCTAAGACCAGATCAAGTTCTTTTTTCATGGTACGGGGTAAGGTAGTTAACCTTAAAGGGTGCTGTCTTTTAGGGTTGACGGCAATTGCTGCTGCAAAGATACGCACTCCCCCGTAACCAAGAGCAGGGAAAGAAAATTCGTTTTAGGCCTGTTTTTCAGATTTCAGGCCAAAAACAGAAAACCGCAAGAGATGGGAATGGAAAAGTCTTAGGCCTGGTACTTAATCTACTTCGCCCACAATATCATTCACCCAGCCTTTGCCCCAGTTGTCTATTTCCTGCTGGGTCCAGATCTCCGGGTAGAAGATGCGTTTCTGAAAGCGGGGTGGAAGGTATTTCTGCCAGTTGGTTCCGCCGGTGGCCGCAATATCATCTGGGTTCCGGTGCAGGTACCGCACCGCCGACTTGTAGTGCATGAGCGGCCAGTTCACGTTGACATTACTGTCCAGCTCCTTTAAGTGGGCAATCAGTTTCTCATTCTGATGATCTTCCTGGGGCAGTTGCTTTACTATAAACCACAGGTTCTTGTGCTGGTACTCCCGGGCATGCTGGATCAGCTGGTCAGAATATTTTTCCTCAAACTGTAACAGCGTGAGGGTTTTGGCGCCGGTGGCCGCCTCTGTGGCGCCTTCTTTCCAGTAAATGCAGCCAAAAAGCTCCTCCTGGGTGCTCTGCTGGCCCAGTGCCTGGCGCTTGGCCTTGTCTGTGAGGTTGCGCAGATCAGTAGAGCAGATTTCAATCATGCGGTACTGCACAGACTGGAAGCCGCTGGCCGGCATGAGCGCCATCCTGAATTTGAGGAACTCCCGCTGGTCCATGCCGTCTACCATCACATCAAAGGAGGCAATCAGGTTTTCAAAATAGCGGTTAATGCGTCCCACTCGCTGAATTACCTTGTTCACCGTGGGGGCCGGGTCATTGCCTAACTGCTGGTACTCATGCAGGCAAAGCTTGAAATACAGCTCGGTGATCTGGTGGTACATGATGAAAATCTCTTCATCAGGGATCCTGGTGCGGGGCGTTTGCAGGCTCAAAAGGGTATCCAGGTGAATATAGTCCCAATAATTCAGGAAGTCAGAATAGAGTAGGCCCTCCAGATAACCGGCCAAATCTTGCCCCAGTGGGTTGTACTTCTGCTGCAGACGATCTAACAAATCCAAAACCTGGGGGGAAAACTTGTGCTCTGGCATATATTATTTTCTGAATACTTTGTAAGAAACCTTTTGAACCTGCGACAAAGAAAGTAAAAGTTCTTGTATTTGGTGACATTGCCGCTTTGTTCCTGCTCAGAGGCAACCTTTTATTGGGGAACCGCATCTTGCAGCAGAAAAGGCACTGCCCAGGAACACCAGAGGCTTTTATAGCTCCACAATATCTTTAACTTTGACGCCGGAAGTATATGAGAGACCATGGCTGAGAAGAGCAGTATATTTGATATGATAGGCCCTGTGATGATAGGCCCCTCCAGTTCGCACACGGCAGGGGTGGTGAGGATAGCCCGCGCCGCCATCAGAATTTTGGGAGCGTTGCCAGTAGAGGCCACGGTGACCTTTTACAACTCTTTTGCCCGCACCTATGAAGGGCACGGGAGTGACCGGGCCATCATAGCGGGCCTGCTGGATTTTAAAACCGACGACACCCGCATTAAGGAGGCGTTTGAACATGCAAAGGAGCGAGGCCTGAAGTATAGCTTTAAGTCAGTAGGGAATGCCTCTACCATGCACCCTAATACCATTAAGCTGAATTTAGCAGCGGCAGATGGGCGCATGGCTGAGGTAGTGGGGCAAAGCAGGGGCGGCGGTGTCATTAGTATAGTGGAAGTAGACGGCTTCCCCTCCAATTTTTCGGCCAACCTGCACACGCTCATCATTGACGCAGATGATGTGACAGGCAGCATTGCCTTCATTGCCAATGTGATAGCGCATGATGACTGCAATATTGCCACCATGAACGTGTCCAGGAAAGGCCGCCATGACTTAGCCCGCCAGTTCATTGAAATGGACTCAGGGTTGCGCCCCATCTCACTGGAATACATCAGGCAGTTGAGCTGGGTCAAAAACGTGATCTATATCCCTAATATTGACTTATAAATGCGACGTTTCTCTTCTTCTGTACTAGCCACTTTGGGATTGGTACTGGGTGCAAGCACTTTCATGAGCGCCCAAACCACTACTGGCTCAGAAACAGTTTGGTCTCTGCAACAGTGTGTAGACCATGCGGTTAAAAATAACCTGCAAATCATTCAGTCTGGGCTTTCAGTGGAGCAAGCGGCCATTGACGTAAACCAGTCAAGAGCTAATCAACTTCCCACCGTCAATGGCAGCGCCTCTCATGGGTTTAATAATGGTTTCTTCCTGGATCCTGTTAGAAATCAGATTCAAAACACTCAGATATGGTCTGGCAATGTTGGTGTGAATAGTTCTGTCAATCTATTTAGTGGTTTACAGACGCATAACACTATTAAAAGGAACAGATTAGAATACCAGGCGAGTCAGTTAGACCAGCAGAAAGTGAAGAATGATGTTACCCTCAATGTGGTAACCGCTTACATGAATGTCTTGCTCAATCAGGAAATCCTTAAAACCAACCAAGAGCGTTTAACCCTTACCCAAAGCCAGTTAGAACGAACTGAAAAGCTGTTCAGGGCTGGAAGCGTTCCTGAAAGCAATGTGTTAGACCTTAACGCGCAAATTGCTAGTGATGAATTAAATATCATTAATGCGCAAAACAACATTGAACTGGCAGAACTGCGTCTTATCCAATTATTAAATCTAACGAACGCCAACCCTGCCAATTTTTCTATTGTGGTGCCAGAGATCCCTAATCCAGATCAATCAGTTATAGGGTTCAACGCTGAGGATGTGTATGCTACCGCCTCAGACAGGATGCCAGAAATACTAAGGACCAGGCTCAGGATTCAAAGTGCGACTAGAAATATTGAGATTGCCAGAGGAGCCTATTACCCCAGTTTGAGTTTGGTAGGAAGTGTAAGCACCCGTTACTCTAGTGGAAATTCTCTGATTTCCTTCGGGAATACCACCGTTGGTCGGCCTATTGGTTTTATTGACCCGGCCATGAGCCAGGAATTGATTCTGTACAGCCCACAGCAGAATGAAGTTAAGTACCCATACTTTGACCAGTTACAAGACAACGTAGGCCAGTTTATTGGGATCAATCTGAATGTTCCAATTTTCAACGGGTTTAGGGTGAGAAACAACGTGCAGCTGTCTAAGATTGGGTTAAGAAATGCCGAAATCTCCTCAGACATTGCCAAGAACGAATTGAAACAGACCATTGCCCAAGCCTACACTGATGCTGTAGGGGCGCAAAAGCGTTTTGTAGCTGCAAGAAAACAACTGGAAGCTTTTGAACAAGCTTATAAAAATGCAGAGATTCGCCTTAATAATGGGCTCATCAACAATGTAGATTTTAACGTTGCCAGAAACAACCTTGTCAAAGCTCAGTCAGACATAATCCAGGCAAAATACGACTACACGTTTAAATTAAAGATTTTAGATTTTTACCAAGGCAAAACCATCACACTTTAACCCTATTATGGCGAAGCGTAAATCAAATAAACTAATCTACATTCTGGGTGGCCTGGTAGTGCTGCTGTTGGTATTCTTATTAGTGGCGAAAAAGAACGGCTGGATTGGGAAAGAAGAAGGCATTGAAGTGGCTGTAGCCAAAGCCAAACCCACCACCATTGTAGAGAAAGTAAGCGCCTCCGGTAAAATTCAGCCGGAGATTGAGGTAAAAATCAGCCCAGACGTGTCTGGTGAAATCACTGAACTCTATGTAAAGGAAGGCGATTCAGTGAAAGTAGGGCAGCTGCTGCTCCGCATCAGGCCTGACAACTACCAGGCAATGGTAGAAATGCAGTCTGCCTCTGTAAACACCCAGCGGGCCAACCTGGCCCAGGCACGGGCCCGGTTAGACCAGGCTTTGGCCAACAGCAGAAACATCAGGCAGTCTTTTGAGCGCAACCAGAAACTGTTTGAGCAGAAGGTGATTTCCCGTTCTGAGTTTGATGCCGCCAAAGCACAGTATGAGGCGAACAAAGCAGAGGTAGATGCGGCCAGACAAGCCATCAGGGCTGCCGAATCAACCGTGCGCAGCGCCAGCGCCTCACTGGAGGAATCCAGAAGAAACCTGGAGAAAACCACCATCTACGCCCCGGTAAGCGGCACCGTCTCAAAACTGAACGTAGAGAAAGGGGAGCGTGTGGTGGGTACCTCCCAGATGGCGGGTACCGAGATCATGCGCATTGCCAACCTAAGCAACATGGAGGTGCGGGTGAACGTGAATGAGAATGACATTGTACGGGTGCACCTAAATGACTCTGCCATTGTAGAGGTAGACTCCTACACCAACTCCAACCGCAAATTCAAAGGCGTAGTAACCTCTATTGCCAACACCGCCAAAGACGCCGCCACCCTGGAGGCTGTAACCGAGTTTGAAGTCAGAATCAGGCTGATCAATGAATCTTATCAGGATTTGCTCCAGAAAAATGGCCGCTCCCCGTTCCGCCCGGGCATGACCGCCTCTGTTGACATCATCACTGATCAGAAAACAAACGTACTTTCAGTACCTTTGGCGGCGGTTACTACCAGAGCCAAAGAAAAAGCCGGCGAAAAAGCGGGTGGACCAGAGAAAGAGAACAATGCCGGCGCCGAAGACAAACCGGTAAGGGCCGAAGACAGGCCAGATGAAGTAGTCTTTGTGCATGAGAAAGGCAAAGTCACCATGGTGAAAGTAAAAACTGGCATCAGTGACTTTGACAACATTGAAATCCTCTCAGGTGTAAAAGCCGGTCAGGAAGTAGTTTCCGGGCCTTTCAGAGCCGTGTCAAAACAACTGAAAGACGGGGCTAAGGTCACCGTGAAAGATGAAAAGTCACTTGGGGCTGATACAAAAGAAGACTCGTCTGAAGAAGAATAAGGTTTGCAAGAAAAAACGAAAATAGCAGTACTGGGCGGTGGCAGTTGGGCCACCGCTTTGGTGAAGATCCTGTCTGAAAACAAAGCAGAGGTGCGTTGGTGGCTTCGGAACACAGAAGATGTGCAGCACCTGCAGCAGTTTGGCCATAACCCGCGGTACATCAGCGGGGTCAAGTTTGACCTGAACTATGTCTTGCCTTCTAACAACATCCAGGCCACCATACAGGAGGCTGACTGGGTGATTGTTGCGGTTCCGGCCGCTTTTATCCAACAGGCGCTTTCGCCGCTGCCGGCAGAGGCCTTTAAAGGCAAGACCTTGGTATCAGCGGTAAAAGGCATGATTCCCGGCCAGAACGTGCTCATCACAGATTTTCTGGAAAACCATTTCGGCGTACCCGCCGAACACCAGTGTGTCATTGCCGGCCCGTGCCACGCAGAGGAAGTGGCGCTGGAGAAGCAGTCTTACCTTACCATTGGCTCACATGACATTGACCGGGCAGAGGCGTTCTGCCAGCTGCTAAGAAACCGCTACGTGAAGGCCAACCCGTTAGATGACATTGACGGGGTGGAGTACTGTGCCGTCCTGAAGAATATTATTGCGCTGGCCTGCGGCATTGCCCACGGCCTGAACTACGGGGATAACTTTCAGGCGGTTATGGTCTCCAATGCCATGGAAGAGATTGAACGCTTCCTGCACGCCATTATGCCGCTGCCCCGTAAACTCACCGGCAGTGCGTATCTGGGAGATCTGCTGGTGACCGCTTATTCACAGTTTAGCCGGAACCGCACCTTCGGGAACATGATTGGCCGGGGCTACACCGTTAAATCTGCCCAATTTGAAATGAACATGGTGGCAGAAGGCTATTACGCGGTGCAAAGCATTCATGAGCTCAACAGACGCCTGAACGTGGAGATGCCCATTGTCTCTGCCGTGTACCGCATTTTGTATGAAGGAGTTGGCCCCGGGGTGGAAATAGATATTCTAAAGGACCAGTTCAAGTAGGCTACTCCCGCCTGCCTGCCACAGAAAAAGCCGCCCTTTCATGAAGGCGGCTTTTCCTGTTTTGGGGCTGTTTTGGCAAAAACAGCCCCAAAACAGGAAACTCAAAACAAGAAAATAATCTGTCTTGCAGGCGGCATAGAGTCGTATCAGGCGCTGCCTTCCTGGTTACTTCACCCACCAGCGTTGCTGCTCCGCCCAGGCACCTGCCAGAACCTTATTGAGCCCGGCTGCGCTGGCAAACCTTAAAGAGTATCTGAAAAGGAATGTTAGTTTTACATCCCTTTTTCAAACCAAAACCGGTTCTCTGAAATTTCTGTTTTCGGCCTGTTTTTAGAAAAGTAGCCCTAAAACAGCGGCCTGGCCAGATTACCCCAAAGACAGCTTTTCTCCACAGTTTGGGAAAAGGCTCTGCAAGCAAACTGCGGCTTAAAAGGTTTGCAGCTCCTCATACAACCGGTGCACAGGCAGCCCCATTACGTTAAAGTAGGAGCCTTCTATGCGTTCAATGCCTACCATGCCCAACCAGTCCTGGGCGCCGTAGCTCCCTGCTTTGTCAAAAGGGGTATATTGGTTGATGTAAAAATCAATCTCGTCACGGGTGAGGTCTCTGAAATGGACGGTGGTCACGTCAGAGAAAACCACGCTCTTCTCCAGGCTCATCAGGCAGACGCCGGTGTACACCTCATGGCTGCGGCCGGAGAGCTGCGTGAGCATGCGGGTGGCTTCAGCGTGGCTCAGGGGCTTGTTCAGCACTTTCTCATCCAGACACACAATGGTGTCGGCGGTGATGAGGACCTCCTCTGGCTGCAGGTCTTGACGGTAGGCGCTGGCTTTATGGGCGGCTAGATATTCGGCCACCTCGGCCCGCATCAGATCCGGCGGAAAATTCTCATCCACTTCCTTTACCCGCGTCTGGAACGGCAGCCCCAAATTGGTGAGCAGCTCTTTGCGGCGGGGTGAATTGGAGGCGAGGATGTAGGTTTTAGTAAAATTCATCTTCTTGTATGGAGCTAAACAGGTAACCACAGATCACCTTAGGGTAAAAGAACGTTGACTTTTGAGGCATGACTGCACCAGAAAGGCAGACGCGCTGCACTTCCTCCATCTTCACCTCGTTGGTAATCAAAGCCACAGTGGCTTGGCCAGCATCTACTTTAGACAGACATTCGGCGAAGCTGCGCACGTAAGACAGGCCGGGGTACTGGCGTTGCTCTTCGGCAGAGATGCCCAGTACACGCTCCAAAAGGAAGTAGTGCATCACCGTCAGGTCCAGCGCCTTCACTTCGGATGGGAGCGGCCAGGCCAGCTGATCATGCACTTCCGGCTTTAGCCTGACTTTATACGCCTCGCCGCGCAGGTAGATGCCAAAGGCCCATTTTTTGCCGGTGATCACCTCATTCAGGTCATAGGCTTCGTCAATGGGGGTAACGGTGAAGAACTCCTGCAGCTTTGCAAGAAAAACGTCTGGTGCCAGCGGGAGTTTCTCCAGCAGTCTGTGCGTGGGCAGAATACGCAAATCATCTGCGGCCGCATTGGTCAGATACATGAGGTGGTAATTGAAGGGCTCGTCACCGGTGGCAGCGGGGTGCTGCGCCAGCATTTTCTGCCGGTAAGCGAGGGAACCCTCATAGCGGTGGTGCCCATCTGCGAGAATGATTTTCTGGTCTTTCACATGGTCTACAAACCGCTGAATCACCTGCGCGTCATGAATCACCGAGAGCACATCCCGCACGCCCTGGTAATCTTCTGACTCATAAATGGGCGAAGTGATGCTTTCATCCATGAACCGCTCCAGAATATGATTGTCATCTGTATAGAGGCCGTGGGTGGCGCTGGTGTGCATCTGTGTCTGCTCCAGCAGCTCAATACGGTCATTGACCGCCGCCGGAATGGTGTTCTCATGCCGAAGGATAACCTGCTCTTCCCACGCATAGGCTTTGATGTGGCATAGAAAGCCTTTACGGCAGTACTCGCGGTCTGAGCCGGGCAGTCTAAAGTACTGGTAGTACACGTAGATGCCCGGCAGCGGGTCCTGCAGCAGGATACCCGCGCGTTTCCAGTGTTCAGCAGTGCGGCGGGCGCTTTCTGAGGGGTCTGGGCCGGGGGGCACAGACAAATGGATGCTGTTGTAGGAGTTCCGGTACAATGCCTGCCGCTGTTTCAGAGACACCACGTCAAAGAGGGGAGACGTAAGGGCATCAATGCTGAACGGTAACCGGGGGTTGTACCTGAACCCTTTCACAGGTAATATTTCTGCCATGGGCTGTTTTTAAGCTGTTTTTAGAAAAAGAGGCCAAAAACGCACCTCAAGGGGCCAGGCGCTGCAGACTCCAACTACCCTCCGCATTGGGCTCATACACCAGCCGGTCATGCAGACGGTTGGGCCGGCCCTGCCAGAACTCCACCCGCTCCGGCACCACTACGTAACCGCCCCAATGCGGTGGGCGCGGCAGCGGGTCCTGGTCAGCAAACTTGCGGGTATTTTCTTTCTCCAGTTCCTCCAGAACGTTTCTGTCCGCAATGGGCTGGCTCTGCGGCGATGACCAGGCCCCAATCTGGCTGCCGCGCGGGCGGCTCTGGAAGTAGGTGTCTGAGGTCTCACCGTCTACCCGCTGCACCGTTCCCTCAATGCGCACCTGGCGCTCCAGCACCGGCCAGAAAAAAGTAAGGGCGGCGTAAGGGTTCTGGGCCAGCTGGTTTCCCTTTCGGCTTTCATAATTCGTGTAGAACACAAAACCCTGCGCAGTGACTTCTTTCAGCAACACCACCCGGGCAGAGGGTTTTCCCTGGGCATCTGCCGTACTCAGTGTCATGGCGGTGGCTTCATCGGCCTTGGCCGAAAGCGCCTCCTGCATCCAGGTGTTGAACTGTTCCAGCGGGCTGTGGGCCACCGCCTCCGGGGTAAGCACTTTCAGCGAATAATTGATTCTTATATCAGCAAGCGACAGTGGTGATGACATAGAAGTAGAACAATGGTTTGTATCTCCAAAAGTAGGGAATATATTTAAACACAAAGTTGTGACAGAGGCGTGCAGGAAGAATTCAGGATACTGCAATTGGGTATTTATACGTTAATTAAGTGCAGAGAAAGGGATTGCACAAACCATATGTGCCCCTTTTTAGTACGTATAGAAGACATTGACCACAGAAAACTAGACCCTTGCAATATGGCTAAAGCGATAAAGAACGGCAGTATCCTGATTTCAGAGCCTTTCCTGGGGGACCCCAACTTTGAGAGGAGTGTGATCGTGATCTGCCAGCATGATAAAGAAGGCACCGTGGGGCTGGTGTTGAACCGTGTCTCCAACCTGCAGCTGTCTGACGTGGTAGAGGTGAACGGAGACGTGTTTGACATGGCGCTGGCCGTGGGAGGCCCCATGCAGCCCAACACCCTGCATTACATTCACCGCCTGCCCCATTTAACAGATGCCCAACCCATTGCCAGTGACCTGTACTGGGGCGGTGACTTTGAGGAACTGACCCGCTGGCTCAACCAGGGGCTGGTCAAAGAAGACGAGATCAGGTTCTTTGTTGGGTACTCCGGGTGGAGCCCCGGCCAGTTGGAAGAAGAGGTACAGAAAAATGTTTGGTTTGTAAATAACAATGCTGCAAATAAATTGCTTACTTTGAATATAGATAGCTTGTGGCGCGACATCTTGAAAGAGATGGGCGGGAAATACAAAATGTATTCCAACTACCCGGCAGACCCAAGTTTAAACTAACCCAACGGCGCAAGCCACCCGTGTATGATGAACCAGAACCCGGAAAATCAGCAGAACGACAAAACGGAAGATCAAACCGCCCAAGACCGCGCTCAGGAGCAGCGCCGCATTCTGGAGGAGCGTTTGGCCGAAATAAATTCCCGCAACCAGTCCCCGTCTGCTCCGGCAGAGCCGGCGGCCAGCCCGGTTGCAGCCGTAGAAGAACCGGCTCCTGAAGCTTCGGCGCCAGCCGCCCAGCCTGAAGAAACGGCGGCTCCGGTAGTGCAGCCTGATCAAACCCAGTCAGCGGTGCTAACCTCTGAGGAGCCAGTAACAGAACCGGCAGCGGCAGAGCCAACCGGGGCACCGGTAAGCGAACCAGCCGCCGCAGAAGAGGAGGTCACTCCGGTTGAGGACATTCCCCTGCCTGCCGCCTCAGAAGCGCCCATAGAAGAAAATCAGACAGAAGCTGAACCGGTCACGCCGGTAACCCAGGCCAATGCCCCTAACACCCCGGTGGCAGGCATTCCCGTGGCGCCCGCCGCCAACGCTCCGGCAGGTTCCTCCCCCGGGGCGGAGCATGAAGAGGAGGAGGAGGAGGACCTGCATGCGCAGGAGGAAGACATCACCAGCCTTTCCGGGGAGGAAATCAGGAAACGGATCCTGACCTTGACCAGGGAAGGCCAGCCGCGCAAAGCGGGCAAAGCAGTAGCAGAGCTATACAAGGTTTATGACCAGCACTTCCAGCTGGAGCGGGCAGAGGCCTTGAAACGCTTTGTAGCCGACGGTGGCGAAGAAGACGATTTTGAGTACCACGCCCCGCAGGAGCACAAAGAAGTGGAGCAGGCCATGCAACGCTTCCGGGAAGTCCGTTTCAGAGAGCAGCGCCAGGAAGAGGAGCAGAAAATCAGCAATCTGCAGAAGAAGCAGGACCTGCTGGAGCGTCTGAGAGCATTTGTAGAGGGTTCAGAGACCCAGACCAGCGGCAATGCCATCAAAGAACTGCAGGCCGAGTGGAAAGCCATAGGCCCGGTTCCCAACGCGGAGGCGCAGCAGCTCTGGAACTCATACCATGCGCTGCTGGACATGTACTACAACAACCGCAGCATCTTTTTTGAACTGAAAGAGCTGGACCGCAAGAAAAACCTTGATGCCAAAACCCAATTGGTAGAACGGGCAGAGGCGCTGGCAAACGAGCAGAACATCAACAAAGCCTTGCAGGAACTCCGTCACCTGCATGACGAATGGAAGCATATTGGCCCTGTGCCCAATGACGTTCGTGACCAGATTTGGAACCGCTTTATTCAGGCGTCTGAGCAGGTGCACAACCGCAAGAAGACTTTTTTTGAGGCTCGCCGCACTGAAGAAACCGCCAACCTGGAGAAGAAACGTGCGCTGTTGCAGGAGATTGAGCAGTTCCAGCACTTCAAAACCGAGCGCATCAATGACTGGCGCGACAAAACAGACCAGATCCAGCAGCTGAAAGAGCGTTGGGATGCGGCCGGCCTGGTGCCCAAAGAAAATGCCGAAGAGGTCAACAAAGCCTTCTGGAGCAGCTACAAAGCGTTCTTCCACAATAAAAACAGCTTCTTCAAGGCGCTGGATGAGGAGAAGATGGGCAACTACCGCCAAAAAGTAGCCCTTTGTGAGGAAGCGGAAGCCCTGCAGGAGTCTGAGGAGTGGGACAGCACCAAAGAGAAGCTGATCCAGCTGCAGAAGAAATGGAAAACCATTGGCCGCGTGCCAGACAAGTACTCAGACAAAATCTGGAACCGTTTCAGAAACGCGTGTAATACGTTCTTTGACCGTCTGCACGCAGAGGCCAAAAACCAGGAGAGCAAGCAGAACCAGCTTTCTTCGCAGAAGCAGGAGTTTCTGGAGCAGCTGGCTACCCAGGTGGCTGACCCTACCTTTGTGGGCCATTTAGACAGGTTTAACCAGGTCAGGCAGGACTGGGACAGCCTGGGAAGTGACGGCAAGCGCAATGGCAAGCAGGAAGACCGTTTCCAGCAACTGCTGGCCAAGTACCTGGACAAAGTTCCGGAGCTGACGCCTGAGCAGAAGGAGCAGACCCTGTTCAAACTGCAACTGCAGCAGTTGAAGTCCAGCCCAGACGCTGACCACAAGCTGTACCAGAAAGAGCAACACCTGCGCCGCGACATTACTACGCTGGAGAATGATATCTCTACGCTCAAGACCAACATTGAATTCTTTGCCCGCTCCAAGAACGCAGAAAAACTGCGCGAGGAGTACCAGTCAAAGATTGATGATGCCAATGAGCGCATCCAGCAACTGAAGCGCCAACTGAAGGCGTTGCGGGCGCAGTAAAATTTTTCAAGTTGACTTTCAGACTGTTGCCCAAAACCTTCAAAAAAAAGTTTGGGAGGTATTTGCAAATAGAAAACAGACTACTACTTTTGTATCGCTTTCAGCAACGATCACAGTTCTGAAAGCGAAACGCCTCCTTAGCTCAGCTGGTAGAGCAACTGACTTGTAATCAGTAGGTCGCTGGTTCGATCCCGGCAGGGGGCTCATAAAAAGGCTTCAACAGATGTTGAAGCCTTTTTTGTTATCTGCTGTTTTTGCCTGTTTTCTGAAAAACAGGCCAAAAACGCACCTCAAGACTTTCTATAAAGAAGTGTCAACGGCTCCTGCTTCTTTCTTTGCCCCCTTTTGTTCTGGTGACATAAGGTTTCCGGTACGCCAGGAAGTGCCGCGTGGATTCTGCTGCTTTTTCTAGCGAGTGCATAGGCATTATCTATTAGCTCCCTACTGTGTGCCTTAAACGTGCGGGGGAGGCTTACACCCTGGCGCAGAAAGAAAAAAGGAATACTCCACTGCCTGCCACTGCTTCATCTGCTGCGCGCGGTAACACCATTCCAGTACCCAGACGTGTTTCTGGCTTTCCCTGATTCTTATCCCCACTACCTTGCTAGCGGAAGGCTTCTTTTGAGAATCTGGCGAGAGGAGGTACACCTTTATTATATAACACAGAGTAGCTCTAAAAGGCTTCGTACAGGCTAAAATACACAGCGGGCATTGACTTAGAGAGGGCAGCGTCTACGCGCAGGTTGATCCCCTCATCATTCAACCGGTAGCGCACTCCCAGTCCACCCGCCGGGTGAAGGCTGGTGGGGACCAGTTCAGATAGGTCTGGGGCTACTTTGCCGGCGGCGGCAAAGGCCACTGCCCCAATCCGCCAGAAGAGGGGAAGCCGGTATTCAGCCTGGAACACCTCCGCGTGGCGGTCCCGGTAGCGGGCATTTAAATACCCCCGCAACAATGTGCTTCCGCCAATGGCGGCAAGGTATTGAAACGGCACATTTCCAGAGGTGGCGGTAACCTGCGCCTGTATGGCCACCACCGCCCTGCCCGGGGCCGGAAAATACTTCCTGAAATCCAGGGTATACCTGTTAAAGGAAGTGCTCCCCCCCAGAGCTTTCCCAAAGGCCTGCACGCTGGCTTGATGATACGCTCCCTTGCCGGGTATGTACAGATGGTTACGGGTATCATAGCTGAGGGTGGGGCCAAGGCCGGAGGCACGGGTGCCGGTGCTGCCTTCTATAACGCCCGCGGCCAGCATGCCACTGGCTTCTGTTTCAGTTATTTCTTCATGCCTGAAGTCATAGCGCCCCCCCACATAGATTTTTGGTGAAACACGGCGCTCATACTGTACAAAGCCATCCCAGGACAGACTGGTGTAGTTTTCCTCTGCGCTTTCTGGGGCTTTGTTCCCAATCCCGAAGAACACATAAGGGTAGTCATTAAAATTTGCCGTTCCCTGCCAGTGGTCACGGTTGTGGTTCTGCCAGATGTCGGCGCGCAGGCTGGAGATAATCTGCTGCTTTAGTGTATAGAAGAAGGTAAGCGAGTAGGAGGTGGGGCGGTCCCGGACATAACTTCCGGCAGGCCGGATGACATAAATCCCCTTCGCCCCAAATGAAAAACTGGTCTCTGGGGAATAAGAGGCCACGGGGAAAATGGTCAGCTTGCGTTTGGTTTCTGCAGTCACTGAGTCTGGGGCCGCGCCTGCCGCGGGTTGAGCCCCCGCCAGAAAGGAACTACTTATTCCCATTGCACAGCCCAATATTATTTTGGCAGCCAGACCCCACTGCCATTTTAGGAGTGACTGCAACTTTTTTGCAAAGCAGGAAGGGCAGGAGAAGGCAAGAATTTCCACGGCGGTCATTCTGGTAAGGTCTACAGTTAGAATTGTCACCAAAGGTAGCAACTCCATTTTCTGTTTTCGGGCTGTTTTCCCAAAAACGGCCCGAAAACAGAACACAGGTTATGTGACTGGCTTTTTAAAACCAGCACATATTCAGCTAGCATAATTGCTGTACCCGAGTAAATTAATCCTTAAAAAGCCTCTGAGAAAGCAAAGTACAGATACATTCCTTCCTGGGAGAACGCCACGTCACCGCGCACCACCATGCCTTCATTGTTCAGTTTATACCGCAGGCCGCCGCCGCCAGCCGTATGAAAATCACTGAACCTGGACTTGTCCAGCCGCTGGTTTACCTGACCAGCGCCGCCAAAGACGGCGCCGCCAATTTTCCAGAAGAGCGGGAACCGGTAGTCAACCTGCGCCACCAGCGCATCTTCATCTCTAAAGCGCCCTTCTAAAAGTCCTCGCATCACGTTCACGCCGCCAATTGGCGACAGAAACTGAAAAGGGGTGTCTCCGTGGGTGAACGTAGCCATTCCCTGCACGGCCAGCACGCCCGGTCCAATTCCTGAAAAATATTTCCGGAGGTCAAACTTGTAGCGGGAGAAATTGGTCTCGCTGCTCAGGAATTTGGGAAAGTAAACAACAGACAGCTGGTGGTAATGCCCTCTGGAAGGGGTGAAAATATTGTTCCGGCTGTCAATCAAGAGCATGGGCCCAACCCCTGAGGCGGTGAACCCCTCGCTCCCTAAGATCTCCTGCCGGGCCAGCTGCCCCTCTGGCGCCACTTTGGGCAGGGTCTCATACTTGAACTCATAGCGGGCGCCCAGGTAGACCATGTCAAAAATACGCCGCTCCAGCTGCGCAGACACATTCAAGGTGCGGCTGGTATAGGCTTCCTTAGCCTCTTCTGGGGTATCATTGCCCACCCCGAAGAAGAAGTACGGGTAGTCATTGTACTCCACCACGCCCTGAAAGTGCAGCCTGTTGTGTTTGCGCCAGATGTCAGTGGTGAAGGCGGTTAATATCTGTTTTCTGGTGGTGTACACCAGCGTAGGCGAAAACGTGGAAGGGCGGTCTGTATCATAGCTTCCCTTGGGTTTCCGGACGTGGATGATTTTGGTCCCGAACGCAAATTGGGTTTCTGGGGTGTAATAGGCCACGGGGTAAATGTTAAACCGCGTCTGCCGCTTAGCCAGAGAATCTGCGGGCGGTTGGTCTGGAATCTGGGCAAAAGCGGCAGAAAAAGAACCCGCCAGAAAAAGTGAAAGTACTAAAGTTCTCATTCCGCTGGGGCTAAGTTGTAGTGTGCAAACATTCCTTGTATGGGGCCGGCCGCGCCGAACATATTGAAATTTTAATATAGCACTTTTTATTCTATCTTAACTGGTAAACATTAGGTTTGGTTGTGAAATTAGAAACCTCCAGATAAGAAAAATTTGTAAACGAGCCACCTACTTTATCTACTTTGCTGCTGTGCCGTTCTGTTTTGGGGCTGATTTCTGAAAAACAGCCCTAAAACAGAACGGGGGCAACCCAAACTTTTTGGCTAATTTGCAGTCATGAATGCAGAGGTACTGGTAGAAAAAACAGCCCGTTACGTGGAGCGTCTTTTCACGGGCGAAGGTTCGGGACATGATTGGTGGCACATTAGGCGGGTTTGGCAGAACGCACGGGCAATAGGGCAGAAGGAAGGGGCTGATCTGACCGTGGTGCAACTGGGCGCCCTTCTGCATGACATTGCCGACTGGAAATTTCACGGGGGCGATGAAGAGGCCGGCCCAACGGCGGCGGCGGCGTGGCTCAGAAGTCTGGGGGCGGCAGAAGATTTGGTTCAACCCATCTGCCAGATCATACGGGAGGTCACGTTCAAAGGCGCTGGAGTCTCTACTATGCCTTCAACCTTAGAGGCCCAGGTTGTACAAGACGCAGACCGCCTGGATGCCATTGGGGCCATTGGTATTGGCCGCGCCTTCGCCTACGGCGGCTATAAAGGGAGGGAAATGTACAACCCTGCCATTGCGCCTGAGCTCCACGCCACCTTTGAAGCATATAAAACCAATCAAGCACCCACCCTTAACCATTTTTACGAAAAACTTTTTCTCCTGAAAGACCGTTTAAACACCCCGTCAGGAAAGCAGATGGCGCAGGAGCGCCATGATTTCATGGAGGCATTTGTGGGGCGGTTTCTGGCAGAATGGCACGGGTCTGACCCCGCGCCTGAATCATTTCAGATTCCCATCTCCATAAACCACAGTTTGTAGCTTAAAATCCTTTTTCTACCGTTTCCAGTACATGTTATCCAGGATTTTAGCTTTTCTATTTTTTGCCTCACTTTCTGTTACCAGCTGGGCCCAACGGGATTATCAGAGCTATGACCAGCTTACGTTCAGGTTAAAGCGGCTCAGTAGCCAATACCATAAACTCTGCACCCTCACCTCTATAGGTAAAACAGCCACAGGCAAAGAAGTTTGGCTGTTAACGCTGGGCCGGGAACGGGCCGCTGAAAAACCGGCTGTTGTGATTGCCGCCGGGGTGCAGGCCACGCAATTGGCCACCACAGAGCTATCTGTGCAGATGGCTGAGCAAATGCTGCTGGCAGCGTCTATCCAAGACTCGGTTTACCAGCTTCTCCGGAACAAGACCTTCTACATTTTCCCTAACCTCAACCCAGATGCTTCTGAACAATACCATGAGAAGCTACGGTGGGAGCGCACCGGGAATGCCCAGCCAAGGGATGATGACCGTGACGGCCGCATATTTGAAGATCCTTTTGAAGACCTGAACCGTGATGGTATTATCACCATGGTACGGGTTCAGGACACGCTGGGGCAGTACCGCCCTTCAACGGTAGACCCGCGCATCATGGTGCAGGTAAACCCGGCAAAAGGAGAAAAAGGCAGCTACCGCCTTCTTTCTGAAGGCATAGACAATGACCGTGACGGACTCTGGAACGAAGATGCCGAAGGAGGGGTGAATTTTAACATGAACTTCTCTTACAACTTCCCCCATTTTGAGCGGGAAGCAGGGGAGCACCCTATGTCTGAGCGGGAAACCAAAGCCTTCGCAGATTTCCTTTTCAGTACCCGGAATGTTTACTCCGTTTTTGTCTTAGGTCCTGCATCTACTTTGGCCGGGGGTGTTTCCTTTGCCCCGCCAAACGTCTCCCTTCCGGCTGTAACAGCAGCAATGGCCCTGGATGAAAAGGTGAACCAGTTGGTCAGCCAAACATATGCCGGTCATATATCCGCTAAAAATTTTCCGGTAGTGAACCCAACACCGGGCGACGTGGTTCAGTGGGCCTATTTCCATTACGGCAGGTTCAGCTACTCCACACCGGGTTGGTGGGTTCCCTTGATACCTTCTGCTGAGCATTATCCTGTACCTGAGGAAGAAATGACACCCTCAGAGAGAGAGGACCTTCACTTTCTAAAATGGGCTGAGGAGAATAGCGTCACCGGGGTCTTTTTAAACTGGAAACCTATTCAGCACCCTGATTTTCCTGGGCAAAAAGTAGAAATAGGCGGCTTTGCCCCTTATGCAAAACATACTCCACCCATTCATCTGCTAAAGTCAGTTGCGCGGGAGCACCTTCGGTTTTTCTACGCCTACGCCCACTTGATGCCAGAGCTGAAGGTTACCAGCCTGCGGGCGGCACCCACCGCAGACGGAAATACCCTGGTCACGGCAGAAATTCATAACCAGGGAAGTTTACCCACCCATGCCAAGGTGGGAGACCTGCTGCCCTGGGTTTCTAAAGTGACCGTTACCTTACGATTAGAGGCTGGCCAGAAATTGGTAGAGGGGAACGTAAAAGCCACATTTGAATCGTTGCCTGCCGGCGCCAAAGTACAAGCCTCCTGGAAAGTAAAAGGGCAGGGGTATGTGGTGGTAGAAGCCAGCAGCCCCACCGGCGGCAAACAATCTAAAGAAATAGCCCTGAGATGAACAGCCCCTGTTTAAAAAGAACCTTCTGCGCTTTTTTGCTGGCTCTCAGTTTTTGTTGGAGTCGTCATGCCAATGGGCAGCACAATAGCCAGATCTTTTCAGCTTCCCCTATTGACGACCCCACAGTTGCTGTTAACTGGGAGCGCTATTATGACCACGAAGGGATCACTGAAATTTGCCGGAAACTGGTTAAGGCGTTCCCGCATCTGATCAGGATGGAATCTATTGGGGAGTCATTTCAAGGCAAAAGACTTTGGGCACTTACAGTAACAGATTTTGGTGCGGGTGACCCAGATGCAAAGCCTGCCCTGTACCTGGATGGCATTATCTCCCACAACGGCTTGCAGGGTTCTGAATACACCCTGTACACCGCCTGGTATCTACTGGAAAGCTATGGCAAAGATGCTTTCATCTCCCAACTCCTGAAAGAGAAAACCCTCTATATAATCCCGCTCCTGTACCCAGACATGCGGGACAAATTAATGGGCACTCCTGAACAAAGAGGTCCGAAGGGAGACAATAATCCTTCTGATGAGGATGGTGACGGCCTGGTAGATGAAGACGGACCTAATGATCTGAATGGGGATGGCTTTATCACCTTGATGCGCCGGAAAAACAAAGCAGGGAAGTACGTGGTAGACAAAGATCTTAAACATCACCTGCTCCTGGCTCCCAGAGGTGAAAATGGCCAATTTGATTTGATTGGGTATGAAGGGCATGATAATGATGGCGACGGGTTAGTAAATGAAGACCCGGTTGGGTACCTGAATCCAATGACAGACTGGGCGTGGGGGTGGCAACCTCAATACCTGCAGCAAGGGGCTTCTCTCTACCCTTTTTCCCTGCCAGAGAATAGAGCAGCCAAAGAGTTTGTCTTGCGTCACCCAAACATTGCAGCCGCGCAAAATTTTAAATTTCCCATTGATTTCTTTTACCCAGAGACTTCTGGTGAGGGAGATACGGCACCCACAGACACTTCCTTAGTCCAGCTTTACGCAAGTTTAGAAACAGGTTACCACCAACTCCTGCCTCATCATTTTTATGCCTTGTCAAATACCCTAACGCCAGATATATATGGGGGCCAGCTGCACTGGTTCTGGCAAGCCCGCGGTATTCTTCCTTTACAGGTTGAGTTGTACCGCTTTGCCCCAGAAACAGACGATGCGAAAGAGGAGGGTGACAAACCACGTAAAAAAAGGAAAAGCAAGGAAGAAAGCTGGCTGGGGAAGGAGGCGTTTACACCCTGGACTCCGTATGAGCACCCTACTTATGGATCAATAGAGATTGGTGGCTTCAAGAAAGATTTCTTCCAAAATGCCTCAGACCTCAGCCTAAGCAAGGAGGCGCACCAGGTAATGATTCAGACGTTGTATCACCTGTACCAAACCCCTAAACTTTTAATAAGAAAACCGTCTTACAGCAGATTACCCAACGGCAATACCGAGGTGTTTGTCACAGTTGTCAACCTCAGTAAAATACCCACACACACCCCTCATGATGTATCCCGTAAAATTGAACGCCCTGACTTTGTCAAGCTTAAAGACAGTACCGTGGTAGCGGGCATGCTAGTAACTGACAAGGGTAAAGTGATAGGCAAGGAGCAGCGTTTGAACCCCAGTAGAATTGAAGTCCCCTCTATTGGTGCTGAAGATAGTGTAAGGGTGCGCTGGGTAACAAAATCAGCCAGTCCTGTTCTGCATTTTGAGGTAGACAGCAGGAAAGGCGGCGTGGTTGAAAAGAAGTTTTGATTCAATAAAGCCCAGGCTAAAAAGAAAGAAGCGGGAAAATACTTCCCGCTTCTTTCTTTTTAGCCTCGTTACAAGCTGTCATAAAATGTTAAAACTTTCACGACATCCTCTTCCTTGTCAATGTTCACTTTTTGGGCAGTCATCCATGATTTTACTTTTTCAGCTTTATCTGGAATAGCCTCCAGAAGCGACTTTCTATTTAGCTTCACCCTCTCAAGCTTTCCATTGGCTAAAACATAGTACTGAACTTCGTCTACCAGCTCATCATATGTTTGTCCGGCACTGTAAGGCCCTTTGAAATTTGCCTCTATCTTCTTCTTGTTAACTCTTTTAAGTAGCTGTGACTTTCCATCATACAGAACAGCAAAGAATACATCGGCTAATTTTGTATCTATTGCTTTAGCTTCCGGCACGCGTTTAAACAGTATTGGCTGGCTGTTAGTAGGGGCATCTAAATGAAAACTGACCACTGGGCTAGTACTGAACAGAACAGTATCCTTACTGCCAGGAATCACCGCCGCTAAGTGGTTCCCATAGACATCAAACTTTAAAAGCACATTGCTATATTTTTCCGTTTTACCTGTATTATCTGTTTTTAATACAAGACTACCAGGCAACCAAGAGTTGACAAAATAGGGGTTTCCCTTCATACCCTGGTACCTGTTGTCAAATAATCTCACATTTGAATCTGAACCTCTGTTGAGGGCTTGTAGGTTGAGTTGCGCATTCATACCTACTGGACTTGAGGTTTGGCCTTGCGCTAATAGCGTGAACCCCATAGCCAAAGACATAGTCATTACAGGTTTTAAGAAATAAGAAGTCATTCTAATTTTTTATATTGTACTTCTAAATTTAAGGATTTCTTTAAATAAGTAAAAACATTGAAATAATTCCCAGCAGACTCTCATGCTCTCCATTCTAAAACAGGACTCCGCTTCTGGTTTCGCCCTGTTTTCAGAAAAACACCGCAAAAACACAAACTGTCCCGTAAAATGGTCTTATTTTTGGTGCAGTGCCTTATCAATTGCTCATTAACTTTCAGTACTTATGACCCCTCCACTCCGTTTCTTTCCCCCAAAAGCCCTAATGGCGGCGGTAGCAATATGCCTCTTCTCCAGCTGCATGCCTAAGTGCCCCATCAATTCCTGCCAAACCAGAATGGTTCACAGACATGGGGAGCAACAGTTTAGGGGCATGCCCTGGTACAAAAAGCAGAACCCCAGGATAGGCGAAAAATTACCTAAAAAGTCTAAAGAAGTGAAGGAGGAAATGTACCGGAATGATAGGGGTAAAAAGGGCAAAAATTAGCTTTTCACTATCTTTATAAGTAACTTGCAAGCTTATAGAAAGTACAAAATTTTAGCTCTAGTTAAGTAAAATGGCAGAAAACGAGCGGATTATTCCTATTAACATTGAAGACGAGATGCGTGGCGCCTACATTGATTATTCAATGAGCGTGATCATCTCCAGAGCACTACCAGATGTACGGGATGGCTTGAAACCTGTGCACCGGCGTGTGTTGTACGGGATGTCTGAACTGGGAGTATCCTATAACAAAGCCTATAAAAAGTCAGCCAGGATTGTAGGGGAGGTGCTAGGGAAGTACCACCCGCATGGTGACTCGTCTGTCTATGACACCATGGTACGGATGGCCCAGCCCTGGTCATTGCGCTACCCACTGGTAGACGGACAAGGTAACTTTGGATCTATTGACGGGGATTCCCCCGCCGCCATGCGTTATACAGAGGCCCGTTTGAAGCGGATTGCCGATGAACTACTGGCTGATCTGGATAAGAATACCGTCAACTTCGTTCCTAACTTTGATGACTCCCTCAAGGAGCCAAGCGTGTTACCCGCCAAACTGCCAAACCTCCTGGTGAATGGTACGTCTGGTATTGCAGTGGGCATGGCCACCAATATGGCTCCCCATAACCTTACAGAGGTGGTCAACGGTATCATTGCCTACATTGATGACACTGAAATTACCATCGCTGACCTGATGAGGTACATCACGGCCCCAGATTTCCCTACGGGAGGAATCATTTACGGGTATGACGGGGTGAAATCTGCTTTTGAGACGGGGCGTGGCCGCGTGATTGTGCGGGCTAAAGCCTCTTTTGAGACCTCAAAGTCAGGCAAAGACCAGATTGTGATCACAGAGATCCCGTACATGGTGAACAAGGCAGCCATGATTGAAAAAACAGCTGCCCTCATCAATGAGAAGAAAATTGAAGGAATCTCTGACCTGAGAGACGAGTCTGACCGGGAGGGGTTGCGCATTGTCTATGACCTGAAGCGTGATGCGGTGCCGAATGTGGTTCTGAACAACCTGTTCAAATACACACAGCTGCAATCATCTTTTGGAGTGAACAATGTGGCATTGGTGGCCGGCAGGCCTATGACCCTGAACCTGAAAGACCAGATCAAACATTTTGTGGATCACCGGCATGAGGTGGTCATCAGAAGAACAGAATACGAACTGGAGGAAGCCCGTAAGCGCGCCCACATCTTAGAGGGCTTGCTTATTGCCCTTGATAACTTGGATGAAGTCATCAATTTGATTCGTTCTTCCAGAGACCCGGAGATTGCCCGCGCAGGTTTGATAGAACGGTTTGCCCTCTCTGACATCCAGGCTCGTGCCATTCTGGATATGCGTCTGCAGCGCCTTACCGGCCTGGAGCGTGATAAGATTGTAAAGGAGTACCAGGAAATCAAAGAACTCATAGACTACCTGACCTCTGTCTTAGCTGATGAAAGCCTTCGCATGCAAATCATCAAAGACGAGCTTACAGAGATCCGGGAACGTTACGGTGACGAGCGTAGAACCTCTATTGAAATGGTGTCCAGTGATATCTCTCTGGAGGATATGATCCCAGATGAGAGTATGGTGATCACCATCTCCCATGAGGGCTACATGAAGCGCACGCCACTGACGGAGTATAGAAGTCAGAGCCGGGGAGGGGTAGGTTCCAGAGGAGCTGCCGCCGCCAAGCAAGATGACTTTACCGAGCACCTTTTCATTGCCAGCACCCATAACTACCTCCTGATCTTCACTGAACTAGGCAAGGTGTTCTGGTTGAAAGTGTACGAGGTACCGGAAGGTGGCAAAACCACAAAGGGGCGCGCCATACAAAACCTCATCAACATAGAGAAGGAAGACAATGTACGTGCCGTCATTAACGTGCATGGCCTCAAGAATCCAGATTATGTTTTAAATAACTATTTGGTTTTCTGTACAGAGCAGGGTACCATTAAAAAGACTCCATTAGAAGCGTACTCCAGACCTAGAGCCAACGGTATACAGGCAATTACCATCAATGAAGGCGACAGGCTGTTAGATGTTCAGCTCACCAATGGGGCCAATGACATTATCATTGCGCTCCGCTCAGGCAGGGCTGTCCGGTTCCCTGAAGACAAGGTGCGGGTAATGGGCAGAACAGCCGCCGGGGTACGGGGTATAACGTTAGCCAATGAAGAAGACAAAGTAGTTGGTATGGTTTGTGTACAGAACCATGACACCAACATTCTAGTAGTCTCTGAGAAAGGCTTCGGGAAGCGTTCTGACCTGGAGGAATACCGGATTACCAACCGCGGAGGAAAAGGGGTTAAGACTTTGAACATCACAGAGAAAACTGGTCACCTGGTTTCCATCAAAGGTGTTCTGGAAACTGATGACCTGATGATCATCAACAGATCAGGTATCACCATCCGCCTGCGGGTGACTGACATCAGGTTAATCGGCCGGGTTTCACAGGGTGTGAGACTGCTCAGACTAAATGAGGGAGATGAAATTTCTTCTGTTGCCAAGATTGAGGTGGAAGATAAGGCAGAGGCTATTTTAGAGGCATCTGAGCTTCCAATTGACGAGGCGCTGAACCCGGAAGACATGACAGACCCAGAAATGACTGATCCTGATCTGACAGATCCAGACACAATTAGTGAGAATTAACCTGGAAGTGAATCAATTTCCTTTTAATTATTGTTTAGCATACAACCAACTTCACAAAACCTAAAGAAAGCAATGAAAAAGTTTCTTTTGACAGTGACAGCAGCAGTGGCAATGCAATCAGCCTTCGCCCAGACTTCAGCTATCACCAATGCCATCATGTTTCAGCAGAAGGGAACATTAGATAAGGCCAAGTCAGAAATTGATAAAGCTGTCGCCAATGAAAAAACCAAGGACAATGCCAAGGCTTGGTTCTACAAAGGGGTTATCTATCAGGACCTTGCCGGTCACCCTATTTACGGGAAAACGGTAAACGCCGCAGAAGTATCAAGACAGGCGTATGAGGCCTTTGAGAAAGTACCGGCCTTAGAAAGCACTGCCAAGAAGAAAGAGTTTACCCAGCAGGCTAAAGAGCGCCAGGAGGCTTTGCAAAGCAACCTGTATGCTTTTGCCCTCAATGAAGGCGTGGAGCACTACAACAACAAAAAGTTTGCTGAAGCGCAGAAGGCCTATTTGGAGGCAGTTAAATTAAAGCCGCAGGATACAACTGCTTACATTTATGCAGCCTATGCGGCGGCGGGCAATGAAGACTATGCCAGTGCCAAGAAAATGTATAACCAGCTGGTAGAAAAGAACATGGCCTCACCAACTGTTTACAGCCAGCTCTTGTACATTGCCAGCAATGTAGAGAAGAATGACCAGGAGACATTGGCGGTGTTAGAGAAAGCCCGTAAAGCCTATCCTGAAAACAAAAACTTCATGTTGCAGGAATTAGATTTGTTTATCAAGGCTGGAAAAGGTGAAGAAAGCATGGCAAAATTAGACGCTGCTATTAAAGCAGATCCAACCAATGCCAACCTTTACACTGTAAAAGGAAACTTGCTGGAGCGCGTGAACAAAGCAGATGAAGCCCTGGCTTCTTATAAAAAAGCGGCCGAGTTAGACCCTTCCAACTTTGATGCCCAGTTCAACATGGGGGTTTACTACTTTAACAAAGGAGCCAACATGAACAACAAGGCAAATAAAATGAGTTACGCTGAGTTTCAGAAGAGCGGTAAAGCGTTACAGGCCGAGGCAAAAAAACAATTTAGCCAAGCTGTTCCTTATTTTGAGAATGCCTTGAAATTGCAGCCTAAGGACCGCAACACAGTTCAGTCGCTGTTAAAAGCTTATACTGCTTTAGACAGACAGGCCGATGCCAAGCGCATGGATACTCTCCTGCAGACGCTGTAGTTTATCAAATAAAAGAAGTAAAAAGGGGCCTGGTGCCCCTTTTTTTATGGATTGCACAGGAGTAGGGGATACCTTAACAAAAATTTTCAACAGGTACCATTTACTGGTCAATAATATTTATCTTAACTCTGTTTTAGTACAGGAATCTACAACTATGAAAGGAATTGCCTTGATTGCCCATGACGGGAAAAAAGCTGAAATGGTAGCGTTTATTAAAGACCATTTAGAAATTTTTAACAATGTAAAACTGGTGGCTACCGGCACCACGGGCCAATACGTGCAACAAACGGGGCTAAAAGTGAAGAAGCTTCTGTCTGGTCCCAAAGGAGGGGATGCCCAAATAGCCAGTTTGGTAGCCGAAGGGAAACTTCAGGCGGTAATATTCTTCAGGGACCCACTGGGGAAACACCCGCATGAGCCAGATGTACAGATGCTCATGCGGCTTTGTGATTTACATAATGTTGCCTTAGCCACCAATCCATCTACCGCCCGGCTGTTAGTAAAAGGACTGGAGTCAGAATTTGGGGTGGTAAAATAACAACGAGGGAAAACAGCAATCTCAGAAGCTGCTTTCCCTCAACTTTTTTACCGCGGCCGTGTATACCATTCAGAGCCTGTTTGCAATTTGTTTTTTTAATTGGCTAACAAGTGGGGTAAAAGTTGCTGGCAAAGCCATCATTGAGCTTCATAGTACGCTATGGAGCGAAAGAAGGTGAACTAAGGCTCTTTTATCTCTTTCAGAGCGTAAAAACTCATGAGAACACGCTTACAGGTATAACGTTAATAGAATGGGAATGGCAAGATACTGGTGGAAAGTGATGTGGCTGTGCGTGGTACTATTGATCAGCTGCAATGCGGTAAGGGTTTCAAACAAGGAAGCAGCAGATGATTTTCGGCTGGCCTCCTACAAAACTTTTGATTTTCAGTCTGACGCCACCGCAGAGACCGCTGCCTTTGAGCAGGAATTTGGCCTCTTGAGAAATGAAGTGGCCAAACAACTGCAAAAAAGAGGGTTACGGCAAAGCAGTGGCCAACCAGATCTATTGGTGAACATTGGGGCTATGATTTCAGAAAAAACGCAGACCCGTGAAACCAGGTTTGGGCAAGATGGTCCGTATTACACTGGACAGCGGCGCTATAGCTGGAAAAGCCAGGAAGTACCGGTGGGTACTTACCAGGAAGGCACTGTTTCTGTCCATTTAGTTGACCGGGTGAAAAACGAGTTGGTATGGCGGGCAGACGCTGCGGCTGTCATCCCCAATAAAAAAGAGAAACTGGAAGAGCGGATCAGAGAAGGGGTTGAAGAAATGTTTAAAGAGATTCAGTAGGGAGAGATCTCTGTTTTGTTAATTATTACTTAACATAATATAAATTATAAGACTTTTATCTGGTTCTCTATTCAGCGGCTTTCTTTGCTGGTCTGTAGTGATACAGTATGCCTGTATCAAAGGGTGTCCACCAGCTGGCTTTCTGCCCGCAGGCCTTTAACCCGTTGTTAGTCCAGGTGTTGCAGGTGTAAAAGAGATTATAACTTCCTTTTGCCTCATAAAAAGCATCATTGGTGCCATAATTGGCATCTGTTTTAACAGGCATGGTGCTACCTGCCGCATCCAGCTGGAACCATTGCTGAATGTGTCTGATCAGGCGGCTGTACTGACTCTTGGTGAGCAAAATCTTCTTACACAGTTCATTTTCCTGCAGCTGCTGGTAAAAAGTGGCATGAATGGCCGAACTGCTCAACCCGAACATCGCTTTAAAGGCAGTACTGACCTTTAAGTCAGCCCACGTTGGTGTTTCCAGGTAAAAGACTTTATCTCCCCAGCCAAAGGCCACATACCGGGCTTCTGTGGCCGGCACCTTTGTGTCAGCCACAGAAATGAAGCTGTTCCAGTCAAAAACCTCAGTTTTCAAAGGCACCACCAGGTCAGTATGCACGCCATTTGAGAGAATATAAATTTCCACATCGCCCTGAGCAGAAAGTTCTTTGGGCACTAAAATCCTGGACAGGAAAAAGGCCGCCACCAGGTACAGCACCACCAGTGCCACAAGGGTAAGAATAAAAAGGGTCAGAAATTTAATGGCCACCCTCAGAGAAGTCAGATTTTTGAGGAACACATTCAGAGGTAAAGCGCATGCGGGGCAAGCGGGTAAACAATATCAGTACGTCCACACCAAATTGAAGGGCTGTTTTAGGGCTGTTTTCTGAAAAATACGTCTAAAACAGCGGTTTGCCAAATTTGATTTCGAACTAAAATCACAATCAGTTTCATTAGTTTTGCCACCCGTTTATTTGGCTTTTGATCATGAAATTTGATACCGCATCGCTGACCAGTCTTTCCATTCACCATGTGGGCAACAAGGGGTTGGAACAGAAACTGACACTTTCAGAGAATACGTTTGAACCCGGCAAAGAGCTCACTGAGAAGTTAGAGAAATTCTTCCTCACCAAGTTTAGCCAGGCGCATGAGCGGTTTCACTTCACCCACCCCTCCTCTCTGCAGTTCAATGAGGTCTACAGCTACGCAGACAATATCTTTGCCGACAAAGCCGCTTTTCATGAAAACAGCCGGCAGATGGCCCGGCACCTGTTTGAAAGCTCCAGCCACCCCAAAATTAAACCCGGCGAACTTTATGTGTGCCATTTCATTAACTGCGAGGTGGAAGAACGTGTGGTAGAGGCCATAGGTATCTTTAAAACCGAAGTCAAGACAGGTTACTTTGACGTGCAGCGCAAGAACCGTGACTATACCATCTCCTACCTGGAGGGCATTGACAGCAATAAGTTTGACAAAGGCTGTATCATTTTCAACACCAAACCAGAAGAGGGTTTTATTGTAGCCATCATAGACAACCAGAACCGCGGCGAAGAAGCCCAATACTGGCGGGAGAATTTTCTGGGGCTCACCCAGATCAACAATGAGTTCCACCAGACCAACCACATCCTGAACCTGACCAAAGAATTCATCTCAGAACGCATGTCTGAGGAGTTTGAGGTAGAAAAGACAGACCAGATTGTGCTGCTCAACCGATCAGTGGAGTATTTCAACAAGCACGAGACATTTGACAAAGAAGAATTTGAAGCCGAAGTCTTTGGGCAGCCAGAACTGATTGAGTCCTTTAGGAACTATGACGGGGAATACCGGCAGAATTATGACATTGAACTGGAAGACAGTTTCAGTATTTCGCCGCAGGCGGTAAAAAAACAAGCCCGGGTTTTTAAAAGCGTCTTAAAGCTGGACAAGAACTTTCACATCTATATTCACGGCAACAAGGACATGATAGAGAAAGGCGTAGATGAGGATGGCCGTAAATACTACAAGCTCTTTTATGAAGATGAGGAGTAGTTTCCTGTTTTGGGGCTGTTTTCCAGAAAGCAGCCCCAAAACAGGAAACTACAGCTACCCTCCCAGCTATTATCTCCAAAGCCAGTCTACAGCAACTCATCTGGCTGGTAGATCTAAAGCGGCTCTTACCTGAGCCCCACTCCTGGTTTGAAAGCTTCTTCGGCATTGGTATTTCCAGAAAGATGAAATTATTTAAGAAGCCTTTCTAAAAGGAGTACGTTTCAAGGGCGCTGTTTTTCTGTTTCCGGACTGTTTTTCTTAAAACAAAGCAAAAACGCAAGCCCCCATTACAGAAGCTTGCGTTTCCAGATGAAATCTACTTAATTCCCTCTAAACCGTTAGTTCCTGCAGAACAGGCTGTCTAACGGTACTGATTTCGGCTCTGCCTTCATCTGAGCTGTCAAGGAAATAGCTCACAGCGGCCAGGGCAATGGCTATCACCAGGGCAGGCCAGAAGCCTTTTATCTCAAAATTGCGCACCAGTTTGTCAGCCAGCTTAATGACCACGGCCGCCACAATAATGCGCACAATACTGGTTAGCAGGAAGAACGTTACCAGGTTTAAAACGCCTCTCAGAAGCCACCCTATCAAGAAATTGAGAATTGCCACCAAGATAGCCACCCAAAGGGCCGTCCAGAAGCTTTTGATCTTTACCTGCGGCAGAATGTACGCCAGCAGCAGAATGACACCTGCGCTTACCAAGAGTTCAATAATCCAGTTCATTTTTCATAGTTTTAGTAGAACAATCAAGAACGTGTGGCCTCAACGGCCGAATTAGAATTCATATACTCCCATTGAGCCAATTTGGTTAGAGGGCCCGGCTAAACGACTTCACAAGCGCCTGCTGCAGCTCAGGCCATGCCGGCAGTCCCTGCTCCGGAAACCGCTGGTTTACCTCCAACTCTAGCCCCGCGTACTGCCGGGGGCTGAAACGTCTCCTCAGGTGGGTCACCAAACCATCTGCGGTTCCTTTGTACGGGTAGTTGTACCTGACCCTCAGGCCGGGAATTTCCTGCTCCAGAAGCTGTCTCCAGCGCGCAGAAAAAAGCTGCTCCCGCTCCCTAGCCGGATCATACAGCAAACTTATGTCTGCCTTCCTCTCTTTCCCCATTAGCTCAGGGGTGAAACTATGCACTGAGAGATGCAGCACTGGTCCGCCTCCCGCTACCCATTCCTGCACTTTCTGCTCCACCAACTGCCGGTACGGGTGGTAGTGCGTTGCCAGTATCTCTGTTTTCTCTGCTGGCGAGGCTTTCTGGGTAAACTCTGAGAACAGCTGCGGATGGTGCTCAGAGCGGTTCAGCTCAACCAAAAGGCGGCTGGTGGTACTGAAAGTGGAAAAATGAGCGGTAGGAATAAACTGGTGGAACAGTTCCAGTGCACCTATGTCATACCCTCTATGGGATTGCAGCACCTGCTGGGCATTTGTAAAATATTGGCTGTAATCCCGGGGTATCTCATTTCCACCGTGCTCACAGGTTACCAGCACCTTCACTTCTGCGGCATTGTTCATGCTTCAAAAAGTTTATTGTGGGCCAGGCAGTCTGCCAACTGACGGTACACCTTCTCTAGGGCTTCCTGGCCGGGGTTCTCCCCCAGAGCCTTCAGCAATCGCTGTGACAGACAACCCTGGTTTAACATAATTTCCACACCACAAGACAATTCATCTGTAAATTCACCAGACGCCTTCACCTCCTGCCACAGATGTTGCCACACCTGTTTCAGGGTAGCCGTGTCCTCCTCCATACCAAGCATCCGGAGATAGCTGGGTTGGGTGATTTCTGTTTCCGGGCCGTTTTTCACAGATTGAAGGAAAACTGAAGCCAACCAGGAGGTTTCTACCTGCTGCTGCTCAACATAACTAGCCCACTCCTCTCCCACCATTCTTTTGAGCACCTCCGTCACCAGTGACACAATTGCTATATCTGCCAGCGGGCATTCCTGGTTGTCTATGATTCTGATCTCAATCGCCCCCCTTGAAAAGCGGGCAATAGCGCCCCGGGAATTAAGAAACTCCTCCTGCAAAATCCCCTCCGGGTCATACGGGGCAATGGCTTTGAACATAGGCAGGAAGATTTGCTCCTGGTACGCCTGTTCAGAGAAAACCGCCTCTGGCACCACCTCCCCGGCTATCAGGGGGATCTTTTGCTGATTTTTCCGGTACACTTCCAGCCGGCTGTCCAGGAAACTGGTCACCTGGCCGTCTAATACCGGCGAAGCCGCACTGAGGGCCGGGATCAACGGCAGGACCAACCGGATGGCCGCATGCAGACGCCCAAACTCCTCATCATTGGCAAACGGAAGGTTCAGGTGCGTGCTCTGCAGGTTTGACCAGCCGTGGCCCTGGCAATCAAACACTTTGTTATAGGCCTGGTAGATTTCACTCGCTTCATGGGGCCAGAGCTTAGTTTCGTGATAAGGGTTCATGAACGGATGCGCCCCCGTGGGAAGCAGCATGGCATTGTGCCGCGCCAACAACTGGTTCACCCGCTGAACTTCGTTATAGAACTTTTCTGAAAGCGCAGAAAGGCATGGGGCGGGGCCATTGGTTTTTAACTCCAGCACGTGCAATACCAGCTCATTAGACCAGGCCATGTCGCCCCGCTCCACGTCAGATGTCAACTCTCCGGCTTCGGCTTTCAGCACCTCATCTGAGATGGGTTTTACCTGCAGGGTGTCTCGGTCTACAATCATGTATTCCATCTCCACCCCAAACCCCTGAAATAACCCTAGTCTATTGTTCATGTTGGTTCAGGTTCTTCTGGTTGTCAATGCGGCGTTTGATAGATTTCAGAATGGTTTGATACAGGTCTTTCTTCAGGATTTTGTCTTCCACGCCATAATCAATGTTGGGGTTGTCATTCACCTCAATGATATAGGCTTTGCCGTCAATCTCCTTCAGATCTACCCCATACAAACCGTCGCCAATCAAGTTGGCAGCTTTCAGGGCGGTATGCAGCACAAAAAAAGGAACATCTGCAAAAGGGACCGTTTCAAAATCACCGGTGATGTCTTTCTTTTTGCCGTCCCAGTTATAAATCTGCCAATGGTCTTTGGCCATGAAATATTTGCAGGCATAGAGCGGCTGCTTGTCCAGAATGCCAATGCGCCAGTCAAAATCAGTGGGCTTGAACTCTTGCCCAATGATGAGGTCAGACTCAGAGAGCATCTCCTGCAGCTGTTCCTGCAGCTCCTCTTCGGTTTTCACCTTCACCACGCCCTGGGAGAAAGAAGAATCTGGTTTTTTCAGGACGCAGGGCAAACCCAGCTCCTCGGTCACCTTGGCGCAGTTGTCGCGGTGAATGATCATAGATTTTGGAATGGGAACCTTCGCTTTGGTCAGAAGTTCAGCCAGATAGACTTTGTTGGTGCACCTCAGGATAGACACTGGGTCGTCAATCACCACCAACCCGTCAGCATGCGCCCTTCGGGCGAAGCGGTACGTGTGGTGGTTCACAGAGGTGGTTTCCCGTATGAAGAGCGCGTCAAACTCTGAGAGCCGCCGGTAGTCTTCCTTGGTTATTAATTCGGTATAAAAACCAAGGGAGTCTGCCGCCTCTATGAACTGCTGAATGGCTTTGTCATTGCTGGGCGGGTCACTGTCTGCGTGGTTCACCAGAATGGCCAAATCATAGATTTTTTTGTTCGTTCTGATAGAAGAGAAACGGTTGCGGGCAAAATACGCCTTGGCAAATTTGTAGAGGTCCTTTAAATGGTGTTCTGGCACCTCGTTTACCGGAATGGGGTTGATGCTCTCCAGCACCCACTCCTTGTTGTAGACAAACTGCGCCCGGAGCAAAGGAGCCTGAAACAGGTCATGCAGTTGCTTGCTCAGTTTCTCATACTGCTTGGCCACATTCTGCCCAAAGTAAATACTCAGGGTGAAGTTCTTTGACTTTAACTTGGAAAGGCTTTTCTGGATGGTCTCATTGATCTCATCTGTAATGGCCCGCACTATGGTCTGGGATTTGAGGTCCTGAATGGTGGTGACGTTGGGAATTGCCCGGTGCCCGCGCGCCTCAGCCAGCAGTGATACATAGTACCCGCTGCTTTGGTATTTATAGGATCGGCAGAGGTTAAATATGCGGGCACTTTTAAGTTCAGTGTAGGCTGGGTCGGTGAGGTACCGCTGCGCATCTACTATTTCCACGTCTTCTACGTCTAAGTCCCAGTCTTTGGGATTATTGACCACTACTAGTTTGCGCATGCAGGTGTTGGGGTTCGGTTGAAGTTTTGTTAGTGTTTTCTTTGGGTTCTATGGCGAGCAGATTGGCATCATAGGTCACAATGCCCAGCATAATGGCATTGATGAGACGCGACACCTGCACATTATAATAGTTATTGCCAAAAAGGGGGTTCTCCTGATAAGGGTCCGCCACAATCACATGTTCTTTGTCCTGGTCATCTACAAACCCGGCCAGAACCACAAAATGGCCCAGGGGCTCCCCCCTTACATCATCATAGATAGACTCTCCCCGCTCATTGGTGCGCTCCCTGGCGCAGTTATAGAGGTAGGTGGCGCTGAGGCCGGTTAACAGGGGAATTCCGCGGGAGAAATAACTGTCCAGCAGGCTTGGGGTAAGGTCCCGGTAGCAGATCTCCCCTCCCAGCTCCAGAAACTCAATGTAAGCGCGCGTGGCCACCTGGAGTTTGGTATCAGACTTAAACAACAGTTGTTCCTTGAGGTTGGCAATGAGTTTCTCAGTGCTCTGCTTGAACCACGTGGGGTCAAACACGTGCAGGTTATAGGAGTAGATGCGGGCGCGGTACCCTCTTTTAAGGGCATGGCATCCCAGTAAAACAGCCAGGGTTCCCCCTTCCTCCAGAAAAGACACCTCTGAGATCACCTGTTCCAGCGGTAGAGCATCCTGGAAATACTGGTATACCGCATGCAGGCTGGTGGGCCCGCAAGTTGAGTCATCTGGCTGGGTCAGGATTTTCAGGGAGTTGAGCAGCGTTACAGGTAGCACGGTCTAATTTTATTTGGCATGCCTCTTATACGTTTTTTTACATAAGTGTTTTGCGCAATGGCCACAAGAACTGGGAAACAGGAGTGGTTTTACAGCCGTGTTATTTGTGAAGCAGGAAGATTTTCTTATCTTACCTGTAACAAACCGCCCCTATAGGTGTTATTAACTATAATTTTACCTTTACCCCTAGGCGCTGCAAACGTTTAGAACTAATTTTGGGGTAAGAAATAAATAGAAACAATTTGACACAGGTCTACAAACTAATTACCGCTTGAAAAAGGAAACCCCCTACCGCGCTATCATCATTGATGATGATGAGCTCAGCCGCATGATACTGGAGCGCCACATCAAGGCGACTCCTTCTTTGGAACTGGTAAAAGCATTCAACTCCAGCACTGAAGGCCTTGCCTGGCTTCTGCAGAACGAAGGTGTGGATATACTGTTTCTGGATGTAGAGATGCCCGAGATGACGGGCATTGACCTGCTCAGAACCCTCCCTAAAAAACCGCAGACCATTCTGATCACCTCCCACAAAGACTTTGCCCTGCAGGCCTTTGAACTTCAGGTGTCTGACTACCTGCTCAAACCGGTAGATTTTACGCGCTTCACCCAGGCCGTTCTCAACACCACCAGCAAACTGGAGGCAGTACAGAGCGCCCAGGCTGCACTGGCCCCACCAGCCGCGGCGGCGGCGGCCCAGCCAGATGAGTTGTTTGTAAAAGTAGACAACAAGATCATCAAGCTGAAATATGAGAACATCTCCTTCATAGAGGCCCGGGGAGACTATGTAGTCATCAACACAGAAAACAAGAAGCACATTGTCTATACCACCATGAGTGCCATAGACCAGAAGCTTCCCGCTGAGCTATTCCTGCGCATTCACCGCTCTTTTATCATCAACCTTAAGAAAATTGAGATGATAGAAGATGACTCCGTATTCATGCAGGAAAAATACATTCCTATTGGTGGCTCCTACCAGAGTAAATTTTACAGCAGAATCAACAAACTGTAAGTAGAGCCCACTATTTCCCTGACTCCCGTTTTCGGGCTGTTTTTACGAAAACAGCCGAAAACGGGAGTTTTATTTTGTTCTTACTGAAGCAGTTACTAATATTGAACAAACGTTCAATCAATATGTCAAAAAGGGTTTTACAGCGAGAAACAAGCGTGCACGCGATCTTGGAGGCGGCCGTGGAGCTATTTGCTGAGCACGGATTTGAGGGTACCTCTATCCGGCAGATTGCGGTGAAGGCGGGAATTTCTTTAGGGCTTCTTTATAATTATTTCAGCAGCAAAGAAGAGTTGCTGAAAGCCATTGTCTTGAGGGGAAGGAAAAGTGAAAAACTTGAGAAGCCCGAGGGATTAACGCCCTTTCAGGCGCTGGAGCACCAGGTCAGAAACTTTTTTCAGGAATTGCAGCAGCAACCTACTTACTGGCGCCTGCTTTATCTTCTGCGTTTACAGCCAAGCCTGAAGAACAGCCTAGGAGCAGAATTGGATAAGGAAACACAGGCCAAGGCTAATTCTTTAGTCAACCAGTTGGCAGCGGCGGGTTCCCATTCCCCTTCGGCGGAGGCGGCTTTGATGCTTGCTACCTTAGACGGCATTGCGCAGCAGTATCTCACGGTGCCAAATTTCCCGTTGCAAGATGTGATGATCCGGTATTTGCTCCAGCTCAAAAACCATCTTAACGCGTAAGTGAGAAACTAGTGCTTTGCGACCTTTCCATCCTTACAGCAAGCTTTTCTTTTTGCTCAGGTCTATGTGAAGCGTTCTGTAGCCAATAGAGTTTACTTCTATCTGTTGGAGGGCTGCAAGACGGGTCAGGTATATTCTACCTACAGAATCTGCCGAAACAATGTGGGGGTTCGGCTGCCCTGCAAAATGAATTTGGACTGAAGCCCCTGGAAGCACTTCCAGGGTTTTCGCATCTTTCACCTCTCCTACTATTCGCGGTCCTCCATCTGTAGCTAAAGAAAGCTGTATCTGCCTTTCCACTACATAACCGTCTGGCCTGCCATCTCCATATAGCGGTTTCCTGTTGACAATGAACCGGTTTTTAGGTGCCGAATCTACTATGAATTTGGGCAAAGCCACCTCCCTCCTGATGGAATTGCAGGATGACTGCCCCAGTAAAAGGCATAGGAGTAGAAAGGTAAAGAAGTAGTTCCGCATCAGCTTTAGTCTTAGGATTTACATCTCTGTGGGTTCTTTTCTGAGAATACCAGCTTCTGCGGTTCTGTCAATCAGGGCTTTGGCGAAGTCCCAAAGCGCCGCTGAACCGTTCTGGATGTGCTGGGTCTTCTGGATGACCTTCTCATACGGAATGCTGTGCTCTTTCCAGGTGCCGCCGCCGTTGGAGATGTTTTGCAGAATGGGCTCCAAGCGGTCAACCGCTTGGGCGTAGCGGGCTTCAGGTGTTTGGCCAGCTTCAAACTCTTCCCAGACATCAATGAATTCCCCGGCTTGTGCCTCAGGCAGCAACCCGAAAATGCGTTCTGCGGCTTTGCGTTCGGTTTCGGTATTGGTGTGGTTCAACACCGTATCAAACAAGAAGGTGTCACCGGCGTCAATTTCCACCAGATCATGGATCAGCAGCATCTTGAGCACCTTCAGAATATCTACCGGCTCATTGGCGTGCTGCGCCAGAACCAGGGCCATGACCATGAGGTGCCAACTGTGTTCCGCATCGTTCTCATGGCGGTCGCTGTTGAAGAGGCGGGTTTTGCGGGTGATATATTTCAGCTTGTCCACCTCATGGATGAAAGCCATCTGCTGGAGGAGCGTATCAAGATTTTCCATATGAAAAGAGCTGAGACGTTGAAGGGAAAGCAGTTCAGTAAAACTAAAATACAGTCAGCCAAGAGGAATTCTTCTGTAGCAGCCGTTTTAGGCCTGTTTTCTGAAAACAGGCCTAAAACGGAAAAACCAGGAAGCGCTACTCTCTGGGTTTATGCCGGCTTTCCAATACCTGCACCACCTCGGCCAGAGAAAGACCGGAAGCTTCCAGCAGCACCAGCAGGTGGAAAATCAAATCAGCCGCTTCGCCTTTCATGGTGTCGGTTTTGCCGGCTACTGCGTCAATGACCACTTCCACGGCCTCTTCGCCAACTTTCTGGGCCATTTTGTTCAAGCCTTTGTCGAAGAGGAAGTTGGTGTAAGAACCTTCAATAGGATTTTTGCGGCGCTCTTTAATAGTTTGCTCCAGCTTGGAGATGAACTGCAAGGCTTTCTCAGTAGGTGAAAAGTTCTGGAAACTTCTTTGGTGGTAAGAATCTGCATCTCCCTCCACATCAAAGCAGGTTTCAGTGTTGCGGTGACAGGCGGGCCCGGTGGGATTTACCAGAATCAGGAGCGTGTCCTGATCGCAGTCCAGTTCTATCTTCACCACTTGGAGCGTATTGCCGGAGCTTTCGCCTTTGGTCCAGAGGCGGTTCTTGGAACGGGAGAAAAAGGTGACCAAGCCGGTTGTTTGTGTCTGCTGAAAGGCTTCTTCGTTCATGTAGCCCAGCATCAATACCTTTCCGGTAGTAGCGTTCTGGATGATGGCGGGCACCAGTCCCTCTCCTTTGTTGAAATCTATGGTCATATTTTTTGGATGTCAGACGCTAGATAGTAGATGTTAGATTTCTAAAAAACTCAAAAGTCATATCACTAAAGTCTAGCATCTAAATACTAACATCTAATGTCTATTTTATTCTCTGCTAAAAACTGCTTCAGGCCGGGCAAAGGTACTTCCTGGAAGTGGAAAATACTGGCAGCCAGCGCGGCATCGGCACCGGCTTCAAATACATCTAAAAAGTGCTGGGCATTCCCGGCTCCGCCGGAGGCGATGACTGGCACAATCACGTTACGGGAAATCTCCCCCGTAATGTCTAGCGCGAAGCCGTTCTTAGTACCATCGTTGCTCATGGACGTGAGCAGGATCTCTCCGGCGCCGCGTTCCACCACTTCCTTTGCCCAGTCCATGGCCCAGAGGCCGGTATCTACGGTGCCCGCTTTGCTGAAAACCTTCCAGCCTTCCGGAGTGCTTTTGGTGTCAATGGCCACCGTCACGCACTGACTCCCGAAACGGCTGGCCAGCTCCGTGATCAGCTCCGGACGGTGAATGGCCGAGGAGTTCACCGATACTTTGTCGGCACCGTTCTGTAACAGCACTTCCACGTCTTCCACGGCACTGATGCCGCCGCCCACGGTAAACGGAATGTCAATGTAGCGGGCCACTTCGCGCACCAGTTCCACCAGGGTCTTGCGCTTTTCATTGGTGGCGGTAATGTCCAGGAACACCAATTCATCGGCGCCTTGTTTGGCGTACAGCGCCGCCAGTTCCACCGGATCGCCGGCATCCCGGATGTCTTCAAACCGCACGCCCTTCACGGTACGTCCGTTCTTGATGTCCAGGCAAGGGATAATTCGTTTTGTAAGCATTTGGTTGACCTCACCCTAAATCCCTCTCCCACGGAGAGGGACTTTCAGGCTTTTCTGATTTGTTCTTAATTGCGTTTCGGGGCTCTTTTTCTGAAAACAGCCCCAAAATAGCTTTACAATTTATGATTTCAACTGGCGCGAGTCTCTGGACTCGTGACAAGGGATGATGCGAGTCTCCAGACTCGCCGGGAGCCACCAGCCGGAATACGGGAGTCTGGAGACTCCCCACATCCGTGGGCACGAGTCTGGAGACTCGCGCCAGTTGATAGCCAGTAGAACGCTACCTTACTTCCTTCGCCAGGTCTTCTAACTTAATGGTGCCCTCATAGATGGCTTTGCCGATGATGGCGCCATGCAAACCGGCTTCGCGGAGCTGACGGACTTCTTCAATGGTAGTCACGCCGCCGCTGGCGATGAACTGCAACGTGGGGAACTTTGTAATCAACTGCTGGTAAATCTCCAATGAGGAACCTTGCAGTTTGCCGTCTTTGCTCACATCAGTGCAGATGAACGTTTTAGCGCCTTTTTCAGAAAAAGAGGTCAAAAACGCCTCCAAGGTGAGGTCGCTTTGCTCGGCCCAGGCATTGATGGCGATGCGGTTGTCTTTGAAATCAGCCCCTACAATGATGCGGTCAGCGCCGTATTCCTGTAGCCAGGCTTCTACGGTTTGCGGTTCACGCACCGCGATGCTGCCCGCGGTGATTTGCCGGGCCCCGGCATCAAACGCTTGCCGCACAGCCTCTGTACTTTGCAGGCCTCCGCCGTAGTCGATGATCAATTTGGTCTGGCTGGCGATGCGCTCCAGCACGGGCAGGTTCACGGGCTGTTTGGCGCGGGCACCGTCTAAATCCACCAAATGCAATCGGCGCAGCCCGAGGCCTTCAAACTGTTTGGCTACCTCCACGGGGTCTGAGTGGTAAGTGGTCTGCTGCGCGAAGTCACCCTCGGTCAACCGGACGCATTTGCCCTCAATCAGATCTATTGCTGGAATAATTTCCATGGCTTAGAGATTTAAGAAGTTCTGGAGAATGTGCGCCCCCGCGGGACCGCTTTTCTCGGTATGAAACTGAACGGCGTAGAAGTTTTTGTACTGCAAGGCGGCACTGAACGGCTCTGGATACGAACTCTGCGCAATGGTATGCTCCGTGACCGGCGCATAGAAGCTGTGCACGAAGTAGGCATATTCATCTTCCTTGATACCAGCGAATAAACCGCTCTTGAGGTGGTGCAGATTGTTCCAGCCCATGTGCGGTACTTTGATAGCCGCATCAAACTTGCGTACGGGCACCGGAATGATGTTCAGCATCTCGGTATCGCCTTCCTCTGAGTGTTGGCAGAGCAATTGCATGCCCAGACAAACGCCCAGAAAAGGCTGCGTTAAGGTAGGCAACAGCGTGTCCAGGTTATTCGCTTTGAGGGCGCGCATGGCCGAGGAAGCCTCGCCCACGCCCGGGAAAATCACCTTGTCTGCGCTCTTAATTTCCTCGGCGTTGGAAGAAACGGTAGCCTGGGCACCAAGTCGTTCCAGCGCGAAGAGTACGCTCTGCACGTTTCCGGCTTTATAATCTACGATGACGATTTTCATTACAGGACGCCTTTGGTGCTGGGGATTTCCATCTTATTCACGTCGCGCACCAAGGCCATTTTAATAGCTTTGGCCACGGCTTTGAAGATCGCTTCGATTTTATGGTGCTCGTTTTCGCCTTCAGCCTTGATATTGAGGTTGGCCTTAGAGGTATCTGAGAACGATTTAAAGAAGTGCAGAAACATCTCGGTGGGCATGTCTCCTACTTTCTCGCGGGTAAACTTTGCGTCCCACACCAACCACGGACGTCCCGAGAAGTCGATGGCGGCATGCACCAAGGCATCATCCATTGGTAACAGAAAGCCGTAGCGGTTAATGCCGCGTTTGTCGCCGATGGCTTGCGCGAAGGCTTCACCCAAGGCCAGAGCGGTGTCTTCAATGGTGTGGTGCTCGTCAATGTGCAGGTCGCCTTTCACGTGGATGCGCATGTCAACGCCGGAATGGCGCGCCAGTTGGTCCAGCATGTGGTCAAAGAACCCGAGGCCGGTCTGCATGTCTGATTTTCCTTCGCCGTCCAGGTTTATCTCCACGCTGATCTGCGTCTCGTTGGTGTTGCGCTGAATGGTGGCTTTGCGGGCGGGCAAACACAGGAAGTTGTAGATTTCGTCCCAATCGGTGCTCACGAAAGTGGCGTCTTCATTGGTGCCTTCCTGCAGCAAGATGCTTTTAGAGCCGAGGTTTTTGGCCATCTGCACATCCGTAAGGCGGTCACCAATCACGTAGGAGTTCGCCAGGTCATATTCGCCGGACAGGTACTGGCCCAGCATGCCCAGACGCGGCTTGCGGTTAGGGCTGTTCTCGTGCTCAAAGCTGCGGTCAATGTGGATGTGCGCGAATGTAATGCCCTCGCCTTCCAGAATCTCCAGCATCTTGTTCTGGTACGGCCAGAAGGTGTCTTCCGGGTATGAATCAGTGCCCAGTCCGTCTTGGTTGGTCACCATCACAAACTCGTAATCCAGCTCGGTAAAGATTTTGTAGAGGTTCCGGATGACCTTCGGGTAAAATGAGAACTTCTCGAAAGAATCTACCTGGTAATCGATGGGCGGTTCCAGCAGAATGGTCCCGTCGCGGTCAATGAATAAGACTTTTTTCATTCGTTTAGTAGTAGCACGTATCGCGTAGCAAGTAGCACGATATGGTTAAGTATGTGAGGCGCAAGTGTCACCTCACCCCCAGCCCCTCTCCCACGGAGAGGGGAGCTTTATGATGTAGTGTTTTCGGACAATTTTCAGAAAAAGAGCCCCCAAACGCTTTTTTTTAATTTCTCTGGTGCGAGACTTCAGTCTCGTGCCGATGGATGTAGCGAGTCTCCAGACTCGCCGGGAACCACAAACTGGATTTTTTTTCAGCAATCCTTTTTCGCTTCGCTGAAGCGAGGGAAGTCAGAGACTCCACTTCCTCAATCGGCATGAGTCCGGAGACTCGCGCCAGTAGTTCTTGATTTCCGTTTTGCCTGTTTTCGGAAAAACAGGCCAAAAACGGAAACGCTGTTATGCTTCCTGCGCGGCGTACGTTTGCAGTGCCTCTAGCAGATTGTCGTTTTCTGCGGGCGTACCTACCGTGATGCGCAGGCAGTTGGCGCAACCCGGTTGGGTAGAACGGTTGCGCACCACCACGCCCCGCTCCAGCAGATAGCCATACAGTTCATTGGCGTTGGGCACCTGCACCAGCACAAAGTTCGCATCTGACGGGTACACTTTTTCAATAAGCGGAAGTGCTGCAAATGCATCCACCAAACGGGTACGTTCCTGAATGATAACTTGAAGCATATCGTCTAGTTGGGCAGTTTTATCTAAAGCGGCACTTACCAGTTCCTGCGTCACCACGTTGATGTTGTAGGGCGGCTTAATTTTGTTCAGGTAACCTATAATTTCCGGCGAAGCGAAAGCCATGCCCAGTCGCAGGCCGGCCATGCCCCAGGCTTTGGAGAGCGTCTGCAACACCATCAGGTTCGGGAACTCGTCTAAGCGGGTGCTCCAGCTGGGCTCGTCGGTGAAGTCAATGTAGGCCTCATCAACCACCACTAAGCCGTTAAAAGACCGGATGAGCTGCTCTACCGTGGCAGGCTCCAGAATATTTCCGGTGGGGTTGTTGGGCGAGCACAGGAACAGAATCTTGGTACGCTCCGTCTGTTTAGCGGCTATTTTTTCAAAAACAGGCTGAAAACGCTCATCCAGCGGCACCCGCTGAATGCCCACATTGTGGATGTTCGCGCTCACCTCATACATGCCGTACGTGGGCGGCAGCAACAGCACCTCATCGCGGCCCGGCTCGCACACCAGACGCACCAGCAAATCAATGGCCTCGTCTGACCCGTTCCCGATGAAGATTTGCTCTGGCCGTACGCCTTTCAGCTTGCTCAGCTTCTCTTTGATAGTTTTCTGGTACGGGTCGGGGTAGCGGTTGTAATCCACGCCCCCGGCCAGGCTGCCCAAGTTGTTTTCGTTCGCGTCTAAGTACACGCTGGCCTCGCCCTCAAACTCATCACGCGCCGAGGAATAGGGCTTCAGTGACTTGAGGTGCGGACGGATGAAATTCTCTATGGTGAACATGTTTCAAATTTGGAGATTTGGAGATGAGGAAATTTGAAAATGGCTTCCTGCACCAAATCTTATTTCATTGTTTTACTTTTCTATTTATACAAGCTAAGCCTTCTCTTCCCTTTGTCATCCTGAAAGGACCTTGTGGGCAAACTAGAAAAGCAGAAGCTCAACCACTTCTACCGTTTGCCACCAAGATTCTTTCAGGATGACAAAGGAGGTCAGTTATGTTGATTAGATGTGTTGGCAAAAATAATTTTCTAATTTCCAAATCTTCACATCTTCTTATTTTCAAATCTTCGTAAGGCGAATAGTCACCGCGTTTTTATGGGCGTGCAGACCTTCGGCCTCAGCCATGGTTTCTACGGCGGGGCCGATGCGCTCCAGTCCCTCGCGGGTGAGTTGCTGGAAGGTGATTTTCTTCACGAAACTGTCTAAGGACACGCCGCTGTAGTTGCGGGCGTAGCCGTTAGTGGGCAAGGTGTGGTTAGTACCAGAGGCATAATCTCCTACACTCTCCGGGCTGAAGTGTCCCATGAAGACCGAACCGGCTTGGGTAACTCCTTCCGCCAAAACCTCCGGCTCTGCCACCGACAGAATTAAGTGCTCTGGGGCGTACAGATTAGAGAAGGCTAACGCTTCGTCTAAAGAACGTACCACCACGCCTACGCTATTATCCAAGGCTTGCTGGGCCACCGTCTGCCGAGGCAGTTTTGCCACTTGTTCCGCCACGGCAGCTTGTACGTTTAGGAGCTGCTTTTCTGAATTCGAGACGAAAACAACTTGGGAGTCTGGGCCGTGTTCGGCTTGGGAAAGCAAATCGGCGGCCACGAAGTCGGCATCCGCTGAATCATCGGCGATGACCAAAACTTCTGAAGGCCCCGCCGGCATGTCAATGGCGACGCCCATTTGGGTTACCATCTGCTTGGCGGCCGTCACGTATTGGTTTCCGGGTCCGAAAATTTTATCTACCGCCGGAACCGTCTCCGTCCCGAAAGCCAGGGCCGCGATGGCTTGCGCCCCGCCCGCTTTGAGAATGCGTTTGATGCCGAGCCTATGGGCAGTGTAGAGAATAGTGGCGTTAATAGAGCCGTCTGCACTGGGAGGTGTGGCCAGAACAATCTCCTGGCAACCGGCAATCTGGGCCGGAATGCCCAGCATAAGCAGCGTAGAGAATAACGGCGCCGAACCGCCCGGAATGTACAAACCCACTTTCTGAATGGCCACCGATTTGCGCCAGCAGGTTACGCCCGGCATGGTTTCAAGCTGTTGCACCGGCTCCCGCTGCGCTTCATGGAAACGGCTTATATTGTTGTATGCTAGCTCAATGGCGTCTTTTAACTCTTGGGCAACTTGCGGAACGGCAGCGGCAACTTCTTTGTCAGTAACCCAGACGTTTTGCAAGGTGGCTTTGTCAAATTTGGCCGCCAGTTCAATCAAAGCTGCATCGCCGCGCTGTTGTACCAGGTCGAAGGTCTGCTGAACGCCCGCCCGCAGTTGGTCCAGTTTCTGGACCGGACGTTGGGTAAGGTCAGCCCATTCCTCGCGTTTCGGGTAAAGATAGGTTTTCATCTTAGCCAATCATCTTTTCAATGGGAACCACCAAAATACCCTCGGCCCCGGCCTCTTTCAACTTCTGGATAATGTCCCAGAAATCGTCTTCATTCACCACCGAGTGCAATGAGCTCCAGCCTTCCTCGGCCAACGGAATAATGGTAGGCGATTTAATGCCCGGCAACAGCGGCTTGATCTGCGGAATGGCTGAGTTGGGTGCATTTAACACCACGTATTTAGATTTCTGTGCTTTCTGCACCGCTTCCATTCTGAATAACAGTTGCTGGAGCAAACGGTTTTTCTCCGCATCCAGATTCTGGTTCGCGATCAGGACCGCCTCAGATTTGAAAACCGTCTCCACCTCACGCAGCCCGTTGCTGATTAAGGTTGAACCCGAAGAGACAATGTCACACACCGCATCTGCCAAGCCAATACTAGGCGCAATCTCCACGGAGCCGCTGATGGTATGGATGTCGGCTTGCACACCTTTAGAAGTCAGGAACTCCTGGAGCAGGTTGGGATACGAGGTGGCGATGCTTTTGCCCTGTAACGAAGTCACATCAGCGTAGGCATCACCTTTAGAAACGGCCAAAGACAGTCGGCATTTGCTGAAGCCCAGGTTTTTCACCGTCAATTGCTGCAGCCCTTCCTCCACCAGCACGTTCTGGCCCACAATGCCAATATCAGCCACGCCGTCGGCCACGTAGCCGGGAATATCATCGTCGCGCAGGAAAAGAATCTCAAGGGGGAAATTGGTGGCCTCTGTCTTCAGTTTGGAAGAAGCACTGAGGAAAGAAATACCGCACTCACGGATGAGCTTCAGGGAGTCATCTGACAAGCGCCCGGATTTTTGGATAGCTAAGCGAATCATGTACTGGAAAATGCTGTAAAAACGTGGTAAACGCAAAACAAAGATAGGATCTGATCTGTGCCTCTCTCAGAAACACCTCAGATAAATGGAGCCAAGCCCCAGTATGGACGATATGATAGTTTTATTCCCCCTGAGAGGAATGGTGGAAATGATGGCAATGCACTCCGTGAACCGCTGCAGTGGCGGTCAAAGAAAGGAAGATATGTGCGAGAGTGCGGTTCATATTGCTGCGCCAAAGGTAAAAACCAATATTGAAGAAACAAGCGTTTTCAATAAATGTTTTCCCTCTGCTGCCCCTTCTCCTCTCCATCAATTTCTGTTTTTGACCTGTTTTCAGAAAAAAAGGCCAAAAACAGCCTATATGGCATTATTTTTTCTTAAAAAGATTGAGCCTTTTTCTGCAAGCCTTTGTTCCGATCAAACCAGGGGCTGTAATTTTGCCTAATACTTGCCGTGACCATGAAAAAAACATTAGTAGCTTCCCTCTTTCTGTTTTTAATCACCCTTTGCGCCAGCGCCCAGGTACAGCTTAAGCTACCGCAGGCCAGCCCTAGAAACAAGATCACCGCCACCATTGGCGTCACTGAAATCACCCTTGATTACGGGGCCCCCGGGGTCAAAAACAGAGAAGTCTGGGGCAAGCTGGTGCCGTATGGCCAGATTTGGCGCGCCGGGGCGAATGAAGCCACCACTATCACGTTCAGTACAGAGGCGCGCATGCTGCAGGAAAATATTCCTGCCGGGACTTATAGCCTTTTTGTGCTTCTCACAGACCCTGAGAATGCATTGCTGGTTCTGAGCAAACAGAAGGGTTTATGGGGTACTGAAGGCTATGACCCTAAACAGGACGTAGTAAGGGTGCCCATGACGGCACAGGCCGCGCCCTTTCATGAAACCCTGCAGTATTCCATTAAAGATATACAGCCTTCCAGCGGCCGCCTTACCCTTAACTGGGCCGAGAAACAATGGTCAGCCCCCATTAGGGTGGAGACGCACAGCTTCGCCATGAAGGCCATCAAAGACTCCCTGGCAATGGCCAAACCCACTGACTGGAGTGCCTATGCGCAAGCGGTGAACTACCTGCTTCAGCAGAACCAGGACCACGAGCAGGCATTGACCTGGATCAACAAATCACTGGCCATTGAAGAAAATTTTTACAACACCTGGCTAAAAGCCAAGCTCCTGGCCCAGAAGAATGAATATGAGACGGCCCTTGAGCTGAACAAGAAAGCCCAGAAACTGGGTAAAAAAACCATGGAGTCTTACCAGGCCTACTCCAAAGAGATTCAAGAGGCTGAACAGATCTGGAAAGAGAAACGGTTCAACGTCAATTAATCCTGTTTTAGGTCTGTTTTGGTAAAAACAGGCCTAAAACAGAAGAAGCCCAGGCTTAGGTCTGGGCTTCTTCTGTTTTAGGCAATTGGTAAGTGCGTTAAAATTTGGCAATGAACCGCAGGTTCACCAGTCTCCCGGTGAGGTAGTTGGGGACTGCGTACGTGGTGTTGTTAAAGTCTTTGATGTAGTTGTAGGAAATCACATTGTTGGCCGCTATGAGGTTAAGCACCTCCAGGCTGAGCCAGAGACTCTTTAAACCAACTCCGTTTCCCTCTGGGGTGCCCGCAAGGGTAATGAGCTTAGAGAAGCCAATGTCAATGCGTTTGTACAGGGGGCCGGGGAAAATACTTCTGAAATTCAGCTCTCCGGGAGGACCAAACGGAAGCCCTGTGCTGAAGGCCATGTTCAGGTACATTCTAAGGGTGGGGTTGTTGGGCAGGTGGTCCTGAAAATAAACGCCCAGGTTCAGAAACTGGTCGGTGGGCCGTCTTATGTACCCTTTTGGCCCGGTGGTCTCCCGTTTGCCCGTCTCCTTGTTAAGGGCAACGGTGGAGTCACCGCTGATATCCTCCCGGGTTCTGAGAATCCCCAGGCTGAACCAGGACTCCTCCCCTTTCACAAACTCGCCGTTTACCCGCACATCAAATCCTACCGCATACGCAGTGGCCGGGTTCAGCGGCAGGTACCGGATACGCATGTTGTCCAGCTCATAGGGAATCACCGAGGGCAGGTATTTGTAATAGGCCTCTGTGGTAAGCTTGAACGGCCTTCCCCACTTCTGGAACCGGTATTCTGTGCCTGCAATGAAATGCCATGACTCCTGGTTCTGCAACCCGCGGTGAAGGTTGCCCTGCGGGTCACGCAACTCCCGGTACAGCGGTGATTGCACATACAGGCCCCCCGCTACTTTAAACGACCAGTCTGGCAACGAGGCAAACTGGCGGGCGTATTGCACCCTTGGGCTGAACGAGAGCTGCTGGTTTACAGACCAATAATGCAGCCGAACACCATAAGTCAATGTTTGCAGGCTGTCCAGGGCCCACTGGTGCTGGACAAATCCTTGCAGGCGCGTAGAAGCCAGGGTTTGGCTGCTGTTCAGGCTAGAAAGGTTGAAGACATAATCTGCTGAGTCCTGGAAGGTATACTCTTGCAAGACATCCTCTATCTCCTCCTGCCCCACTTTAAATCCCGCTGAAAATTCACTCTTCTGGGAGGCCTGCCAGGCCAGGCGGCCTTCTATGTTTTGGATAGCGGCTCTCAGGCGGTTTCTGGAGTAGTCATAGCGGGTGCCCACGCCGCGTTCGCCGCTGCAGCGGTTAAAGGGGGAAACTCCGGGGGCGGGCATCACATCACAAAACCGGTAGCCCGCCTCCAGATCACGGTACTCCCGCTCCTGGCTGTAAAGGCCTGACCAGATGAGTTCTGACCTGAAAGCAGAATTGAATTCATGCTGCAGCCGTAGCCCTCCCTGCCACGTGGTGTACCGCATCAGCTCCTGCCCGTCATAGCCTACCAACAGCCGCAGCGGGGCACTCAGCGTCCCAAAGGTTGTTTCCCTGGTCTCTGGCCGCACCTGGTAATTGTTCCGGGCAATATTCCCCAGAAAGCTGATCTGGGTTTTAGGGGCGCTGCCGGTGGCTCTGTGCTCTCTGCTGGACAGGTCATAGGTCAAAAACGTCTGTACGTCATTGAAGGTAGGCCGGTAATCCCCTTCCACCTCCAGGCTGTTTAACACGTAGGCAGCGTTTTTATGGCGGGCACCTAACAGAAATCCCATTCGGCCGTTGGCCGAAGTGCCTTCTGCGTGCACAGAGCCGCCGGTTAAACCACCAGAAACCGAAGCGGCAAATTTGGTGGGGGTGCGGTACTGTATATCTAAGACCGAAGAAAGCTTGTCACCTAACCTGGGTTGCCAGCCCCCGGAAGAAAAGGTCACATCCTCCACCAGATCCGGATTGACAAAGCTGAGTCCCTCCTGCTGCCCGGTCACGGTCAGGAAAGGGCGGTACACTTCTATCCCGTTTACGTAGACCAGGTTTTCGTCATAACTGCCCCCGCGCACTGAATAACTAGAGGAAAGCTCATTGTTGTTGGTTACCCCGGGCAGCGTGAGCAGGATTTTGTTGAACTCTTGAAAAGGCGACGGCAGCGTTTGGGTAAGCCGCGGGTCAAGCCGGGTTATGCTCACCTGGCTGCGGGTGTCATTGGGGTTGCGGGCCTTTATCTCTACAGTCTCCAGTTGGCTAGCCCCCGCCAGCAGCTCCACCCGCAGAAACATGGTCTCATTGGGCAGCAGCGTGACCTCCCGGGTTGAGGACTCGTAACCTATATAGCTGAATGTAAGGGTATAGGCCTTGCCCGGCTGAAGCGACAGTTTAAACTGGCCTCTGGCGTTTGTTTGCGTGGAAAGTGGTGCCTCCCGCAAGGTCACAGAGGCGCCCACCAACGGATTTTGAACCGAGTCAGTGACAATGCCTTGTACGTACGCTTGCTGCGCCCAAGCAGGAAAGCTCAGGAAAACCCACATACACAGCCACCATACGCACCGCTTCGGCATTAAGCTTAGAAAGAAATTTGTTTTAAATCCTGAATAGTCTGGGTGGGGTTGGCTGAATTGAAGACAAAGGATCCTGCCACCAATACATCTGCCCCCGCTTTGAGTAACGCAGGCGCGTTCTCCTGGTTAACCCCGCCATCAACTTCTATAAGACAAGCAGACTGGCTTTCCTGAATCATAGCTTTCAGCTGCTCAATCTTCTTATAGGTATGCTGAATAAACTTCTGCCCGCCAAAACCCGGGTTTACTGACATAAGAATCACCAGGTCCAGATCCTGGATTACGTCTGCCAGCACTTGCACGCTGGTGTGGGGGTTCAACGCCACCCCAGCTTTGGCACCAGTGGCCTTAATCTGCTGAAGCGTGCGGTGCAGGTGCGGGCAAGCCTCATAATGAACAGAGATGTACTCGGCCCCGGCCGCTCTGAACTGCTCAATGTACTGCTCTGGCTGCTCTATCATCAAATGAACATCCAGGGGTTTGGTAGCTACTTTCTGGATAGCCTGTACCACCGGAAAGCCAAACGAGATATTTGGCACGAAGCGCCCGTCCATGATATCAACGTGAATCCAGTCAGCGGTGCTGTTGTTGAGCATTTGTACATCAGTGGCAAGTTGGCCAAAATTGGCAGCCAAGACAGAAGGGGCAATGAAATGAGGCATTTTCTTTGAATTTTACTTCTACAAAGCAACACTTTCTGCTCTCAAAAACCAATGGTAGCGCCAAGAAATGGCAACAGTGGCGGCAGATTCTTTAAGAATGTTTGATTTGAGGTAACCCGGCAGATTCTGTTTTTGGTTTGTTTTTATGAAAACAAGCCAAAAACAAAATCTGCCGGGCTTGTAGGATAAAAAAAACGTCCATCAAGTTCTATTTGATGGACGTTTCAACTGGTACTTAGTTAATAAGGTGCCGGTTATATTTTTCCGGTTTCCACCAGTTCTTCTATGACATCATTGCCTTCCTGAATGTAGTCAACCCCCCGCTCACAGGCGTTGCCAGAACCATCATTGCAGTATTGGTAAACTTTTGAGTGGCGGTACACCGGACCTACCTGAAATGCCAGCACTTCATAGCGGTAATCTAAGACCAGCAGGTCTTTGTAGTAGTTTTTCAGGATTTTCACCGTCTTGTCATACTTCCTGCTGTTCATCTCAAAGGCTTCCCCGGCGTTCTCGTAGGCATAGATGGTGTCTGTGGTCGAAATCTTAGAGAAGGCATCATGCACCCAGGTTTTGCCAGAAACCACCGGAAACACCATCAAGACCGTGCTTCTGTTGTTTTCCTGTACCTGCAGGCTGGTGGGTGAGGCAGATAAAAGCTTCACCCCTTTTACTGACCAGGAGCTGGCCCCCGTCTCTCTGCGGCTTACTTCTACTCTGTACCACTCTTTCCCGGTCTGGTCTTTGGTGATGGCATCTATCAGCTCCCTGCGCTCATACTCAGTGGTCTGCCCCACATTGTCGCGGTACCTGGTCTCCGTGACATGGTAGATGCGGTAACTCCCTACTTCCAGGGGATAGTAGTCATAGCCCTGCTTGACAGGGTCTAACACTACCTCCTCATCACTGCAGGAGGAAAAGAAACCGGCAACCAGTGCCAATACGATCAAGATGCGTCTCATAGACTTTTATTACTCCAGGTTAAAGCTGGTTTCAATCCAGCCGCCGCCAATCACGTCATCGCCTTCATAGAAGACCGCCGCCTGCCCGGGGGCTATGGCGTTCACGCCCGCATGGAACTGCACCAGCATTTTATCACCTACCTGCTCAATGGTGGCGGCGGTGCCGGGGTCATTGTACCGTACTTTGGTGACCGTTTCAGTGGGCCTACCGTGCAGGTTCTCGTACTTGACCATGCTCAGTTTGCCTACGTTCATGCCGTTCTTGGCCAGCTGCTCGTAATTGCCCAGCACTACCCTATTCGTATCTTTCTCTATTCTGGTTACAAACGCCGGATACCCCAATGCCACCCCCAGGCCTTTGCGCTGCCCAATGGTGTAAAAAGGGTAGCCTTCATGCTTGCCTACCACGGTGCCGTCTTCCAGCACAAACTCGCCGCCGGCCACTTCGGCCTGCAGAGTGGGCACCCGCCTTTTCAGGAAACCGCGGTAGTCATTGTCCGGGATAAAACAGATCTCATAGCTCTCGGCTTTTTTCACCAGTGCGTCAAAGCCGCGGTCCATGGCCATTTGCCTGATCTCGGTCTTATGCAGGTGCCCCAGCGGGAAAATAGTGCGGCTCAAGCTCTCCTGTGAGATTCCCCACAGCGCATAACTCTGGTCTTTGTTGTGGTCTTTGCCTTTGGAGATCACAAAGCGGCCGTTCTCCTCCCGTATGTTGGCGTAGTGACCGGTGGCAATAAAATCACAGCCCAGTTTATCGGCGCGTCTTAGCAGGGCATCCCATTTAATGTGGGTGTTGCAGAGAACACACGGGTTTGGGGTGCGGCCGGCAATGTACTCATCCGTAAAATGGTTGATCACATAGTCGCCAAACTCTTCCCTGATGTCAATGATATAGTGCGGGAAACCCAGTTGCACCGCAATGTCACGGGCGTCATTGATAGAATCCAGGCTGCAGCAGCCGGTTTCTTTTTTGCTTCCCCCGGAACTGGAGTAGTCCCAGGTTTTCATGGTCATGCCCACTACTTCGTATCCCTGCTCGTGAAGCAGCACGGCTGCCACTGAGGAATCAATGCCGCCACTCATGGCGACGAGTACTCGTCCTTTTGAACTCATTTTTTCTAGATTAAACGGGATTCACAGTCCCGCCGAAAAACAATGCTGCAAATATAGTAATTTTTGAAGGCTTTCTTTTCCAGAGATGCAAGCCTTCCCCTTCAAACCGAAGCCAATCTGAAAAAGTTTAGTAAAAAAGCAGGCTTTAACGGTGATAATGAAGGGTTTACCCGCTCAGGAGGCAGATTTAACCTGAGTTGGCGCAATTGTTAAAGGAAACGCATTACTTTTGGCGTAACAAACACCCGTTTAGGGGCAGTTTTTCTCACATTACGCATAAAACTGACATGGCACTAAGTACAATTGTTCTGGTCAACCAAATCAACAACCTGAGTGACGCGCGCTATTGCGCCGGCATGGGGGTAGAAATGCTGGGCTTCAATCTCCAGGAAGGTCAGCCTGGGTATGTTTCGCCGGAGGCGTTCAAAGAAATTTCTGGCTGGGTATCTGGCGTAAAGCTGGTGGGCCAGGTGCAGGAGCTGCCTATTCCTGATCTGGAAGAATTGCTGCTTACGTACAAAGTAGACATGGTGCAGCTCAACAGCCTGTACCTGGTTGAGGAGCTGGACGAAATCCCCATGCCCATCATTTTCAGGGTGATGATTGACAAGGACACTGTGGAGGAGAATATCCAGAGCCTGCTGGAGGTGTACCACCCCCACGTTGAATATTTCTTGATTGACTCAGAAGACTTCACGTCAATTGATGCCACCAACCTGCGTTTCCTGAAAGACCTGTCTAAGAAATACCCAATTCTCCTGGGTTTCGGGCTCACGAAGGAAAATACCAAAGAAGCGTTAGACAAGGTCTCCCCGGCCGGAATTGCCTTAAAAGGCGGCGAAGAGATACGCCCCGGCTACAAAAATTTTGACGAGCTGGAGGAGATCTTTGAACAGCTGGAAGATTAAGCCAACGTTCTGGAACATTGCGGCGCTGATGGGCTAATTCTTCTGCTTTCATCAGGCATCCCTCCTACCAAACCCCCTCTTCTGTTTTTGCCTGTTTTCATGAAACAGGCCAA
>NZ_LRMM01000003.1 GCF_001647275.1 Rufibacter ruber | reverse complement strand
GGCTGTTTTGGCCAAAACAGCCCGAAAACGTAAAAGCGCCAATTCCCTCTCCCTGAGGGAGAGGGCTAGGGTGAGGGCCAGCCGTTGCCATGCAACAAGAAGCTAACTGGTCCATTTCCTGGTCTTCATTTTCCTGATAAGCGCTCCACCTTCCTAAAAGACCTCGTAGCGTCCAGAGGACCTGCGAGCGTCTGTGCCAACAGCCTTTCCTCTTTTAAAGCTCTCCTCCATAGACGTAAAAATGCCTCTGCCATGCGCTGTTTCGCTGCGGGGCAGCGAGGGTAGTCTGGAGACTACCCGAATCTATAGGCACGAGTTGGAAACTCGCGCCAGCAATAGTTTATGGCATCTCATCTACACACCAGCCTTCGCTTCTTCCACAATCCTACAAATCACATAAATCCATAAATCCAAGTTAAGACAATAAAAAACGCCCGGCGCAGTGGGCTCCGGGCGTTTCTGGGCTGTTTTTCTGAAAAGAGGCCTAAAACGGCTTACTTCATTTTCTTGGTCTCTTTCTTGATTTTGGTCTCGTTGCCTTTCTTCTTGATTTTGATTTCAGAATCGGCGGTTTCAATCTCCATCTTGCCGTCCATCTTCACGTCATTGAGAGACGGGTTGAAGGTGGTGTTGGGGTTGCCTTTGTCTACCAGGGTCATTTCGTTCACCAGGTGTCCGGCGCCGCCCAGTTTGTCCATCACAAACAGCACGTACTTGATGTCAACGTTGATGCAGCGCTTGTACTCAGGGTCAAACACCAGGTCACCGGTCATGGCCTCCCAGTTGCCGTCAAAGGCCAGGCCTATCAACTCGCCGCGGCCGTTAATCACGGGAGAACCCGAATTACCGCCGGTAATGTCATTGTTGGTGATGAAGCCCACGCGCAAATCGCCGTCCTGCCCGTACCGCCCGAAGTCTTTCTGCTGGTACAGCTGCTTCAGTTTGGCGGGCACAATGAACTCTGGGTTAGACGGGTCTTCCTTCTCCATAATGCCCTGCATGGTGGTGTAGTACTTGTACTGCACCCCATCACGCGGCTCATAGTCTTTCACGGTTCCGTAGCTCAGGCGCAACGTGCTGTTGGCGTCTGGGTAGAACACGCGGTTGGGCTGCATTTCGCGCAGACCGGCCACAAACAGGCGGTTGGCGCGGGCCAAAGTGGCGTTGTATTCATTCATCTTAGGCAGAATGTTCTGCTGGTAGTTTTTCTGCACGGCCAGCATCACTTTCAACGCAGGGTCATTCTCTAAGGCTTTCGCCGAAGGGTTGGCCAGGAACGCGTTGGCTTTGGCCTCAGAAGCAAGAATAGATTTGCTGTACACATCAGCGGCCCATTTCTTGAAGTCGCCTTTGTAGGTGCCGGTCAGGTCTTTGAAAATGTCGCCGTGCTGGGCTTTGGGCACGTCATTGAAGTACATTTGCATCAGCTCGGCGAAAATCTTCTGGTCAGAAGACGGCACAAAGCTGGCGTAGAACTCCTTATTCATCTCTTTGTAGCCGTTCACCAGTTGCTCCTGCTTGGCCTTGTCGCCTTTTCCTTCCTTCAGGAAGTTGTAGAGCGGCGTGTACTGGTAGGCATGTGACATTAACTGCGGCGCCATAGCGGCCTCGGTGCGGTAGATAGCCGACAGGTTGTAACTGCGCTGACCGGCATAAGCGGCGTTTATATCAGCCAGTACGTTGCCGTAGGTGGCTTTGCGGGTAGCATCGGCGTTTGCCCAGTCCTGAAAGGCTTTCTCCTCAGACGCTTTCTTGTCCAGGGTTTTCATGCGCTTGATGCCCTCGTTCTGCCCGATGAAGTACTTGTAGTAGTTGCTGATGCTGGCGTAGTTAGAAGCCAGTTTCAGGCGGTCAGCCGCCGATTTGTCCATGGCCTCTTTCATCAGCGCCAAACGGCGCTCGCGCAGTTTGATGCGCACGGGGTTTGACTGGTCTACGGCCATGCCCAATCCGGCACCCGTCATGAAACGCGTAGTACGGCCCGGGAACCCGAACACCATGGCAAAGTCGCCTTCCTTCACGGGGCTCATAGACACCGGCAGGTGGTGCTTAGGACGGTACGGCACGTTTTTCTCTGAATAGGTGGCCGGCTTTCCGTCTGGCGCCATGTACACCCTGAATACCGAGAAATCGCCGGTATGGCGGGGCCACATCCAGTTGTCGGTGTCGCCGCCAAATTTGCCGATGCTCTCCGGCGGAGTTCCCACCAGGCGCACATCTGAGAAGCGCTCGTACACGAACAGGTAGAACTCGTTGCCGTTGTAGAAATCGCGCACGTAGCTCACGTACTGGCCGTTGTTCTTGGCGGCATCAGCAATGGCTTTGGTGCGCTCGGCTACCAGTTTGCCCCGCTCCTGCTCAGAGGTTTGGTTGGTAATACCCTGCAGCACCTGGCCAGACACGTCTTCCATGCGCACCAGAATGTCTACGAACAGGCCTTCGTTCTTTTTCTCCTGCTGGCGGGTCATGGCCCACCAGCCGTTCTTCAGGATATCATCTTCGGGCGTAGAGTTAGACGCGATGGCATCATACCCGCAATGGTGGTTGGTGAGCAGCAAACCTTCTTTTGACACAAACTCGCCGGTACAGAACCCACCGAACTGCACAATGGCGTCTTTGAGGCTGGCGTTGTTCACGTTGTAGATTTCCTCAGCGGTAAGCTGCAGGCCTTGTTTCTGCATATCCACATGGTTGAGGCGCTTGACCAGCAGCGGCAACCACATGCCCTCGTCGGCGCGGGCCACAGACGTGAGGCCCAGGCAACCCAGAAGTAGTAGACTATAAACTTTCTTTAGCATAACGTGTGTTAGTTAGAAAAGCCAAAGGTAAGGATTTATGGCTTTTTTTAACGAAACTCGCCCTATGATTGGTCTATTCAAGTGGCTGTTCAAGCATCTGTTTCTGGGGTTGGTGTGGGTGTACCGCTACCTAATTTCGCCGCTCACGCCCGGCAGCTGCCGTTTCACGCCCACCTGCTCCGCGTACGCCCACCAGGCCATTGTGAAACACGGGCCGTTCAAAGGCGGCTGGCTGGCCCTGCGGCGCATTGGCCGCTGCCACCCGTGGGGCGGGCATGGGTATGACCCGGTAGAGTAAGGACCTCACCCCCGGCCCCTCTCCCACGGAGAGGGGAGTTTCTGCAACTGCGTTTTCAGGCTGTTTTGGCCAAACAGGCCAGAAACAGAAAAAGCGGTATTCCCTCTCCCTCAGGGAGAGGGGTAGGGTGAGGAAAGGCTATAGTGATGAAACAATGGCTTCCCAATTCTGTCATCAAGACGGCTATGGCGCGGAAGTTCCTTCCGTGACTTCCCTCTTTTCTAGCTGTATGACCACTTGACAGATATTCCCCTTCTCCCTGAGGGAGAAGGAACGCCGCAGTTTCCGTTTTCAGCCTGTTTTGGCCAAAACAGGCCGAAAACAGGAGTGGCACAGACGCTCGCAGGTCCTCCGGACGCTACGAGGTCTTGGGAGCAAACGGCAAGGCGGCATATCAAATCCAGAAAATTCTCCGTTTAGGGGTAGCAAGCCCCTGGTTCCATGCCCTTCACCTTTTCCCACCCCGCCGCTATTTTCCCGTTTCTCAAGTTGCCTCAGCAATGGCGGTCTATGACGGGGTTGATTATGGGCAGCATGGTGCCTGACTTTGAGAAGTTCCTGCGCATGAGCGAGCATGACCCGTACAGCCACACCTGGAAAAGCCTTTTTTACTTCAACCTGCCGCTGGGGCTGCTGCTGGCGTTTGTCTTCCACGGGCTGGTGCGCGATGCGCTTCTTCAGCACCTGCCCCGGTTTTTGCGGCTTAGGTTTAGCAGATATGTGGGGTTTGACTGGGTAGGCTATTTTAAAAGAAATCATCTTGTCGTGGCGCTTTCTGTGCTGGTAGGCGCGGCTTCGCACCTGGCCTGGGACAGTTTTACGCATGACAGCGGCTGGGGGGTGCGGCTGTTCCCGGGGTTGAAACAGGAGGTGCTCTCCGGCCCGTTCAGCATGAAATGGTACGCGCTGCTGCAGAAAATCACGTCAATGGCGGGTGGGCTGGCCATGGTCTGGTTTATTCTTTTGCTTCCGAAGGGAATAGAAAAAACACCGCCCCCCAAGAGTACCCGGTTCTGGGGCACGGTGGCCGCGGTGGCGCTGGCGGTCATGGCGGTGCGGTCGCAGGTAGGCACGGGCGTGGAAATAGACAGCCTTTATAACCTTTCCATCGTAGGCATTTCTGCGGGGCTCACCAGTTTGGTGCTTTCCCCCGTACTTTTGCGTTTCTGGAACAACGTTCAACAACCATAAGCATGGATCAATTTTTACAGGCGGCGCTGGAAGAAGCGCAGAAAGGCTACGCCGAAGGCGGAATTCCCATTGGCTCGGTGCTGGTGCACAACGGGCAGATCATTGGCCGGGGCCACAACAAACGGGTACAGAACGGCAGCCCCATCCTGCACGGGGAGATGGACGCGCTGGAGAACGCCGGTCGGCAGCCTGCCAAGGTGTACCAGGAAAGCGTGCTGTACACCACCCTTTCGCCCTGCCCCATGTGCTCGGGCACCATTCTGCTTTATGGCATTCCGAAGGTGGTCATTGGCGAAAACAAGACCTTTATGGGCGAAGAAGAACTGCTTAAAGCGCGCGGTGTGGAGGTGACGGTGGTAGACAACCAAGACTGCTATAACCTCATGCAGCAGTTCATTCAGGAGAAACCGCCGCTCTGGAACGAGGATATTGGGGTGTAAACCTGCTGTTTATAGAACTATAGGTTTCTGTTTTCGGGCTGTTTTTCAGAAAACAGGCCGAAAACAGAAACCTACCTACTGAAGAATTCTTACGCATTCCCGAGCGTCCCCCTTTGAAGGGGGTAGGGGGAGACAAGGGCTGCCGAAGAACCATCAGCCTCAACCAAATGAAATGAAAATTGATTCTCAGGAATGTGTACATCTGCACGAGTAAATCAGCAGAAGTAATCATCCCCCTACTCCCTTCAAAGGGGGACGGAATACGTACGCGTTTGCAAAATCACCAGACGCAAGGCATTTTTTTGGGGTTACTTCACTTAATAATTGTGTCCTTCTGAACGAACCTTTGTACGAACGGCAATAGCGGGTATTCACTGCTTTTCTGGTTTGCCCACTAGTTCCTTTCAGGATGACAATTGCTTCGGCTCTTGCTGTTAAGAGAATTGCCCCCTCCAGAAGTCCTCTTGTTTCCAGAGTTCCAGAAAACCCGTAGCTTCGCTTTCACACTAACTCCTCATGTTTATGGCGTCTGCGTTTGCCCATGCGTTGCTGGCGTATACCGTTGGCAAGGCGTACCCCAGGAAAGAACAGCTCTGGAAGTTCAGCCTGCTAGGCGCTTTCTGTGCCGTTTTTCCTGACGCCGATGTGATTATGTTCAAGCTGGGCGTGCCGTATGAGCACGTGCTGGGGCACAGGGGTTTCTCCCATTCATTGGCGTTTGCGCTGCTGCTGGGCCTTCTGGTCACGCGGCTCTTCTACCGAAGCACCCGCCTCATAAGCTCCCGCGGGCTGCTGCTGGTGCTGTACTTCTTTCTCTGTACGGCTTCGCACTCGCTCTTAGACGCCATGACCAGCGGCGGGTTGGGCGTGGCTGTTTTCTCCCCGTTTGACAATGGTCGTTATTTTCTACCATGGCGGCCTATTCAGGTGTCACCCATTGGCGTGGGCCGGTTCTTCACCCAGAAAGGCGTAGATGTAATTGAGAGTGAGTTGATCTACGTGGGTTTGCCCTGCCTGTGCCTAGGCGTGTTCATGTGGTTAATCAGGAAAGTGGTGCAACGGTAAACAGGGTTGCGTTTACGGGCTGTTTTTCAGAAAACAGGCGCAAAACAAGATTTGTGGTACTGCGGCGTTAGACTTTAAAATCCGAAACCATTTGGCCTGCCGTACATGTTGTCATGACAGACTAACTTCTAGAAACCATTTCCATGAAATTCCTGCTCTCTATATTCCTGCTGCTTCCGTTTTGGGGCTGCCAGCATGCCACAGACAAAGCCGCTGCAAACCGCCCGGCGGTTCCCGTGGCTCTCACCGCGCAACCAGCTACCCAAGCCACCCCCCAAACCAAGAACCCGTACTATTCCCGCACAGACACCACCAAGCTGCACGTCTCAGATGCCGAGTGGAAGAAAGTCCTGTCGCCTGCCCTGTATGAGGTGGCCCGCAGAAAAGGCACTGAGCGCGCCTTCACCGGCAAGCTCTGGAACTACACGGGTATTGGCACCTACTACTGCGCCGCCTGCGGAAACAAGCTGTTTGCCTCAGACGCCAAGTTTGCCAGCGACTGCGGCTGGCCCAGCTTCTTTGAAACCTACCGCAAGAACGCCGTGGTCTACAAAGAAGACCACTCTTACGGCATGGACAGGATTGAAGTACTCTGCGGCCGCTGTGACGCCCACCTGGGCCACCTGTTTGATGACGGCCCCGAGCCCACCGGCAAGCGCTACTGCATGAATTCAGTCTCCCTTGATTTTGTCCCGAACACGGGCTTACAAGTCAACTAAGGGAAAGCACCTAACATAAGCCTCACTTCTGAACGGGTGGGGCTTTTTCATTTGATGTGCAAATCCAGAAAACAATAGCAATCAATTTTGCCATCCTGAAAGGATCTTGATTGCCAGCGGCAATAGCGGAAGAGCAATAGCATTTCTAGCTCGCCCACAAGATCCTTTCAGGATGACAAAAAGTATAGTATATCTTGTCCCTCTACTTAGTTAACAACCAGTCTACTTTTTTAAGCTTGCGCCGAAAAAGTTTCGTAGTACCTTGTGGTTTGAATTCAAGGCGATCATTCATGGGAAAACGGGACTTTGACGCGGTAGTGGTAGGCTCAGGCCCCAACGGGTTGGCGGCGGCCATAACCCTGCAGGAAGCGGGGCTCAACGTGCTCCTTGTAGAGGCCAAAGACACCATTGGCGGCGGACTGCGCACCAAAGAACTCACCCTGCCCGGTTTTCACCATGATGTCTGCTCGGCCATTCATCCGCTGGCGGCCCAGTCGCCTTACTTTAAAAACCTGCCGCTGCACCAGCATGGTCTGGAATACATTTACCCATCCGTGGCGGCGGCACACCCCTTTGACAACGGCACCGCGGCCGCGCTTCTCCCCTCCCTAGCAGAAACCGCCCAGCGGCTGGGCACTGATGCAAAAGCCTACCACAGGGTAACAGAGGCGCTGGTAAAAGACTGGCCTCAGCTGGCACCGGCGGTGTTAGGCCCCTTACGGTTCCCCAGGCACCCTATTGCCATGGCGCAGTTTGGGCTGAAGGCCATGGCCCCGGCCACTACCCTGGCCAACCATTATTTCAAGACCCTTGACGCGCGGGGCCTTTGGGCGGGCATGGCGGCCCACTCTATCATACCGCTTTCGCACATGGCCACCTCGGCCATTGGGCTGGTGTTGATGGCGCAGGCCCATTTGCACGGCTGGCCCTTGCCTAAAGGTGGCTCGCAAAGTATTGCCAATGCGCTGGCGTCTTATTTCACCTCGCTGGGCGGAAAGATTGAGACTGGTTTTCACGTGAAATCACTGGCGCAACTGCCGTCTTCGCACGCCGTTCTGTTTGATGTGACGCCCAGGCAGCTGCTGGAGATTGCCGGCGATTCGTTATCCAGCCTGTACCAATGGCAGCTCAAACGCTACCGCTACGGCATGGGGGTATTTAAGGTAGACTGGGCGCTGTCAGGGCCTATTCCGTTTACCGCTGCCGAATGTAGAAACGCGGGCACGGTACATTTGGGCAACACCCTGGAGGAAATAGCCGCCTCAGAGCAGGCCACCTGGCACGGGCAACACCCTGAAAAACCGTTTGTGCTGCTGGCGCAGCAGAGCCTCTTTGACCCTACCCGCGCGCCCGAAGGCCAACACACCGCCTGGGCCTACTGCCACGTTCCCAACGGCTCCACCCAGGACATGACCCAGGCCATTGAGCGGCAGGTGGAGCGCTTCGCCCCCGGCTTCCGGGATCTGATTCTGGCCCGCCACACCATGAACACCGGCCAGATGGAAGCCTACAACCCCAACTACATTGGCGGCGACATCAACGGCGGCGTGATCAGCCTGAGCCAGCTGTTCACCAGACCCGCGCTTCGGCCTTCCCCGTACCGCACGTCGGCCAGGGGCCTGTACCTCTGCTCCTCGTCCACCCCTCCGGGCGGCGGCGTACACGGCATGTGCGGTTACCATGCGGCTGACCAAGCCTTGAAAGATGTTTTCGGCCTGCGGGCCAAAAAGCTCTCCTGACAAAGAAAGGTAACATTTCTTTTAACCTCCCGGCCCGGCCCCTCGTTAAAAATACTTTGCGTGCTAAATAACAGCCCGTTTATTTTTAACTTAAACCTACAGCCGAGCAAAATGAAACGACCTCTTCTTTTCCTTTTGTTAACCCTTCTGGTGCTTGCCACGTCCCTTCCTTTAAGTAGTTACTCTCCCGCCTTGCCGCCAGCCGCCAGCTTAAAACACCTTGCCAGGTTCCCTGGGGAAATAAAGGAAAGCTCTGGCCTGGAGCTCGCAGACCAGCCCAACACCTACTGGACGCACGGTGACGCCGGCAACTCACCCATTCTCTACAAAGTGAATGAGCAGGGCCAGCTCCTGCAGCAGGTCCAGGTAGACGGCACCATCAACAATGACTGGGAAGACCTTACCCAAGACACCAACGGCTACCTCTACATTGGCGACGTGGGCAACAACAGCAACAAACGCCATGACCTGCGCATCTACAAGGTTTCGCCAAAGGCGGGGTTCGAGGCGCAGGAAATCAAGTTCACCTACGCTGATCTGCCCAAGGGGAAGATTGAGAAGAAAGACCGTAATTTTGACTGTGAGGCCTTCTTCTGGCACAACCGCAAGCTGTACCTGATCTCGAAAGACCGGGGCGCCTCCCGCACGGCTAAGCTGTATGAACTGCCAGACACCCCCGGCAGCCACACTGCCCGCCTGCTGAGCAAAGAAGATCTGCCCGGCCTGGTTACGTCAGCAGATGTAAGCCCAGACGGCAGGCACCTCGCGGTGCTCACCTATGGCAAGCTGTATCTGTACCCGGTAGCCAAAGGTTCTACCCAGTTCTTCGCGCAGAACCCCCAAATAATTGAACTCCCCAAGGCAGGGAAAGTGGAGGCGGTTTTGTTTAAGAACAGCAAAACCCTGGTGCTGAGTAATGAGGAAGGGGATTTGTTCCAGTATATTATGTAGGGTTTCGGCTGCGCCGAAGACAGGAAGCTGTTTTGGAGCTGTTTTGGCGAAAACAGCCCTAAAACAGAAAAAGGTTCTAGTCAACGTTGGCAGGTAGTTTCTCTTTGAAAAAGGGTGTTTTGCATTAGTTGTAGAGACCAGGCACCGCCTTGTCTCTTACGCATATCAGATAATGCCCCTCCTTAGAGGGGTAGGGGTGGGGTAATGCGGTTGCCAAAAGTTCTCTTTCTGCTCTTAGTCTCAGCTTTTGCTCCCAATTCCGTCTTTACCAAACCTCTAATTACTGTCTCTTTCTGCTAAGGTTTGTCACGTTGATCCTTGCTGCTCAACCTAACCAAAAGAATCAAGAAGAGAAGAACTCGCTGACGCTCAAACAGCTTCTCTTCAGTAGGGACCACCACGCCAGCGCTTTCTGTTCCATCATTGACTTAGGTCATTGCCAATTCACATGCCTTTCCGTGCCGCATCGCTGGGGGCGGCCTCACGACCCGCCTCCCCCAGCCGATGCGGCAGCTAAATTGACTACTGCTTCAACCGTTGCAATGCCTTCCTTCGCTGCGCGGAGCTTTGTCAGTAGTGGTTTTCCATTTTATATTTCTGCTGCGCCGATTGCTTCCTTTAATGTTTAGGAGGAATGGGGGTGGTAAATTACTTCTACCACCGCTTCTACGCCTGCCCAAAAGACCTCGCAGTGTCTTCCAGACCTGCGAGTGTCTGTGCCATTTACGCCTACTTTGAAATAAAAAGCCCTCATAGATTTCTAAAACTGTGAGGGCTCTCGCATTTCTGTTTTGGGGCTGTTTTTCAGAAAACAGCCCGAAAACGCTATTTATACCCAGTCACCAATGGCAAAGAGGGCTGGCGTCGGTTTTTATAGGCGTAGAACAAGACAGCAATACCAATCAGCACCAGCGGAATGCTCAACCATTGCCCCATGTTCAGCGGCAAGGCATCTTCAAACTTCTCCTGGTTTTCTTTGGTGAACTCAATCAGGAACCTGAACGTGAACAGCAGCGTCACAAACAGCCCGAACAGCAAGCCCCTGATCTGCCCGGCCCCTCTTTTCCAGAGGGTGTACAGCAGTATGAACAGGACTACGCAGAATAGGCTTTCGTAGAGCTGGCTGGGGTGCCGCGGGTCCAGGTAGGCAGGGACTCCGTTGAACATTTCGGCGTTGCGCACAAACTTGAAGGCCCACGGCAGGTCAGTGGGTTTGCCAATGATCTCTGAATTCATGAGGTTGCCCAGCCTGATACAGGCCCCGCCCACGGCCACTACAATTACTATGCGGTCCAAGACCCAGAGGTAATTAAACTTGTGTTTCCGGCAGAATAGGTACAGCGCCAGCAGAATGCCAATGGTGCCGCCGTGGCTGGCCAGACCGCCTTCCCAGATCATGAAAATTTTGAGCGGGTTAGAGAGGTAATACACCGGGTCATAAAACAAGCAGTGCCCCAGCGCGCGCCAATCACGGTGCCAATGATCATGTACATGGTCAGGATGTCCACGTCCTCATCTTTGCGGCCGTCTTTGCGGTAGATGTATTTTTCTATGGGTTGGGTCAGGACAAACGCCAGGGCGAAGAGCAGGCCGTACCAGCGTACGGTCACGGGGCCGAGGGAGAAAATATCAGGGGAAACATCCCAGGTGATGAAGTTCAGCATTTGAGAAATGGTTATTCGGGTTAAAATTACAATTTAATCTAGGAGTGACAAGAATCACCTATTTAACTAATGACTATCCGAAACACTTTACCTTAAAATGATGTTACTTTGCAGGCGCAAATGCAAATGTGGTAGAGCTGAACGTTATGCCACTGTACCAGAACGGCAGAAAGCCCAAAACTTGTCTGCCCATGAAACCATATACCTTATATGTCAACTGTAACTACTGATATCTGTATCATCGGGGCGGGGCCGGTGGGACTTTTTGCCGTATTTGAAGCGGGCCTCCTTAAAATGAAATGCCACGTGGTAGACGCCCTGCCGCAGGTGGGCGGTCAGCTTTCTGAGATTTACCCCAAAAAACCTATCTATGACATTCCGGGTTTCCCGTCTATTCTGGCGGGCGACCTGATCAAGAACCAGATGGAGCAGATTGCCCCCTTCCACCCTACCTTCACCTTGGGTGAGTCTGTAGAGGATCTGGAGAAACTGGAAGACGGCTCTTTTAGACTGGTGACTTCTGAGAAAACCGAGATCTTCTGTAAAGTAGTGGTGATTGCCGGGGGCTTGGGCTGTTTTGAGCCGCGCAAGCCTGCCATTGAGAACCTGACCAGCTATGAAGGCGGCAAAGGCGTGAACTACATGATCCTGGACCCAGAGTATTACCGTGACAAGCGCGTAGTATTGGCTGGCGGCGGAGACTCTGCGCTGGACTGGGCTATTTTCTTAGCTGATGTAGCCAAAGAATTGACCTTGGTACACCGCGGCACCACCTTTAGAGGCGCGCCAGAGTCGGCGGCCAAGGTGACCAGCCTGGCCGAGGAAGGCCACATGCGCCTGCTCCTGAAATCTAACGTGACTGAAGTACACGGGGAGGGCCAACTGAATGCCGTAACCGTGGTACCAGACGGCGGCGAGGCGTACCAGATAGAGACTGATTACTTTATCCCGCTCTTCGGGCTGGTGCCTAAGCTGGGCCCGCTGGAGAACTGGGGACTGGAGTTAGAGAAATCTGCCATTGTGGTGAACACCGTTGACTACAGCACCAACATACCCGGCGTGTACGCCATTGGCGATATCAACACCTACCCTGGCAAGCTGAAGCTGATTCTGTGCGGCTACCATGAGGCGGCCCTGATGGCGCAGAGTGCCTACTCTGTTATCAACCCAGACAAGAAATTTGTTTTGAAATACACTACCGTGAACGGAGTGCCAACCATGTAATGCCATGCAAGAAGACATCACCGTTTACGTAGAAACCCCTTCTGGCGAGCGCATTTCTGTCCCGGCCCCCACAGACATGGGCCTGAGCCTGATGGAAGTCCTGAAGGCCAGCGACTTCAACGTGCAGGCCACCTGCGGCGGAATGGCCCTCTGCGCCACCTGCCACGTGCAAGTGATGGAGGCCCCGGTTGAGTTGCCAGAACCCTCAGATGACGAGCTGTACACCCTGGAGAACCTGCCCAACCCCACCCAAACCAGCCGCCTCTCCTGCCAGATCAAAGTCACCCCTGAGCTGGACGGGACCGTCTTGCGCGTGATGGCAGATTTTGAATAGGTAAGCTTTCGTTACCAGAAAAAGCCCCCGCTGTTTACCAAAAACGGCGGGGGCTTTTTGTTTCTGGCCTGTTTTCAGAAAAACAGCCCGAAAACAGAAACTCTCTCCAACTATTTTATTTACAATAAATTAATCTGCAAATCCATTCTTTTTCCTACCTTAACATGTACTCAGGAACATGAGATTATGCTGCCTGTGGCAGTTGCCCCGCCAAAGTTGTAGGCACACCTTCTATGCCCCTTTGAAAGGGAGAAGGAAGGATAGATAATATTTCCCGGGTTCAGGTTACCTTAGAGCATGTTTACATTTGTCTTTTGCGCTACAAAATGGGTATCAAAAGAACCTGGCTTTGCCATTTTCCCGCACCGTAGCGGGGCGTTTGCTGTTCAAAAATCGCTTCGGCAGAATCTTTCGCTCCCCATTTTTCGCTGGTAAAACCAAAATGTAAACAGGCTCTTATTACAAATTCCATTCCCCTAACTGGTTAAACTATGCGTCTACTTTATTCTGCCCTGACTCTTAGTACACTTCTTCTGTCCCTATGCTCCTGTATTCAGATGGAGCCAGAAGAAATTTACTCCAGCTACAGCCCCGTATTGATGAGCCGGGCGCAACTTGAGAAATCAGTGTCCAGAAAAGAGCCGCAGCCCCTTTCCCGGCCCGGCAAGATTTACCGGTATAAAAACCTTCTCCTCATTAATGAGCAGTACAAAGGAGTACACGTGATCAATAACCAGGACCCAACCGCGCCCCAGAACATTGCCTTCCTTCAGGTACCTGGCACTATTGACCTGGCTGTAAAACAAGACATTCTGTACGTTGACAATGCCGTAGACCTGGTGGCAATTGACATAAGCGATCTGGACAACATACGGCTGGTGAAGCGCATAGCCAATGTTTTTCCAGAGTTGCCCCCTCCAGACCATTTTACCTCAGAATTGTTGAAAAACGGGCCTCCCAAAGATGCGGTCATTGTGAGATGGGAACTTAAAAAACAGTAAGCGCTATGAAAACGAACAGCTTCTTCTTTCTCTTTTTTGCCATAGCAGCCACTGCCCTGTTTTCCTGCACCCAGGACAGCAGTACCCTTAGTCCGTCCCCGGCGGCGGGCCAGGGCGGTTCTATGGCCCGTTTTGCTGTTTCAGGTGATGCCCTGTACACCGTAGACCAGGCCAAACTCCATGTGTATAATATTGCCGTTCCCAGCAACCCCCACAAAGAAAAGGAGGTGCAGTTGGGCGTGGGCATTGAGACCATCTTCCCCTTTGGGGACAAGCTCTTTATTGGCTCCCAGACCGGCATGTACATCTTTGACATCAGGCAACAGGCCAACCCCCTCCTGCTCTCTACCTATGAGCACGTAGTAAGTTGTGACCCGGTAGTAACAGACGGCAGGTACGCCTACCTCACCCTTAATGCAGAAAACCAGTGCCGTGGGGTCAATGAACTGCATGTGATAGACCTGCAGAACCTGAGCGCCCCTTCCCTTGTAAAAAGATATTCCATGCAAAGTCCTCAAGGGGTAGGCATTGACGGCAAGCACTTGTTTGTCTGTGACAGGGGGCTCAAGCTGTATGACGCCTCAGATGTAAACAATCTCCAGCTCAAGCAGCACCTCAACATCTCAGCCTATGACGTAATCCCCCACAATGGGCACCTGCTGGTGGTGGGGAAAGACGGCCTTTACCAATATGCCTACACCCAAGGTACGTTAGAGCAGTTGAGCAAAATAAGTGTGCAACCGTCTCTTTAAGCCATTGGAGCACCTCACATGAAAATCATCTGTTGGAGCGCCCTCCTTCTTTTTGGTCTTATCCTAACCGCGTCACCTGCTTTCTCCCAATCTGATTCTCTGCCTTCAGGTGAACTGGCCATTCTGCTCAGCCCGCAGCACCTGTTCCTGCGGGGGTATCATCTTGCGGTAGAAAGCAAACCCAAACGGCTCAAGAACCAAGGCATTCTGTTTTCGGCCAGGCTTTATAACGGCAGTACCCGCTTTGCTGACCAGTTCACGAAAAGAGAAGAAGAGCCCGAAGATTTTTCACGCGTGAAGGGACTGGGGGCAGAGCTTCAGCACCGGTTCTACCTCCCCCACCTGTTCAGGCATTCTAACGCACACCACTACCTTGCCTATGGCGTTTCTTACCACCACTTCAACATAGATTTTGAAAAGGAGGGCTGGGTACAGGATCTGGGGCCAGACGGCTTATGGTACTACCAGTACCGCTACAGCAATTTCACTGAGAAGATAAACCGGCTGGGGGCCATTGCGCTTTTTGGCACGCAGCAGCGCTATTTCTCTGACAGAATCCTCACAGACGGTTCAATAGGCATTGGGTATAACCACAGTACGGCCACCTCTACTTTTCACTACCTTCGCTTTGACCGCAATCTTCTGGATTATGGGTACAGCGGCTTCTACTTCTTCTTAGGCTTTAAGATTGGGGTCATCTTGCGGTAATCTATTCTGCACAAACCCGCACTCCTGTTTTTGGCCTGTTTTAAGGAGGGTTGGTGCAACAAATTTCTGCTACCTGTACAGGAGAAGGGTTGTGACTGATGGTAACGGTGTTAAGACACTGCTTTCTTATGAGTTGATTGCCCAAGGAACCTCAGCTACTGCACCTAAAAAATGCCCTTACGTATACTTCGGAGCAATTGACGCTAGGGAGTAATGCCTTGTCTTGCTCCTATTATGACTTTGTGTTTAGGAGAAGGGATTTAGGGCAAACTGTGGAACTATTGGATAAAGATGAATTCGATATAGATGCAGACCTTGCTTTCAGATTTTTAGGAATGAGTTAAAAGAGAAAGCCCTCCACCAGAAGGGCTTTCTCTTATTAAATTGACCATATTGATATTAGGAACTCAACTCCCCGCCTTGCTAGGTATCTCACCACTATATTCAAATCTTGCCTAAGGGTAAATTTAATACTTGCCTCAGTTCCTTCATAAGTCATGGATTCAGCTTTATTTGAATAAATCGTAATGGTTTGACCATTATCCGAAATTGCATATTGGTTATCCAGAAGACTTTGCTCATTCGTAAATACAAAAATGAACCTAAGAACTGTTTGAGAGTTTGGAGGGGTAAAAGGTAGAGTAAGTTGATTAAAGTATTTTAATGTAGTAAGATACTCACTATAAAGCATCTGTGATACATCTCCTTCTACAGATTTTGCAGTTATCATTTTTATTAAATTTAAGTTTATTTATAAAGTTATAGTTTTTAATATAAAGTTGCTAGTTTCTGTTAATCTAAACTTTTGGCTCAAATGTTTTTTGTTTTTGGGACAAATGGTTTTGATGATTTTAGTTTTCAGAAAAACAGCCCAAAAACAGCTCTGGTCATTCAGCAGCGCAAGCGTTTGAGAGGGCCGCCCATATGCTGCCCTGGGTGGTTCTTTAAGCTGAGGCGCTAGCATAGGAAGTGAAGGTGGAGGGGGCACTGTGTGCGTCACCCTTTTCGCCAGAAACCGGGAACCACAGGCGCTTGACCTGGATTCGGCAAAGCCGAAAACAATTTTCCAGCTACCCCTACACAGTCATTCCGCTGTTACTTCCTCTTCTACAGCTGGGCGTTTCTGGCCTGTTTTCAGAAAAACAGCCCGAAAACAGAAAAGCCTGGCCCCTGCGGTAAAAGTGCACGGTTTCATGCCTGCAGGTTGGACAGCGGACAGTGAAAAACCCGGTGGTTTTCTCTGCAAGAGGGTGCCTGCTCTGCTTAAAAGTTAATGAATTGTTAAAAGAATACTTTTTCCCCTGCCCGCTGTAATATTCTGTTCCTGCCCTATACTAATGCTTCAACTGAAACAATAAGGAGGACTTCTGTGGGAGCCTGATGCCGGCCTTGGCTCCCCTCTTCGCACTTTATTCTTGTCAGCTGAAAAGCACTTTATCCTGTACAAACACTCATGAAAAAATTTCTGCTCTTAACTCTGTTAAGCTGCGCCACCACCGCTCCACTTTGGGCCCAGGCCCCTACCCCAACACCCCGCCCGCAGGCAGGCCCCGCCGGAGCCGCACCTGCCGCTGTTCAGGCCCCACAGGGAGCCGGCAGAATCACCGGAACCGTAGTAGACTCCACCACCTCTAAACCCGTTGAGTTTGCCACCATTGCCCTGATCAATGCCGCCACCGGCAAAACCGTAGATGGCACCGTAACAGATGAAAAAGGCCGTTTTGCGTTGACCAAAGTAGCCAACGGCACCTATACCCTCTCTATCAGCTTTATTGGCTATGACACCAAAGAACTGAAAAAAGTGACCATCTCAGCGGCAGACCAGGAAGCCAATCTGGGCAGCGTGCGGCTGAGCTCATCGCACACCAAGCTGCAGGAGGTCACGGTAGTAGGTGAAAAACCTCTGATTGAAGACAAAGTAGACCGCCTGGTGTACAACGCCGAAAAAGACATCACCAACACCGGCGGTACCGCTGCAGACGTGATGCAGAAAGTGCCGTCTATCTCTCTGGACCAGGACGGAAACATCCAGATGCGCGGGAGCTCTAACGTGCGGGTGCTTATCAACGGCAAACCCTCTACCGTCATGGCGGGAAGTGTGGCAGATGCGTTGAAACAGATTCCGGCAGATGTGATCAAAAACGTAGAAATCATCACCAGCCCCTCTGCCAAGTATGATGCCGAAGGGACTGCCGGGATTGTGAACATCATCACCAAGAAGAACAGCCTGCAGGGTGTAACCGGGTCAGTGACCTTAACGGGAGGCACCCGCTCCAGCAACGGCAACGCCAATGTAAGCATTAAGCAGGGCAAGCTGGGCATTAACGTGAACGCGGGCACCAACATGTTCTACAGCAAAGGTGCCATGAACATTCAGCAGATCAGCCAGGCCGACATCAAAGACAACCCCTTGACCCCGGTAGAGGAAGGAGACAACCCCAATACCACGGTGGTGGAGAAAGAGAGAAGGGCTTTAAACAACACGTTGCAGCAAGGCACCAGCACCGTTGACGGCATGTTTGGCTTTGGCCAGTTAGGGTTAGAGTATGACCTGAACGAGAAGAACAGTTTAGCCGCAGGCATACGGGTGAACACGGGTACTTTCAAAATGCGCTCCCACCAGCTGGCCACGTCTACCCAGGCAGACCAGAACGAAGCCCGCACCATGTTCCTGGCCCCCCGGCAGATTGACCAGTACAACCTGTCTATGAAAAATAAGAACCAGCGCCTGAGCATGGACCTGAACCTGGACTACACGCACCTGTTCAAGAAACCGCAGCAGGAACTGACCTTACTGGCCCTTTACAGCCAAACCGACCAGGACAACAACGTGAACCAGTCACGCTACGCGATTGACGGCCCGCTGCGCTCTGTCACCATCAATGAAAACGAAGGCTTGAACAAGGAACTAACGTTCCAGGCAGACTACACCCACCCCATGCCTAAGAATACCCTGCTGGAAATTGGGGCCAAGGGAATTATGCGTGATGTATCCAGCAGCTCTCTGTACAACGGCTTAGACCTGAACGGCGATTTCAGCTATGACCAGAATGTAATGGCCTCGTATCTCTCCTACGGTTTCAACCTGAACAAAAGAACGGCCCTCAAGTTTGGCGGACGGTATGAGTACACAGATGTGGCGGGAGACTTTGCAAACCCGGCGCAGGATTTCACCACCCACTATGACAACTTCATCCCCAACGTGACCCTGGCCTATGACCTGAAGCCGAACATGAAACTGCGTACGTCTTTCACCCAACGCATTCAACGGCCCCAGTTGTTCTACCTGAACCCGTACCGCCAGCAGCAGGGCCCCAACGTGGTGGTGTTTGGTAACCCAAGGCTAGATGCTGAGTTGACAGACTCTTATGAGTTAAATTACAGCACGTTCTTTAAAACCACTTCGCTGAATGCCTCTGCCTACATGCGAATCACTGACAACGCCATTGAGACTATCTCAGAAGTACTCCGTGACACCACCTTTGTGACGTTTGACAATATTGCCAAGAACAAAACCTACGGCATGAGTTTGTCTGGTTCTACCAAACCCATTCCGGCCTGGAACGTGAACGCCAACCTGAACTTTTACTATGTTGACCTGAACGCCCCGTTTGCCTCTAACTCCGGCTGGATGTACAACATCAATGTGAGCTCTGGCTACACCTTCGGGAAAGGGGTAAGCGCCCAGTTCTCTGGCGGGTTCAACTCAGACAGAGTGCAGCTGCAGGGAATGGCCTCTTCTTTCTCCTACCACAACCTGGCCATCAGAAAAGAACTCTTTGCCAAAAAAGGGGCTTTGAGCCTAGGCATGGACAACCCGTTTAGAAGAGCCCTCAAGTTTGAGAATGAACTGGCAGGCAACAACCGTAACAACGGTCTCCCGTTCAGGACAGAGTCATTGGTGACCCAGTACAACCGCGGTTTCAGGCTTACCTTTGAGTACAGGTTTGGGAAACTGCAACAGCAGGGCCCGCCCAAACGCAGAAAGTCTATCAGAAATGATGACGCCAAGCAAGGCGACGGCGGCGGCGTGCAATAAGCGAACAAGTGATCAACAGCCAAGGCGATGGGACAGCCCCCATCGCCTTGGCTGTTTCTGTTTTCGGCCTGTTTTCTGAAAAACAGCGAAAACAGAAACAGCCATCTAAAGTAAAATTTATTGGCCGCCCCTATACAAAAGCAGGCCCACTTGCCGTTCTGAATCAAAGCCATAGCAGAGGGGCGGGATTAGGCAGATGATTGATTTAGTGGCGAACTCCAGAACCGAAGAATCAATTTTCAGCGCTGTCTACCAGAGGGTCAGGGCAGGCAAGACCTAATAAAAGACAGTTCCCCCACGTACATGAAGCAACGCGCCCCCTTTGTCTTATTCCTTTTCACGGTAGTCTTATCTTTCGCCGCAGGCATACCTGCCTCTGCGTCTTCCAGCGCAGCGGTACCGCTGCAAGGCACACCCGTTACAGGCACGGTGGTAGACCAGAAGAGCCAACAGCCTATTGCGTACGTGAGCGTTGGGGTGCTGGAAACATCAACCGGAACCGTCTCTAAAGAAGACGGCACGTTCCAGCTGACAATCCCGGCCAATGAAGTATCCAAAACCATCAGAATTTCTGCCATAGGCTATGAGGCCAAGGAAATAAAGGCAGAAACCCTCCTCTCCCGCCATACCACCATCTCGCTGGTGACCAAACCGGTACAGCTGGCTGAGGTAAACGTAAAAGCCGCCCAATGGAAAACCAGGGAGCTGGGCGGCAACGCGGGCCCGTTTACCCTGTTTCATAACGCGTTCACAATTCTCCCCAGGCCGCTGCATGAGAATCTGGGGCGGGAACTGGGCGTGTTGATCCATGCCGGAGACAAGCAGACCTTTCTGAGCAAACTCAACTTCTGCTTAACCTCTAACCAGTTTGACCAGGTCAAGTTCAGGGTAAATCTCTACGCCCTGAAAGAGGGAAAACCAGCCCATAACTTGTTGCCAGAGAACGTTTACGTAACGGTGAATGAGAAGAAACGGGGCTGGATTCAGGTTGACCTGGAACCATACAACCTCTATGTGCAGCAGGATTTCATTCTCTCCCTGGAATGGATTGACTGTTCCCCCAGAACAGAGTTCAAGGCCTTAACGCTGGCTGCGGCCATGCCAGCGTTCCAGACCATCTACCACAAAGACGCCAGCCAGGACAAATGGGAGAAAATGTCTGCCGTGGGCATTGGTCTGAACGTGGTAGTACAGCAGGAGCAATAATAAATCTTTCTGTTTTCGGGCTGTTTTCAGAAAAACAGCTCCAAAACAGAAAATAGCTTTATAGTAGGTGTTGTAAAACAGAATGAATATTATACATTTGTAGTGTACTATTAATCTAATACAGTAATCAATTAAAAGAAGTACTCCCCTTGCCAAACAGCAGATGGGTTTAGAGCTTATTACCTATTGATTTTGCAGATGAAATATGGGGAGCAAAAGGTTCTGATGAAGCAATTAGTAAACAGCATAGCCGCGCTATGTTGCGAAAGCATTACAAAGTCAGGTTCTTTTAAAGCCCGTTTGCAGCACAAAAAACTAGTTTAAACATGCTCTAAGAAATAATTATCTCCTGCGCTGCAGCTATTCTGAATATTCTCTATCTCTATACCTAATTACCAAAACCCACACTATTCCCACACATGCGTTACCGCCTTCCCCTTTTCTTGCTGTGCCTGCTGTCAGGTACCGGAACCCTCTATGCCCAATCTTCCACCCTTGTTGCGCCAGCCGTCGCCACTGCGGGAACGGCCTCTGTTAAAGGCAACGGAAAGGTAACAGGCACAGTCACTGACTCAGTGAGCAATAAGCCCGTGGAGTTTGCCACCATCTCCCTGATCAGTACCGCCACGGGCAAGCCGGTAGACGGCACCGTGACAGATGAACGCGGCAGGTTCACCCTCAACAAAGTAGACAACGGTACCTACACCCTCTCAGTATCTTTTATAGGGTATGAAACCTACACCAAACCGGCGTTCACCGTCTCTGAGAAGGAGCAGGAGGTGGAGCTGGGCCGCATTGTCTTGCGCCCCGTCAACAACAAACTGCAGGAGGTAACAGTAGTGGGCGAGAAACCCCTGGTGGAAGACAAAGTAGACCGCATGGTGTATAACGCTGAGCAGGACATCACCAACATTGGCGGCAATGCCTCAGATGTGCTGAAGAAAGTGCCTTCGCTCACCGTAGACCTGGATGGCAACGTGCAACTGCGCGGCTCCTCTAACGTGCGGGTACTCATTAACAACAAGCCCTCCAGCATCATGGCCAACAGCGTGGCAGACGCCCTGCGCCAGATTCCCTCAGACATGATCAAGAGCGTAGAGGTCATCACCAGCCCCAGCGCCAAATATGACGCCGAAGGCACGGCCGGGATCATCAACATCATCACCAAGAAGAACACCTTGTATGGCGTGAACGGCAGTGTGAGCACTTCAGTGGGCAACCGCAACGCCAACGGAAACGCCAATGTGAACGTACGCCGCGGCAAAATAGGCTTCAACGCCAACCTGGGTACGCACCAGTCTTACAACAACAAAAATGAAAGTGAACTGGAGCGTATTGTTGGGTTGACCGCAGAAGATGAGTTCTCAAGCAAGCTGGAGCAGAGCGGTGTCTCCAGGCGCAGGGGCGGCGGCATCTTTGGCCAGCTTGGCTTTGATGCTGACCTGGATTCCAGCAATTCTATCAATGCAGGGGTGAACATTTACCGGGGAGCTTTCCGGAGCCGGGGCACCCAGAACTCCCTTACTGACTACAACAACGGTCTGGAAGAGATTGCCTCTGCCTTGCGCAGCAAGAATGAAAACCTTTCCCTGGACCTGAACATGGGCTATACCCATATCTTTAAGCCCCAGCAGGAATTGGCTGTGTTAGGCCAGTGGACCAACGGCGCCATGGACATGGAGTCTTTCCAGGACAATGACATTCTGCAACAGTATGAGAACAACAGGCTGTTACGCACCTTGCGCAACACCAATGAAGGTTCTAACCGTGAAATGACGTTCTAGGTAGACTATACCCACCCCTTCAAGAACAAAACCCTTCTGGAGGCAGGTACCAAGGCCATTCTTCGGCACGCCGAAAGTGATGCCCTTTACCGCCGTTTCTTCACCACCTCCACCGCTGAGGAACTGGAGCCCAATGCCTTCACCTATGACCAGGATGTGTACGCCACCTATGCGTCTTACGGCTTTAAGCTCCTGAAGAACTACAACGTAAAAAGCGGGGCCCGCTATGAATACACAGACCTGCAGGGTAATTACATTGCCCCGTTTAGACCGGCCTTCAAAGACAACTACGGCAACTTCATCCCCAATGTGCTGGTGTCCCGCACGTTCAAGAGCCAAACCTTCAGGGTGGGGTACACGCAGCGCATTCAGCGCCCCCAGATCTGGTACCTGAACCCTTACGTGAATGAGCAGGACCCCAAGAACGTGTCTTTTGGCAACCCTGAACTGGAGCCGGAACTGACCCACTCATATGAGCTGGGGTACAGCAACTATTTCAAGACCAGCTCTATCAACGTTTCTTTGTACTGGCGCCAGACCAACAATGCCATTGAGTCTATCAGAGACATTGTAGGCGAAACCGATGCCTTACCCGTAGACGAGACAACCTGGCGGAAAGCAGGCGTGGCCTACACTACCTTTTACAACATAGGCAAAAACGCCACGTATGGCCTTAGCCTGTCAGGCAATACCAAGCCCATGCCCAAATGGAACCTGGGCGGTTCTTTCAACCTGAACTACATTAACCTCAAAAGCACCCAGCAGAACAACGAGGCGGTACAGTACAACGTGAACATTAACTCTGGCTATGACTTTGGGAAAGGGTTGGCCGCGCAGTTCTTTGGCGCCTACAGCTCCCCCAGGCCTACCGTTCAGGGTAAGTTCTCAGGCTATTACTATTCCAGCTTTAGTGTGAAGAAAGACTTCTGGGAGAAGAAAGGCAGTCTGACCCTGGGGGTGGACAACCCGTTTGCCAAAGCCATTGAGTTTAAGTCTGAGCTGAGCAACAAAGTGTTTACCCAGAACGGGCTCAACCAGAACTACAACCGCGGGGTTAGGGTGAGCTTCTCCTACCGCTTTGGGAAGATTGACATGAAACAGCAGCCACGCCGCAAGAAGTCCATCAGAAATGATGACGCCAAGGCGGGTGAGACCTCTAACTAGCCGTTACACCTTACCAGCAGAAAGGAGCACCCCAACCGCGGGGGCTCCTTTTTCCTAACCTCCTCTTGCTGTTTTCAGCCGTTGCTGCCACCACTTTTCTGAACAAAAGAAGAAGCTGTTTAGAGTTCTGAAACTGCCGGGCAAAGGCACCCAAGCAACGTACTTCACTGGTCCATGATGTCTGTTTTAGGGCTGTTTTCTGAAAAACAGCCCTAAAACAGACATCAGAAACTTTTGCAGACTTACGCTCTCTTTCAAATCTCTCAACGAGCTTCTATAGTAAAGTATTCACCTTTACCTGTCAATGTAGAGCGTGTTTACAGTTTGATTTTGCAGGCGAAAACGGGGAGCGAAAGGGTCTTTGATCGCGTTTTTTGAGCAGCGTAGCAGCCCTGTGGGGCGTGGCAACCGCCAGGTCAGGTTCTTATGAGGCCCGTTTGCAGCGCTAAAGACAAATGCACACCTGCCCTAAGATACGAACCCATTTACCGGCTATATTTTCCAAATCTGCCCAAAACTGAAAAATAAACTGTTCCCCAGGCAACCCTTTTCAGTTCTGTCACATCTTTCAGACAGTTGCACCGCAACTGCTTTTGCTGACCACCGCCCTGCCCGTCACCCCCTGAGATTTACCTCCCCTTCACAGTAAAAGGAAAGGCAATCTAATGTACCAAACGCCTAATCCTATTCCCCAAACCTAACTCATGCGTCTGTCTTTCCTTTTTCTCTTGTCTTTGTTTCTTTTTGTTTCCGCGGCGCGGGCACAGCAGTCTGGTTTTAAGGGTAAAATCACCGGCCGGGTGTTAGACTCTGCCAGCACCAAACCCGTTGAGTTTGCCACCGTTACCCTCACCAATACCAGCACCCAAAAACCGGTAGACGGCACCATCACAGACGGCAAAGGCCAGTTCAGCTTTGGCAACGTGGCCCCGGGCACTTATTCGCTGTCTATCAGTTACCTGGGTTATGCCTCTACTACCCTGCCCGCCTTTACCCTGTCTCCGGCACAACCAGAGAAAACCTTCGCCTCCATCCCGTTACAGGCCAACACCACCAAGCTGCAGGAGGTAATGGTGGTGGCCCAGAAACCCCTGATAGAAGACAAAGGCGACAAACTGGTGTATAACGCTGAGAACGACATCAGCAACCAAGGCACCACGGCCTCAGACGTACTCAAGAAAGTACCCTCGGTCACGGTAGATGCAGACGGAAACGTGCAGTTGCGCGGTAGTTCCAACTTAAAAGTCTTAATTGACGGAAAGCCCTCCAGCATCCTGGCCAACAACCTGGCCGAGGCCCTGAAGCAAATCCCCTCAGACATCATTAGGAGCGTAGAAGTGATCACCAGCCCTAGCGCCAAGTATGACGCCGAAGGCACCGCCGGGATCATCAACATCATCACCAGAAAGAACAGCCTGCAAGGCGTAAACGGAAGGGTCTCTGGCACGGCGGGCAACCGCGGCAGGTACGCCAACGGCAGCATCAACGCCCGCCGGGGTAAGTTTGGGACCAACGCAAGCCTCAACCTTTACGGCAACAACAACCGGAGCGAGTCTTTCCTTACCCGTACCCCCAGAATGTCTGAGATTTCTTACCTGCGGCAGGAGGGGACCGCACGGCAGTTGAACAACGGCCTGTACAGCCAGGTAGGCTTCACCTTTGACCCAGACACCCTGAACGCCTTTAACCTGGAGTTCAGCCTCTACAAGAACAAGTTCAACGGCACCCGTTTCCAGCGTACAGAAGACAACCAGGGCGTACAGCTCTATGACCTGACCAACCGGTGGAACGGCTCAGGCTTTGATGTGAACTTTGGGTACACGCACACCTTTAAACCGCAGCAGGAACTGTCTGTGCTGGCGCAGGTAAACCAGGGCACCTCCCATGACATCTATGACAACAGCATCCAGACCCAGGAGAACGCCTTCATCTCAAGGCAGCTGAACGACAATGACGCCCCCACCTATGAGAAGACGTTTCAGCTAGACTACACCCAGACCTACAAGAACGCTTCCCGGCTGGAGCTGGGCGCCAAGGCCATCTTGCGGGATGCCACCAGCAACGCCCGATACAACTTCTACCGGTTAGGCAAACCTGATTCGCTGGCCATCAGTAACTTTGACTTTGACCAGGACGTGTACGCCACCTACCTCACCTACGCCTTCAGCCTGAACAAGAAATACAACTTTAACCTGGGTACCCGCTACGAGTTCACCAACACCCAGGGTGTGTTCTTGAATACCGCCAAAAATGAACCGAAGCTGGTGCGCTCCTCGTTCAAGAACGACTACCAGAACTTCATCCCCAGCGTGACCGTCTCGCGTACCTTCAAAGAGATCCACACCGTGAAAGCCAGCTATACCCAGCGCATTCAGCGCCCCCAGATCTGGTACCTGAACCCGTTTATGCAGCAGGAAGACCCCAACAACGTGTACCGCGGCAATCCGGAGCTGGACGCTGAGCTTACCCATTCCTATGAGCTGGGCTACAACACGTACTTCAAAACCACTTCTATCAACGGCTCCCTGTTTTACCGCCAGACAGACAATGCCATTCAGCAGATTAACCGCGAGGCGGGGCCAAACGTGATCCTGACCACCCCAGACAACATCGCCAAAAACAAAGTGTACGGCGTGAGTGTATCAGGCTCTACCAAACCAATGCCTAAATGGAGCATTAGCCCTAACTTCAACCTCAGCTACATTGATTTGAGAGGTGAAACGCTGTCTAACTCGGGGCTGCAATACAACCTGAGCCTGAACACCAGCTATGAGTTCAACAAAGGCATTACGGCGCAATTTTACGGCAACTACAACTCCCCCACCCAAACCGCCCAGGGCGAGTATGGCCGTTACTTCTACAGCAACGTGTCAGTGAAGAAGAAGCTCCTGAAAGACAAAGCCAGCCTGAGCCTGAATGTGAGCAACCCGTTCAGCAGAACGCTCGAGTTCACCTCCACCATAGACACCAACACCTTCCTGCAGGAATCTCGCAACGCCAATCTGGCGCGCCGTATTGGCCTCACGTTCAACTACAGCTTCGGGAAAATGGACTCTTCCCAACGCCAGAAGAAGTCTATCCAGAATGATGATGCCGTGGGCGGCGGAAAATAAGCCCTGCGCTCCTTTCCCTGCAGATGCGTTTTGGGGCTGTTTTCAGAAAAACAGCAACGCATTTTGCTTTGTTCGCCATAATCCTGATATTAAGCCCGTTGAGAGTTGCTCCTGCCCCGGCCATGCAAGGCGCAGGCCCGTGCTAGCAAACCCTGGGGCTCCCGTTTTACGGCTACTTTTCTGAAAACAGCCCCAAAACAGAAACTGACTCAGCGCAGACGCTTGCGCCAGAGCCTAAGAGAAAACCCAATCAGCTCATTTAATCCAGCATGAAAAGATATTCCGCCTTCCTCGCCCTCAGCCTTTTCACCTTTACGGTGGGTTTGGCGCAGAAAAAACCGCAGCGGGTCATCACCACAGACATTGACAACTTCTGGGTAGCCTATGACAGCATGCGCACCACCCAGGACAGCCTCAAGCAGCTGCGCTACCTGCAGACGCTCTACCTGGACAAAGGCACTCCCGGTCTCAAAGCTTTAATGGAGGTAAGGGACTACCAGCCCGCAGAATGGGTACACGCTGTCAGGCAGTACCCCAAATTCTGGAACTCCCTTAGGCCCCGCACCCAACTGGCCAAATCTGGCGCCCAGGGGCTGGAGCCGCACCTGAAGAAACTCCAGCAGCTCTACCCGCCGCTCAGCCCGGCCAGCATTTACTTTGCCATAGGGGTTTTCAGAACCAGCGGCACCACCAAAGACAACATGGTCCTGATTGGGGCCGAACTTGTTACCGGCAACTCTCAGGTAGACCTATCAGAGCTGCCCCAGAACCTGCAGACGTTCCTGTCGCGCTACTACCAGAGTGATCCCTTTAAAAATATTATTCCGCTAAACGTACATGAATACGTGCACACCCAGCAGAAAGGCCTGGGCAGCAACCTGTTGGGCCGCGCCCTTATGGAAGGGGCCTGTGACTTCATAGCCGAACTGATCACGGGCAAGCAGATGCCGCTCCCCTACATGGCGTACGGCACCGCCCATGAGGCCGAAGTGAAAGAGCGCTTCCAGGTTGACATGTTTGCCCCCTCCCTGGGCCATTGGTTCTACAACCAGCAGGCGCCCACCCCAGACCTGGGCTACTTTATGGGGTACGCCATCTGCAAAGCCTACTACCAGCAGGCCCAAAACAAGAAACAGGCCATCAAAGAGATCATTGAACTGGAGTATGACAGCGAACCGGCCGTAGAGGCGTTTCTGGTGCAATCAAAGTACTACTCAACGCCGCTGAACAAATCCCGGCTGCTGCAGGCCTATGACGCCAAACGCCCCGTCATTACCCGCATTGTACCCATCACCGGCCCAGACAGCCTCATAGATGCCTCTGTCACTGAACTACGGGTAGAGTTTTCGGCCGAAATGGCGCGTTACACCGCCACTGATTACGGCCAAGGCGGCAAAGAGCAGTTTCCGGTGACGGCCCAGCCGGGCTATACCCCAGACAAGCGCGCTTACGTGTACAAGGTGGCGCTGCAACCCGGCCGTGCGTACAGCTTCAAGATGAACGGCGGCGGTTTCCAGACCACAGACGGGTATCCCCTCAAATCTTATGAAATCCGGTTCAGGACGAAGAAGTAAAGAAGCCAAACAACCGCTCCTTGCCTAAAAGCGGTGAAGGCGGCAGAGATACCATTTAATCACTGGCGCAGAAGCCTGTTGGAACCGTTGAGCGCTTCTGGGCGAGGGTTGTTTCCTAAAAAAGGAACTCAGAAAAAGTGGTCACAGACAAATAACTGCGCCATAAAAATAAAACCCTGTTTTCGGCCTGTTTTTCTAAAAACAGGGTTTATCCTTCCAGGGCAGGTGTTTCCTCTGGGGGCAGAGAATTCCGCTCCTCCTCCAGCCTGAACAGCGCCTTCTGCACCTCATAACACGCCAATAAATACAACGTAAACGGCTGCGCCGATTTCAGCACCTCCAGCAGGCCCACTATCTCCGGAATGTACACCCGCGCAAAGCTGAAGTCATGGGCAATAATGTCGCGGGTGTTGTCAATGATGTCGGCCAGTTTAATGGTCTGGGCGCGGCCCGAGGTGGTGGCCGTGCGCTGGCGTTCCATTTCTTTGCGGCGCTTGCGGTTGTAGCCGGGGGCCTGTTGTTTGGTGAACTGATCAGTGAGGTCTAGTACCATCTGCAGCACCTCGGCTGGCTTCACGATGGAGCCCTGGCAGGTTTCCTCCAGAAACGCCTTCAGTTCTTCTTGGGTCACGGGCGTGTCTTCCAGCACGTCATGCAGCAGCGCGGCCATGACCATGCCGGTGGTGCCGCCGTAGGCCATCACGGTCTGCGCCACCCGCTCCAGGTGCTTCACGTACGGCTCCTGGTGGTACTTGCGCCGCTGTTCGCCGTGTGCGGTTACGGCAAACTGCCACGCCTTTCGCTCCAGTTCATTAAACGCCAACGGGCATTCCAGTTCTTCCATGGGGTTTTGTACGGGCAAGCGTTGAGGCAGGTACTTCCTTTAAGTAGATGAAGTGCGTTTTTAGCTTGATTTTCCAAAAACAGGCTGAAAACGAAGGGCAAATAGTTAGCAGCTTAAAGCCGTTGACCCCACCCCTACCCCTCCCAAGAGGGGAATTTTATCTTATAGAAAGGAAAAGGCCAAGGAAATGGCAATTACTTTCTTCTATGGCGCGGAAGTTACTTCCGTGACTTCCTAAGCTGTATCCGAAAGTCACGGAAGTAACTTCCGCGCCATAGTGGGGAATTTAGCCACTAGAACTTCTGTTTTCGGCTTCTTTTTAAGAAAACAGGCCGAAAACAGAAAAGCTTCTACTAAAGACTTCCCTTTGTCTTGCTACATGATACGTGCTACCTGATTCAATCCCGCACATTACCCGCCAATCTCCCCCAACTCCTGCCGATAGCCGCCGCTCAAGATTGGGAACCGGAGCCAGCTGCGCGGGTCCACGTTGTAATCGTCCAGGTGGAAGGCCGGGGCGTAGCGCTCGCGTTTCCATTGGTTGCGGCTCCAGAGGCTGAAGAACCGCTGCACGTACAGCTTCAGGTCGTTGTCTGCGTAGTCGCCGCCTTTGAGCTTCTCAAACACCTGCTGCGGCGAGAGCCGGTCATAGAACGCCAGGCGCTCCATCTGGTTCAGCAGCGGGTACGGCATCAAATCTTTCTCGTCGGTTTGGGCGCGCTCCAGCGGCCGAAGCTCGGCGCTGGGTTGCAGGTTGTTCACGTACTGCAAGCCCTCATAGCCCAGCTCCAGCTGCGCCCACACCAGCCACTGCCTGATGAACGCCTTGTCAACACCCGCAATGGGCGAAATGCTGCCGGCGGTGTCACCGTCCATGGTGGCGTAGCCCACGCTGGCCTCTGAGCGGTTAGACGTAGCCAATAGCAAGGAATTGTTGAGGTTGGCCAGCATCCAGATGCCGGGGGCGCGCACGCGGGCCTGAATGTTCTGCAGCGTGACATCGTCGTGTTCCCAGGTGAGGTTTCGGCCAATGGCCGATTCAATTTTACCGCGGTAACCCGTCACCTCCTCGTCAATGGTCCAGTTGTAGAACACCGCGCCAATGGATTTGGCCAATTCTTCCGCAGAGCGGAACGTGTCATCTGAGGAGTTCACCGTGCCCTGGTACGCCGTGATGAGAAGCTTGCCCACCAGGGCGTTTCTGAGCTGTTTTCCTGAAAACTGGCTAAAAACAGGAAGTTCCTCTGGCGTAAGGCAATTGGTCTTGCGCACAAACTCCTCCAGCCCCAGCTCCTCCACGGCCCGCGTCACCATCTCGGCCACCAGCACGGCGCAGAGCGAAGAATCGGCCCCGCCGCTCAGAGAAAGCACAAACCCGCGGCTACGGCTCTTGCGCATATAATCAAACAGAGCCAAGGTCACCGCCGATACAAATTCCCGGTTCTCGTCTACCGGCGGCAGCACGGGCACATCAACCAGCGGCAGCGGGTTGAGAATATCTACCTCGGCGCACTCCATGTCTACGTCTTTGAACGAGAGCAGCACGTTGCGGTGAATGAGGTTGCCGTTCTGGGCAATGATGATCTCGCCGTCATAAATCATCTTGCCTGCCTCATTGCCCAGCAAATTAGTGTACAGGTACGTGCAGGCGAACTCACGGGAGGCGTCTACCACCAGGTGGTAGCGCACATCAGTCTTGCTCATGGCAAAGTGGCTGGCGCTGGGGTTGATGATGAGCTGTACGCCTTTCTCCTTGTGCCGGTACGCCGGGCGGTCTTTGTTCCGCCACGCGTCTTCACAAATTTCAAACGCGAACGTCACACCCAGGTGCTCATAGATAATGTCACCAATGGCGTACGTCTGGCCCAACATCTCAAACTCCTGCACGGTGTTGGGTACCCAGGAGCTGAACCACCGCGGTTCATAGTGCACCCCGTCATTGGCCAGGAACTGTTTAGCGGTAAACCCCAAAATCTTCTGGTTGCTAATCACGCAGGCCGTGTTGTAGGTGATGCCGTTGAGGCGAACAGGCAGTCCCACGCACACCACAATATCTACGCACCACTCCTTGATTTCCAGCAACCGCTCAAAACATTCTACAGACACCCAGTCATGCAGGAAAAGGTCTTCGCAGCCGTAACCGGGAATGCTCATCTCAGGCAGGCAGAGAATGTCTACCTGCTGCTCACGGGCCTGTTCAATGGCGATTTTGATGTTTCTAAGGTTGTTCTCCCAGTCAAGGGGGGTTTGGTTGATGGCGGCACCGGCAAGTTTCATAGTTTCTGTAGTTGTGGCTTTTCTAACGCAAGAAATACCCTGCAAGTTAGAAATACGGCTCCGCCGATGGAGGGGCGTTACACGGGGAACCGTTGCAAAACTAAGAAGTTGGCGCGCAGAAGCAAGTGAAATGATGTAACAGGATTGCCTGGTAAGACCATTAAAGGTATCACCCTCTTGTCATCCTGGAAGGATCTTGTGTGCAAACTAGAAAAGCAGTTGCCGTACGCCCACAAGATCCTTGCAGGATGACAAAAAGAGAGAAATCAAGTTTTGCTACAGCAAACTGAGAGCCTTACGGAAGCTTTCTAAGGTTGCTACTGTTTTTTAAAAAGTGAAAGGAAAATCTGTTTTAGCCCTGTTTTCAGAAAAAGAGGCCGGAAACAGAAATCAGGAAGGGAGGAGGCCGTTGGCTTGCAGGGCCGCAATGCTTTTCTCAGCGGCGGCTTGCTCAGCTTTCTTCTTGGAGAGGCCGCTGCCAGAGGCAATGATGTCATTGTCTACCACCACGGCGGCGGTAAACTCAGTGGTGCTGCCAGACTGCTTTTGGCCCACAATCTCAAACCGTATGCTGCGGTTCTGGCCTTGCGCCCACTCAATGAGTTTGCTCTTGAAGTTGCTGGTGGTGGTGGTGAGCTGGTGCAGGTCAAAGTGCGGCTTCACCAGTTTTTTCAGGATGAACCTTTTGGTGTTTTCGTAGCCTTTGTCCAGATAGACAGCGCCCACCAGGGCCTCTAAGGCGTTGCCGTTGATAAACTTATGGCGGGTCACGCCAGAGAAGCTGTCAACTTTGATCAGGGCAGTCAACCCCACCTTTACCGCCAGGCTGTTCAAAGACTCACGGTTCACCATGCGGGACCGGATCTCCGTCAGAAAGCCTTCGTCTTTGTAAGGGTATTTTTTAAAGAGGTATTCGGCAATCACTGAGCCTAAGATGGCATCGCCTAAAAACTCCAGCCGTTCATTCGTCTCCTGATTCCCTTTGAGGTTCTGCCGCACAAAAGAGGTGTGGGTGAACGCCAGCTGGTACAAGTGCAGGTTGTCTGGCACCATGCCCGTGATTTGGGAAACGGCGCTGACAAAAGCCTTGTCTTTATAAAAGAATCTGTGAAACGCGCGTAAAACCGGTCTGATTGGCGACACTTCTACTCAACGAACTTTTTGAAAATCACCGAGGTGTTGTGGCCGCCAAACCCGAAGGTATTGCTCATGGCATAGTTCACCTCCCGCTCCTGCGCCTTGTTAAAGGTGAAGTTGAGGTTAGGGTTGAACTGCTCATCATCTGTAAGGTGGTTGATGGTGGGCGGTACAATGCCGTTCTGGATGGCCAGGATAGACGCCACCGCCTCAATGGCACCGGCAGCCCCTAAGAGGTGCCCGGTCATAGATTTGGTAGAACTGATGTTCAGTTTGTAGGCGTGGTCCCCAAACACCTGCTCAATGGCTTTGGCCTCCCCTACGTCTCCAAGTGGAGTAGAAGTACCGTGCACGTTAATGTAATCAATGGCCTCTGGCTGCACGCGGGCATCTTTCAGCACATTCAGCATTACATTGCGGGCACCCAACCCTTCTGGGTGCGGGGCGGTGATGTGGTACGCGTCTGCAGACATGCCGCCGCCAATCAGCTCAGCATAGATCTTAGCGCCGCGGGCTTTGGCGTGCTCATACTCTTCCAGTACAATGGCCGCGGCTCCTTCGCCTAACACAAAACCGTCACGGTCTTTGTCAAACGGGCGTGATGCGGTCTCTGGGGAGTCATTACGCTCAGAAAGGGCTTTCAGGGCATTGAAACCACCTACCCCGGCTTCAGTAACCGCTGCTTCAGACCCGCCGCTCAACACAATGTCTGCCATACCCAACCTAATATAGTTGAAGGAGTCAATCAAGGCGTTGGTGGCAGAGGCACAGGCAGATACGGTCACAAAGTTGGGACCTCTAAAGCCGTACTTGATAGAGATATGACCGGCGCTGATGTCGGCGATCATTTTAGGGATGAAGAAAGGGTTGAAGCGTGGGGTGCCATCGCCGTTGGCGAAGTTCACACACTCCTCCTGAAACGTACGCAGACCGCCAATGCCAGACCCCCAGATAACCCCAATGCGGTCTTTGCTCAGGGATTCATCCATCAGGTTGGCGTCTTTCACGGCCTCATCTGCCACTACCATGGCAAATTGCGTAAAGAGGTCCATTTTACGGGCCTCTTTACGATCAAAATACTGCTCAGGATCATATCCTTTTACTTCGCAGGCAAATTGGGTTTTGAACTTAGAGGCGTCAAAGCGGGTGATGGGCGCGGCGCCGCTCACTCCGTTGATTAGACCATCCCAATATTCAGAAACTGTTTTCCCAAGCGGGGTTAGCGCCCCAAGGCCTGTTACTACAACTCTCTTAAGCTCCATACGCTGCTAGTAGAGGAAAAGAACCTGTATTAATAAGGTAAAATTAGATCAATAGAAAAAAGGGGAAAGATTACTTCGCGTGCTCTTCCAGGTAGCTGATCGCTTGGCCTACCGTTGCAATGTTCTCTGCTTGGTCATCTGGAATAGACACATTGAATTCTTTCTCAAATTCCATGATCAATTCTACGGTATCAAGAGAGTCGGCACCCAGGTCGTTTGTAAAGCTAGCCTCAGGCGTTACCTCAGATTCTTCAACGCCCAATTTATCAATGATAATAGCTCTTACTTTTTCTGCGATTTCTGACATTTTTTTATAAGTTTTTTAAAACACAGTGCAAAGAAATAGATTTGGCAACACAATGTCAAACAAATTCCCGGCAATAGTTTTATTATGCCACTTTTGTGAAAAGGTTTCTTGCCTTTTGGAATTGCTTCTTTAAATTGCCTTCCCAACTTTACGTTTACCTATCTTCCCCAACCCATGAAGTCTTTACGCCTTGAGCTAGAGTACGAGTATGATTTCGACTTATATGGAGTTGTGTCTTCCAGCAAGGAGTATACCCTGGCCTGGGCCCTCAATAAGTACTTCCGGCTCCGGCTGGTGAAGCAGGCAGACCTGTGCATAGATTTTCTGCACAAGGGCCGCCTGGTGATCTCCAATTACCTGCACAGGGCAGAGCACGGCTCCCTCCGTCTTTTCAGAAACCGCTCCATTGGCACCAGCACCCTGGCCACGCCCTACCTGGTGCCAGACATAAAAGAATACGACTACGTGATTCAGGTTACCGGGGCCCTGGATCATTTTCAGCAAGAATTGCTGCACAAGCTGCACGCCATACCGCTGGTGCAGTATGTGCGCTCTTTTGACCCCAATTGTTTACGTTATAAAGAAAACCTGCTTTTTTAGCGAATGGCTACTCATTTCAACAAAACCAAAATCATTGCCACCGTTGGCCCTGCCAGCAACACCCCGGAGAAGCTTAGGGCTCTCATTGAAGAAGGGGTAGATGTTTTCCGTCTCAATTTCTCCCACGGCTCCCACGCAGACCACCTCAAGGTAATTAACCACGTGCGGGCCATCAACGCCGCAGAGGGGTTCAACATCTGCCTGGTGCAAGACTTGCAGGGGCCTAAAATCAGAATCAATGACGTGGAAGACGGAGCGGTTGAAATAGTGGCCGGCCAGCAACTCACCATTGTCTGTGACAAATCACTGGGCACCGCCACCCGCCTTTCCACCAGCTACACCCGCCTGGCCTATGACGTGAAGCCGGGAGACGCCATCTTGATTGATGACGGCAAACTGGAGGTGACCGTGATCAGCACTGACGGCGACAAAGAAGTTCTGGCTGAGGTAGTTTACGGCGGGGTAGTGAAGCCGCGCAAAGGCATTAACCTGCCTGACACCGTGGTAACCGCTCCTTCGCTCACAGAAAAAGACCTGCAGGACCTGCACTTTGGCCTTGACAATGACGTGGAGTGGGTGGCGCTCTCCTTTGTAAGAAAGGTAGAAGACATCTACGAGATCAAAAAGATCATTGCCGAGCGCGGAAAAGACACCCGCGTGATTGCCAAGATTGAGAAACCTGAGGCCATCCGGAACATTGACGCTATTATAGAGGCCACAGACGCCGTAATGGTTGCCCGCGGTGACCTTGGGGTGGAGATAGGCATGGAAGAAGTGCCCATGATCCAGAAAATGATTGTGGAGAAGTGCAACGCGCTGGGCAAACCCGTAATTGTGGCCACCCAGATGATGGAAAGCATGATCACCAGCCCCCGCCCTACCCGCGCAGAGACCAATGACGTGGCCAACGCCGTGATGGACGGAGCTGACACGCTCATGCTGAGTGCTGAGACCGCCGCCGGCATGTACCCAATTGAGACCATCCGGAGCATGAACCGCACCATCCAGTCTGTAGAGGCGCAGGCCGAGGTGTTCCACCGCAACTTTATCTTCAACCCGCAGTCTTCCACCTTCTACAATGACACCGTGGTGGCCAGCGCCGTAGGGTTGGGCCGTGACACAGACGCCAAAGCGCTGATCTGCCTTACCAAATCTGGCTACACGGCGTTCCAGTTGGCCAAGCACCGGCCTAAAGCCAATATCTTCGTCTTCACAGACAACCACGTGCTGTTAAACACCCTGAACCTGGTGTGGGGTATTAGAGGATACTACTATGACCGCTTCGTTTCTACAGACGAAACCATCACAGACCTGAAGGAAATCCTGGTCAAAGAAGGCCACCTGAACGTAGGCGATATCTTCATCAACATTGGCTCAATGCCCGTGGTAGAGAAAAAACGCGCCAACATGATCAAGTTAAGTGAAGTACGTGAGTAGCAGACCCACCCAACCGAAGTAATTAAACACCGTTTCACCAAGAAGGCCTGTCTCCCCAAGAGACAGGCCTTCTTGCTTCTTCTGGTTTCCTGTCTGTCAGAAGATTTCTGTTTTGGGGCTGATTTCAGAAAAACAGCCCCAAAACAGAAACCGGGGCTAACACAAAAAGCCTTGCAGAGTGCAAGGCTTCTAATGATTTACCAGGAAAGTAAATACTGCCGTGAAACTAGGCAGCTAAGTTATTTACGAAACGAGCCAATTTAGACTTGTTGTTGGCCGCTTTGTTTTTGTGAATCACGTTCTTCTTAGCCAACTTGTCCAGCATACCAGATACCGTCTTGAACAGTTCTTGCGCCTCGGCTTTGTCGGTTGTCAATCTTAAACGCTTTACAAAGGTACGGGTAGTTTTCGCCTGATAGCGATTCAGCAAGCGTTTCGCGTTGTTGGATCTGATTCTCTTTAATGCTGACTTATGGTTAGCCATGGTTGTGATTATAGATAAATGCTTTTGACTCTGATTCTAAATGAGTTTGCAAAACTACAAGATTGCCAAATAAATTCCAAGAACCACCCGTTAAAATTAACGAGATTCTCCCAGACCGGGGCCGGGCGTTTCGCCCCTCCCCTGCCGTTTTGCCCTGCAAAGGTACATTTTCTTTCCGTAGCTTACTACGGCAACGCGCATTTTTCTTTACAGGAGCAGCCCGTACTGGCGCGCAGGAGAATAAGTACCCTTTTGGAAACCAGAACGGTGACTGCTGTGTTTTACACTTGATTTCGTAATTTTACCTCAGAAACAGACATTCATCCTTTTAATTACCCATACCCATGGCAATGTACCCTGAATATATGGTCGCTCCCATTAGAGAGGACCTTACCTCTGCCGGCTTTGAGCAACTGATGACGCCCGAAGAAGTAGAGAATGTGTTAAACCAGAAAGAAGGCACCGTGCTGGTAGCCGTGAACTCAGTGTGCGGCTGCGCCGCCGCCAAAGCCCGCCCCGCCCTGAAAATGGCCGTAGCCAGCAGCGAGAAAAAACCCGCTAAACTGGTGACCGTTTTCGCCGGCATGGAAAGCGAGGCCGTAGCCAAGGCCCGCGAGTTCATGCTGCCGTACCCACCGTCTTCCCCGTCTATTGCCTTGTTCAAAGACGGCGAGCTGGTGCACGTGATTGAGCGCCACCATATTGAGGGCAATGACCTTACCCGCATTGTAGACAACCTGCAAGGTGCGTTTGAAGAGTACTGCTAAGCATTTGCTCCTTATTTTGATTCAACAGAAAAGCCTGGCTTCTTTAAGTCAGGCTTTTCTGTTTTCGGCCTGTTTTGGTGAAAACAGGCGAAAACGTGGTAGACGCTCGGAGGTCCTTCGGACGCTACGAGGTCAGTTTGTCCAAAAGATTGGCCGAAGAGTAAGTGCGTGGAAGTTACTTCCGCGCCATAGTCTTCATTTGTCAACCTGAAAGGACCTTATAGGCAAACTGTATTCCCGTTTACTACAAAGCTTTTCTAGTCCGCCCACAAGGTCCTTTCAGGACGACAGGTGGAGTGAAGATGGACTAATTATGAGCGTTGCTACCAAGGCACTCCCCCACTAACAACTAACAACTAACAACCACCTCCTACAGCACCTTAAACCGCTCAAAAGCCAGCCGCTCCAGCTCCTCGCGGTGCGTGGGGTGCGCAATGCTGATCAGTTCTTTAGCCCGCTGCCGCAGGTTTCTCCCGTACAGATCGGCTATGCCGAACTCAGTCACAATGTAGCGCACGTGGGCGCGGGTGGTGGTCACGCTGGCACCCGGCTTGAGCATGTTGACAATCTTTGACTCGCCTTTGTTGGTGATAGACGGCAAGGCAATGATGGGTTTCCCGCCTTCAGAGAGGGCGGCCCCGCGCATAAAGTCCATCTGGCCGCCCACCCCTGAGAACTGGTAGGTGCCAATACTGTCAGCGCAGACCTGGCCGGTGAGGTCTACCTCAATGGCGCTGTTGATGGCGGTCACTTTGGGGTTCTGGCGAATGATGGCCGTGTCATTGGTAAACACGGTCTCCTTCATCACCACCGCCGGGTTGTCATCTAAGAAGTCAAATACCTTCTGCGTGCCGTTGACAAAGCAGGAGACAATCTTGTTTTTCAGAATCTTCTTACGCGCCCCGGTGATCACGCCTTTCTCTACCAGCGGGATAATGCCGTCTGAGAACATCTCTGTGTGAATGCCCAGGTCTCTGTGGCTGCCCAGCTGCGCCAGCACCGCGTCTGGAATGCCGCCAATGCCCATTTGCAGCGTAGCCCCGTCTTCTACCAGCGTGGCCACCAGTTTCCCTATCTGGGTCTCTACTTCGCCGCAGGGCTTGCCGCCGTGCTCCGGCAGGGGCTCATCTACCCACACTTTGGCGTGCAGCTTGCTCATGTGCACCACCCCATCACCGTGGGAGCGCGGCACCCGGGGGTTTACCTCGGCAATCACAATCCTGGCCGTCTCAACGGCAGAAAGCGCCACGTCTACTGAGGCCCCCAGGGTGCAGAACCCGTGGGCGTCTGGCGGGGAGACCTGCACCAGGGCCACATCTAGCGGCAGAATGTCCCTTCTGAACAGCAGCGAGATCTCACTCAGGAAAATGGGAATGTAGTCAGCGGTGCCCTCATTGAGCGCCTGCCTGATGTTGCCGCCCACAAAGCAGGCGTTGGTTTTGAAGCTTCCGGCGTACTCTGGGTTGGTGTAGGGGGCGGGACCCTCTGTGTGCATGTGAATGAACTCCACGTCGCGCAGCTCAGGGCCGCGGGCAGAAACAGCGTTCACCAGCCTGAGGGGCGTCATGGCGGCACCGTGCACAAAGACACGGTCTCCGGAGTTGATCAGTTTTACGGCCTCTTCTGCGGTGGTATAATCAGGTTGCAGTGACATGTTTATTTTGCTTGGTACTAATGTAGTCTTACGAAACTCAGCCGCAAAGATTCCCCTCTGGTGCTGTTCTTAAAATGACAAAGGCCAGCACGGGGGCTGGCCTTTGTCATTTTTGGGCTGATTTGGGAAAAACAGGTTAGAAACGGGAAGCAAGGTACTGCTTCAGGTCAAAGCCTATGTCATGCCTGAAATACCGCCCCTGCCACTTGATATGGGTAGCCGCCAGGTTGGCTTTCTCCAGGGCTTCCTCCATGTCTTCGCCCAGGCCGGTCACGGCAATCACCCGCCCGCCGTCTGTGACCACGGCACCGTCAGCGGTTTGCCTGGTGCCGGCATGGAAACAGAGGGTGCCTTCTGGCAGGGCTTTCTCCAGCCCCTGAATCTCCTTGCCTTTCTCATAGTCTTCGGGGTACCCGCCAGAGACCAGGAAGATGGTGGTGGCAGAACGCGGGTCAATCTCCAGCTGGAACTGGCCCAGCTCATGGTCATGCAGCGCCTTGAACAGCTCAAACAAATCTGATTTGATGCGCGGCAGAATGGCCTCGGTCTCCGGGTCACCCAGGCGCACGTTGTATTCAATCACATACGGGTCACCGTTCACGTTCATGAGGCCAATAAACAGGAAGCCGGAGTACGGTATTCCCTCTGCCTGCAGCCCCTGCAGCGTTGGCTCAATCACCCGCTCCCGCACTTTGCCCATGAACTGGTCATCTGCAAACGGAACCGGTGAGACCGCGCCCATGCCGCCGGTGTTCAGGCCCACATCCCCTTCGCCAATGCGTTTGTAATCCTTGGCTTCTGGCAGCAGCACGTATTCCTGGCCGTCAGTGAGAATGAACGCTGACAGTTCAATGCCCTGCAGGAACTCCTCAATCACTACTTTGTCTCCGGCTGCGCCGAATTTACTGTGTTTGAGCATGCCCGTTAGGGCGAAGGCGGCTTCTTCATAGTTCTGCGCAATCACCACGCCTTTGCCGGCGGCCAGCCCGTCTGCCTTCAGCACCACCGGGTACGGGTGGTTTTGCAGGTAAGCCAGCGCCTGCTCATAGGTCTTTGAGGTAAACGTCTGGTACCGCGCCGTAGGGATGCCGTACTTGAGCAGAAACTGCTTGGAGAAGTCTTTGCTCCCCTCCAGCTGTGCGCCCGCTTTTTTAGGGCCCACCACCAGAATATGCTTCAGGTATTCTTTCTCGGCGAAATAGTCTGCAATGCCTTCTACCAGCGCGGCCTCCTGCCCCACTATCAGCATCATGATGTTGAAGTCAGCGGCAAACTTGGCCAGTTCTTCAAAGTTGGTGATGGAGATATCAACGTTGGTGGCAATCTGGGCGGTGCCGGCGTTGCCCGGGGCAACAAAGATGCTTTCGCAGTACGGGCTCTGGCCTATTTTCCAAGCCAAGGCGTGCTCACGGCCGCCGGAACCAATAATCAGAACATTCATACAGTCATGGTTTAAACCTGCGCCTGCAGCGCGGGTGTGACACATTGGGTGCAGTTCTGTTTTTGGCCTGTTTTTCAGAAAAGAGGCCAAAAACAGAGATAATTACAAAGGAAACAAAAAAAGCAGGTGAAGACCACCTGCTTTTCATTTTTCTCTTCGGCCGCGGCGAAATTAGTTAGCGTACTTGGAGAGGAACTTGATGCGCATAAGGCGCAGGTCCTCTTCTGTGTAATCATCAGTGCCCAGTTCTTTGATGGCCAGCGCCATGTTGTCTGAGGTGGCCGACATGAAATAATCTATCACCTCCTGCTGGCGGTCCTGGTCTAACACATTATTGATATAGTAGTCCAGGTTCAGCTTGGTGCCCGAGTAGCAGATGTGCTCAATCTCCTCAATCAGCTCTGGCATGGTGATGCCCTTAGACGAGGCAATCTCCTCCAGGTCCATCTTCTTGTCTATCTGCTGAATGACGTAGATCTTGAGCTTAGACTTGTTTACCGTGGTTTTCACCACCACGTCTGCGGCGGTGACAATGTCATTCTCCTCTACATACTTGGCAATGAGTTCCAGGAACGGCTTGCCAAACTTCTGCACCTTGCCCATGCCCACCCCGGCAATGTGCGCCAGGTCTTCTCTGGTGGTGGGGTAGGTGGTGGCCATCTCTTTCAAAGAAGGGTCCTGGAACAGCACGTACGGCGGCAGGTTCATGTCTTTGGCCAGCTTCTTGCGCAGGGCCTTGAGCATGTCAAAGAGAACGGCGTCATGGCCGGCAGAGGCCTGGGTTTCCTCTTTCTCCTCTTCCTGCTGCACCTCCTCGTCAAAGTTGTGGTCTTTGGCAAATTTGATGGGGTGCGGGCTCTGGATGAAGTTCTCGCCTTTCTCAGAGATTTTCAGGGTCCCGAAGTTCTCAATGTCCTTCTCCAGGAAGTTGAACAGCAGCGCCTGCCGGATGATGGAGTTCCAGAAGGCGGCATCCTGCTCTTTGCCGGCCCCAAACACCTCCAGCTGGTCATGGCTGTAGCTGTCTACGTACTGGTCTTTCATGCCGGTGAGCACGTGCACCAGGTGGTCCATGCCAAAGCGCTGGTTCGTCTGCACTACGGCTTTAAGGGCCAGCACCAGCTCCTCCTGTGCCTCAAACTTCTCTTTGGGGTGCACACAGTTGTCACAGAAGCCGCAGTCTTTGTCATAGGTCTCCCCAAAGTAGTGCAGCAGCTGCCGGCGGCGGCAAACCGCCGAGTCTGCGTAGGAAGCCATTTCCTGCAAGAGCAGCTTGGAGTTGTCACGCTCGGTGACCGGCTTGTCTTTGCTGAACTTCTCCAGCTTGACAATATCATCATAGCTATAGAACATGAGGCAGTTGCCCTCCAGCCCGTCACGGCCGGCGCGGCCTGTCTCCTGGTAATAGCCTTCTATAGACTTAGGCGTGTCATAGTGAATCACAAAGCGCACGTCTGGCTTGTCAATGCCCATCCCGAACGCAATAGTGGCCACAATCACATCAGCATCTTCATTCAGGAACGCGTCCTGGTTGGCCATGCGCACGTGCGAGTCCAGCCCCGCGTGGTACGGCAGCGCCTTGATGTCATTCACTTTCAGGAGCTCGGCAATCTCCTCTACCTTTTTGCGGCTGAGGCAGTAGATGATGCCGCTCTTGCCTTTGTTCTTCTTAATGTACTGGATGACCTGCTTCTTGGTGTTGTGCTTGGGGCGCACCTCATAGTACAGGTTGGTACGGTTGAAAGAAGACTTGAACACTGAGGCGTCATCCATCTGCAGGTTCTTCTGGATGTCCAGCTGTACCTTAGGCGTAGCCGTGGCGGTCAGGGCAATAATGGGCAGATCGCCAATATTGTCAATGATCCCGCGTATCTTACGGTACTCGGGCCTAAAGTCATGCCCCCACTCAGAGATACAGTGCGCCTCATCAATGGCCACAAAAGATATTTTGGCCTGCTTCAGGAAGTCGAGGGTTTCTTCCTTGGTCAGGGACTCAGGGGCTACGTAGAGTAAGCGCACTTCGCCGCTCACGGTTTCCCGCTTCACCTTGTTCATCTCTGCCTTGGAGAGCGTGGAGTTCAGGAACTGGGCGTTCACCCCAAAGGCGTTCAGCTGGTCTACCTGGTTCTTCATAAGCGCAATGAGCGGCGAAATCACAATGGCCGTCCCCTCCATGGCCAAAGCCGGGAGCTGGTAGCAGAGAGATTTTCCGGCACCAGTGGGCATGATCACAAACGTGTTCTTGCCCGCCATGATGTTTTCAATGATAGCCTCCTGGTTCCCCCTGAATTGACTATAGCCGAAAACTTCCTTTAATTTGTCCTTTAATGATTCTTGTTTTACTAACATGTAATCGTCTTGTTTTAAGAAACAAGTTTTGGGTGTTATCTTTTTGTTGTCTTGTCTAATACAAATCTAACTTGAATCTCACGAAAAATATCAAAAATATTGCAAAAAATGTGTTGCGCGAAGAAGCGGCCGCCGTTCTTCAATTAGCAGACTACATAAATGATGACTTTGAACAGTGCGTACAGGCCATTTTGGCCATAAAAGGACGCGTAGTGGTCACGGGCATAGGAAAAAGCGCCAACATTGCCACCAAGATTGTGGCTACGTTCAACTCCACCGGCACCCCCGCCCTTTTCATGCACGCCGCAGATGCCATTCACGGCGACCTTGGCATGATACAATCTGAGGACTTTGTAATCTGCCTCTCTAAAAGCGGAAACACGCCAGAGATTAAAGTGCTGGTGCCATTGCTCAAACGCAAAGGCACCCAGCTGGCGGCCCTGGTCTCCAACGTAGACTCTTACCTGGCCCAGCAGGCAGACTTTGTTTTGAACGCCACCATTGAGCGTGAAGCCTGCCCCCATAACCTGGCCCCTACCACCAGTACCACCGCCCACCTGGCCCTGGCAGACGCCCTGGCCGTGTGCCTGCTGGAATCCCGCAACTTCAGCAGCGAAGACTTTGGGGCCCTGCACCCCGGCGGCTCCCTGGGCAAGCGGCTCTACTTGAAAGTTGATGATATTTATAAGCAGAACGCGGCGCCCAAAGTAGCCAATGACGCCACCCTGAAAGAGATTATCATTGAGATTTCTTCTAAACGACTGGGCGCAACTGCCGTTTTAGACCCTGCGGGCCAGTTAACGGGCATTATCACAGACGGCGATTTGCGCAGAATGCTCTCCAACTTTGAGAACCTGCACGGCATCAAAGCGGCAGACATCATGACTCCTTCCCCGCTGACCATTGACTGTGAGGCCTATGCCGCCGAAGCGCTGGCCACCATGCAGCAAAAAAATATTACCCAACTGATTGTGGTGAAATCAGGTAACTTTGCGGGGTTCGTGCACCTGCACGACCTATTGAAAGAGGGACTAGTATAAGAAATGAACGAAAATACCTATGTAGTGGTCATGGCGGGAGGCATTGGGAGCCGGTTCTGGCCTATTAGCCGGGTAAGCCACCCCAAGCAGTTCCATGACGTGCTGGGCACCGGTGAGAGCATGCTGCAAACCACCGTGAAGCGGTTTGCCACTGTCTGCCCCCCTGAGAACATCTACGTGGTTACCAACCGGGAATACGCCTCGCTGGTGCGGGAGCATCTACCTGAGCTACCAGAGAGCCAGCTGTTGCAGGAGCCTATTGGCCGCAACACGGCCCCCTGCATTGCCTATGCGTGTTATAAAATAGCCAAGAAGAACCCCAGCGCCAACATTGTGATTGCCCCGGCAGACCACGTCATTCTGCGCGAAGATGCGTTTATCAGTTGCGTGAAAGAAGGGCTGGCTGCCACTGCCAATCAAGACATTCTGGTCACCCTGGGCATCAAGCCCACCCGCCCTGACACCAATTACGGGTATATCCAGTTTATAGATGAGCCCAACAGCACCCTCAAAAAGGTAAAAACCTTTACTGAGAAACCGTCTGTTGAGATTGCGCAGATGTTCCTGGACAGTGGGGAGTTTGTCTGGAACGCAGGTATCTTTATCTGGAACGCCAAAGCCATCATCAGGGCGTTTCAGCAGTACCTCAATGAGATGGCAGACACGTTTGAAGAGGGCACCCCGGCGTTAGACACTGACCAGGAGGAGCAGTTCATCAACACCGCCTACTCCCATTGCCGCAACATCTCTATTGACTACGGGGTCATGGAAAAGGCTAACAATGTGTTTGTGATCCTGGGAGACTTTGGCTGGTCTGACCTAGGCACCTGGAACTCCCTTTACAGCCTCTCTGAAAAGAACATTGATGACAACGTGGTCAACGGCAACGTCTTGTTGTATGATGTGCACAACAGCATCATCAGGGCACCAGAAAACCACCTGGTAGTGGCACAAGGGCTTGACGGCTACATTATTGCCCAGCATAACAATATCTTAATGATCTGCCGCCGGGAAGATGAGCACAAGATAAAGGACTTTGTGGCAGACGCCAAGGCCATAAAAGGCCAGAACTATATATAAGACTTTCCTTGCAGGTAACAAAAAAGAGCGGGGCTGCTGTCAAACCAGCGGCCCCGCTCTTTTTTTGTTACCTGCAGCTACGCCGTTATAACACCTGTTCGGTTTTCGGCCTGGTTTCAGGAAAACAGGTCAAAAACAGAAGGGGCTCCTACCCGCGCAAAACACCTGAACCTTCACCAGGTATTTGTGAGGCCGCGTCTAAAAGGGTTCTTTTGGCGGTTCTTGCTGTTTCTATCAAACGGTAGGTACAACCTTTCCGCTGAGTCAAGTGGAGCCAACCGCCTTGGGTGGTGGCAGTACATGATCCATCCAGAAGAAGCGTCCAGTCAAACCCTGCCGGCCAGAGAGAGCTGTTTTCAAAAGTTACCTCCTGCCCTTACACCTTAGCCCTGCCCAATGGGTGGGTACTTAGAAAAACCTGAGGGGCCGGAGAAAGAGTTGCCAAAAAAGGGGAAGCGTGAAAGTAGCAGCAGGGTAATCTGCCGCTGGGCGGGTCCTGGTAAACATACCGGTGTAGGTGCCTTCACTCAAAAAGGCAAGGGCACCCGTTCTTGCTCTTCAATCTCATCAAAGCAAGAGAAGGAGAGCAAAGCTACCATTACCAGCTTATTCTTCATTGGCACGCTTTTACCCAGAAGAACCGTTGCCCGCCAAAAAGAATGCCCTGCTTCTGGTGAAAAATAAATGAAATGGCTGTATCAAGAGCTGGACTGGCCGGGCCCACCATTCTGTTTTGAGCCTGTTTTCTCAAAAACAGGCTCAAAACAGAGAAGCCGGTGTGCTCTAAATGAACCCACCGGCTTCTCTGTTTTGCAGAATACTATGCCTTTTGCCGCTGCCGCAACGCCTCAAACAGGATGATGCCACTGGCCACCGACACGTTCAAGGACTGGATCTGGCCGGTCATAGGGATTTTCACCCGCACATCGGCGCGCTTCAGGTACTCAGGGGAGATCCCGTCTTCCTCGCTCCCCATCAAGATGGCAATTGGCCCGGTCAAATCAACGGCGGCATCGGTGAGGGTCTCTTCGGCTTTCTCTGTACAGGCAATTACGCGTATGCCAGACTGCTTCAGGAAATGCAGCGTTTCTTTCAGATTGGGCTCTCTGCACACAGGAATAAGGTTCAACGCCCCCGCCGATGTCTTCAAAGCATCTGCGTTGATCTGGGCGGCTCCCCGGCTCGGGATCACAATGGCATCTACCCCCATACACTCGGCGTTACGGGCAATGGCCCCAAAATTGCGCACGTCAGTGATGCGGTCCAGCACCATCAGCACCGGGTCTTTCCCTTTCTCAAACAGAGAAGCCACTATCTCATCTAACGGAGAATAGGAGATAGCCGAAAGATAGGCCACCGCCCCCTGGTGGTTTTTCCTGGTCAGCTGGTCCAGCTTCTCACTAGGCACCAGCGAAACCGGAATATCAGCCGCCTTGGCCATCTCGGTGATTTCCTGGCTGATGCTGTGCTTCACCCCCTTCAGCAGATAGATCTTCTCCAGAGTCTTACCGGCGTGCAGTGCCTCCAGTATCGGCCGCAGGCCGAAGATCATCTCCATTTTATCTGCCTTCGGCTGGCTGTAGTACCTTTTTGGCCCGCCACCTTCTCTATCTCTGTAGTTCCTTTTTTCCATGTTTATGCTTGCTGTACAGAAAACAACGCTTCTGTTGAAAGCACAAAGGTAGCCATTTCATCAGAAACGATAACATTCCCGGTCACGGGCAAAGCTTGGTTTGCCCCGGCCCCTGCCGCCAGCCAAGGAATCTGCCGCCTCTTCTCGCCGCCAAGGGGTTATTCCTTTTCCCTGAACCACTTTGGGGCAAGCCTGGATTCCTGTTTTCGGGCTACTTTTTTAAAATCAGGCCGAAAACAGGAACGAAAAAACAGGGGTCAGAACTAACCAGAAGTTATCTTATACATTGAAGCTGTTGAGGGTTGCCCGTTTTCTGCAGTTCAGGGGCCTTGGCTGGCAGGCGTACATTTGTGCCCACGTTTTGGATCTGATTTCAAGAAAACAGCCCAGAAACAGAGGGAACCCCTACCCGTTCTGAACCCTACCTCTTGATCAGTCATGTTTGGCATAACGTTTATGTCGCAAATTCTCAACCATTGTGAAAGGAGGACAAGCTGTTTAATTGTGTTTGCCTCTTTACAGCACGCAGAAGGAAAGCAGTACAATCAGGAATAACTCAGGTTTAGGAATAGGTAAAAACTGCCCCCTCCTACTGAGACAGGCCCGTTACGTTCTACCAGGAAAGAGGCCGTTTTCCCTGATTGGCAACCCGGAAGCAGGTACTGAGGGGATTTGCAATCCCGCCCCCTTCTCCCTTGGCTCCTGTAACGCGGATGGCAAATTGGCGGGATACATTCAGTTTGGGAGTGCAAACCCCGAACAGCGGAGAACTTAACGGCTCTGCCCGGCCCGGAGGGGGAAGTTTGGGCTCTTGCATAGGGAAAACCGGGTCAATAATCACTACTACTATTGCCCGGTACTCAGTTGGCCAGAAACAGGTTTTTTTTTCAGTAACAGCTTCTCTGCCCACTTACGTTAAAGCAATCCTGTTTTGGGGCTGTTTCCGCGAAAACAGCCCAAACAGGATTGCTTCCCAAAAGTCACCGTAGTCATTCTCCTCTTCTCAAAAGCACACGGCTCATTCTATTACCTGCAGAACCTAATTTCCAGTTTCATACCTGGCCACTCTTCCTCTTGAGAGCAGTTGAGCAGACCCAAAAAAAAAGAGGCCGCTTAGTTGCGGCCTCTTTTTCTAAACAATGCAAACTGCCTTACCTGGACATCTGGCCGTAGTACTGCATGAATCTCTGCTCAATTTCAGCGGACTTCTGCGTCATGCCAATTTGGCGGCTGGCCTGGATCAGCTGCTGCATGATGAACAGGTTGATCCTGATCTCCGTGTCAAACAAGGCACTCTGGTTAAAATAATACCGCAGCGCATCATCTGCGCGCTTAGACATGACATTGACAATCACTTCGGCCTTTTTCTGCTCCCCTACCTCATGCAGCGGCACCACGTAAGGCGGAATGTAGTAGTCATACGGAATGGCGCTGTCAGGCATTTTCTCCAGGCTGTGGTTCAGAATTTCCTTCGCCTTGGCTTTGTTCCCCTCCTGCAGATAGGCCACCGCCAACTGGTAGTATTTGTCACGGGCGTTGGCCGGGAACCTGAGATAGTTCTCGTCATAGAAAATATCTTCACGGTCCAGGTTGCGCCATGACATTTTGTTCATCATGTTGTCATACATGATGTCTTTGGCAATGTACGCCGCTGACTCTGGGTTGGTGTTCAGCACCGGCACTATACGGTAGGCAAGGCCTTCCAGCTGCAGGTAGTTGTCTAAGCCTACAAAGTCTGAGTTATCTGCCGTGGTAGAGAAATATACCGGGCGCTGCCAGTTATTGTTGGCAATCAGGTCAAGAATAGCCAGGTGCTTCTTCTCAAGGCCGCCTTTGTTCACCGTCCAGCGCATTTGGCTCACAATGGAGTCTTGCCGCTCTGCGGGAACGGCTTTGGCCGCCAGCACCGCCTGCTTATCAACATTCAGCACAAAGTTCTTGGTTGGGAAAGAGAGGTACGTACGGCCGGCCCTGTCTCCAATCTGCAGTGCCTCATGGTTCTGTTTCACCAGTTGAATAAACTGTTTCAGGTCCATACCGCCGGCTACTTCTGGCCGCTCTACATAGGGCAGGTAGTCATTGATTCCCTGGCGGTAGTTCTCGTTCTCAAGGCTCATAGGGAACGGCTCAGACTGGTACGCCTGCCGCTTCATCTGGTCAAGGTACCAGTCTGTGTTCATGTAGCTGAGCACCGCCACGCGCACATCTGTCCTGAAGCCTTCCACCTCCTGCACATACCACAGCGGGAACGTGTCATTGTCGCCGTTGGTAAAGAGGATGGCGTTAGGGGCCACAGAGCTTAACAGGTTGCGGGCAGAGTCAACAGAGTGGTAACGGTCTGAGCGGTTATGGTCATCCCAGCCCTGCGCGGCCATAAGGCCCGGTGCCAACAGCCCCAAGACCGTGGCCAGAACACCCGCCAGCACCTCCGTCCGTAAGGTTTTCCGCAGGAAATCAGCTATGGCCAGCACGCCCAGCCCTATCCAGATGCTGAACGCATAGAAGGCCCCGGCAAAGGTATAGTCCCGCTCCCGCGGCTCAATGGGCGGCTGGTTCAGGTAAATGACAATGGCCAGACCGGTAAAGAAGAACAAAAGCCCCACCACAAAAGCGTCGCGCTGTTTCTTTCTGATCTGGTAAATCAGCCCCAGGATTCCCAGCACCAGCGGCAGCATGTAGAAATTGTTCCGGGCTTTGCTTTCGGCTACGCGCTCAGGCAGCCCCTCGTTTCCTTCCCAGGGCCACAGAACCCCAGACTGCTGAATGTCACCGTCACGGCCCACAAAATTCCACCCGAAATAGCGCCAGAACATATGGCCCATCTGGTACCGGAACAGGAAGCTCAGGTTGTCTGAGAAAGAGGGTTTCTGCCCTTCGCGCACGTCTACCCATTTCTGGTACTGCGCAATATGGCCGGGCTGGTTGCTGTAGAGGCGGGGCAGCAGCACTTTGTCTTTGGAGTCATATACGGCTTCTACCTTACGGCCCACCTCTATGTACTTGTCTTTGCCCTTGATGTACTGCGCGCCGCCTTCTTTCTGGTCAATGGGCTCTGCGTTGTACTGGGGCCCAAACAGCAACGGACGGTCCCCGTACTGCTCCCGTTTCAGGTAAGACACAAAGGAAACAATGTTCTCAGGGTCGTTCTCATCAATGGTAGGGTCATAGCCAGACCTGATGGGAATGATAAGGTAAGAAGAGTAGCCAATGAGCACAAAGATAAAGCTCACCAGGGCAGTATGGAGGGTTCTGTTTCCGGTTTTGATGGCATAGCGCACAGCCCAGACCAACCCGCCAATAAACAGGGCCACAAAAATGATCACCCCGGCCCCAAAAGGCAACCCCAGGCTGTTGATAAAGAATACCTCAAAGGCTCCCGCCACAGACGGCAACCCGGGAATCACCCCCACCAGCACCACGCCCAGAATGAGAGCGCTGGCCACCATGGTGAGAACTGCCCCCTTGGTAGAGTATTTCTTCAAACGGAAGAAGAAGATAAATGCCAACGCCGGAATAGCCACCAGGTTCAATAAGTGGGCACCAATAGAGAGGCCCACCATGTAGGCGATCAGGATCAACCACTTGTCTGAGCTGACGTCATGCGCCCGGCTCTCCCACCGCAGCATGGCCCAAACCACAAAAGCGGTGAAGAAAGAAGACAAGGCATACACCTCGGCCTCTACCGCGCTAAACCAGAAAGAATCTGAGAACGTGAACGCCAATGCGCCCACCACGCCGCTTCCCATGATGGCAATGGTCTGCCCCAGGGTAGGCTCTACGGTTACCGGCTGGCCGGCCACGGCCGTTGGCAATATGATTCTGCGCGCCAGAATGGTAATGGTCCAGAACAGGAAAAGCACCGTAAAGGAGCTGGACAAGGCAGACAGGAAATTGATCCACCAGGCTACCTGAGAGGTGTCCCCCCCGGCAAACAGAGAGAAAATACGGCCTAATAAGAGATAAAAAGGCGCCCCGGGCGGGTGCGGCACTAACAACTTATAAGAAGAGGCAATGAATTCACCGCTGTCCCAGAAACTGGCGGTTGGCTCTAGGGTTAAAATGTATACGATGGTAGCCACCGCAAACACCAGCCACCCCACCAGATTGTTGATCCGATTGTATTGCAACATGTTGTTTGATGATTGAATCCTCGAAATTAGCAATTTTCTGAAAGTCTGCCGTCTGGCAGTGCAGATAAATAAAAAAAAGAGCCAGCGGCGGCTGGCTCTTTCTATAACTTGCTCAGTGATATCTTATTGTTGCTGCAGGATCAGACGCTTGGTTTCCACCATTTTCTCATTCACCAGCAGGCTGTAGAAGTACACCCCGGCAGGCAGCGGTGACAGGTCAATCACAATGGTCTCTGAGGCAGAGCCCTGATTTACCGGAAACTCTTTATAAATCTTACCAATGGCGTTGGAGATCCTGATCTTGTAGTTGTCATCGCCCAGGGCACTTAAAGAAATTTTAGTGATCCCCCTAGACGGGTTAGGGTACGCGGTCAGCGAAGGAATCAGCTTCACTTCTTTGGCTGCCTGCACTGAGGCCACCCGGGCAGAACTTGCAAACACCCCCTGCAGCGTACGCACCCCCGGCTTTGGGGCAGCAACGTTTGAGGTCTTGCTCAAATACAGGAAAGGCGAATATTTTTTTGCGTTGGGGTTGTAAGACGGCAAATGCAGGGCCGCTGAAATCCCAAAGTCAGTGATTGTCAAACCGGCAGCCGTTCTCCAGCTCAACAAAACCGAATCAGATTTTGCTGTCTCTGCGGCACGGCCATGCGTTGGCAATACCCCTGGTATCACTCCAAAAGAGGCGGCTTTGCTTCCAAAGACCAGGCCTACAGAAAGAATTCCCAATAAAACGCGAGTAAAGATTTTCATACCATATAGAAAAGAAATAAGTACCTCTTATCTGATTGGCTCAAATATAAGATTGTCAGAGCAGAATACAAACTTTCTACAAGAAAAAACACCAGTTTTATCCACAAAAAGAACAATTGGCTCTTTGCTCTGTCTAACCTGTTTTGGGGCTACTTTTCTGAAAACAACCCCAAAACGCCTTTGTCAGTCTATCACATACCGGATCTCCTGGAACTGGAAGAACTGCAATTTTTGTTCCAGAAGCACCGCAAGCCTCCCTGAGGCGTCAACCCCGGTGATCTGCCCCTGCACTCGCTGGCCCGCCACCTCAAAGGCATGCCATTCCTGGTACCGGTACAGGTGCCGCAGGTATTCCTGCTTCTGCACCGGGGCCGCCCCGCCCCTGAGCCCCAGGTAGCGCCGCTCCAGGTTCTCCAGCAACTGCTCAATGAGCCTGCCAAGGGGCTGCTGCTGGCCGGTGAGCAAGGCAAAAGAGGTGGCCCTGGGGTGCTGAAAAGAGGTTTGGTTAATGTTCAGCCCAATTCCCACCACAGATTGTTGCAGACGTGGGCCAGAAATGGTGTTCTCTATGAGAATACCGCCTAACTTGCAGTCATGGTGGTAAAGGTCATTGGGCCATTTGAGGGAGCTGCCCTCTGGCACGTACAGGCGCACTAAATCCAGTACGGCCAGGGAGACGGCAATATTCAGGGAGAACTGCTGCTGGGCGTCCAGGAAAGTTGGCTTTAAAATCACCGACAACGTAATGTTTTTGTCGGGTTCCACGTCCCAGGAGTTGCCCCGTTGGCCCCGGCCGCCGGTCTGGGCCCCTGCCACTATGGCACAACCATCAGTGGCTTCATTTTTGTTAAGGAGCTCCTGTGCTACCGTATTGGTTGAACGGCACTCTGGCAGAAAAACTAGTTGCTGACCAACAAAGAGTGTATTAGGCGAAAACTTTTGCAAAGACTTTAGTATTTTTGAAGATCAAATTTATATTTCCCAGATGAAACACGACAAGATTCAGGACAATTCCGACATATTGGCAGAACTGGTGGTAAAAGGCATGCAGGAAAGAAAAGCTGCTGACATTGTCGTTCTTAACCTGAAATCATTGAAAAACGCCGTCTCAGACTACTTTATCATCAGTTCGGCCAACTCAGACACCCAACTAGATGCAATTGCCAGCTCTATTGAGGAAGAAGTATTCAAGCTAACCAAAGAACATCCTTGGCAGAGCGAGGGCCGTACCAACCGGGAGTGGGTGGTGCTAGACTACGTAGATGTGGTGGCGCATATCTTTTTGAAAGACAAACGTAGTTTCTATGCCCTGGAAGAACTTTGGGGCGACGCCGAAATTACGCACGTAGCGTCTGAAGAAGGCTCTACACCGGCTGCTTTCTAAACTAAAAGCCAGCCAGGAGGTTTACTTTTTATTGAAGAGAACAATCCATGACAGAAAAACCAGACAATAAGAAAAAGAGGAAAATCATCCCGAACACCCCGCCCCGCCCCACCATGCAGATTTGGGTGCTGGCGGCCTTGGTGCTCTTCATTTTTGGCCTCACCTATTACAACAACCTCAACGCCACGGCAGAGATAAGACAACCGCAGTTTGAGGAGATGCTCCTGGCCCAGGATGTAAGCAAAGTGGCCGTGGTGAACAACAACATGGTAGAGGTGACCCTGAAGAAAGAAGCACTCACTAATGAGAAGTACAAAGGCCTGTTAGACAACAGGGGCTCTTTTGGCACTGACCAGGGGGCTCACTTCAACTTCCCTATTATTACCGCAGAAGCCTTTAAGCAGGACTTTGACAAACTTCAGGAAAACGTACCCAGAGACCAGCGGGTGCCGCTGGAGATTGAGAAACGCACCGGGCTGTTAGAACTCCTGATGGGCTGGCCGTTCTTTATCCTGCTCATGGTGGGCTTCTGGTTCCTGATGCGCCGCATGGCCACCGGAGGCGCCGGCGGGCAGATTTTCAACATAGGCAAATCCCGCGCTGCGCTGTTTGACGCTGAGAACAAGGTAAAAATCACGTTCAAAGACGTAGCCGGCCTGGAAGAAGCCAAAGAAGAAATCCAGGAGATTGTAGAGTTCCTGAAGAACCCCACCAAATTCACCATTCTGGGTGGTAAGATCCCCAAAGGTGCGTTGCTGGTAGGCCCTCCGGGTACCGGTAAAACCTTGCTGGCCAAAGCCGTGGCCGGTGAGGCAGACGTACCCTTCTTCTCCCTGTCAGGTTCTGACTTTGTAGAGATGTTTGTAGGGGTGGGTGCCGCCCGCGTGCGTGACCTATTCAAGCAAGCCAAAGCCAAGGCCCCCTGTATCATCTTCATTGACGAGATTGATGCCGTAGGCCGCTCCCGTAGCCGTGGCCAGGTGCCCGGTGGCAATGACGAGCGCGAGAACACCCTGAACTCCCTGCTGGTAGAGATGGACGGTTTCGCCACAGACTCCGGCATCATCATCCTGGCCGCCACTAACCGCCCAGACACCCTTGACTCAGCGTTGCTGCGCCCAGGCCGTTTTGACCGCCAGATCAGCATTGACAAGCCAGACATTGTGGGCCGTACCCAAATCTTTGGGGTGCACTTGGGCCCTATCACCCTGGCCCCAGATGTAGATGCCAAGAAACTGGCCGCGCAACCCGGGTTGCCGGTGCTGAGATTGCCAACGTTTGTAATGAGGCCGCCTTGATTGCTGCCCGCCGTAACAAAAAGGCAGTGGAGATGCAGGACTTCAATGACGCCATTGACCGCGTGATTGGGGGTCTGGAGAAGAAAAACAAAATCATCTCCCCAGAAGAGAAGAAAATTGTGGCGTACCATGAAGCCGGTCACGCCATTGCCGGCTGGTTCCTGGAGCACTGCGACCCCTTGGTAAAAGTCAGCATTGTGCCCCGCGGGGTGGCCGCGCTAGGCTACGCGCAGTACCTGCCAAAAGAGCAGTTCCTGTACAACACAGAGCAGCTCATTGATGAAATGTGCATGGCCCTCGGCGGCCGCGCCGCCGAACAGATTGTGTTTGGCAAAATCTCTACCGGTGCCTTGAGTGACTTGGAGCGCATCACTAAAATGGCCTACAGCATTGTGACCATGTACGGCATGAACGCCAAAATTGGCAACCTGTCGTTCTATGACTCCAAGCAGCCTGACCATTCGTTCACCAAACCGTACTCTGAGGCTACCGCTGAGACCATTGACGCGGAGGTGCGCGGTCTGGTACAGATGGCCTATGACCGCACCATCCAGTTGCTAACTGACAAACGCCAGGAGCTGGAAGTGGTGGCACAGGAGCTGCTGGCCAAGGAGATCATCTTCCAGAGCGATCTGGAGCGCCTGGTTGGGAAGCGTCCGTTTGAGGCCCTCACCACCTACCAGGCCCACACCGCCGGAACAGACCGCAGCAAGACCCAAAGTGAGTTGGCCAGTGAGACCCACACCACCGCACCAACCGGTGCCCAGCAGAACCAGGAAGACACGCCAACGGCCGCTGAGCCAAACGGGTCTGAAAGTTCCGCCACCGGCGAAGGGACTACCTTCAGTTCTTAGCTGTTTTCTGAAAAGTAGGCCAAAAACAGAAATTCAACATGTACGAAGCCAAATCGAAAGAGATTGTGCTCCGCAAGGTGAGAGAGGCGCTGGCAAAGTCAGCGCCTTTTCTGCCTCCTACCCCTGACTTCAGCACCTCGGTCTACGGGCCGTTGCTGGAAGACCTTTCTGTGCAGTTTGCAGAGGCCTTCATTAGAAACAGCGGCACGTTTGTGTACTGTGAGAACGAAGAGGACTTCTTTGACCAGCTCTTTGAGTTCAAGAAGGAGCGCGGCCTTGACAACCTGTACGTCTGGGAGCCCGCCCTGAAAAAAATCCTGCACGCCGGCGGCATCCACTTCAACGGTACCGAAGAAGACTTTCTGGGCGCGGCCGAAGCCGCCCTCACCACCTGTGAGGCGCTGGTGGCCCGCACCGGCAGCCTCCTGGTCTCCTCTGCCAATGCCAGCGGGCGCCGGCTGTCTGTGTACCCGGCCATGCACCTGGTGGTGGCCAAGCTGTCACAGCTGGTCCCAGATATTAAACAGGCGCTTGCGTTCGTTCAACAGAAGTATGACAAGCGCTTGCCCTCTATGATTTCACTGGTGAGCGGCCCCAGCCGTACCGCCGACATTGAAAAGACCCTAGTGATGGGTGCCCACGGCCCCAAAGAACTTATTCTGTTCCTGATTGATGATCACACCGATTGACACGCTCCCTGCCGGTAAAAAAGTGTATTTCGCCTCAGATTTCCATCTGGGGGTGCCTACCCGGGAGAAAAGCCTGGCGCGGGAGAAAAAAATAGTTCGCTGGCTGGATCAGGTAAAGCAGGACGCACAGGCCATCTACCTGCTGGGTGACATCTTTGACTTCTGGTTTGAGTACCGGCACGCCATTCCGCGGGGCTTCATTCGGTTACAGGGCAAGCTTGCCGAAATCTCAGACAGCGGCATTCCCATCTACCTGTTCACGGGCAACCATGACATGTGGATGTTTGACTACTTCCCCAAGGAGCTGAACATTCCCATCATCCGGAAACCGGTTTCAACCCAAATTGGGCCCCATACCTTTTACATTGGCCACGGTGACGGGCTGGGCCCCAAAGACTATACCTACAAGGTACTCAAGCGTGTCTTCGCCAACAAAGGGGCGCAGTGGCTGTTTGCGCGGGTACACCCCAACCTGGGCATTGGCCTGGCCAACTTCTGGTCCAGGAAAAGCCGCCTGCAGAACACCGTGAAAGACGAAAAATTTCTGGGCGATGATGAGTGGCTTGTGCACTACTGCAACCACGTGGAAAAGCGGCAGCACCATGATTTCTACGTGTTCGGGCACCGCCACCTCCCGCTGGACCTGCCCATTGGGGAGAAAAGCCGCTACCTGAACCTGGGAGAATGGGTCAATTTTTGCTCCTATGCCGTATATGACGGTCAGCAACTCACGCTCACATATTTTGAGAAAGATCAAGCGTAACCTCTGGTTTCTATGGCTGGCGCTGGGTATCCTGCTGCCAGGGCGGCCCCGGGCGCAGACACCGGCCTGGGTGGTGGCTTTTCAGTCTCCGGCCAAAGGAATCACGCTGCACTCCATAGATCGGTTTGACCGCCTCTATGTTTCTGATGCCCGGCAGAACGTACTGCAGCTAGACACGCTGGGCAAGGTGATAAGCACCTTCTCCCCTCCTATTCAAGGCCGGGTGGCCATGGTGGAGGCCTGGAGCCCGGCCAAGATTACCGTCTTTTATGATGACCGCCAGCGGGTACAGTTGCTGGACCGTTTTCTCACGCCGCTGGGCTTGGCAGACCTGCGGGAGTATACAGACGGCACCGTGCGGGCCGCCACCCTGGCCGCCGATGACCGCCTCTGGCTTTTTGATGAAACCACGTTCCGGCTCCTGAAAGTAGACACCCGTTATACCAGAATAGCCCATGAAACCCCTCTGGAGCTGATCCTGGAGCGGCAGCAGCGTGACATCACCTTTCTACGGGAGTACCAGAGCAAGCTGTACATGGTAGACCGCCAGTCTGGCATTTATGTGTTTGACAACATGGGCAACTACCAGAAGAGAATTGCAGTGCCCCATCTGGCTTACGTAGGCTTTCTGGGAGATGAATTGTATTACCTTTCTGGCAACCAACTGCACTTCCAGCACCTGTACACCCTCCAGACCCGCACCGTAGCGCTGCCTGAGAGCTCTACCCCCTACCGGCAGGTGCTGGCCGGAGATAAATTCCTGTACCTGATCACCCAGGATACCCTCCTGGCTCTCCGCTGGCGGAAATAGGAGAAGGTGCGTTTCTGGCCTGTTTTTCTGAAAATAGACCTAAAACAGAAACTACAGGCTGGTACTCCCTTTCTGGCCGGCTGTGAATACCTACTCCTTCGCCAGAAACTTCAGCCCCAGCACCCCGGCTATGATAAGGCCAATGCAGAGCAGGCGAATGGCATCTTTGGGTTCATTGAACAGGAAAATGCCCAGCAGGGCGGCCCCCACGGCGCCAATGCCCGTCCAGGAGGCGTAGGCGGTACCCAGGGGCAGTGATTTCATGGCCTGCGCCAGCAGCACAAAGCTCAGGATCATAATAATGACGGTGACCACGCTCACGCCCAGTTTGGTGAAGCCTTCAGAATATTTGAGACCAATGGCCCAGGCAACTTCACAGATACCGGCGGCAATCAGGTATAACCACGCTGAGTTCATGTTCATCATGTTTAGAGTGAAGTAAGCAACTACTTTAGAACCTGTTAGCGTAGGTTCAGGCGGTTAGCCTCCGCTTTGGTCAGGTTTTACTTGTGTACTTACGGGTAAAATCTTTATTTGCAGAGAAGGCTACACCAATTTTTGCCGTTGCGTCTCTACTTCGCAAACTTATGAAAAAAGCAGTCTTAACGTGGTGCTTCTTTTGGGGCATTCTCCTGCTGGCGGCGGGGCAGCCTGCCGGCCTGGCAACAACAGAGCCCGAAACCCTGTTTCAGGGTGACGTGTCGCACAGCTTCTACTTTGCCCCGTCGCTCATGCTCACCCGCTGGCAAGATAGATCGGGCTTTATGGTGGGCGGCAAGGTGGCCTGGGTGCTGAACCAGAAGTTTGGGCTGGGGCTGGCGGGCTACGGGCTCACCACCCGCAACAACATTGGCGAAGTGCTGCAGTACGCCAACAACGTTTTTCTGCAGGTTGGCTACGGCGGCGCCCTGCTGGAGTACACCCCCAACCCTTCACGGCTCCTGCACTTCTCTTTCCCGCTGATCATTGGCGTGGGCGGCGCAGCCTATACCAATTCGCCGCTGGGCAACAACACCTCTAACCGCTACAGCTACGAGGTGTACCAGACAGACACTTTCTTTGTGATGGAACCGGGCGTGCAGGCAGAACTGAACATGGCCCGCTTCATGCGCCTGGGCCTGGCTGCGAGCTACCGGTTTGCCCAGGGGGTGGACCTGTCCAGGTCCAGTGACCGAGACATGAGCGCCCCCACCGTTTCCCTCACCTTTAAGTTTGGGAAATTCTAAAATGCCCCCTCCTCCTGTTTCTGGCCTGTTTTCCTGAAAACAGCAGAAACAGGAAAGAATAGATAACTGCCATTGTTTCTTGAGCAGGCCGCTGCTCCCCCACCTGTACACTTAGCCTTTCAGGTTGACTCACCCAACCTTCTATATGAAAAGACCCTTTCATTTTAAACACAAGAAACTGGTGCGGTACAGCACCAACACCGGCATAGCCTTTCTTATCTTCTGGACCTTCTTTTTCATTCACCGCACCGGCCTGAAGGATTTTGAAGGGGATGACGTGTTCCGGCTGCTCTACAACTCAGTCATGGTGAACGTGATTCTGGAGGGTACCCGCCGCATTGCCAAGCGCCTGAGCAAGAAGTATGACTGGCGGGAGTTTGGCCTCAGGCGGTTTGTCTATGAATGGATTGCGGTACAGTCTTATATCCTGCTGGTGATGGTGCTCTTCCAGATCATTCCCAGGCTCATTCTGGGGCAGGTGGGCTCCTACAACTTCACAGACGCCGAAACCATACGGGACGTGAAAGAGGTGTTTGTGTTCGGCTCCATCATTCTGCTGTTTGTGCACTTCATCCGGTCCGGTATTTATTTTTACAACCAGTGGCACCGCTACCTGGTGCAGTCTGAGAAACTCAAGAAAGAGACCATCAAGGTGCAGTTTGAGTCATTGAAGCAGCAGGTGAACCCGCACTTCCTGTTCAACAGCCTCAATGCGCTGTCTTCACTCATTTACAAGGACCAGGACATGGCTGCCAAGTTTGTGGAACAGCTCTCAAAGGTGTACCGCTACGTGCTGGAGAACAAAGACAAGGAGCTGGTGCCGCTGTTCACTGAGCTGGACTTCATCTATTCCTACCTGTTCCTGCTCAAGATCCGGTTCCGGGAGAACCTGCGCGTAGACATTAACGTGCCTGAAGAACTGCAAAACCACCAGGTGGCCCCGCTCACCATGCAGCTGCTCATGGAGAACGCCATCAAGCACAACATTGTGAGCCGTGATGAGCCCCTCTACATTGACGTGTTTGTGGAAGGCGATTACATCATCATCAAAAACAATCTGCAATTGCGCGAAAGCCGGGAGGAGTCTACCGGCGTGGGCCTCAAGAACATCATCAACCGCTACAAGTTCATCACAGACAAAAAAGTGGGCGTTGAGGTGACCGCAGACAATTTCATTGCTAAATTACCGCTCCTTAGCAACGCCGCCTGAGCGCATGCATCAATGTAGCTCTTGCATGCCAAACCTGGGGCGAAAGGTTCTGGCTATACATTTTTTTAACAGCATAGCAGCGCTATGGCAGAGAAAGATAGAAGCTGTTTAGAGTTTAGATAGAAAGGCATTTGGCAAAGTTTCTAGTTTCTGTTTTTGGGCTGTTTTTCAGAAAACAGCCCAAAAACAGAACCACTGGCTGGTGAAAACCTTATCTGACTGCCTTTGCCTCCCAGTTACAAAAATTCTAAACAGCTTCATAGTAAGCCCGGTTCTTGTTACACCCGTTTGCCGCGCAAAAGCAAACCTTAGACCTGCTCCCATGAACATTCTCCTGATTGAAGACGAATACCTGGCCTCAGAAAAACTGGAGGCCCAGCTCCTGCGCTATGACCCCCGCATCAGAGTTTTAGACACCATAGACTCTATCAGGAACGCGGTGCGCTGGTTTGAGAATAACCCCGCCCCAGATTTGGCGTTTCTGGACATTCACCTGTCAGACGGCAACAGTTTTGAGATTTTCCAGAAGGTAGAGGTGAAATGCCCCATTATCTTCACCACCGCGTATGATGAGTATGCGGTAAAGGCGTTCAAGGTCAACAGCATAGACTACCTGCTCAAACCCATCAGCAATGAAGATCTGGCGGCGGCCATGGAGAAGTTCAAGCGCCTACGGCAGAGCCAGCCGGCCCCACCCGCCCTGGACATGCACCAGATCATGGCGTTGCTGAACCGTAACAACCAGCCCGAGACCCCGCATTACAAAAACCGGTTCCTGGTGAAGAGCGGCCAGAAGATCAGGTCCATCTCTACTGAGGAAATCGCCTATTTCTACGCCGAAGACAAGATTGTCTTCCTGATCACCACCACCGGCCAGCGCTTCATCACTGACTATACCCTTGACACCCTGCAGGAACTGCTGGACCCGGAGCAGTTCAGCCGCCTGAACCGCCAATTCATTGCCCACATCCATTCCATTGATGAGATTCACCCGTACCTCAAGGGCCGCCTCAAAGTATATGTGAAACCAGCTACAGACAAGGAGATCATCATCAGCAACGAGCGCGCGCATGCCTTCAAGGAGTGGCTGGGGAAGTAGCTTCTGTTTTTGGGCTGTTTTCCTGAAAACAGCCCAAAAACAGGAAAGCGAAGTTATTTATGGGCTTGTGCCTTCTACTAACTAGTATAAACGACGGGAAGGCCGTAGGCCGAGATGACGTTTATACATTGTTAACGGTGGGTTTTCTTCCCTTTTTAGCTTTCAATGGAGATGCCATCAAATGTTCTGTCAAGTTTTCTGAACACGACCACAAGGTCATCTGTAAGTTCTTCGCTAATCGTGTAGTCGGAAACGATTCCGGCATTCTCAACTTCTGGATAGAATCCGATTCTCTTTAGTTTTACAGCATCCAATACATGTTCCTTCTTTGATTTAGATGAGTCGGCTTCTACTAAAATCTCTTCTATATCATCATCTAGTTGTTCAAGTATCTCCTTAACATAAAACTCAACATTCCCGCCTTCTTGAAAGTCTTTGCTTATTTCTTTTCTGTTCTCAAAGTTTAAACTTTCAATGTCGGTTAATTGAATTTTGATTAAGTCAAACTTTTCTATTCCGATGTCGGTATTTTCAAAGGTCAAGTCAATCTGAATTGTTCTTCCTTCAAATTCAATGTCTGTTTCATAGTATTCTTCAAGCTTACTAAGGTCTAGTTCACCGAAAAATGGAAGCTGGTATTTCATAATTTTTTTTAATTCTTAATATTTTAACTTATCCCTCACTAGCTGATAAACATACCTCCTCACTTTGGAATCACCCCTTCTTTGACCGCATCGCCTTCACCACTTTCAAACGTCCATCACCCACCAGCGTTTCATATTCTCCTGAGCCTAGCGGCACCAAAGCGATCCTTCCCTCTTCATTGGCATGCACGCCCCAGCCGTAGCGCTTGGTGAGCGGCGATGCCCTGAAACAGGCCTGCCCCTTAGAGAAAAACTTCTGCCTTTCTGCGTCCAGTTCTTCTTCAGGCACCTCGTTCTTAGCCGCGAAAACGCTAAACAAAACCTCATCTGACGTGAATTGATAAGGCTTCCCGTTCAGCATTTCAAACTGCAGGTTGGCCACGGTTTTGGCATCGCCCTTCTGGGGCGGCATCTCAGCAGTGGCTACGGGGCAATCTTCGGCTACTTCAATGAAGGTGTTGTAGTAGTTGGTGGTGTGCATACAGGGTAAATTGGTTACTTTAAAAGTAGCCTTTTTTGAGTTGTTACCAAATGAAATTGCTGCGCCCATGGTTCTGGAACATCCTGTTTTCAAGCTGTTTTCAGTAAAACAGCCCCAAAACAGAAATGGCTTCTACGCCAGATCCTTCACCATCCAGATGGTGCAGGCAAAGTGGCCGGAGTTTCCCAGCGCGTGCGGGATGTGCTTGAAACCTGCCTTCTCATACAGGCGCACCGCCTTTGCCAACTCAGGGAAAGACTCCAGGTACAGCTGTCTGTACCCCAGCTGCTTTGCCAGAACCAAAGTCTTCTGCAACAGTTGGAACCCAACGCCTTGGCCCCGGCTGGCCGGGGCAAGGTAGAACTTCACCAGTTCGGCGCAGCCGTCTGGGAGCCCTTCTGTAGGGTACAGGCCACAGCCACCAATAAGCTCGTCTCCTTCCTGGGCCACCAGATAAGCGCTGCCCGGGGTTTGGAACAGCTGGTACAGCTTGTCTGTGGTGGGGTCTGTATAGACAGTGCCGGGGCGGTCAATATTAAATTCCCTGAAAACGGCTCTGATTAAGGCGGCCAGCGGTTCATTGTCTGCCTCTTTCAGGCTCCTGATCACAGGACTGGGGCTTTGGTGGGTGTTCTGCATTTCCGGTTCTTTTTCAAGTCAAAGATAGAAAAGTAGCCTGGTTAAAGTCAGTAAGGCTCCAGCGCATGAATAAACGTTTCAATGATGAAGGGCAAGGGCAGCATGGGGTCCTGCCAAGGCGTTGTTAGGCCCCCGTAGCAGTGCCGTCAAGACCAGAGAAGCGTACCGGCACGTTCAGGCTATGCTCCGTCTCGGCCCAAAGGCAACCTTGAAACACCCTCTCCCTTAGCTACCCGCTGGTTTGGGCCTGATTTCGCAAAAACAGGCCAGAAACAGAACCGCCCGCCCCAGCCCGCTTCACCGGTGGGGCATGTTCCTGTTTACCCTGCGTACCCGCCCTCCGGTTTTGCCGGTTACTGCGCATTTGCAACTAAAATCCCGCATATAAGTAATCTAATAGACGGCTCCGGAGGCAAAACCGGGTAAGTCCCAATTAACCAAGTTTCAAACGCGTTGATGTCTCACCTTAACCCCAAAGGAAAATAGTATGCGAGCAATGAATTACCGAGGCCCCCTGCGGGTCAGAATAGATGAAAAACCAATGCCAAAAATCGAACATCCGCAAGATGCCATTGTGCGGGTGACCCGGTCTTGTATCTGTGGCTCAGATTTGCACCTGTACAACGGCTCCGTGCCAGACACCCGCGTAGGCACCACGTTTGGGCATGAGTTCACTGGCATTGTAGAGGAAGTGGGCTCTGAGGTAACTAAAATAAAAGTAGGTGATCACGTACTGGTGCCGTTCAACATAGCCTGTGGCCAGTGCGTGTTCTGCAAGCAGGAACTGTACGGCAACTGCCATGAGTCCAACCCGCAGGCCACGGCCGTGGGCGGTATCTTTGGGTACTCGCATACCGCCGGGGGCTACAACGGCGGCCAGGCCGAGTACGCCCGCGTGCCTTACGCCAACGTGGGCCCCACGGTGATCCCAGAGGGAATGGACCCAGATGATGCGGTGCTCCTGACAGACGTGGTGCCCACCGGCTACCAGGCCGCCGAAATGGGCGGGATACAGCCCGGAGACACCGTGGTGGTGTTTGGGGCCGGTCCGGTAGGGATCATGGCCGCCCGCTGCTCCTGGCTCTTTGGTGCCGGCCGCGTCATTATCATTGACGAAGTGGAATACCGCCTGGAATTTGCCAAAAACTACGCGCAGTGCGAAGCCTACAACTTCAGGGAGATGGGTGACGTGGTGCAGTTTGTGAAAGAAACCACTGACTGGATGGGGGCTGATGTCTGCATTGACGCCGTAGGCGCTGAGGCCGCCGGCAATGCCATGCAAACCATTACCGGTAGAAAGCTGTTCCTGCAAGCGGGTTCAGCCACTGCCTTGCACTGGGCCATTAACTCAGTGAAAAAAGGCGGTATTGTGTCTATTGTGGGCGTGTATGGCCCCACTGACAACCTGGTGCCCATTGGCAACGTGGTGAACAAAGGCATTACCATCAGGGCTAACCAAGCCTCTGTAAAGCGCCTGCTGCCAAGATTGATAGAGCACGTGCAGAACGGGGTGCTGAACCCTAAAGGCCTGATCACGCACCGCATTCCGCTGGAGGAAGTCTCAGAAGGCTACCGCATCTTCTCCCAGAAGCTGGACAACTGCATCAAACCGGTACTTATTCCATCAACCGCCAGAATCTAACGCAACACCCTCATGGAAACATTAGCAAATAATTATTCCCATATCATTGGCTGGGGCATAGACGCCGACCCCAAGAATGACCCCACGTACCCCATGCGCAAACGCTCTGCAGATGACCACGGCGGCTACAACTGGCAAAGGCCCACGCAGCAGCCCATCAACATTGAGGTGCACCACTCCACAGAAAGGCCCAACGTGAGCGCGGTCTTCGGGACGGCGGTGCCCCCCAGCGGGTTGAGCGGCATGCTGCGCCGTTTCGCATTCAAACATACAGAGAACCAGTACCGCCGCTGGCTGCCCATGCTGCTGGCAGACCGCATTAATGTGGTGGAAGGCATCATTGAAGACTTCAAAGACGGCAAAGTGCCCAACATCTTCGCAGAGAAAGGCATGAACGCTGATTTAAAACATGACCGCTCAGGGCTTATCCAGAAAGCCGCCATTGGCGCCTTTCTGGTGGCGGCCGTGGTGGCCTGGCAAATGGGCAAGAAGAGCGGCTCCCGCAGAGGCTAAGCTTTCGCTACTTTACAAAAAGCGCTCGGCAGTGTTAACCACTGCCGAGCGCTTTTTTTATCTCCTTTTCAGCTCCTGTTTTTAGCCTGTTTTTCTGAAAACAGCTCCAAAACAGGATACTACTCTACTTCAACAGCCTCACCAATTCCTGATCATGCTGACGTGCCTCCATTCTTTGCAGAATTTTCCTGTACCTGGGCCGGTTGTACCGCTGCAGTAAGATGGGATAGATATTGAGGAGCACGTTCAAAATGATTAGCCATTTGCTTTCTGTGACAGAGGAAGTAAAAAAAACTGCAATAGCGAAGACAATTACGGCAATGATCAGATGGCCCAGCTCAGAGATGCGGGTATTCCGCTCACATGTCTGTAGACACGCCGGCTCTTTCTTCACCGGATTATTCTGCTTGCTGATCTTCTCCCACCCTACTGCCACCAGCAGTTTCCGGTACAGATGCAGCCCCAGATATTTATACCACCTGCCCTCCTGCTCAAAGGGCTTCGGTTGAAAGTAAGACCAGTCCAAATCTGGTTTAAGCAGTGTAATCACCACTGTGTACCACCCCATGAGCAGAAAGTTCAGACCCCAGCTGAAGACAAAGCTCTCCACCGTAAACATTCTGAAAAAAACCAGGCACAGCACTATTGTCACAATGGTGGCGAAAATGGAAATACCCCAGCTTTTGGCGTTCGTGGTCATATCAGAAAGTAAAAACTTGTCTATTAGATGAATTGGGCAAAGGTATCATGGCAGATCATATATCCAACACCATCTCATACTGCCCCAGGGTCTCCTGCATTCCGCGCCCCTGCACAAAATTCAACAGACTGGCACCGTGCGCATCTACATTCACCACCGTGACCGCGGGTGCGCTGACCATCTCTACCAGTTTCTGACAAAGTGCCTGCCCAATGCCTTTCCCGCGCCACGCAGGGGCCACCGCCAGGTGGGCAATAGCGCCAGTTAAAGGGTAGACAACCCCGTACCCCACACACTCGTGCTGCAGGCGCGCCTCTACCACCTGCACATAGTGGCCACTTCGGCCAATGGCCGCCACGTGGTGTTGCCAACTGGGTTCAATCTCCCAGAAGGTCTGGTAGCGGGGCCAGTCTGGCCCGGCCACCTTATGCAGTGTCACCCCGTGGGGCAAATGGGCGTGCCAGGACAACAGCTCTTTTTCCAGCCTGAAGCACCTGAAGGTACGTTGTATCGCAAAGCCCAGCCGCCGGTAAATGGCCAGCGCCCGCTTGTTCTCCTGAATCACCTCCAGCAGGCACTGCTCAGCGCCCTGCTCCCGCAGCCGCGGTATACAGAACTGGTACATGCGCTCTGTCAAGGCGTGGCCTCTGCCGTGGGGTACTACGCCCGTTCCTCCGTTATAGGCGGTTTTCCTGCCCCGCCATTCGCCCAGGGCGTTCAGGATAAAACCTACCGGCTCCTTTTCTTCATTCAGCGCCAGCGGCGAAAGGTGGAGGTGGGTGCCATCACGGGTCAGTTTCATTTCCATCACCGCCTCTGTCAGCACCAAAGGCAACACATAGTCAGAAAAAGCCGTGTTGAACAGGGTGCACAGTTGCGGCACGGTGGCAGAATCAGCAAAAGAAAAGGTCATAGTTGTGAAAGCGGGCTAGGGGAAGTCTAAATAACAAAATTACTCCTCTTTTTCCAACTCAGTAGTTCTACTGCCCCACGGGCAACTGAGTACGTAAAAACCCGTTTAGCCTATGTACTGACACACCTTGAGGGTCAGCCTTTTACCTAACCGACACACAAAATGAAAGCACTTGTCTTCCACAAAATTGGCGATGTCAGTGTTGACACCGTTCCAGACCCCATCATTGAAGAACCCCGTGATGCCATCATCAAAGTAACCTCTACGGCCATCTGCGGCTCAGACCTGCATATTTATGACGGCTTTGTCCCCCAAATGAATGACATGGTGCTGGGCCATGAGTTCATGGGCATTGTAGAGGAAGTGGGGCCCGGGGTGACCAACCTCAAGAAAGGCGACCGCGTGGTGGTACCGTTCCCTATTGCCTGCGGCCACTGCTTTTTCTGTAACAACAGCTGGCCCACCCAGTGTGAAAACTCAAATGACAAATACGGCCCAGACGGTGGGTTGATGAGTGAGAAAGGCGCCGCCCTCTTTGGCTACACAGACCTTTACGGGGGCATTAACGGCGGCCAGGCCGAATATGTGCGCGTGCCATACTCAGACTTCGGCCCCAGAAAAGTGCCAGAAGGCCTCACAGACGAGCAGGTCCTGTTTCTGACAGACATCTTCCCCACCGGTTGGGCGGCCGCTGACTGGGGCCGGATCAGGGGCGGGGAAACCGTGGCTATCTTTGGGGCGGGCCCCGTGGGCATCATGGCGGCTAAATCTGCCTGGCTCATGGGCGCCGGCAGGGTCATCAGCATAGACATTCAACCGTACCGGCTGGAAATGGCCCAACGGTCAGCCAACGCAGAGACGCTGCTCTGGGAAAGTGAAGACCAGGTGGTGGAGTACATCAGAAGCATCACTGAGGGCCGCGGGGCAGATGTCTGCATAGACGCCGTGGGCATGGAAGCTGACCGCAACCTGCTGGAGAAAGCCAAAGCAGTCATCAACCTGGAGAAAGGCACCCCCAAAATTCTGGAAGCCTGCCTGCGGGCGGTGCGCAGGGCGGGTGTGGTGAGCGTGGTGGGCGTGTACGGCTCCCCGTTTGATAACTTCCCCATTCACCGCTGGTTTGACAAAGGCGTAACCTTGATGGGTACGCAGGCACCGGTCCAGTACTACATTGACCACCTTATGCAACTGGTGGTTGACGGTAAAGTAAAGCTGGAAGATATCATCACCCACACCCTCCCGCTGGCAGATGCGGCCCACGGCTATGACATCTTCAAAAAGAAGGAAGACAACTGCGTGAAAGTGGTCTTGAAACCCTGACCCCAAGCTTTCAGTCACTAAAAAAGGAGCGCTTTGGCGCTCTTTTTAGTGACTGGGCTGTCTGTTTTTGGCCTGTTTTTCAGAAAACAGAAAAACAGAAGGTTGATAAGTAGGCTACCGGTGCCTGCCTATTCAAATTAAGTTATTATATTTGTTAATTAGGGTCTCAGGCAAACAACCCCAACCTGCAGGTAGCAGCCTATTTCTACGGTTCTACCGTTACAACGCGCTGATTTACAAGCGTGGCATTTTTGATCATCGGCGTAGCCGATGGACTTGTCTGCCTGCGTCACCTGTTATTTGTGAAAACAAGAATTATAGATATAAAGGAATTTACCCGTGGGATGTAGTTCATGTTCTAGTGGCGGATGCAGCACCAAAACCACCGCAGCCGATGGCAGCGAAGTGGTGGCCGGCTGCAAAAGCAACGGCGGTTGCAGCACGGGAGGCTGTAACCGGTTAAATGTATTTGATTGGCTCTCAGACATGGAGATACCCGTGTCTTTCAAGGAGTTTGATATAGTGGAGATCCGGTTCAAAGGGGGCCGTAAAGAATTTTTCCGGAACGTGAACCGGCTGCCCCTCATTACCGGTGACCCCGTGGTGGTAGACGTGCCCAACGGCCACCACATTGGCCACGTGTCCCTGAAAGGGGAGCTGGTGCGTCTGCAGATGAACAAGAAGAAGGTGCAGAACAATGACGAGATCAGGAGCATCTACCGCGTGGCCACTGAGAAGGACATGGAGAAGTTCAACGCGGCCCGTGACCAGGAATCTGCCACCATGTACCGCGCCCGCGCCATTGTGCAGGAGCTCCAGCTTAAAATGAAGCTTTCTGATGTGGAGTACCAGGCAGACAAAACCAAAGCCACCTTCTTTTACTCGGCAGATGACCGGGTTGACTTCAGGGAGCTGATCAAAAAGCTGGCCGAGGAGTTTAAAGTGCGCATTGAGATGCGGCAGATCAGCCTACGGCATGAGGCCGGCAGGCTGGGCGGCATTGGCTCCTGCGGGCGCGAACTCTGCTGCTCTACCTGGCTTACAGATTTCAGAAGCGTCTCCACTACGGCTGCACGCTACCAGAACCTGTCATTGAACCCCAGCAAGTTGTCTGGCCAGTGCGGGCGCCTCAAGTGCTGCCTCAACTATGAGCTGGAAACGTACATGGAGGCGCTCAAAGACATCCCTACCGTGAACCGCCCTTTGCAGACCAAAGCCGGTGACGCCTATTTGCAGAAGACAGACATCTTCCGGCGCATCATGTGGTTTGGCTACAAAGGTGACAGCAACTGGTTCCCGGTTGCGGTTGAGCGCGTGCACGAGGTCCTGAAAATGAACGCCGCCGGTGACATGCCTGAAAATTTAGCCGAAGAGGTGAAAAAGCAGCAGGAAGAGGTGGTAGACTTTGTTGAGTCGCTGGAAGGCAACCTTGACCGCCTGGACGAACAGTTCAAGAATAAGAAGAAACGCAACAAGAAAAAGAACAAGGGCGCAGCAGGCGCAGCAGGCGGCCACGCCACAGCCGCCGCAGAAGGGCTGGCTCAGGCCGCCCCTACCCCAGAAGCCCGCAAAGACCGTCCGTCTGGGTTGCCTAACGCCAGTCAGCCAAGGCAACGGCCGGAGCGCGGCAACGCCAGGCCTTCCGGCAGCGCCGAAAACAAACCCCGCCCAGAGCGGGAACCGCAGCAGCCGCCGCAGGGGCAACCCAAAGGCCAGCAACCGCAGGCAAAACCGAGGCCGGAGCGGGAGCAGAACCGTGCACCCCGGGAGCAGCAACCACCCCGCGAAGGCGGCCAGAACAACCGTGCGCCGCGCGGTGAAAGACCGCAAGGCCAGCGCCCGCCGCAAAACCGTCCTCAGCCCACCGCTGACGCACCCGCCGCCGGCCTTCCGGCCGTGATGGCCGCGCTGCAGGCAGAGCGTGGCCCCAAACCAGAGGGAGAACAGCGCAACAGGCGCAACCGCGGCCGCAACAACCGCAACCGTAAGCCTAACGGCGGCAAGGCAGACAATGCAGGCCCTACTCCAAACGCAGACGCCTCATGAGAAAACTTTTAATGCGCGTTTCCGGCCTTTTTGCCCTGATGCTGCTCCTGGCCAGCTGTGACACCAACCGGGTGTTTGAAGAGAATCAGGACCTACCGGAGAACCAGTGGCCTGTGAACCTGGCCCCGGTGTATACGTTTGAGATCACAGACACCACCCAGCGGTTCAACGTGTATTTCAATGTGCGCAACGCCGTGCATTACCCGTTTTACAACCTGTACCTGCGTCATTACCTTACGGCCCCAAACGGAGAGCTGCTAAACTCCTATCTGCATGAGATGTACCTCATGGACCCTAAAACGGGTGAGCCCCTGGGCAGCGGCGCGGGAGACATCTTTGACCACCAGTTCAGGGCGCTTAAAAATGTCACGTTCAGGCAAGCCGGTACGTACCGGCTCAAGCTCAACCAGTACATGCGCCAGGACCCGCTGCCGGGCATCATGTCTGTGGGGGTAAGAGTTGAGAAAGTAGCCCAATAACGGTCTTTCGCATATCTAAGCGTTTCTGGCCTGTTTTTAAAAAACAGGCCAGAAACGCTTTTTTTGTGCCCTTTCCCCACTTTCTGCCGTAGGGTCTTCTACACAGGAAACCCTAATCTGTTTTTTCAGTATTTGTACCGATAACAGAACCACCATCGCCTATGAAACTGACCCTGGAGATTCTAGGATGCTTTGCCATTCTGGCTTCTTTGCTGCCCCTCATCAAAACCACGCAATGGTGGGTCAGAATGCTGGATTTCCCCCGGGTGCAGGTGGCAGTGCTGGCCGTGTCGGTGCTGGTGGTGTATGAGTGGCTTTACGGCCTCGGCCATGGCCCGCAGAAAGTTTTTGCCGCCATGCTGGTGGCTGCCGCTATCATTGAGTTGGTGCACATTTATAAATTCACGCCATTGGTGCGGGTTCAGGCGTTGCGCTCCAAGATAAAAGCACCCAAGAACTCCTTCGGTTTTATGATTTCCAATGTGCGCATGTCTAACACCCGCTACAAGAAGTTCCTGAAGGTGGTGCGTGAGACAGACCCGGACATGCTGCTCATCAACGAACCCAACCAAGCCTGGGCAGACGCCATTGCCGAACTAGATGAACGCTACCCGTACTGCATCAAAAAACCGCTGGAAAACACGTACGGCATGATGTTCTTCAGCAAGTTCAAGTTGAACCATACTGAGGTGCGGTACCTGGTAGAGGAAGGCATTCCTTCTTTTTACACGGTGGTGGAGTTGCCCACGGGCAAGAAGTTTGACCTGTTTACCGTACACCCGCAGCCCCCCCACCTGAACAAAGACACAGATACCCGGGAGGTAGAGCTCTTAACCGTCGCCAAGATGGCCAAAGACTCCCCGTACCCCAGCATAGTGGCCGGCGACTTGAATGACGTGGCCTGGTCATATACCACCAACCTCTTCCGGAAAATCAGCGGGCTGCTGGACCCCCGCATAGGCCGGGGCTTCTACAACACGTACAATGCGTTTGTGCCTTTTTTCCGGTACTCGCTTGACCATATCTTTTATGACCCCGCTTTCCGGCTCATTAGAATGAAATGTCTGGGGTTCTTCGGGTCTGACCACTTCCCCATCTTCATTAGGCTGAACTATGAGCCGCTGGAGGCAGACGAGCACGAGGTTCCGGAACCCGATCAAGAAGAGGCCGAAGACGCGGAAGAGCTCCTGAATGAAGCCAAAGAAAATATCCAGCAGTCGCCTACCTGACTGGGAATGGCAGAGTTCCTCACCACCCGTATACAGACGTGCGTTTTAGGGCTGATTTCTTAAAAACAGGCCAGAAACGCAGAAGCCCTGCCCGGTTCTCCATACCGGCGCAGGGCTTCTCTTTTAGGGTGCGGGAGTGTAGCCCCAAGACGCGCAGGGAGACGATATGCTCAACCTATTCGGCCTAAAAGAAGGCGTAGCCATAGAAGCTGCCAAGACAACGCCTGCCGTTGCGGCAGACACCCGCAGGTTTTCCGTACGCTTGCTAGTTCTGGCGCAGGAGGCAAGGCGGCGGCCCCAACCCCTGCCTGAAACCACCTGCCCGCTGCCCTTTTCCCCGGAGATTATTTTCTGCTTTAACTTATACCTGTAAATGCTCACAGCGCTTAGGGGCCTGAATTACCGTATAGGCAAAGAGGTTCTTCCCTGAACGGGAAAATCCCCGTGGGCAGACGTTTTCTGCTTTATGACCTTTTGTAAAGCCGTCTGCCATTCGCGGGGCAATCTGGTTCTGTTTTAGGCTTGTTTTTGAGAAAACTGCCCTAAAACAGAAAACCGCTGTTTCTGACTTTTCTTATAAAATTCACTTCACAACTCCTGATTTTCTTCGCCCCACAGGGGCAACCCATGGCTTTTAGGTAAGAAAGATTCAGGAAAAGGAGAGTTCTCCCTAACAAATTAAAATTCAGCCACTGGGATTTAACCATGCGCATTCGCACTCGTATAGTATTAACACTTGCCTCTGAGCAAGGACATCTGTTTTTGGCTCCCAGGCAAATATCTGCTTACCCAAAACCATTCTATAACCATTAACTAAGGAGAATCACTATGAAAGACAATCAAAAAGATCAGCAAAGTAATAATCTTGGCTCCTCTTCTGGTTCAAACGGAAACACGGGTACTAACGCATCTGCATCCTCTTCAGGAACCACCGGCACCAGCGCCTCAAGCGGCGGCACCGGCGGTACTTCTGGTAAAAGCTCTAACTCAGACGCCTCCCTCTCTGGGGTGAGCGCCTCTGGCATCTCCGGTACAACTTCCAGCATGGGCTCTGGCACTTCAGGGTCGGCGGCTGCCGGCGGTACCACCAACAGCACCGGCTCTAAGAAAAGCGCCACCTCCACCACAGGCGCTGACTCTTCTTCTAAGAAAAGCAGCACCAGCAAATCATCAACCCCCAAAGCCAGCACCAAAGCCAGTGCCTCTACCTCAAAAACAGGCGGAAGAGCTTCTGGGAAATCAACCTCAGCCAGCACCGGCTCTTCTGACCAGGAGAGCAACTCCATGGCGGGCTCGTCTGCCTCCATGGGAAGCGGCATGGGCTACGGCGGCTCACAGGGCGGCGACCTGGGCAACCAGGGCAGCTCTTCTATGAGCGGCATGAGCGGCGGCGGCAACTTTAACGGCGGCCAGGGCGGTTACGGAAACCAGGACAATGACATGGGCTCCCGCGGCGGCTACGGCTCCAACATGGGCGGTGGCTCTAACTACGGCCAGGGCGGTTACGGCAACTCAGGCTCACAGGGCGGCGGCAGCAACTACGGTGGCTCCAGCTACGGTTCCGGCTCTGGCTCACAGGGCGGCAACTACGGCGGCCAGGGCAGCTACGGCAGCATGGGCGGCACGTACGGAGGCAACTTTGGGGGCATGGGCGCTGGCAGCTTTGGCGGCGGAAACTCCTGGAACAACCATGATGACCAAAGCAACCGCTACGGCTCTCAGGGCGGAAGCTCTAACTACGGCTCCCAAGGCAGCTCCGGCAGCGGCTCCAACTACGGTCAGGGGTATGGCTCCATGGGCAACAGCAATTCTGGTCAAAGCAACTACGGCGGCTCATCAGACATGGGCTCCCGCGGCGGTTACGGCTCTAACATGGGCAGCAACCCGTACGGCATGAGCTCCCAGGGGGGCTACGCCGGAAACTCCAGCCGTTCAGAATCTGACCGCGGCGGCTACTCTAACTACGGCGGCTCTGGCTATTATGGCAACCAGATGGGCTATGGCTCTGAAAGCGGCTACGGCATGCACGGCAACGACCACGGCCGCAGCCACGGCGGGTACAGCCAGGGCTACAGCAACCAGGACAGCAGCTCGTATGGCAACATGGGGTCGCGCGGCGGTTCTTACGGGGAAGAGTACGGCTCGCGCCGAGGCTCCCAGGGCGGCTATGACGGCAATTCAGACTTTGACGGCGGCTACAGCCAAGGCGGAAACCGCTACAGCACCCAAAACCAAGGCGGCTCTAACTATGGCCAGGGCAGCTACGGCGGCTCTGGTTCACAGGGCGGCGGAAGCAACTACGGTTCTGGCAGCATGGGCTCCAGAGGCGGCTATGGCTCATCAATGGGCGGCAATGAAGAGTGGCAAGGAAGCTCGCGCGGCGGTAGCAACCGTGGCGGCGACAGCAGCGGCTACGGCGCTATGAGCGGCGGCAACTACGGTGACCGCGGCGGTTACAGCACCTACAATGCCCAGGGCGGTGACTTCGGGTCACGCAGTTCAAACAGTGGCTACGGCTCGCAAGGCGGAAGCAACTACGGCGGTTCTGGCAGCGGAAACTTTGGAGGTTCCAACTACGGCAACATGGGCAATGACATGGGCTCCAGAGGCGGCTACCAATCATCGGGCACCGGTTCACACAACGGCGGCCGTGACCATGGCCACGGCGGCTCTATGACCGGCGGCGGCTACGGCAACCAGAGCCGTGATTACGGCATGGGCGGCTACGGCCAGGGCGGAAGCAGCTACGGCTCTTCCAGCGGGTACGGCTCGTCTAGCAATGACATGGGCTCCCGCGGGGGCTACGGCTCTTCTGGCATGGGTGACAACCGCTCCAGCTACGGCGGCGGTGGCTCTGGCTACGAGAACAATTCGGCCTACGGCCGGGATTCCTATAACGACAATGATGACTACGGCAACCGCAACCGCGGCGGAAATTCTTCGCGCGGCGGGTCTTCTTCCAGAGAAGAATTAGACTAGGCTGCCAAAGTCTTTTGACTAAAACAAAAATCCCCGCTGAGGTCAGCGGGGAATTTTTGTTTTAATAAGGTTCTCAAATTTCGATAAGATTCTCAAATTTATAATTGCCTCAGACGCACGTATTGGTTTATGAACAAATGTCAGCTAGACCTACTGTTTCTGGGCTATTTTTCTGAAAACAGCTCCAAAACGCAGGCACCGGCAGCGGCTTACGCCAGCAGAACCTTCCCAGAAATCTCAAACAGATTCTTTGTCTCAACTAAAATAGAAAGGTCTGGCAGTTGAAAACCTTTAGCTGACCATGGGCAAGTATTTCTTCCGGTTTTCATAGATAATCCAGAGCAGGATAGCCCAGATGACCAAGGCAATGGGTAATCCGCTGGGCTCCACCAAAAGATGGGTAAGCAGCACGCCCACCATGACCGGGAAAATCACCAAAGCGCCTAGCGCCCTGGTTTTGGGGAAGATAATGAGAATGCCGCCCAGCACTTCGGCGAAGCCAATTAAGGGCATTAACCAGGCAATTTCCATTAGGGCGGTGGAGTCTTTCACCAGTTCCTCGGGCAGGTTCTCCGGAACGGGCATGTAGTTAAAGAACTTGTTGAGGCCTCCGTTGATAAGGAGCAACCCGAACAGCAGGGAAAGACCGGTTAGAAGTTTCTGTTTCATGGTGAAAAGCGCTAGTTGTTTTGGTAATTAATCATCCAGTTAATGCCATACTTGTCTGTGAAACCGGCATAATACGCGCCGTAGAACATTTCCTGTAACGGCATTTCAATTTCACCTTCTTTTGACAACTCATTGAAAAGCCTGGTAGCCTCCTCCATGGATTCTGGTTCCAGGCTTATGTGCATGTTGTTTCCTTTAGAAAGTGTAAAACCCATTTCTTTAGGTGCATCTGTTCCCATCAACACATAGTCCCCTAACAACGGTAACTCCACGTGCAGGACCATTCTCTTTATTTCTTCGGCCACGGGTGGCTGGCCGGGGGCGGCGGGTATTTCCCCAAATCTTTTGATGCCATTCACAAATTCTGTCTTGAAAACCGATTTGTAAAAATTGAAGGCTTCTTCTGTAGTACCCGGCAAGTTGATATAGCTGGTAACTCTTGCTTTGTGGTTGGGTTTGTTTTGCTTGCGCAGGTAAAACTGGGCGGCAATGTATTGGTCAAGGTTCTCCAACCCGGCAGTGAAGCCTTCTTTGAAGCCCATTTGAATGATGGTTTCCAAATCTTCCTGCTTCTCAAATTGCATGCGCACCTGCACCACCGTGCTGTCACCGTCTGCCGTGAACGTGTTTTTCCAGGTTACTCTGGGCATAGACGGGTGTAAAACGGCATTCTCATCACAGAAAGCATCTATACCCGCATAAAAAACTTGCGGTTGAATTTGCTTGTACTCAAACAGACACCAGTGCCGCTCTCCTTCCGGGCCCTGCATGTAGTAATGCCAACGGCCACCTTCGGTAAAGTCCATGGCTTTGGTCACAGCCTGCCAAGGTTTAGGAGCCCACCATTGGTCTAGAATATCAGCCTCTGTCCAGGCGGCCCACACCAAGTCTTTGGGTGCCTGAAAGCTCCGCTCTACTTTGATGAGGTTATTTTCCTTCTCCACCTCAAAATTGAAAAGAATGGCTTTGTTCATTTTTTATTTGTTTTAAGTTTGGTCAAAACATCATCTAGTTGGTCAAACCGCTTGGAGAGCAGTTGCTTGAACTGTTCCAGCCAGTGCTCAATCTCTTTCATTTTGGTTGAGTTTAGGTGGTAATGAATTTCCCGGCCTTTTTGCTCCTGGGTTAAAACTTCACATTCCGTCAAAACCTGGAGATGCTTAGAAACTGCCTGCCTGCTGCTGTTAAAGTGTTCAGCCAAGGCATTGGGGGTCATGGAACCAGCGGCCAACAACATGATGATGGCGCGTCTGGTAGGGTCGGCTATGGCTTGAAATACATCTCGTCTTGTTTCCATTCTCATTCATTACGCTACCAAATGGTTGCAAAGATACGCGCAACTATTTAGTTGCAAAATTTTTATTTGATTTTCCCCAGCCGTGTGATTTGTTCAAATTATAATGTGGCAGTGCTGATGTAAAAGGCTGAGGAAGAACTCACTTGAAAGGGACCTTAGTTTAAGAAGACAATTTGAAAACGATTTGGAGGAATTCCTGTTTTTAGGCTGTTTTTGAGAAAACAGCCTAAAAACAGCTGAAAGGGGAAAACAAGGTTAAATAAAAAGCCCTCGCAGGTTTTTGCAACCTGTAAGGGCTAAATGATATTTCCGTTTTCGGCCTGTTTTAGCTAAAACAGCCCGAAAACGCATGTACGCTCTCCCCTCTCCACGGGAAAGGGGCCGGGGGTGAGGTCCCTACTTCTTCAGGCTCAGCATATACAGCGTGCCTTTCTCATTAGAAATCATCATATCTGTGTCATTCACAAACACCAACCCTTCGGCCTGACCGGTTTTTCCTAATGGGATTTGCTCTTTCTTGCCTTTGAACGCGCTGTCAGGGCTGTCGGCTTCAAACAGGTACACCCAGCCTTCGCCCAGCAGGGCGATGTTTTTCCCGTTGGGTGAAATATCTGCGGCGGTGATTTTGGTGGTGATCTGTACGCTGTCCAGCGGCTGCACGGTTTGTGAAGCGCCCGTTTGGTTGGCTACTTTGTAGAGTTTCACCCAGTCGCCTTTGCCTCGGTTTTTGGTGAACAGGTAGAAGTTATTGCCGTGCATGAGGAAGCCTTCCACGTCAAAGTTCAGGTTCTGCTTAGACGGCGGAAACTCGGTTTGGTCGGCGTACTTGAACGGAATGGTGCCCACCACTTTTTTGGCTTTCTCATCTACCTTCACAATCTGGAGGTCTTTGCGGGCGTTCTCGTTGTTGCCCATGTCGCCCAGGTACAGGAAACCGTCTTCGCCGCGGGCGATGTCTTCCCAGTCATTGTTTTTGCCGCCCTGCACGTTCATGGTCTCCAGCAATTCGCCCGATTGGTTGATTTTGTATAAGACCGCGTCATTGCCGGCGTCTGGGTGGGTCCAGAAGTTTCCATCAGCAGAGGCTTCCAAGCCAGAGCTTTCGGGCACGGTTTTCTTGCCCATCTTGCTCACCTCCTGCAAATCATAGTTGTTGTTGACGGCAAAGCCCTGGGTGGCGGGATTTTTGTCTTTCTTCTTTTTGCCTTCCTTTTTCTCAGTGTTTTCGGCGGTAGCGTCTTCGGTTTTGGCGGAGCCGCTGTCACAGGCCACGGCAATCAGCAGGCTTAGCCCTGCCGTCACCTCCAGTAATTTACTTTTCATAGTGTTGGGTCAGTTCGGTTAGTCTCTGCCAGACTTGCTGGGGCTGGCTCCAGAACTGCCGACTGTACACCGCGCCGTATTTCCAGCCGCGGGCCTGAAGGCGCAGGGGCACATCAGCGTGAGATGCCTTGGCGGAAGGGCGTCTATAGTACAAATCGTCGTCGGTTAACACTACGGCCTCATAGCGGTTGCCGTTGCGGAAAGTGAGGTCAGCGAAGGGAAGTTCCAATGACATTTCCAGATTTGTACTATTCTGCCCGAACTCTTCCAGCAGCGCCGGGTACAACAACAGCGCCGAAGGAATACCGGCCGGGGCCGAGGGTTGGGGCGAAAACCCATTCTCACTCACCTCTTTGGCGAAGGCCAGGTATTCGCGCAGCAGTTTGGGGCCGGGGTGCTTCACGTTCTCCACCGGGAATTGCTCGGGCCACAGGCTGGTCACCACGTACACCCGCTTAATGGCGCGCGTAATGGCCACGTTCAGGCGGTTTTCGCCTTTGGCGGCGTTCAGGCTGCCAAACATAGCCCGCACCACGCCACCCGCGTCTGGCGCGTACCCGATGGAGAAGATAATGTACTGCCGCTCATCGCCCTGAATGTTCTCAATGTTCTTGATGATGAGTTCCTCGGGCAGAGGCACATTCTGCGCCAGCGCGTGCTCTTCCAACAAGTCCTGCACCAGCTGTTGCTGCGGAAAGTTAAAAGTAATCACGCCCACATTGGTTTCGCCTTTGGCGATGAGTTCGAAGACCAAATCCCGCACGCGCTCGGCCTCTACCCTATTGGTCTGGTTTTCCCACACGCCGTCTACTTTCAAATATTGCAGCGCCGGTTCCGCGGTGTTCATGGCCTCTAGACGCGGGATTAGTTGCAGTTTGGCGCGGTAAAAATTCTGGTTAGAGAACTGAATCAGCTCTGGGTATTGGCTGCGGTAATGTTCAGAAAGCAGGGTTTGCGGCAGGTGCAGCGCGCTCAGTTGCAAGAGAGATTCCACCAGCAGTTCCTCCGTCTCGTCTTCTTCGTTGCCAAACCGCACGCGGTACAAATCTGACGGCCCCAGCTGCTGCTCGTCGCCGGCAATCACGGCCTGTTTGGCGCGCACCATGGCCGGCACGCCCACCTCGGCGAAGCATTGCGACGCCTCGTCAAAGATGACCAAATCAAAAATCCGCTCCAGCGGAAACAACGCCGATACCGTCTCCGGTGAGGCCAGCCAGCACGGCAACAACTGCCGAATCTCATCCCCGAACTCGGCGTTGAGCTTGCGGAGCGGGTACAGCATGCGCTTTTTGCTCACCTGCGTGAGCAGCCGCCGGTACGTAACCGGGTTGCCCAGGCGGTTGTACTCCATGTTTTTGTAAGTCTGTTCGCGCAGGTTGAGCAGAATAATCTGGCGGCTGAATTCCGCTTTTTGTTTGATTTTCTCTTGTAATTCCGTTTCCAACCGTTCCAGTTCGCCGGTGCTCACAATGGTGAGCACGGGGTTCTGGCCTTCCAGCTGTTGCAGCCAGGCCAGCTGCACGCTGTTCTCAATGGCGCGCAGTTGAGCCTCCACGCTTTCAGGCACTGCCGCACGTACTTCTTCCAGCCAGCTTTTCAGTTCCGGCGAAAACGTTTGCACCAGCGCATCAAAGGCCACCATTCTATCAAAATGCTCGTTGAGGCTCTGCGCCATTTCCTGGGCAGCGGCGGGGCTGGTGGCCAACGCTTCAATTTGAGAAGACGTCAACCATTGTTCCCACTCCCGAAGTTTTTCCTGCAAAGCCTGGAGTTTTGGCAACGTTTCAGAAAAAACAGCCCTAAAACGCTCGACGCGCAGCTGCAGCAGTTCCTCCGGCAGCACCTCGTAAGCCATCAGTTTGTGTACCATTTTTCTCAGTTCCCACGCCTGTTGCAAATGCGTCAACTCCTGCGTTGCGGCGGACCCATACACATCTGCCAGAATTTCCAGCGACGGCTCTTGCTCCTGCAGGGTTTTCCAACTGGTTTGCAGCGTCTCCAACTGCTTCAAGGCCATGCGCAGGTGCTCTACCGCCGTGTCTGGATCCGTGAGTTTTTTGCCTTCGGCGAACGCCGATAATTTCTTTTTAGCCGAAGAGAAGCCCCAGCCTATTTTACTAAAGAAACCGCTCTGCGCCTGGTCATGCTCCGCGAGTAGTTGGGTTACCTGAATGGCCTCTTCTGATGATAGTTTGGTCTGCGCCGCTGCCGTTTCTTTCTGCAGTTGCTGCAGCTGCTCCTCCCTGGTTTTAAAGTCTTTGGTTTGGGCCAGATTTCCAAAAAACAGCCTGGAAACGGCTTTGTCCTGCAAGGCTTCCTGCACCTGTAAAAGCGTGGACTGCTCCTGCAGCAACGCTTGCAGCGCGTCCCAGACTTCAGCCTGGGGTGGCAGCAGTTCCTTCACTTGGGTGGCCACGGCTTGCGCCGAAGCGGGAATAGCAGTGAGCAATTGAGTCAGTTTCTGGCGCTCGGTCCAGGTGTGGTGGTGGAAGGAACGGCGTTCGTTCCACGGGAAATCCAGGTTCTGGAGCAGCACCGCGTCTTGCAGGTAATGCAGCAGGCGCGGCCGCCAATCGGGCCAGGTTTGGGCATTGAAGTGCTGGAAGACGGCCTCGGCGGGTAGATGCGGTGCGCGCGGGTTGCTACGCAAATACAGTTCTTTGGGCGACCAACCGCAGACCGAGGTGTCAAACAACGCGTCTTTCAAGCTGTTCAAACGCTCGCTGATCTGGTTCATGCGGCGGCTGGTTTCCAGAAACTGCCGCTCGGCGTGGATGTTGCCCAAGGCCACGTTCTGCCGTTTGTATTCTTCTACCTGTTCAATCTGCGTTCTGATTTTACTGAACACGGCCGGGCGATCCAGGTTCAAGTCATGCACCAGCGCAGAGAATTGGTCCAGGCCGGTGGTGGAGAGGCGCTGATATACCACGTCCAGCGCGGCCCGCTTCTGGCAGACCACCAGCACGCTTTTGCCCCGCGCCAGGTAGTCAGAGACCAGATTGCAGATAAGCTGCGATTTTCCGGTGCCCGGCGGACCCTGCACCACCACGCTTTGCCCCGCCTTCACCTGCCGCAGCGCCGCCTCCTGTGAAGCATCGGCGTCAAAGGCGGTGAACAGCTGTTGCTCCAGCTGCGCATGCGTTGGGTTGATTTCCGCTTGCGGAAGAAGCAATTCTTCTAATGATGCGGCGGGCGGGTTCTCCAATAAATCATCATAGTCTGCCAACTGGTAAGAGCCTGCCTGCGGGAAGATGCCCAGCACCGCCTCGGGCTGCAGTTTCAGTTGTCCCGGCTTCCAGGTTTTCTCCAGGTCTTCGCGTTTGTAGGCTTTGAACGGCTGGAGCGCGTCTTTGAGCAGTTCCTGGTTAAAGTTAATGTCGATATTGCTATCGCGAAGCAGTTCGTAGAGCTTGGTTCTGAATTGTAAATCATCTGTAGGAAATTCGTCAAAATCTTCTTCCATGAGCGCCTCATCTGGCTTGAGGTTGAGGTAGTGCGCGTAGGCCAGCAGGAAACTTTTGTTGAAGAACGCGGGTGTGGCTTCGGGCCGAACCAGTTGCCATTGCCGTTTCTCGTTCACCTTCAGCTCCACGGGGAAGAACAGCAACGGGCACCGCACCAGGGTACCGTCTGGGAACGCGCCTTCCACCATGGGATACCCCACGAACAGCTCCTTCGCGCCGCGCTCCTCCCAAATCATGTGCGCCCGCCGCTGAATGGTTTTCAGGCTTTTGGTGAGCGAGGCCAAGGTGGCATCACGGGCATCGGCAACGGCACAGAGGGTGATGTTCTGTTTGCCCGCCAGCAACTCTTTGATATACTCAAACGAAGGGCCTTTGTGCGCGTGGTCCAGCGCGTGCAAATCCAGGTGCAGACTAGCCGACGGCTTAAGCAAGACGAGCGAACGGTTAGAGCCACTGAGGTTGAGCAGACGGCGCTGGTACTGTTTGAGCAGGTGCGGAAGCGGAGTTTCAGGGTTGGGCATATGGGGTAAACGGTGGAGCCGGACGCGTGTTTTACGAAGGATTTAACGTGTTTGGCTAAACGACGGCAGAAGGCAATCGGCCGCCGTTTAACGTTTTAGGACATGCTTGTTTTTCAAGTGACTGCTCGTTCTTATCTTTTTGTTTTTGACCTGTTTTTCTGAAAGTAGCCCGAAAACGCATTTCTGTCAGTCAAGTTTGCGTGTTTTGGAGATAAATTCTTGTGGAACGGAACCAGCCACTTTACCACAATATTACTTTCTATCTAAATTGTCTTTGCTTACCTTAAAAGTGTTTTCAAAATTCCCTTTCCGCCACCCAGAGTTCGTTGCATCAGTGTTGATTATATAAGCTCCTGTTTCTGTGTCTAGTATAATTATTCCTCTTTCTCCCATAGATGTCTGATATTTTCCTCCATTCCCGGAACTGTCATTCTTGAAACTAAAAGCCGAGATTAACAAGGCTGCGCTTAAAAAGCCAATCATGATGGATTTGGTGTCTAATTGGAGTTTCATATAGTAGCGTTTAATGATTGTAATTGTCTGGCATTACTGTCTTTTGCCTATATCCATTTCTAGACTTTTGCAAATCCCAAAGATTCCTTTTCCTACAGGAACAGATAAATTCTTAAATATTTCAAGTTTGACCTGACGGCTAGTATTAACAACGAGCAAGGCCGTCGGTCGAAGGCTGACATTTAAACAATGTTAGGGGCAGGTTTTTTTTCTGCTTTTGCCCAAATTCCAATGCTTATCCCTAACCCAACCAATGTTTGCCAAGAAATAAAAAAAAGGCTTGGGTCGGTAGCAAGTACAGTTGTAATATTTAAACCGAGATTGTGCTTCTTCATCTGCTCTACTAAAGGAAAGGCACATAATGAAGCGACCATTGTAATTGCTAAACCCATTTTAAAGCTTCCCATTCTTATGAATATGCTGTTGACAAGGAACATAAGCGTTCCTGCAAGAATGGAGCATACAATTATTGAACCCATGCCCATTACGCTAGATAATCCGATTGCTGACAGCATTGTAATGAAGAAAACAGGCAACGTCAGAATAAGCCCAAGGGCGATTGCTATGAATTTATTTATGACAATCCTGTCAAGATTGGTCAATATTACTGCTATTGAGAAAAGGAAAGGACTTAAAAAAGCACCTTGGTCCTGACCATCGAAATGGAATACGAGAGTGGCAACCATGAAGGAAGCTGTTGTCGTGAGAACAATCCTTTTTAAGTCTACAGTCATATATAATTTATTGCTTGCCCTTAACGGCATGGCTAAACAGAACTCAGCTTTTTCTTTTCGGGGCAGCTTCCATGATAACAACGCAAAAAGGTATACATCATTTGCCAAGCTGCTACTATACAAAGCTCCTGTGGTTAATTTACACAATGCACAACGCAATACAAATCAGACCGCTATTGCATCGGGCCAGTAAGTTCTGGCCTAAACAAAAATTCCCTTTGCTGTTTTCGTGAAAACAGCCCCAAAACGGGAATTCATTCAGGAAAACTAGGTATTAGACTAGCTTTTCAACGCCTGTGGCTGGCCTTGAGGAGTCTTTACTTTCTCCATTTTAATATCCATGACTTTGCCTTTCTTGCGGCTTTCCTCTGCCATGAAGCCCATTACGTGGCTTTCAATGGATTCATCAATGGTAGACGTCAACAAGGCAGGATTTTGCTGAGCCACCGCCTGCACAAAATCACGCACCAGAAGCCAGTCACCACCGCCGTGACCGCTGTTTTTGTAGCCTTCCACGTCTTCGGCCCGAGGCACAAACGTGGTTGACTTGCGGGTGCGGAAATCGGTGACCACCAGTTCTTTCATGTCGCCTACCATGTCGCCCATAGAGCCCATGATGCGGGTGCGGCGGTCATGGTAAGACGTGAAGGCTTCCATAGAGAAGTTGGCCGTTACGCTGTCAGCAAACTGAATGCTGGTCACGTAGTGGTCTGGCTGGTCGTTTTCCATGCGGTACACGCAGCGTCCGTAGTTGGTGGTTTTCAGGCGCTCCATGATGGCCGCATCTTGCTGTGATTTATCAGTTGGCAAGTCCAGCACCTTGTTGCGGTTTCGCCGTTCGTAGTATTCTTTGATAGCCGAGTACGGGCACTCGCGCTCTACTTTACAGCCGTCAGTGCAGCGGGCAGTGCTGCCGGCGGGGGCGTTTTCTTTCTTGAACCACTTCAAATCGCCCATGGCCACAATCTTTTGGCTGGGCTTGTTCACCACCCACTTGATGATGTCCAGGTCATGGCAGGATTTGGCCAGAATGATAGGCGTGGTTTCTTTGGAGTTGTGCCAGTTGCCGCGCACGTAGCTGTGGGCCATGTGCGTGTGCTCAATAGGCTCAAAATGCTGCACGCTGATAACTTCGCCAATAGCACCCTGGGCAATGAGTTCCTTCATTTTCACGAAGTACGGAGCGTAGCGCAGCACGTGGCAAACCGCTACAATTCTATTGGTTTTGTGGGCCATGTCCAGAATCTGGCGACACTCTTTCTCGGTAGGTGCAATGGGTTTCTCCAGCAAGATGTCATAGCCCATGGCCAGGGCTTTCATGCAGGGCTCAAAGTGCATGTTGTCTGGGGTGGCAATAATCACGGCATCAGCAAACTTGGGCTTTTTGAACACGTCTTCCCAGGTCTGGAAACGGTTTTCTGCCGAGATGGAATGCACCTGCGCGTGACGGTCATTGCGGTATTGGTTGGGTTCGGCCACGCCCACAATCTTTAACTGCTCAGGGAATTTTGCGGCGAAGTTCCCGTACACGGTTCCGCGGTTACCGGCTCCAATGGAGATAGCGGTCACCGGTTTGGCCATGGGCCCGTAGAGCGGGTTCTCCGGGATTTTATAGGAATATTTGTTGTCACCCAGATGCGCCAGGGCTTCTGTGCTAATCACGGCTGCCCCAATGGAAAGGCCTAATGATTTCAGTACGTTTCTCCGGTTCATAATCTTCACGTTAAATTACCTAAGCTGTTTGTTAGTTTCTATTTGTAGCTGTTCCTGATAGTGGCATGGTACTTCTGGTATAACTCATTGGCCACAGTCACCGAGTTCCCGGCGGTTTTAGCTGGGTAAGGTTCAGTGCTGTTCACCCATTGCCACTCCCAGTTTTTGATTTTGGCATCAAAGGCTTTCTGGTCTATGGCCTGCCCTTTGGCCATTTGGCTGTTCACATAGCTGAAATATTGCTGCCAACGCGGTTTGTAATAGCCATTCAGGAGACCGGCCCACTGGCGGTTAGCGTATTCACTCAACTTGCTGTCTTTGTCACCCCAGAGAGTCAACAAGTTACGGGCGTTTTTTTCGTATAAGCGCTTTTCTTCAGGGGTAGTTCCCCAGGCCTTGGCGGCGTTGAGCCAGCGGCCCAGCAACAGGTCTTCCTGGGTGGCGACCAGCCGGTCCAGGTCTTCAATCAGCGTGATGAACTCGGCACTGTGCTTTTTGAAAGCAGCCGCGTCTTTGTTCTTGTAGTCTTTCGCGAACTGCTGCTGCACCTGGGTAGCGTAATTGGCCAATACCTGACGGGTTAAATCCACCACGTCAAACTGGTAGCCTTCGGCTGATTTTAAGTCATTAGAGGCGGCTATGAGTTTATCCCAGGCGGTGACAAGCTCCAGTTGGTTATAGGTAAAATTCGTGGTGGCCCCTCCGGCGTTCCTGTTGAACGTAGGCCGGCCCACAATGATAGATTCGGGCCCGCCCGAGGTCACGCTGTCTGCATAGACTGTGCGGCGCAGGATTTCCCAGGCTTGGTTGGCGCTGGCGTTTTCCTTGCCGTACCGGCGATGGGTGTACCCTTTCAACCAGGAGGTAAGGTCAATAGGCGTTTCGCGCCAGGCGTTCTCCATCATGAGCTCATACATGACCGGGTTTTGCTCAATGGCTTCGGGCGTGAGCCCAATACCGGTCAGTTTGCCCCGGTTGGGGTGGTGCAGCGCCTCAGCTGGCCAGGTAGCCACTCTATCCATCAATCCATACATATTCACGTTCCCCCCGAAGTTGTGCAGCATGTTCCAAATCCAGGGTTTGCCATAATACGCCTCTGTCTTCTGCCACATGGGGTTCTTCTCGCTCCACAAATCCAGGATAATCATCTTGTCATTGGGCACGCCGTTGAGCATGGCCTGAATCTGGGGCGCTTGCCAGAAATCACGGGAGAAATGGAACAGCCAGCCCTGCATAATCCAGGTGGCTTTGGGGTCTGCCGCCGCCATAGACTGATAGACCTTCTGGCCCACGTTGTTCAGGAACAGAGAATCGCTGGACGGCGGTTGGTTCTCGTTGAAGGTGTCTGAGGTATAGAAATGGTCAGTGCCGAAGGTCTTGATTTCCTCCTCAATAAATTTCTTGCCAATCTCCACGAACATCGGGTCGTCCGGATCCAACAGGTACACATCTGGGAACATCTCGTCCCAGTTGGTTTTCTTCAGGTTGGCCTTCGGGAATTTGTCTTTGAAAGCCGGTGGCACGTGGCCGGTGAAAGCGGGCAAAATAGGCGTCATGCCCAGGCCGCGCTGCCGCTCCAGAATCTGCTTCTGCAGCGCCTCATGGCTGTCCATCCAGCTCACGGGCAGCGGGCCGCCCCAGCCGTCCAGGTTGCCCATCCAGAACCACGCAAAATACGCCGGGCCGCTGAAGAAGCTCTCCAAATCCTTATCCGTCAGTCCCATGCTCTTGTACACGCGGCGGTGAATGGCGTTCTGCCCCGTTACGGCCAGCGGCATGTTGATGCCGTTTAGGGCCATCCAGTCAATCTCCCACTGCCAGCGCTCCCAGTCCCACCAGCTCATGGTGTAGTTGAACGTGCAGTAGTTGAGGTAGTAGCGGTATTTATACGGGCTTGCCTGTCTCACTTTCTGTGTTACCACGGGCAGCTTGTCTGACAGGTTGAGGTTACTGCCGTTCCACGTGATGCTGCTGTGGGTGTAATATTTGAGGTAATGGTTCAGTGCACTGGCCACCGAAACGCCGTTATTGCCGCGCAGCACAATCTTGCCGCCCAGGCTCTCCACCTCAAACACGTCCTTCTCCCCTTCCTTTGGGATGAACTCCACCACGAACTGGTCTGCGTACTTGCCTACTATGCGCTTAATGAGGTCATAAGAGGCTTTAGCAGCTACGGCATCTGTAGTAGAATTGGCCGCTGCCGCTGGAGCCGTAGAGGCCGTGGGGGTCACATTCTTTCGGGCGCAGCCAAAACTGAGCAAGCCTAACCACAGCGTCAGGGTGAAAAGTAAGGGGGTTTTATAGGGGGATTGCACCTTCATTCAAGTTTAACATTAGATAGTTTTCTGGCAGGAGCTAAACATCAAGGCCGCCTGCCAATTTTCTGTTTTCGCTGTTTTCTGAAAAACAGGCCGAAAACAGCTTTTCTATACACTCCGGTGACCCGAACCTTCAGATGAATTTCCGTTCACCAGATAATACCTCATGCGCCTTTGTGCTTCTGCACCAGTTCTTTGGCTTTGGCTAGCGGGTCCTCAAAAGGAGTGGTCCTGTTGGTCCAGGGCTTTTGTATCCAGGCTTCTTCCCAGGCATCAATATTGGCGTTGGGTTCATACAGGTGCAGTTTCATGCGCGGCACGTAGTAATCTTTGATGAGACCGCTCCAGAGCCTGGCGGCATAGTCTTCGTTCACGCCGCCCCAAGTAGTTATCAGGCGCTTGGCGTTGGCTTCATAGTAATTTTTCTCCTGGCTATTCTTGCCGTGTGACCGGGCCAACTCTACCCACGGCTGCAGGCGGTTGGTGGGGTGCGACTCCAGCAAACGGTCAATGTCTAACAGAATAGCAATGGCCTTGTCCCCTTCCTGTTTCATCAGAGCCTGGTTTTTGGCAGCCTTGGCGGCCAGGGCCCGCTTGTAATGCTCATCTGCTTTGGCGCCCAGGTACAGCATGGCCATCTCAATAGCGTCATGGCGGTATAATGGGCTACTTTTGAGCTTCTCTGAACCGGCCAGGAAGTTTTCAACCCCTTTAAAGAAGAGCGGCTCTGTGTTCACCACCCCTTTTCTTCTGGTGTCTGGCACCACCAACTGCCACACAAAGCGCGGGTACGGCGAGAAACTGTTGAACACTGATTTGCGGAGCTGGTCCCAGGCGGTCTGCACCTCGGCCGGATAGCCGCCGTAGCGGGCTTTGCTGTACGCCTGCATCCATTGGTCCAGGTTGATTTCCTCGTGCGCCCAGCCCATGTCTGCCAGCAGTTCATACACCACCTCATTGTTCTCAATGCCTTCCGGCGCTGAGCCGAAACCAATCAACGTCTTGCGGTACGGTGATTTCAGAGCTTCAATAGCCCCCGAGGCGTACATAGACAATACGCCGGTATAAGGGGTTTTGCCCCCGAAGTTTGGCACGTAGCTGTACACCCATTTCTTTCCATAGAAGCCTTCGTGCTCCTTCCATACCGATGGGATGTTCCAAACCAGGCTCGGGTATTCATTGGCCAGGTCCAGGATGATCATTTTGTCATCTGGCACCCGGGACATCATGGCGCTCAGGGTTTTCTTGTCCCAGAAATCGGCTTGCCAGCCGAAGGTCCAGCCCTGGGTCACCCACACGGCATCTGGGTTACCGGCCACAATAGACTTGTAGATAGACTCGCCGTAGCCAGCCAGCAGGTCATATTTGGCGTTGGGGTTGTCTTTGGGTACGGGCACGTCCATCTCGTTGAAGCTATCTGACAGATACAGCTTGTGTTTCCCAAATTCCTTTTCCCATTCCTCCACAAATAGCTTCCCTATCTTCTCAAAGAAAGGCGAATCTGGGGCCAGCACGTAGGCATTGTTTTCCTCTGGGAAGCCACCCCACTTCAGGGCGTTCACTTTCAGTTCTGGGTGCCTTTTCTTGAAACCCTCAGGCACAAAACCGGCAAACGCGGGCGCGATGGGTTCAAATCCCAGTTCTTTCATGCGGTCCAGAATCTGGTGCTGTAGTTTTACCTGACCGTCATGCCAACCGTCTGGGAAAGGGCCGTCCCATTTGTTGATGTTGCCCATGCGGTGCCACGGCAAGTGCGCCGGTCCGGTGAAGAATTCCCTGATTTCCTCGTTGGTGAGGCCCAGCTTTTTCCAAACCCGTTCGGCAATGGCCTCACTGCCTACCACGGCCAACGGCATGTTCACGCCGTGCAGGGCCATCCAGTCAATCTCTTTTTGCCAGCGCTCCCAGTCCCAGTAAGGCGTGGTGTAGCCGTAGGTCACCACGTTCAGGAAATAGCGGTATTGGTACGGCGAGGTGGCGCGTTCTTTGGCATAGTCTGGCCATTGGTCCCCCAGGTTCAGATGGTTCCCGCTCCAGCTTACAATGCTGTTGGTGGCTTTCTTGAGGTACTGGTGAAACCCAAAGGTCATGGCCACGGCACTGCTGCCCCTCACGGTTAATTTCCCGTTTTTGGCTTCAATCTCATAGGTATCCAGGCTGTCCTGGGCTGGAATGATTTCAAGGGTGATGTCTTTGGCCCGGTCGCCAATCAACCGTTGCATGACCCCTCTGGCCGCCGCAATCACCTGGTCTTGCTGTTCACTGGCTTTGCCCGCCTCTGTTTCCCGCTGCCCCGTGTTGGTACAAGCCACCGCCAGCAGGGCTATTAGGGCCAGTACAAAAGAAAAGTATTTATTCATCTGTAATTGTTTCATCTTCCACTATTAACTTCTTACTCAGCACTACAGTCTTTATAATCTTATCAAAACAAAGGCGCTACAAGGGCACACCTAGCTAGCTGCGTCTTAGGCGTTTTTGGCCTGTTTTTCTGAAAACAGGCAAAAACAGAAACCTGGCCTGGGGTTATTCACTGTCACTCTCCAGCACGTCTTCAAAAATGTTCTCCATGACCACGGCCACCGGCCCCATAATATCTGCCTCCAGCCCTAGGGTAGACAGCACAATCTCTGTCTTCTCCCGCATCTGGGCCATGCAGTACTGGTTAATGGACTGCTGAATGGGGGTGGTGATGTATTGTCTGGCCTCGGCCATTCTGCCGCCCAGGATAATGAGCTCCGGGTTCAGCAACTGAATCAAAATGGCAATGCCCCTGCCCAGGCTGATGCCCATTTCTGAAAGAATATTAATGGCAAACTGGTCACCCAGGTTGGCGGCGTCAATGATGAGTTGCGGGTTAATCTTGTCTATTTCGCCTCCGGAAAGCTCGTTGAGCAGGGAATACTGGCCCGATTGGATGCCCTCTTTGGCCATTCTGGTGAGCGCAATGCCGGAGGCCACCGTTTCCAGGCAGCCTATCTTGCCACAATAGCAAAGGGCGCCATTGTTTACCAGCGGGATGTGCCCTATCTCACCGGCGAAGCCCGTGTAGCCGCTGTTCAGTCTCCCGTCGGTTAAAATGCCCAAGCCAATGCCCCAGTCCAGTTTTAGCACCAGCACATTTTTCCGGCCTTTGGCCAACCCAAACCTATACTCTGCCAACGCAATGCTCTTGACGTCATTCTGCAGGTAGACAGGTTTGTTGAACTTGCTTGAAAGTATTTTTTGCAGGGACTCTGCTCCGGAAGGCGGAATAAGATAGGTGTGGTTGTTTCCTTCCTTGGCATTTACCAGGCCGGGCATGCTGAGCCCAATACCCAACAGTTTTTCCCGGTCAATACCAGAGGAGGCAATGAGCTCTTCTGCGTGTTCATAGAGTTGTTCTATGATGCCCATGTCTTTGGAGATATGGATAGGCAGGACGCGGGTACGGGTAATGTTATTGTTGTTGTTGTCAAAGATGGCCATACGGGTTCTAAAACGGCCCAAGGCTATGCTCAACACGTATAAAGAGTTATCCCGAAGACCATACAGGGCTGGTTTTCTCCCGCCCTCAGATTTCCCCTGCCCCTGCTTCTCTACCAACCCTTCTTCTATCAACTCTTTCAGAAGACCTTTGGAGGTGGGGGAACTGATCCGGAAATCTGTACAGATTTCTGCGTTGGTCTTAGGCCCCTGCACATACAACTCCTTGATTATTTTAATCTTCTGGTTATATTTTTTCTTCTCTACATGGTTTAGAGAATCTATATAAGCATCTACCTGAATTAATGTACTCATACCTGTTTGCAACTAATCACTTTACAAATAACAACTTTTTTACCTAATCTTAAAATACTTTCGGTATTTTTTTATAAAAGTCTTTACGCTAAAAATTGGTTTTCCTTATAATTTACTACTTCTATGCGCTTACAAAATATAATTTCTTAGCCTGGCCAGCATCATACCCTCTTTACAGGCTGTTTATGGCTTACTTTTCAGAAATCAGCGTAAAACCAGAGCCTGCACCAGCAGTAACCACTTGCAGCTGGCTATACCAAGAGCCACCACAGGATCATGGTCGTTATAATAGCCGTGATCCCCTGCAGCAAGGTAGCCATGGTGTGGGCTTTATAGGCATCTGCTACTTTTAAGCCGCTGAACTGTGTCACCACCCAGAAATAGCTGTCATTCACATGGCTTACCGCCATTGCCCCTGCCCCTATGGCCATGACCACTAAAGCCAAGGGCACCGCGCCCACAATGCCCGCCTGAGCAAGAGTAGGGGCAACCAGCGCTGAGGTAATAACCAGGGCGGCGGTTGAAGACCCCTGGGCCGTCTTTAGGGCTGCCGCAATCAGGAAGGGCACAAGCAGCAACAAGGCTCCCTGCATGGCTTCGCCCTGAGCCACCCCTTTGATCACTTCTGCAACAGAGGTGGCTTTGATCACCGCCCCAAAGGCACCGCCGGCACCGGTAAGGAGGAGAATGACGGCGGCATCTTTCAGCCCTTCGCCCACCCAACCGGTCAGGGTTTCTTCATTCCATTTGGGCAGTAGGGCAAACGCGGCCAAAACCCCTAGGAGCAACGCCACCACAGGCGTTCCCAGAAAAAGCATGACATAGGCCGCCTCCCCTGACCACTGCTGGAAGCTGACTACTGAGCCTGCCCCAATCAAGACAATGGGCAATAGAATGGGGGTGAAGGCTTTGAAAGCGGAAGGCATTTGGCCGAAATCCTTGAGAATGTCCTCATAGGAGTCGGTTGGCTCCTGCTCCTCTTCCACCGGAATTTTAACGGCGACGTTGGTGGCCCAGAAATAGCCGGCCAACATGGTAGGCACAGACACGATCAACCCGAACAGAATCACCGTACCCAGGTAGTTACTGGCACCAATATTACCCGCTGCGGCTATGGGACCCGGGGTGGGCGGGACCAGCGTATGCGTTGCATACAAACCCGTGGCAAGGGCCACTGACATAGATGCCTGCGGGGCGTGCGCCCTCTGCGCCAGCGCTTTTCTAAGGCTGCTCAAGATGACGAACGCAGAATCACAAAACACCGGAATACTCACTAGCGCCCCAATTAAGGACATGCCCAGCTGCGGTCTTTTCTCCCCCACCACCCGCAGAACCACCTCGGCCATACGCAGCGCAGCACCTGATTTTTCCAGAATTTTACCAATGATAGTGCCGGCCACCACCACTATCCCAATATAGCCCATGAGTCCGCCAAAACCGTCATTCACCGCTTTGACCACCTCTGGCAAGGGAACCCCAGCGGCAATACCCACCCCAAAGGCAGCCAGCAGTAACCCCAGGAAAGGATGCAGCTTAAATTTTGCAGTGGCCACCACAATGAACGCCACCCCTGCCACCAGTATCAAACAAAGTAAAGCTCCCTGTACCATATAGCCTGTTTAGTGGTTTTTCTTTGAGATAAGCCGGGCAATGTTACGGGCGCAGAAATAGAGGTTTTCTTTGCTGCTGGCCATGGCCTCTTGCAACGTCACGGGGGCATGGGTAATGGCGTGGCAGCTGAAAAAATGGGGTAAAAGCTGTTCATGCCCGCGCCCCAAGGCCCCAGAAATCAAAATGGTTGGCTTGCCGTAAGAACGGGCCACCTGGGCTATATGCAAAGGGAGTTTCCCGTACAAGGTCTGGTAATCACTCTGTCCCTCACCGGTAATAACCCAGTCTGCCTGCTGCACATAACGGTCTAAACCTGCGGCATTGGCTATAAGCCGCGCCCCTGGCTCCAGGGTTGCGCCCAAAGCGAGAAAGGCAAACCCCAGGCCTCCTGCAGCCCCCGCCCCCGGCATCTGCTGCAGCTTCTGCTGCAGGGCCTGCTCTATTAAATCAGCAAAGTTGCGCATGCCCTTATCCAGCAGCACCACCTGCTCCTGAGAGGCCCCTTTCTGGGAGCCATAGGTAAAGGAGGCGCCATTTGATCCGCACAGCGGATTTTTCACATCACTGGCAATTTTAAATTGACACTCCTGCATCTGAGGGAGAAGAGGCGCAAAGTCTACGCTCACTATTTTAGAAAGGGATGCCCCAATGGGTTGCACCGGCTTCCCCTCTTCATCCTGAAACACCACCCCCAGCGCCTGCAACATACCCAAGCCCCCATCATTGGTGGCACTTCCGCCCAGACCAATAATGAAGTTTCTGATGCCTTTGCCAAGGGCTTCTTTGATCAGCTCCCCCACCCCGTACGAGGTTGTCTGCATTGGATTCCTCTCCGCATCAGGTACCATGGTCAGGCCAGCAATCTGGGCTATTTCAATAACAGCGGTACGCCCATCACCCAGGATGCCATAGCCTGTGGTTACAGTGTTGCCCAAAGGGCCACTTGCCGTTGTTTCTACCTTGGTACCGTTTGTAGAATAGAGTAGGGTTTCCAGGGTTCCTTCCCCGCCATCTGCCATAGGAACCACCCACACCTTGGCCTCAGGGGCCTCCATTTGAAAAGCCTCCTGAATTGTAAGCCCCACTTCTTTGGCTGATAAACTCCCTTTATAAGAATCTGGGGCGATGACAATATTCATAGGCTTCTAGTTACGAGGGGCAATAGACATTTATTATTAGAGGAATAGCCATTTTCTGGCTTTGGCAGCATTTGCCTAACCGGTGGCACGCGCAACATTATTCCTGGTTTTGCTCTGATTTAAGAAAAACAGCCCATAAACAGGAGCCTCCAGACAGGCAAAGATGGGGAGAAGGCGGTTCCTCCAGCATGAGTTTCATTTTCCTGCCTTCCTCTTGCAGCCTGTATAGGTTTTCTGTTTCCGGCCTGTTTTTCAGAAAACAGGCCGGAAACAGAAAATTCACCATCTTAGCTGCGCCCACTGTTAGAGGCACGGCAGAGATCCTTTATTTTAATCCTTCCAGTAATACAACTTTACCGTCAACGCTGGCAGCCAGCACTTTCCCGTTGGGTAACACCCGTACCGTGTTGATCATGTCTTCACTGGCCTGATAAACCCAACTCACCTTCCCTGCCTGCAACTCAACCGCATAAACCCGCCCAAACGTGGTCCCGAAGAAGGCTGTTTTTTCCTGAATAACGGGCATAGAGGCTGAAAAATCGTTTCCAAACCCTGCATGGAAGTTCAGTACCGGCTCAGGCTGCGCTCCTTTTGTGCTCCAAACCACTACTGAGTCCTGCATAGTCTTTGCCACCAACAGCTTCTGCTCTGCCTGTCCGCCTAACGACTCCCGCACCCGGTATCTGGCGGTGGTAAAGGTTTGCTCACCGGTTTCTAAGTCAAATTGGCGCAGTTTTTCATCTGGGGCCACCATGTACACCTTCTTGTTCTGGATCACGGGAACACACATGGCCGGGGAGTAGTAGTGGCTGTAGTCAAGGTTCTTCCATGTCCAGGCAAGGCTCCCGTCTCTGCTGTTGAGCGCATAAAGAGTTTTGCCCCAGGTGCCAAACACCACTTTCCCTTCTGCCACCGTTGGCTGGCTGGCCGGAAACCCCTCCAGCCCCTTATATGCCCACAGCACTTTGCCTGACTGTATGGCTAACGCCCTGAAGGTGGAGTCACTGCTGCCAATATAGACTGTCCCCTTCTCAACGGTAGGGGTGGCCAGCACCGGAGCCTGGGTTTTCACCCGCCACAGCAGCTTTCCTGTACGGGCATTCAGACAGTAGACAGAACTGTCTGAAGAGGCAAATATCACCCGGTTGCCCGTCACCACCGGCGACGCATAAATTCCCTGCCCTGCGTTGAAACTCCAGTTGACCCTGTTTTTCTTTGGGTTAAGGGATTTGAACTCGCCCAGCAGGTTCCCTAGCAGCACCTGATCTTTCCAGATTGCCGGGGTAGAGACAATGTTGCCTTTGTCCTGGTAGGTCCATACCGCCCTCACCTGCTTATGCTCAGGGGCGATAGGGGATCTGCCGGGAGTTAAAGCAGCGGTTCTGGTTCTTGCTCTTTTCCCTTTGGCCGAAAGGGAAGCCCAAGCAGCACCAAGTGGCCTCCCCACCTCTTTCATCTGAGCACGGAGCGAATCTGGTGTGAGGGTGAAGATATTGTAGGCCAGCGTACCTTGTCTTACCTGGGCGGTTCTGGTCATGATGCCCGGCACCCCGTCATAGTCATACAGCTTGTTCACATGCCCATGCCCGCAGAAAACGGCGAGCGTGTTCAATTGGTGCAGTTTGTCAAAGACCTGGCTGTAATTGCTTAGCCCTTCATCTAACGGATAATGGCTAATGAAAAATACGGGCTGCTTCTTTGGCGTAGCTTGCACCAGACTGTCCAGCCACCGCATCTGGTCCAGCGGCACATATCCTCTTGACATTCGGCCGTAAGGCCCAGTACTGAACCCGATGATACGGACGCCTTCAATATCAGTCACAAACTTCTGTTCTTTCCAGAGGGTGTTGTACACCAGGCCTCCGCTGGCAGACCAGCCGGTATCATGGTTACCGGGTACTATGAAATAGGGTTTATTCAGCCCGTCCATGAGTTCCTTGGCCTTGCCCAGCTGGTCATTGTACCCAAAGTCGCTAACGTCGCCGGCGTGCAGGACAAAATGTATGTCAGGGTTTCCATTGATGTCTTTCACAATGGACGCCAAGCCCGTATCATTCCCGCTTTTGCCAATGTGCGTATCAGTGACCACTGCAAACGTGAGGGCCCGTTTTTGCTGGGCCATTCCCGTACGGCAAAAAGCCACTAGCAACAGCACCAGGGTAAAGGTTCTCCAGAGGTTCTTCATGCAGTTACTTTGCAATGCCAATCACTGCTACAACGGGCCGGTGGTCTGAGGCATACTGCTCATTGACTACGTTATGAGAAACTACACTTAGTTTGGGGGCCGGGTACTTATAGGCAATAAAATCAATAGCCTTAGTTGGACTCACTGCCGGAATGGTAGGCGCACAGGCTTGGCAGGTTCTCTTAAAGCTGCCGTCCAGGGTATTGATGACCTCTGAGCCCGGAGTGGCATTGAAGTCACCGGCAATGAGGAAGGGCAGGCTTTCCTGGGAGGCCAAATCGGTAATTTTTTCTATCTGCAACTGGCGGTTGGCCGGGTCTGACTGCGCATCTAGGTGCGTGCTCCCAAACCGGAATACCATCCCATCTGGCAGGGTTACTTTGGCAGTGGCCAACACACGGGCCTCCCCGCCAGTACCGGCTTTGGTTGGCAGCATATACATAGTTTTCTCGGTTAGCGGGTATTTAGACAAGATGGCCACTCCGTATTCTCCGCCCTGGTAATCAATAGACTTTACAAAATAGAACTGCATGCCCAGCCGCGCGGCCAATTGCTGCGCCTGGTTCCCCGGTCCGGACCGCTGGGTGTTGGCATCCACTTCCTGCAAGGCTACCACATCGGGCTTCTCGGCTTTGATCACGTTGGTGATGGCATCCAAGTCAATCACATTGGCGCGGGACGGCGGGTTGGCGTGGTGAATGTTGTAGGTCATCACTTTTATAGAAGACACTACTTCTTTAGGTTCTGGTTGGGGAGCCGGGTCTTCTTTCTTGTCAGAGTCTTTACAGGAGAGGGAGAAGAAAGCAAGGCCAATGAAAAACGCAAAAAGATGTCTAGGCATACAAGTGGTGCTTAAAAGGTAAAATCCTGCTGAAGATTAAAATGGGGAGCAGGCAATGAAGTATTTCTTCTATACGGCACAGGAGCCGAGGCTGTTTTGGGTCTATTTTTCAAAAAACAGGCCGAAAACAGCCTCCGGCTGTCACGTGCAGACGAGGGCATTAGTTGGGGTTAATCTCCAATACGCTGAAGACAGGCAAGTGGTCAGAGGCGTAGGTCTCCGGTATCACTTTGTGCTCCAATACCTTAAACTTTTCACCTGGCCGGAAGGCGATGAAGTCAATGGTTCTGTTGGGGTTGATGACCGGTATGGTAGGCGGGCAGGTCTGGCAGGTACGGGTGAACAATCTATCCAAATACTGAATAGTGGTGCTTTCCGGCCGGGCGTTGAAATCACCGGCAATGATCACGGGCAGCGAGGTAGCTTTTACAATGCGCTCAATCTCAGCCATCTGCATCATCCGGTTTTCTTCCCTTCTCACCTCCAGGTGGGTAACGGCAAACATGAACTCAAACCCTGACTTGGTTTTCACCTTGGCCGTGGCCATGACCCGTGGCTCTGGGTTGGTGCTGCGGTCATCTGGCAAGGCATAGGTCTTGGTGTCTGTCAGGTCATACTTAGACAACATGGCTACGCCGTAGTCGCCGCCGTCATGGTCAATGGCCTTGGCGAAGTAATAGGCTTTCATGCCGGTTTTCTTAGCCAGTTGCTCTGCTTCGTTGATTTTACCGGAACGGGCGGTGTTTACATCTACCTCCTGTAGCGCCACCACGTCTGGGTTTTCATCTTTGATGACCCGCGCAATGGCGTCCAAATCAATAAACGTCTTCTCCTTACTGGGCGGATTGGCGTAGTGGATGTTGTAGCACATGACCCGCAGTTGTTCTGGGTTCTGGGATTTACGCGCATTTTGCTTTTTTGCCTGGCTCTCAGAGGCTGATTGAGTGGCGGAAGGAGAACAGGAGGCCACCATTAAGGCGGCTCCTGCCATCACTCCAAGGAGGATATTCTTCATTTGTATGCTTAACATTTTAAGAGGAGAGGAACCCAAAATTTCAGTTTAAGATAAACCGGTTATTTTGATTGGCTGGTGTTCTTCACATTTCTTCCTTTCATGGGCCAGAAAGAGTTGGCGGGACCGCTGTCTTCCACGGCAATTTTGTAGAGTTTGATGTTGGCTCCTGAAACCCCCTCTACATATACTGTCCCGTTACTGGTAATGGTGGGGGAGTTCACGTTACCGTCTCCCAACGGAATTTCAGACACTAATATCCCTTCCTCGTTCACTACTACCAGTTTCCCATTGGTAGAGCCCAGGTAGATGCGCCCTTCCTTGTCTACGGCGGGTACACTCTCATTGCTGCTCATGGCATAGGTCCATCTGATAGTGCCATCTGCTGGGTTTAAGCAAACAAGCCCTAAGGTAGAACCCGTATACAGATCACCATTAGCTCCAATAACCACGCCTGATTGGGCAGCTCCGGTAACTGCGGTAGACCATTTCACCGCACCAGTAGCGCCATTATCTGTAATGGCCACCACGTGTGTATTGGTAGTATAAAAAATAGTACCGTCTGCGCCCATAGACAATGAGGTTCCATGGACAGCAGTGCCCACCCCTACAGATTCAGTCCATTTACGGGATCCGTCTGTGGTATTCACTGCCCATAATTTTCCTTCGGTGGCGTTGTACACATAGACTGTCGCTTCATCTTTGCTCAATACAGGGGAGGAGAAGAAAGAGCCTACCCCAACAATCTGCCAGCGTTTATCGCCGCCCGGAGTCCATGAGAAAAAGCCTCCATTGGGTGAAGTGTATCTTGAACCATGGTAAATATTACCTTGTGCATCTACGGCGGGGGTAGTGTTGGAAGCTCCCAGAAGTCCTGATCCTCCCCGCATCCACATCACAGATCCATCAGTTCCGTTTAGTTTATAGAGAGATTTAGTGTTGTCCCAAGTATTTATGTAAATGCTACCATCAGTTCCAATAGACGGAGCATTGGCGATATAATTTCCAACAGCAGTAGCCCACTTCAATTGGGCTGTGGCCCCCAGGTCTGTCACCGCCACCACTTTGCTGTTGGCCACTGGATTGCCCTGGCCTTCTACATAATAAACGGTGCCGTCATCACCAATCACTGGCGAACTAGATCCTTCATTCAGTTTAGTAACAGGTGTACTGTTACTGAATTCCCAAACTTTAGTGTAATTAAATTTTGGAATCTTATTTACTGTAACTGACTTAGTCACTCTAGTAGTAGCCCCACCCGCATTTTTGACGGTTAGGACTACTTCATAAGTCCCTGGTGACTCATAGGTAAAATATGGGTTCCGCTTGTTTGAAGTGGAGTTTTTACCATCTCCAAAACTCCAATGCCATTCTGTTATTTTTTCAGAACCTTCAGTTGGATCAGCATAAAAGAGCATTTTTACTCCTTCTACCGGTTTCAATGGAGTAAAATTGAAGTCTGCTGCAGGCGCCATCAAGCCGTCCATATCATCATCTTTACAGGCATTAAGGGAAACGCCTGCTAAGAGTGCAAGAAATAGTATTAGAATTTTTCTCATTATTTGAAAATGTTAAATGTCACTACAATCTGATAGTACAAAATGCATGGATGATGCAAAGGTTTACTAGATTTCTTTTAGCACCTGTTAGGAGAATAAACAAGGGTATTTTATCAAATAAGCTTTAATAACTATAACTGTGTTTACTAAAGAATTACATGATAATAAAATTCAGTTATAGCTATACATGTAAGTAAATACTAAGTATTTAAGCCCTAACAGAATCAACCAAACTATTATAAACAACAGTTGTCTTATCCTCAGAATGTCAAGGAGAAGCTCATCTATCCATTTGTTTACCATCAGAACAAATAGATAGATGAGCTTCTTTATTCATTATCTATCCCAACCTGGATTTTGCCCTAAGCCAGGGAATCTCTCTAGCTGTGACAGCGGGATTGGCCATAAGTAATGCTTAGCAGGATCAAAGGTTCTACCGCTCAAGGCTATAATGAACCCTTGGGGATCTCTACGCAAGTTAGAAGCAGAAGCAGGATTTGATAACCAGTTCACATTGGTTCCTTTGGTATCCTCGGCCAAAAGATGGCCTTGCTTCCAGCGCTTGATATCAAAATAGCGCTGTCCCTCCAGGGCAAGCTCCACCCGGCGTTCCCGTCTAATTTCTTCCCGCACATCAAGCCCATTAGCCGCCAGCTCCGCCAAGTCCATACGTTTCATACCTACCCGGTCACGCAACAGGTTAATGGTTATATCCAAGTCTGCCTGGGTCAGTTTGCCCTGCTCCAAACGTGCCTCAGCATAGGTAAGCAGCACTTCAGCATAGCGCAACAAGTGGATATCATTATAGTCACGGCTAACACTACCTACTGTGGAAATCTCTGCGTATTTAGTGAAATAATATCCTGTAACAGTAACTGCCCCACGGCCATCTGATGTGAATTTAGGAACCATGAAAATAGAAGGGTCTGGATTCTGGTTAGCTGGTCGGCCATCTAAACGCCCGCCCCAAGCTGCACCCGGCTTCAAGATAGTCTGGGTCATGCGGGGATCACGGTTTTCAAACACATCTTCGTACTTGGTAACGTTGTAGAGCGGAGATGTCTCAATAGGCAAACCATCTTTCATCAGGTAAGAATCTACCAATGATTTAGTGGGGTTCCAGCGTACTACCTGGTCCGGCACCTGAATTTCGCGGCTCAGGTTATGATAATAACCTAATAAATCTATAGTTAAGCGGGCTATGATGGTCTCTTTGTTGTTATTAGTAGCTAGCTTGCCTTTATAGGTAAACAAATCATAGTAATTCCGATCCGGATTGCCAGAGGTGAACAATTGATAAACTCCCAGATCCATGACATCTTTGGCGGCTTTCTCAGCTACATCATACCGACCGTGGTACAGAGCAATACGGGCCTTCAGGGCTAGGGCTGCACCTTTGTTCATGCGCCCTAAATTAGCGCCTGTCGGGATAGCGGGGTCTAAGTGCTGTGCGGCTAGATCCAGATCAGCCAGGACAAAGTCTAACACTTCCTCTTTTGGGGTGCGGGGTACAAATACCTCTTCTAACGTGAGGGTTTTGGTCACCAAAGGCACATCTCCCCAAAAGTTAACAAGATAGCTGTACATTAAGGCTCTGATAACCCGTACTTCGGCCGCAAGGGCTTCTTTACGCGCCGGATTTACATTGGCTTTTTGATAATTCTCCAGAAACGCGTTAGCCTGACGTACTCCAGCATACTGAGAGGTATACTCATTATTGAGTGTAGCCAAGTCATTCCCGTAATTTCCGCTACCTATCAATTGATAGGCTGTAGAAGAAGGCCACAGGGTATTATCTCCCATATTCTCCATGCTAACCGTGTTATAAGCTTTCACGTTAGCATACAGCGCGTTAACAGCCAACACCAACTGATCTTCGGTTTGCCAGAAAGTTTCATTGGAAATTTCATCTAAAGGAGCTCGTTCCAGAAAATCATCGTTACAAGACCCCAGCAGGAGCGCACTTAATAACAGGCTGTATAATTTCGTCTTATTCATGATACTGCTTACTTAAGATTGATGTTTACACCCAACACGAACGTTTTCACTTGCGGATAAAAGTTCCCGTTGCTGATAGGAGATTCTGGGTCATAACCATAGAAGTAGTCTGTCTTGGTAAATATATTGTCAGCAGAGGCATATATGCGCAGACGGCTTACCCGCACTCTTTCAGTAAGCGTGGCAGGCAAAGTATACCCAAGTTGCACGTTTTTAAGCCGCAGATAAGAAGCATCTTCTAGCCAATAAGTAGACAGCCGTTGGTTATGGGTAAGCTGATATGCCAAACGAGGGTAACTGGCCCCTGGATTATCAGGGGTCCAGCGATCTAAGTGTATTTTTTGCGCCATATTACTTTCTGCGGCAAAAGCATGCCGGGCATTGCCCATCAAGTAACCATCTACATCTCCTACCCCTTGCAGAAAGAAACGAAAATCAAACCCTTTCCAGGCCACATCACCTCTAAAACCAAACGTGTAACGGGGAATAGCACTTCCAATTACTTGCCGGTCACCTTCTAGTGTGATTTGTCCGTCTCCGTTCAGGTCTTTATAAATAATATCACCTGGCGCTATCTTATCACCGGCTATGTAAGGGAAATCAGCTACAAAGGTGCCAGATTCTGGCTTATAAGAGAAGTCAGACTCCTGAGCCAGGCGATCAGCCACTAACCCATAAAATGCATCAATAGGCTCGCCTATCAAACGTACCTGGTCACCGTAAGTAGCCAAGGTACCTCCCAGACTGGTAATTTTGTTTCTTACGTCTGAGATATTGAAGTTAAAGCTATAGTCAAAATCACCTTTGCGGTCTTTCCAGCCCGCCTGTAACTCCCAACCTCTGTTTTCTACTCTACCTGCGTTTTGGGGCGGGAATATATTCCCGAAAGGGGCCGGCTGTGGAAGAACCAAAAGAATGTCAGCCGTTTCATTGATAAAGTAATCTCCCGTAATGTTCAGACGGTTGTTGGCAAATGCTAAATCAAACCCTATATTTTGCTTAATAGCTGATTCCCAAGTTAAAATTTCATTACCTACCTTGGTTTGTCTCATACCAAAGGTTTCTTGGTTCCCTATGGGCATGGTGGTTACTGTTCCAAGGATATCCATATAACCAAAATCAATAATTCCTCCGCCTGGCAACGTAATTCTGTCATTACCTTGAGTTCCGTAGGAGAATCGCACTTTCCCGAAGTTTACAATGTTTTTAACCCCTTCAAAGAAGCTTTCCTCAGTAAACACCCAACCTGCAGAAGCAGCATAGAATAAATCCCAGCGCTTATCACGCGCAAAGCGGGTAGACCCGTCATAGCGGAAGTTCAATTCTACTAGATATTTGTCTCTGAAACCGTAGTTCAACCGGCCAAAGGCAGAACGAAGGGCATTTTGAGCCGCGCTACCGTCATTTTGCTGTTTATCGGTTCCCAGCGCGATGTGGCCCACTTCCTGAGTGGCCAGGTTGGTTCTGGAGGCGGTAAAATTATCTCCAATATTTTCATCCTGCGAAGCACCTAACAGTAGTTTCACGTAATGGTCATCAGCAATCCGTTTCTCATACTCAGCGGTACCAATAAACGTTTGATAAAAGTTGGTATAGTCACGGGCCTCAAAATTGTTTGGATAGCCGGTTGTATAGATTGGGTCTGTAACTGATGGGTCTGGGCTATAATAATTAATGGTCTTATTGAAGATATCGCGCTTAGAATTAGATCTAATGATGCCATACTGACCTTTCACATTTAACCCATCTATGATTTTTAAAGTGGCGCTCAGGTTACCGGTAAATTCCTGTGACCCAAATTTATTATAACCTCCATCAGTAGCAACGGCTATTGGGTTACTCTGCCCACCATGGTAGCCCCACGTACCTGTGGTAAAACGCACCGGCACTAAAGGCTTGATGGAAAGGGCGGAATAAAGAGGACCAGTACCCGCAGCAGCTCCAGAATACGCTCTGTCTATGTAGCCCAGATTGGCAGAAACATCAAGACGATCTACCAAAGTGGTACTTAACTTAGCCCGCACATTGTGCCGATTGGCCTCAAAGGCATCTCCGGTCACTAAGCCTCCTTCTTTTAAAAAACCATAAGACAATACATAATTTACATTATCCCCCCCGCCACTTACACTTAGGTTATGGCTTTGCTGAGGTGCGTAACTCTTATAAACTTCTTTCACCCAGTTGGTATTGGCGAAGTAATTAGGATCAGAGCCATTGCGGGCAATTTCAATATCCTCGGGTGAATATGTTGGGTTACGTTCAGCATTAACCTGGGCTTCATTGAGCAGAGTCATGTAATCAGGTGAGCCTACGAACTCAGGTAATGCGGTTGGTGTTTGCACTCCAAAGTAGGAATTGTAAGAAATGTTAGGTTTGCCTGACTTACCTTTTTTAGTGGTCACCAAAATAACCCCATTAGCTCCGCGCACTCCAAAAATTGAGGAAGAGGCCGCATCTTTCAAAACTGTAATTGACTCTATATCATTTGGATTAAGGATATCAATATTTCCTTCTGGAATTCCGTCAATCACTACTAAAGGAGTAGGGTTTCCAATGGTACCAATCCCCCTGATCCGGATGGAGCCGCCATTGTTACCAGGTGCACCGGATGCCCCGGTGATGGTAACGCCCGGCATAAGGCCCTGCATACCTGAGGTCACATTTGTTATCGGCCTGTCTTCCAAAGCTTCGGCCTCAATTTGATGCACAGCCCCCGTCAAATTTGCTTTCTTTTGAGTACCATAGCCTACCACTACCACCTCATCCATCAATTTGGTGTCTTCCTGCAGAGCTACATTCAAGGATGTTTGCCCTGTGTAGGCTATCTCCTGGTTCCTGAACCCTATGTAGGTGAAGACAAGCACGGGTTGGCTAACCCCTGAGGTGTTGATGCTGAATTTCCCGTCAATGTCAGTAACGGCTCCAATGGTGGTTCCTTTTATAGAAACCGAAACACCAGGCAGCGGTTGGCCGGCGGCGTCTTTTACCACCCCGGTGACGGGTCCATTTTGTTTCTCATTGGCAGAAGTCACCTCCAGACCAACCTTAGAAGGCTCTCTCTTAGAAGCAGAGCCCTCAAACGGAGCAAGGCCCAGCAGCGCCAACAACAGCAGCGAGCCTCCTCGTCGGGCACTTCCAGTGTTTTTTAGTAGTAGCAATTGTTTCATAAAAGCATGAAGTCTAATTAGTCTTATGTATCCGTTCTAGTTTATTACTGATCCTATTTTTGAAGGGCAGCTTGTCATACCCCCGGCAATTGTTTTTCTGTATTGACCGCTCCATTCAGTAAGCTCGTGAAAGCCTACCATCACAAATCACTATCCCTTATGTGGTACTTTTTGAATGGGAGCTTATCCTTGGCTTACCCTTTCCCGCTGCTCTAGCGCTTGTTGGCTTGAGGGTGGTACCAGTCAGCACGCTGTAGAGGGTTGGCTGTTCTTAGCAGTTCCCTCCTGAGCTCTTTTATGAATTTCATAAAACGACTCCCTTCACCTGCCCTTCTCCAATAATCCCTCTAATCTGGTCGTGTAACTTTTGAAAAAATTTTAATATCTGCAGCTTATCCTCCTAAAAGGCAGGCATTTCTTTCTTCATGGCCAAGGAACAAATATTTTTTATTAAAACAAAAACTTTTGACAAATTTTGCAATAAGTCCTGAGCATTGGATTAAATAATTGTTAATAAACAAATAACATATGATTACCTAATAGGAGCAGAGGAGACACTCCTTGATCAATAAAGATGGGAAAGCAGAATTTGTACATCAGGGAGAAGGCAAGGGCTATTGCCTAAAAAAAGAGTATTGCCGGAAGAACGGTTTGCATTAACCACACCCTTCCAGCACCAAACCCGCCCTACCATAGGGTATGCACAAGAACACTGTGGTGCCGTAAAAAAATCTTGGCTTACTGCACCACCAGATACGGCTGCATCTTCTGGAACTGCTCCTCTTTGAGCACCTTGATCTTGCGCAGTTCCTCTACGCTGGGGTACGGGCCGTGCTGGGTGCGGTAGTTGACAATGGAGCGGGCCAGGCTGTAGCCAATGTACGGGTGCGCCCTGAGTTCGTCAAAAGTGGCGGTGTTCAGGTTGATTTTCTGGACACGGCTGGCTTCTGAAATAAACGCGTATTTGCGCACGCTGTCTGCCACTTCGGGCGGGAGGCCGTACACCTCGGTCACCTGGTCGATGCTGTGGAAACCGCCCATCTTGTCTCTGAAATTGATAATTCGCTGCGAGAGTTTGCTGCCAATGCCCCTGATTTGCTTCAGTTCAGTCGTGTCGGCGGTGTTCAGGTCAAACGGCTGCAGCTGCCACCGCTTACGCGGGAAGTCTGTTTTTGGCCTGTTTTCAGAAAAAGAGCCGCTAAACGCACGGTCTTGGTTTCGGGCGTAGCCCGGACTTTCATCTGGCAATTGAATGTACGGGTACCACAGCTGGAAGAGGGAATCTGGCAGGCCGTAGATTTTCTGGAGCTGCGCCTTGCTCTTGAAGTCGCCGGCTTTGGCGCGGTAGTTCAGGATGCGCTGCGCGAGGTATTGGTTCAGGCCCAGTTCCTGCCACTGCGCCACCGTTAGCTGGTTGGGGTTGAAGCGGTAGAGCTTGATGGGCTTGCGCCTGTAGCGCTCAGCCCGGGCCACGGCGGCGTCCTCAGCTTGCTGGTCCAGCTGTACCACCAGGCTGTCCAGTAGCTGCTGGTCAGTGGTGGGGTCATAGGCATCATCTTCTTGAAAGAAGAGGAACGGGGCCGCAATACACGCCCCCATGAGCAACAGCAGCAGAAAAAACTGCCGCAACTCCCGCTGGGAGAAGGAGAAGTATTCCTGTAGGTTTTGCAGCAGGCGCTTCAGCATAACCTGCTTCTACGCAATAATTTAGGATTGGTGGTCAGGAAATCTAACCTCCTGCGTAAAACCTACCCCTCCCGGGAGGGGATTTCCCTCTTCTACTTTTGCAGATGATCTTGCTATACTCTTCCGCTATTCGGGATTTGCAATCCCGAATTTAGATACCTGCGGATTTGTATTCCGCGGCGCGAGCTGATCAATACGTGCGGGGTTTACAAATCCCTGAGGTATGTACTTCCAGATTGCAAATCCGGTAGAGCTTATCGCTTTTTTTACCCGGGCAGAGATTCCCCTCCTGAGAGGGATTGGAGTGGGTTCCACTGCGGCCGCCATCATCCCCACAGGGTCTTCCCTACCGGTAAAAGCAAAACCCGTTTTTGGCCTGTTTTCTGAAAAACAGCAAAAACGGGTTTTGCAAAATCTTGAATAAACCTAAATCTGCCCCGCCACAATAGCGATGCTTTCTTTGAAGGTATGCGGCTGGTAGCCCAGTTGCGTTTTGGCTTTGGTGATGTCAAAGCCGGTGCGCGGTGGGCGTTTGGCGGGCTGAGTGAAGAGAGTTCCGTCTACTTCCTCAATCAGGCTCTGGTCTAAGTTGAAGTACTCGGCTACCTGTACGGCCATCTGGTGCGGGGTGAGCAGCTCCTCGCCCGAGATGTTGAAGATGCCCTGGGCGTCATGCTTGGCGGCCAGCCAGCAGCCTTGGGCCAGGTCTTCGGCCAGCGTAGGCGTACGCAACTGGTCATTCACTACTTTGATCTGCTTGCCCTGCTCCAGGCTGCCTTTCACCCACAGCACAATGTTGGAGCGGCCGTAGTCATGCACAATGCCAAACACCAGCACGGTGCGCAGTATGGCCCATTTGCAGGCAGCGCGCTTCACCAGCTCCTCGGCGGCCAGCTTGCTTTCGCCGTAGAAGTTCACCGGTTTGCCCTCGGCTTCCTCTGAGTACGGTCCGTTTTCGCCGTCAAAGATGAAATCTGTGGAAACGTGAATAAGGTGCACGCCATGTTTTTCGCAGGCTTTCACCAGGTTCTCCACGGCGTCTACGTTCTGTTTCCAGCATTCCTCGCGCTGGCTCTCGCAGTCATCTACGTTGGTCATGGCCGCCGTATGAATGAGGTGGGTAGGCTGGGTCTCAGCAATCACCTGCTCCACCTGCCCGGCGTTGGTGACATCCATAGCGGCAAAGGCCACCTGCGGGTAAATCTGGGCCAGCTTGTTCTGGCCGCGCGAAGACGCAATGAGCTTGACAGTAGGCTCTGTGTGCAGCAGGTCTACCAGTTTCTGGCCCAGCAGGCCGTTAGAGCCGGTGATGAGGATGGTTTTCATAGGGAAAGGGGGTTATTGGTAGCGGTAGCCGTAGGTCTTGGTGATTTTCTTCTTTTTCATTTTCCTGGCCGTCACCGTCATCTTCACATCAGCGGTGGGCCGGTCACGGTAATCTTTCTGCACCTCGGCAATCTTGTCTATTACGGCCAGACCGTCAATCACCTGCCCGTACACGGTGTACTGGTTGTTTAGGAACGGAACGCCCTCATGGTTTTCCACCAGGTAAAACTGGGAACCGCTGGACTCTTTCCGGGGGTTCATGGCATCACCCAACCGCGCCGCCGCCAACGCACCGTACACGTGCTGGTGGTGGGGCAGAATCTCGGCCGGAAGGGTGTAGCCGGGGTTTCCCGCCCCGTCATTGTTGGGGTCACTGTCTTTGCTGTTGGGGTCACCGCCCTGTATCATGAAGTCATTGATCACGCGGTGGAACGTGGTGCCGTCATAGAACTTCTTTTTCACCAGCTTCAGGAAGTTCTCGCGGTGCCTGGGGGTGTCTTCAAACAACACCAGCCGCATAGTGCCCTGGCTGGTCTCTATGGTCACCAGATAGTCTTTTTTGCTTTTCTTCTGGGCGGTAGCCACGGCGCCAGCACCTAGCAACAGCACCAGCAGGAACAAAATTGGTCTCATGTTACAATGTTCGTTTTTGGCCGTTTTCAGAAAAATAGGCCAAAAACAGGTTTTCAAGTTGGTACGTACTTCTTTTCTACGCCAGGCCGCCCTTTCTACCCGGCTCCCAGGGTAGCCGGGTGAAAAGGGCGGCCTGGCCTGTTAACTATCCTTCTCTTTTCTGATTTCAGCCAGGATGCGGTCACCGCCACGGCTCAGTACCGCGTGCGCCAGTTGCTCGCCCATGGTTTCTGCGTCTTCAGGAGAACCGGTCATTTCTTCCACCAGCAGCTCTTCCCCGTCCAGGCTAATGATGCCTGCTTTCAAGGTCAAGGTGTCTGCGTCTAAGGTTGCCAGGGCGAAGGAAGGAATGCTGCAGCCGCCTTCCATGGTGCGCAGGTACGCCCGCTCAGCAAGCAGGCAGAGGTGGGTGGGTTTGTGGTCTAACGCCAGTTTCAGGTTCAATTTCCGCTCCAGCGGAAGGGTTTTGGCGCACTCAATGGCCACGCTGCCCTGCCCGGCGGCCGGAATGAACGTGTCTAGCGGCAGGTGCTGGGCAATCATGTGGTCATACTGCATGCGGGCCACCCCGGCGTAGGCCAGCAGAATGGCGTCATACTGCCCGTCTTTGAGCTTCTGGATACGGGTCTGCAGGTTGCCGCGGCACTCAGCGGTGATCACGTTTGGGTAGAAGCGTTTGAGCAATGACCGGCGGCGGGTAGACGAGGTGCCAATGACCTGCTGCCCCTCGCCCAGCTTGAACAGCGGGTTGAATGAGATCACCACGTCATGCACCTGCTCGCGCTCCATAAAGGCCAGCAGCTCCAGGTCTTCCGGAATGGTTGACTGCACATCTTTGGCGCTGTGCACGGCAATGTCAATGGCCCCGTTCCGAAGGCTCTCCTCCAGCTCCTCTGTGAACACGCCTTTGGCGCCAATCTTATCCAGTGACTTGTCAAGCACCAGGTCCCCCTTGGTGGTGATGGTGATGATGTCTACCTCCATGCCGTTGGCCCGAAGGGTATCTGCCACGTGGTGCGCCTGCCAGAGGGCCAGACGGCTGCCGCGGGTGCCTATTCTGATGGGAGACGTGGTTGAAGTTGTTTCCATAATATAAGGTTATGCGACCGGCCGTATAAGCTGCGCAATCTGGATAGATGTATTCAGGAACGTGATCTTGGGGTGGGCGTTGCGCTCAATGTGGTAATGGGCCTCATTCAGTTCCTGCGCCAGCTGCGCCCCGTTGCCCTGGTGAATGAGCTTTGCAAATTTCTGCACAAAGTCCAGTTCCGGTGCCGGCAGAAAGGTAATCAGCTGGTTGTCTACCCCAAACAGCAACACTTTTCTGAGCAGGCTTAGTGCAAACTGGAGAAAGTTTTTCTGATTCTCGCGGCCCAGTTTCTGGAAGTCTTCGCTCTGCTCCAGCACGGCGTCAAACTTATGGTTGTAGCACAGACGCATCCAGCTCAGGAAAAACGTAAAATAGTCTGAGGTCATTTCCCGGCTCAGCACCCGCGCCGCCTGCAGGTTCCCCTCGGCGAGCTGCGCCACCTGGTAAGCCCGCTCCTCCTCCACGCCCTGCTGCTCCTGCAGGTACCGGATCACCTCGGCGTCTGTAAAGGCCCGTACTTTCACCAGCTGGGTGCGGGAGAGAATGGTAGGCATGATCTTGTCTGACCCGTTGCTTACCAGCAGGAAGACCGTGGCGGCAGGTGGCTCCTCCAGCAATTTTAAGAGGGCGTTGGCCGCGCTGATGTTCATAAGCTCCGGCAGCCAGATCACTATCACCTTGTATTTGGCCTCAAAGGCTTTGAGCGAGGTCATGCGCACCAGTTCCCGGCTCTCCCCCACTGGAATGGTTCCCTGTTTGTTTTCGGCCCCTATGTACTGCATCCAGTCATTGAGCGTCTGGTAGGGGCTATCTGCCAGGAAGGTGCGCCATTGGGGTACAAAGTTCTTGCTGAGCGCCTCGCTGTCTTTCACCTTGGTCACCGGCATCACAAAGTTCAGGTCTGGGTGAATGCGCTTGCTGATTTTGGTACAGCTGGGGCAGACGCCGCAGGAGTCCTGGGGCTGTGGGTCTTCGCAGTTGAGGTATTGGGCATAGGCCAGCGCCAGCGCCAGGTTGGCACCTCCTTCTGCCCCCAGAAACAACTGGGCGTGCGCCACGTGCTGTGACGTAACGGAGTTCAGCAGCAGCTGCTTAGTTTCCTGATGGCCGTAAATAGTAGAGAACTGCACGGGTGGTTCTGAGTTTGGAAAATCAGGAGGGTCGCCTCCCGGGTCATAACCGTTTTGCCGGAGCCCAGCATGGGTTTCAAACGGAATGTAAAGATAAGATGCCTTGTCTGTTTTTGGGCTATTTTTCTGAAAATAGCCTAAAAACAGGTTTGCGCTGCCAGGTGCAAGGGGATTCTTGCCTCTTGCTGCCGGGGCGGTTTAGGTGACATTTTTCTGAGGCTGTCTGCGGATGGCAATGCGTAGTCTGCTGTTGCCTGACGTTGGCGTGAATACGGTGCCCTCATAGGCTGCGGCTGCAGTTGCTGCTGGACTGCGTGGGCTGCGGGCCCCTTAGCTGTGTTGCGGCAGGAATGCGTAGTCTGTAGTTTCCTTGGATCTCCCGTTTGCTCCGGTGCCTCACTCACTGTACTGTTTCATCTCTTCCGGTAAGCGCTCACGGCCGCGGGGCCCGTCCTGGCGGTGAGCACTGCTGTTAAAACTAGGCCCTCCGGCCTTGCCGCTGGAGCGGCACCGTATTAACAGAGGCGCTCACCCCCAGGACTGGTTTGGATTCCTCTCCTGCTACTTCCTTACTTGCTCTCTGTTTCAGTAGGTAACTACTGCTGATCCGCTAGCCTGTGACGAGCCCGTGCTGCGCACATCAGCCAGGGGCAGAAGTGCTAATTAACCCAGGTGCCACTAGCAGAAGTGTTGTTTATTTATTGCTGCTTGTTTGCCGCTTTCTCTGGTTCAAGTTTCCAACTTGGACCTATAATGGTGGAAGCTTCCAGCTTCCATGAGGCGGCAGCCTCACATTACTTCTGCCCTCCTATGGCGCGGAAGTTACTTCCGTGCCTTCTAACGCCAGCTGATACTCCCCCTTTGAAGGGCAGGGCCGTTATTTCTACTAGAAAAGAGGCCGCTCTTCCGGATTTGCAATCCGGAAGCAGGTACTGAGGGGATTTGAAATCCCCGGCCCCTTCTCTCTTGGCTCCTGTAGCGCAGATTGCAAATCTGAGGGATACGTAAGTTCGGGAGTGTAAATCCCAAACAGCGGTGGCACAGCCTCACACAGCTTCTGCTCTCTAAGCTGCGGAAGTTACTTCCGTGTCTTCTAACGTCACCAGATACTCCCCCATTGAAGGGGGCGGAGGGGGATGTTGACACCTGCCGGTCCACGCATTCCAGAGAATCCCCCTCCTGGGAGGGGCAGTGGTGGGTCACACGCATGGCAAGTTGTTTCCATCCGAAGCCAAATCACATGCTTGACTCAGGACTACTACCAGCAGCCCCCCTAGCGCCCGGAGGACCTGCGGGTGCCTGCCCAATTCCCTTTCTGCTGTTTTCTCAAAAACAGGCCAGAAACGGGAATAATCTGTTGCGGCCCTTAAACCGGCAGACCATCCCAGGGGCGGCCAGACTGGGTGAGGTGGAAGATTTGGGTAAAAATTTTGCGGTCTTCGCTGCTCAGCGCCAGGCCTCTTCTGCCCAGAACCGCTTCTGCCACCTCAAAGAATTTGGGCAGCCGGTACGTGACCATGGTATCAGCGCCGCCCCAGGTGAAGGACGGCACAAAGGTTGGCGGGAACCCAGCCCCGAAGATGTTGGCGCCCACGCCCACCACTGTTCCGGTGTTGAACATGGTATTGATGCCGCACTTCACGTGGTCTGCCATCATGAGGCCGCAGAACTGCAGACCGGTGTCTATCATTTTCTCTTGGGCATGGCTCCAGATTTTAATGGGCGCGTAGTTGTTCTTGAGGTTAGAGGCATTGGTATCGGCACCAAAATTACACCATTCGCCTACCACTGAATTGCCTAAGAAGCCTTCATGGCCCTTATTGGAGTACCCGAAGAAAACACAGTTGTTCACCTCGCCCCCCACTTTGCAGAAAGGGCCAATGGTGATATCCCCGCGCATACGCCCCCCCACGTTCACGTGGCTTTCCTCGCCCAGCGCAAACGGCCCCCTGATCATGGAACCTTCGTGCACTTCGGCATTCTTGCCAATATAGATAGGGCCTGTGTCTGCGTTCAGTATGGCGGCTTTGATTTTAGCGCCTTCCTCAATGAAGATGTTGCCCAGGTTATAGACGCGGGTGTGCTCATCTGTGATGGGCTGGCTGGTGCGCCCTTGGGTGAGGAGCTTGAAGTCAACCCTGATCTGGTCACCGTTCAATTTGAAGATGTCCCAGAGCTGGCGCACCACCACCAAAGACTGGTCTGTCTCCCGGGTGGTGTGCTCATGGGCGTAGCGGTAGAGGGCTTCTATGTCTGGCACCTCTGCGGCCGGGGCGTGCAGGGCTACCAGGAGGCCCTCAAATTCCAGTCCGTGCCCCACGGGCAGCTGTTGCACCTGTTCCAGAAGCTCGGCAGAGGGGCAGACGGCCCCGTTTACATACACGGTATCTTCGCTGCCGGTGACGGGGAGGCCAAATTTGCCCTGCAGGTACCCTTGCGTGAGAAAAGACACGGTTGCCTGTGACAGATTCCGCCACTTCTCCGCAATAGTCAGGATACCCACCCGCAGGTCAGCCACAGGCCTGGTGAAGGTAAACGGCAACAGATTCGCCCGCAAGGCCGGATCATCAAACAGGACAAGGTTCTTCATAAGACAAAAATAAAAAAGTCTTCCTGAAAACCTCAGGAAGACTTCTATACGGAGAAGCGTAAAATAGGCTAGACCTATTTCTTGTAACGCTGCTTGAACTTGTCAATACGGCCGGCAGTATCCACGTAGATGTTTTTACCGGTGTAGAACGGGTGAGAAGCAGAAGAAACCTCTACTTTGATCACAGGATATGTCTTGCCATCTTCCATAGTGATGGTCTCACTTGAGTTCATGGTAGAACGTGTGATGAATTTGTAATCGCTGGAAGTATCCTGGAAAACTACCTCTCTGTATTCAGGATGGATGTCCTTTTTCATTATATGCTATTTTTAGACGAATTTCTTCAATAGGACTGCAAAAGTAATACATCTGCCTGAAATTTAAAACTGTTAGGTGCAAATATTTTAAAGACTCCCCTCCTGAAGGAGTACAGGTTGGCGGGTTTGCAGATTATTTCCCTAAATTCGCCGGAAAACAGCACCTGACCATGATTTTTACAAAAGAGAGCCTCATTCTGGACCACCAACAGATCCTGCAGAAAATCAAGCGCATGGCCTTTGAGATCTACGAGCAGAATTTTGGCGAAACAAGATTAGTCCTGGCCGGTATCCATGAGAATGGGTATCTGCTGGCGCAGCTGCTGGAACAGGAACTGCGGGCTATTTCAGCCTTAGAGCTTTCTTTGCTTGAGGTGACCCTGCACAAAACCGAGCCGCTGGCCCATGACATTCACATTCAGCCGCTGCCAGCCTCTCTGAAAGACACGGCCGTGGTGCTGGTAGATGACGTGCTGAACACCGGCAAGACTCTGGCCTACACCCTGCGCGCCTTTCTGGACAAAGACTGCAGGAAGCTGGAGATTGCCACCCTCATTAACCGCCACCATACCCTCTACCCTATTACGGCCACTTACACCGGCTATTCCCTGGCAACCACCCTGCGGGAGCACATCAGGGTCATCTATAGAGAGCAGGAGTGGAACGCGTATTTGATCTAACCAACAGCATTCCCTGTTAGACCCGGCGCCCATCTGCTGGCGGCCAGACAGTTGCCTCATTAACCAATAGCGCCCCTCCTTTTTAAAACAGAAAACCCTCTAAAGCACGAATACTTTAGAGGGTTTTCTGTTTTGGGGCTGTTTTCCTGAAAACAGCCCCAAAACAGAAACTGCTACTCAGCCTGGTCAAACAAGGTGCCGCTGCGCACATGGTTGGGCGGAATCTTGCCCAGGTGGCGGTAAGCGGCCTCTGTGGCCTCACGGCCGCGACTGGTACGTTTCACGTACCCTTCCTGGATCAGGAACGGCTCATAGACCTCCTCAATGGTCTCAGCCTCTTCGCCGCAGGCGGTGGCAATGGTAGACAGCCCCACCGGCCCCCCTTTGAACTTGTCAATGATGGTGCTCAGAATGCGCTTGTCCATCTCATCCAGTCCGCTTTGGTCTACATCCAGGGCATTCAGCGCAAACTTGGCAATCTCTACCGTGATGGTACCGTCTCCTTTGATCTGCGCGAAGTCACGGGTACGGCGTAGCAGGTTGTTGGCGATACGCGGCGTACCGCGGCTGCGGCGGGCAATCTCAAAGGCGGCGTCTTCATGAATGGGCGCGCCCAAAATTTCTGAAGACCGCTGCACAATGGTAGTCAGCAGCTTGGAGTCATAATACTCCAGCCTTGAGTTAATCCCGAAACGGGCACGCAACGGCGAGGTTAGCAAACCGGAGCGGGTGGTGGCGCCAATGAGTGTGAACGGGTTCAGCGTGATCTGCACTGACCGGGCATTGGGGCCCGAGTCCAGCATGATGTCTATCTTATAGTCCTCCATGGCCGAGTACAGGTACTCTTCCACAATGGGGTTCAGGCGGTGGATTTCGTCAATAAAGAGTACGTCATTGCGCTCCAGGTTGGTAAGCAGGCCGGCCAAGTCGCTGGGTTTGTCCAGCACCGGACCAGACGTGATTTTAATATTGGAACCCAGGGCGTTGGCAATAATATGGCTTAGCGTGGTTTTACCAAGGCCCGGAGGCCCGTGCAACAGGACGTGGTCCAGGGCCTCACCACGCATGATGGCGGCGCCCACAAACACCTTCAGGTTCTCCACCACTTTCTCCTGGCCGGCAAAATCACCGAAATCCAGTGGCCTCAGGGCGCGGTCCAGCTCCCGGTCAGAGGGCGCCATGGCATCGGCGGAGCCGGTTAAATAATCTTCTCTCATGTGTAAAATCTCTTGGCTGTTGGGCAAAGATTCAGTTGTAAAGATAACACATCTGAGGCTAAAAACGCTCCAAGTGCACGAGGAAAAGCGGCAGATTTTGCTAGTAATTTTAACTTTAAACTAAATATATTAGCTATAATTAATCTTAGCTTTTGCATCGCCTGCGGCGAAGGAATGGATTTGCCTCTCAGGAAGTGATTTTCTCTTTCTGGCTTGTTTTCCTGAAAGTAGCCCCAAAACGCAGATAAAACAGATGCTTGTGTCAAGGATAACTTCCCTTTCAGGAGAAACCCTTGAGCGATGCCAACTCTAGAACTGAGCTTCAATAAATAGTCACACCCTTTTCTGTCATCCTGAAAGGATCTTGTGGGCAAGCTAGAAAAGCTTGGATTGTCTGCTACTGCCGTTCGCTACCAAGACTCTTCCAGAATGATAAAATAGGTGGGAATCTTGGTAGGTGTTATTTCTGCTTTCGGCCTGCTTTCTGAAATGTAGCCCCGAAACGCAGTTACAGATAAGAGCTTGAGAGTAAGATTACCGGCTTCGCGTTTCTGGCCTGTTTTTCAGAAAACAGCCCAAAAACGCGGAGGCAACCACGTTTTAGTAACTGCTTTTCTAGTTTGCTCACAAGGTCCTTTCAGGATGACAAAGTGGGGAGTACGTTGGGAGAAATCTCACTATAAGACAAATCCGTTTCTGACTGAAGAACGAAACCGTTTCTGGCCTGTTTCCATAATATCAGCCCCAAATAGAAAAGGCAGCCACGTTTCCGCAACTGCCTTTTCTAAGGTCATCTGAACAACGAACAACCAATAACTAAGAACTACTTAAACGCCTGAATTCCCGTGATATCAGCACCGGTGATCAACAGGTGAATGTCATGGGTGCCCTCATAGGTAACCACGCTTTCCAGGTTCATCATGTGCCGCATGATGGGGTACTCGCCGGTAATGCCCATGCCGCCGTGAATCTGGCGGGCCTCACGGGCTACCTGCAGGGCCATGTCTACGCTGTTGCGCTTGGCCATGGAGATCTGTTGGGTGGTGGCTTTGCCTTCGTTCTTGAGCATGCCCAGGCGCCACACCATGAGCTGCGCCTTGGTGATTTCGGTAATCATCTCGGCTAGTTTCTTCTGAATGAGCTGGAAACCGGCAATGGGTTTATCAAACTGGATGCGCTGCCTGGCGTAGCTCAGCGCGCTCTCGTAGCAGTCAATAGCGGCACCGATGGCACCCCACGCAATGCCGTACCGCGCCGAATCCAGACAGCCTAACGGACCGCGCAGGCCGTCTGCGTTGGGCAGCAGGTTTTCTTTGGGCACTTTCACGTTGTCAAACACCAGCTCACCGGTGCAGGAGGCGCGCAGGCTCCACTTGTTGTGGATCTCCGGGGTAGAGAAACCTTCCATGCCGCGCTCCACAATCAGACCTTTGATACGGCCCTGCTCATTCTTGGCCCACACCACGGCTACCTGGCACTCCGGTGAGTTGGAAATCCAGAGCTTGGCCCCGTTGAGCAGGTAATGGTCGCCCATGTCTTTGATGGTGGTCACCATGCCGCCGGGGTTTGAGCCAAAATCGGGCTCGGTGAGCCCGAAGCAGCCCAGCCATTCGCCGGAGGCGAGTTTAGGCAGGTATTTCTTGCGCTGTTCCTCTGAACCGTACGCGTAAATGGGGTACATCACCAGCGAGCCTTGCACTGACGCCGTAGACCGCATACCAGAGTCACCGCGTTCAATCTCCTGCATAATAAGCCCGTAGCTGATGTAGTCCAGCCCGCCGCCGCCGTATTCCTCTGGAATGGTAGGGCCAAACGCACCCACTTCGCCAAACTTGGGCACAATCTCACTGGGAAAATGCGCGTCTTGCGCCCACTTCTCAATGTTGGGGGAGATTTCGCGTTTCACAAAGTCCCGCATGGTCTGCCTGATCAGCTTGTGCTCCTCCGTGAGCAGGTCGTCTATGTTATAATAATCGGTGAAGCCGGAATTCTCTGACGCCATAGTGGTATAGGTTAACTTCTGTTAGTACGGTGTTGTCTCCAAACATAAGAAGAAACTACAGCCACGGCAACAGAATCAACAGAATTCCTGCCACGTAAACGATTACGCTTTCTGTTTTGGAGCTGTTTTCTGAAAAACAGCTCCAAAACAGAATTTACTTGCTGACCTATCAGAAATGTAGCGTCGTGGCTTTGACACGACGTGTCTCTATGAAACAGAAAGTCGCCCTGGCATTCTCTTCTGTTCAAGGCAATGGTTGCAAAGGAAGTTCTTTTTGCCTGGAGGCGGCAAGGCTGCGTGGTGCCACGTTGTGTCAGTGTCAGTGCCACCACACTACACTTTGCGTTCCGGCTGTTTTCCGGAAAACAGCCCGGAAACGCAAAGCCCTCACAGGTTTCTAACACCTGTGAGGGCTGAACGGTATTTCCTGTTTTCGGCCTGTTTTGGCTAAAGCAGGCTAGAAACAGCGTCTCCTGCCAGCCTGTCTTAGACATGAGGCAGATTCAGAAACTAAGGGCACGCTGTGAGAACAGAACCCTGCTATTGATTTAGAAAGGCAGGGCTCGGCTGGGTGACAAAAGCACAGGGCAGCCTTGGCACAGCGGTGTGCGTTACAGGCTGCCCCTTATGCATTACCGCTTGATGAACCGCTTGGTGACTTTTTTGCCGTCAATGGTCATATCTAAGATATAGATACCGCTTGCCAGAGACGAAATGTCAATAGGTTGTTCATTGGTGGAAGTTGGCAAAGTAAGCACGGTCTGCCCAGAGGTGTTTAAAACGCGACTGTTGGTGGCAGTGCCGGTGTAACGCAGGAACAGCTCATTCTCGGCCGGGTTAGGGTAAAGGGAAATGTCCTGGGTTACTTCCTCAGCTATAATGGCCATCCTGGCCGTTGTGTTCTTGGTGATCCGGAGCCAGTTCAGGTTCCAGCCGCCTGCAATGGCGCTTAAGCGCAGGGTGTAGGTGCCAGCTTGGTTGATGGTAACGTTTTGGGAAATGGTAGTCCAGCCTGTCTGCCACCCCCCGGTAGAAGGTACGTTTACGCGGCCAAGTATCACCACCCCGGTAAGAATAGACTCTATGATACCCCCGCCGTTGGCGCTGGCTACGCGGTACTCAATTTTGTAGCTACCTGCGGTTGGGAAATTAACGTTGGCGTACGAAATCTGATCACCGGTATCTATATGGCTTACGTTCAGGCCACCGCCGGTATCAGAACAAGCCTCTGTTTGCACGTCAGGCGCAGAAGAGTAGCTCTCGCCTTGTATAAGCGTGCCGGTACTGGTGGGTGGCGTACACGTAGAAGTGCCCAAGCTGTTTTTAAGGGCCGTCAAGTAAGCGGTGGCAAATTTATCCCGCCAGGTATTGTCCAGGAGTTTGGTGGCATCGCCCGAGTCCACGAAACCAATCTCGTTCAACACGCCAATGGCGTTATTGCCATTCAACACGCCTAAATGATACGGAAGGAACGTGGCATCTTCTACAGAGCGGCGATTTGTCCAACTGCCCCCGGCCACCATGCGGGCCTGTACTTCATTTGAAAAATTGCTGTTGCTGGTGTTGCTGGAGGTGCTTTGGTTACACCAGAAGGTTTCGGTGCCCGTTCCGCCGCCGGCGTTGCAGTGTATGCTCAGGAACCGGTCTGCGCCCCAGCTGTTAGACATGTCACGGCGTTGGGTCACTGAAATCCAGCCATTAGCGGTGGTTCTGGTCATTTTTACTGAATAGCTGGTACATTGGCTGTTGAGTTTGTCTCTCAGTTTAAGCCCAACGGCCAGCGCCGTAGAAATTTCAGTATCAGTACGGCCGTCTGGGTTACCGCCAGAAGAGTTGTACCCATGGCCCGGGTCTATCACAATGACTATCTGCGCCTGTGCGGCGAATGAGAAGAAAGCCAGGCAGAAAGCCAGCGCCCCTTTTAACCAATTGTTTTGTATATGTTTCGTCATGGTGGTTTACTTTTTGAGGTTTAAATCTGCCACGTATATTTTCCCCGATTTTTCATCAGCGAATGCAATCTTTTTGCCGTCTGGCGACACATCTGCCCACATTTCTATTCTGTCTGCCGTATTGGTGAGCTTGGTTTTGGCGTTGCTGCTGAGGGCAATATGATAAAGTTCAGAACCAGAGACGGTATGGCCGTCTTTAGATTCGTCTTCAAACGTGACAATACCGCTGCCGTCTGGCAACCAGCTGCTAGGCAAGCCAACACCCAGGTTCTTGCGCTTCCCGCTCCCATTGATGGCGTAGAGGTATATGTTGGGGCCTTCATTAACCACTACCTTTTTACCGTCCGGCGAAACCAGCGGGCTGTAGTACTGGCCTTCTTCTTGGGTAATGATCCAAGGCTCTCCGTTGCCTACCCTGGCCTCCAGCTTTAGGGTTTGGGGGTTAATGTACACTTTCAGCGAAGGGCTTTTGCGGGAAGAAAAGGTGCGGTTGGCTTTAGAAGAGTTGTCTTCTGACAAGACGCGCTCTCTGCCGCCCTTTAGATCTATGCTTTTCTCCAGGAACGTCCGGGCCCCGGAAGAAGTCTGCTTCTCATAGAAAATCACGCCCTTTCCGTCTGGTGTCCATTTGGCCTTGTACCCAATGCCCTGGCCTTCCTTGATTTTCTGTACACTGCCATTGCCGGCCAGGTCTTTAATGTACAAAGCGTCATTGTGGTGGTCTGTGAACAGGAGTTTTTGCCCGTCCGGAGACCACACCGGGCTGCTGTACTCATGGTCACCCGAGGTTACCTCCCGGATGTTCTGCAGGGCCGGCCCTTGCGCCTGCGCCTGAAGGCTTACACTACCTATTGATAGGCTCAGGTAGGTGAAACAACGAAGCGTTTTTTTTAACATCATACTGTTTGTTGGTTAGGTGAAAGATTAATTATTGAAAAAAAGAAAAGCTGTGGCAGCGCGGCTGCATTGCGCTAAAACGTATCTGGGTATCTGTAAAAGTGCCGGGCACCGGAAGAACGCAGAGGCAGTTTGCCTATGCCGGCGGCTCCCTGGGGCAAATGGTTAAAATTTGTCTGCTACTTTGCCCGGTGTTTCTGTAATAGGGGCTGCGTAGCAGAAAATAAGCTATAACCTGAACGCTGAAAGTGTACGCGTAAGAGCTTGGTTACATTTTGATGTAGCAAGCGAAAAGAGGCAGAATAAGGTTCTGCCTAAGTGGCCTTTGGGCAGCATAGCAGCACCAAGGGGAGAAAAAAGCACAAAGGCAGGTTCTTTTCATGCCGCTTTGCAGCGCGGAAGACAGATTTCAACCAGCTCTAAGAGCAAGCCTAAAATTTGCTCACCGTGCTCCGGAACAGTTATAATAAAACCCTGTTTACAGCATTCTGGACTCGGCTAGGCTACCAGGCTTCTCCAAAAAAACCGGCAGGTCATTTTCACCAAGAGTATGTTTAACCTTACCCTTTTGCGCTGCAAACGGAAATCACCAAAACCTGCCGTTGTCATGTTAGGACACCGTAACATGCCTTATACTGCTCAAAAATACTGTTACATGAAGCCCTCTGGTTGAGCCTGCAAACCAACTGGTAAGCAATCGGTTACAGCGCCAGAAACTTCACAAGCAGCCAGTTGGTTCTCAATTCTACTGCCCAAATTTCATTTGCATTGCGGTTACTAAAAAGGAAACTAACCGCACTCCTATAACTATGAATATTCTATTTATATATAGAATGTTTTTAACACAAAATATATCAACGCAGAGGGTTGATATTAAACAAATTACGCTGGCATTTCATGTACATCGTTAGAATAAAGCGGCCTAACGCTTTAAAAGGCACCACCACACAATTTTAAATCTTATCAATAATTCATCTCAACAAGCGCACCTAAATGATAAATTTCAATTTTTTAAGCTATTTATTAACAAAATAAATTCCTAAAAGTAGCAATTTACTTTCAAGAAACAGGGCAGTGCTCTTGCCTCTGTAGCGAAAAGCCCTCTTGTCGCCGCGGCTGTAGCCCAGAAATTGTGTTTACCGACTTTCAGAATGGGCTATAGGCCAGACTTCCGAGTGTCACAGCAAAGGCTGTTTCCGGCCTATTATTAAAACAACAGGCCGGAAACGGAAAACCATCTATAAGTAGCGGCTTTCCGTAAAATAACACCACGGTTGCGTTTCTGGCCTGTTTTCTGGGAAATAGCCCGAAAACAGAATTTGCTTGCTGACCTATCAGAAATGTAGCGTCGTGGCCTTGACATGACGAGGCTCCATGAAACAGAAAAGGCGCCTAGGCATTGTCTTCAGTTCAAGGCAAAGTTGTGAAGGGGGTTCTTTTTGTCTGGAGGCGGCAAGGCTGCGTGGTGCCACGTCGTGTCAGTGCCACGACGCTACATCTTCCGTTTCCGGGTCGTTTTCCGGAAAACAGCCCGGAAACGCAAAGCCCTCACAGGTTTCTAAAACCTGTGAGGGCTGAACGGTATTCTCTGTTTTTGGCCTGTTTTGGCTAAAACACGCTAGAAACGCAAACTCACCTGCGCCAAGTAATTGCGCGGCGCCTGCGGGAAGTAGTAGTTGTAGTGATAGCGGGTGTTATCACCCACGTAATATTCAGAGAAGGTGAAACCGTTGGCCTCATATTTCTCACTGAACAGGTTGTTCACCAACAGCCCCAGCTCTATTTCTTTCATCCAGTTGGTTACGCTGAAACGGTAGAACAGCCGCACATCACTCACCTCATAGGGTTTGAGACGGCGCTCCTGACTGGCGGTATTGTCCAGGAACTGCTCGCTCACCGTTTTGAACTGGTACTGGAACCGCAAACCCTTTACCGGCTGCACTTCCAGTTGGCTAGACGTCACCACGCTGGGCGAATATGAAATAGTAGTTTCCGCGTAGCGGCTCACTACGGCTTCTACGGGATTGTAGTCCTCATCAAACCGGTACACGGTTTCCCCGAAATTCTTGATGCGGTTGCGGCTCCATGACAGATTGGTAGTCAAACGGGCAAAGTTCCCCCAGCCCAGACCGGCGGCCACTTCTACCCCGGTACGGTAGCTTTCAGCAATGTTGGTTCTCAGCGGCGTGCCCACATTGTTCACTTGGCCGGTTAATACCAGCTGGTCTTTGTAGTCCATGTAGAAATACGTGAGGTCAGTGGTGAGGCGCACCGGAAGCCCGTTCACATCGCCCAAGGGTTGGTTCAGGCGATAGCCTGCCTCATAGTCAACCATGCGTTCGGCCTTGGCCCGGTCATTGGCGGGGCGGTCCACAAAGTCTGAGCGCGTGGGCTCGCGGTGGCCCACCGCCACTGAGGCGTATAAACTGTGCGCCTCATTCACCGCAAAGGTCACGCCGGCCTTGGGGTTGAAGAAGTCATAGTCAGCGCGGGTGGTCACGTCGCGCTGGTCATCATCAGTGCCGTCAATTTTATAGTCAACGGTACGCAGTTGCAGGTCTCCGAAGAAGCCCAATTGCTCTGTGGCCTGAACGTTGGCTTTGGCGTACACGTTGAAGTCGGTTTTGCGGGCGTTGCCGTCATAATAGCGGTGGCCGGGTTGAATGGTAGGGGCATATTGCGCCCAAATCACCTCGCCGTAATGGTCACCGTCATAGCGGTTCCAGCCGCCGCCCAACACGGCGCTCAACTTGCCCGTTCCGCGGTACTGCAACGCAAAAGTGGTTCCGTAGAAATGGTTGTCCAGCCATTTCTGGCGCACCAAATCGGTTTCTGCTACAGTGGTGCCCCCTATCGCCAGCGGCGGAATCCTGTAATCAGAGAAACTCTCACCGGCCTTGTAGTTCTCATAAAACCCGAAGCCGCGGGTATAGTGCAAGGCAGCGTTGAAAGAAAGCGCCGGGCTGAACTCATGGCCGTAGTGCAGCTGGTAGTGGTACTGCTGGTAATCATCTACCTCATTGTCATACGGCGTGTCATCGCCCATGTCGGTGCCCGCCGAGTTGTAGCGGCGGTTGGTTTTCAGGGTTTCCTCGTCCACGCCGTTCCAGGCCTGGTACGTTTTCTCGTGGCCGCCAAAAATCACCACTTTCAGCAGGTCTTTAGCACCATAATAGCCACCCGACACATAGAAAGACTTCAGGTCAGAAGAGGCGCGCTCCACGTACCCGTCAGAAGAAATGCGGGACAGGCGGCCGTCCACGGCAAACTTGCCGCCCAGCAGCCCGGTGCCAAACTGCACGTTGTTTTTCCAGGTGTTGTAAGAACCGTAGGCATTATCGGTGCGGGCATACGCTTCTGGGCTGGCGTCCTGAGTCTGCAAATTGAGGCTGGCGCCGAAGGCTCCCGGTCCGTTGGTAGACGTTCCCACCCCGCGCTGAATCTGCACGTCTTGCAATGAAGTGGCAAAGTCTGGCATGTTCACAAAGAAAACGCCGTGGCTTTCGGCATCATTCACGGGTATTCCGTTCACGGTCACGTTGATGCGGGTTATGTCTGAACCCCTGATGCGCATGCCCGTGTAACCTACCCCGGCCCCGGCGTCTGAGTTGGTCACCAGAGAAGGCGTATTCTCCAGCAGGTACGGCAGGTCCTGGCCAAAATTACGGCTTTCCAGCTCCTCTTTGGTTACATTTGAATACGTGGTACCGGTTTTCTCATTGGCGCGGGTGGCGGTGACCAAGACCTCTTTGGTGGCCACGCTGGTACGGGTGAGGCTGAACTCCAGCGGCTGGGCAGCCGGAACGGTCACTGTCTGCGAGGCGGTACCGTACCCCAGGTAACTAACCTGCACGGTGTATTCGCCAGCAGGCACATTTGTGAAAGAGAAACGCCCGAAGGCATCTGTGAGTGTGGCGCGGTTACCGGGGGTAAGCGCAACGGTACTACTGATAAGCGGTGATTGCGTGGCGGCATCTAGTACGCGGCCAGACAAGGTGGTCTGCGCCATGGCAAACCACGGCAGCAGGCAGCCCATGAGCAGGGCTAAAACTTTTTTCATGTAAAAAAGAAAGTTGTAAGAGCTTGTGTACCTTTTGCTTGTGCGCTGCAAACTTTTATAGCAAGAACCTGCGTTGGCCTTTTCCTAGACCCGTAGCGCGGCTACGTTTCTCAGAAAACGCTTCGGCAGAACCTTCCTCTGCCAGTTTTCGCTTACAAAATCAAAAAAGTGTACAAGCTCAATGTAAAACAAACAGGAGCCACCAGGGGCCGGCTCTCCCACTCTGTTTTGATTCCCTTGTTTTTCCCTTCGCCGGTATTACCCGTATCAGGTTCAATGGGTATGATCTCAGCCCGTTATATTAAGGCACCCCTAAAACTGGGGCAAAGCTACACCCGCTTTTCTCATAATCAAACTCCGGGCGAGAAGTTGATCATTTTTTTGCGTTTAGGGCTAACATAGCAAGGCTGCTATACGTTGAACAGGGAGAGACGCTTTTCCAAAGCCGTGGATGTGATGTGAGACTCCTAATGCAGCAGTATTATGTTGATTGTATACTCTCTGGCAATGTTTGCCTTGATTGCCTTTCTGGCGCTGGCACCGCGCAAGAAACTCACCGTGCCGCCGCAAGATGACAGTGATGATGACGGCGGCGAACCTTTGAATGACGGCTTGCCAGACCTTGACCTCCCACCGGGCATTTGCCTGCCAATCAATGATTGGGAACCAGATTATAACCGGCCCAGCATTAAAACCTCACCGGCCTACTAATCTGCCTGAACAGAAAAACCCCGGAAGCCAGGCCCCACCGCCGAGCTTCCGGAGTTTGCTTTTTCATGAGGCCACCCCGCCCTTCTCTACTCTGCCCACGCAGCCCCCCCTGCGCCAGATGGCCCCTATTTACCCGCTTGCTGCAAGGGCACACTGCCACCTGCTCACAGACAACTGGGGTTCTCCCGGCCCGCAACCGCTGGTTTTGCCCTGGTTTCTCAAAAACAGCCCAGAAACAGGAACCTCCACTGCTACGCTTCAAAAGAAAAGCCGAGGCTCTGGCGGGAGCATCGGCTTTTCCTGGAAGGGTATGGCTGCTTAGAGTCTGGCGGTTTTGTCTTTGGTGTCTTTGGTCTTTTTGGCCTTGGCTACCTCTTCTAGTTTGGCTACCAGTTCAATCTGCAGCTCTACATCATCTTGAATGGCTTTGTCACCCAGGTTCTCAAAGAAGTTGCCAGACCTGTATTTGATGTCCCATTTGGTGCGGTCAAACTTCAAGGTGGCTTTGGCAGTGGCCACGTCTTTTTTCACGCCCACATACGCCGGGAACGTCACTTCGTTTGAGATCCCTTTAATGGTGAGGTTGCCGGTGACAATGTAGTTGGCGGTACCTGCTTTGGCGTTTTGCCTGGGCGCCAGATTGGTGATGGCGAAAGAGGCGGTGGGGTGGCTGGCCACTGAGAAGAAATCATCTGCCTTGAGGTGGTCAACCAGTTTTTTGTTTGAGTTGCCCTGCAGGTCATTGCACGTGATGCTGGTCATGTCCATGACAAAGGTGCCTCCCCGCAAACCGGCTTTTTCATGCAGGATAACCCCGCTGGCCAGTTTGATGTTACCGTTGTGCTCCCCGGTCACCTTGCGCCCAACCCAGGTGACTTTGCTTTCCTCAGGCACAACTTTGTACCTTTTCATATCACTTGCGCGCACCTCAGCGGCTGAGGCTGCATGTGCCGGGCCAGAAGAGGCTGCTTTGAAAGCTGACACGCCTACCGCGGCAGCCACTAAGGCAGAAAGTACTACTTTTTTCATGGGTATGTGAATTTGGAAGGTGGTCGTTTTCTTATCAGCAATACAGGGGTTTTATCCCCGCACTTTGTCTAGCAGGGCACTCAACTGCTCAGCCTCCTCAGGGGTAAGGTTCTCTTCCCCCATCAGTTTACCCAGGTTGAGCTCATCAATCTGCTTCAGGAGGGTGAGGCCTTTTTCTGTAATCAGAATATCTACCGTGCGCCGGTCAGTGGGGCACTGGGTTCTGGTGACCAGCTCCTTGGCCTCCAGCTTGTCCACAATACGGGAGGCGTTAGACGTTTTATCCAGCATGCGCTCAATCAAAAGGTTCACCGTGGCCGGCTTGGGGAACTGCCCGCGCAGAATGCGCAGCACGTTGTATTGCGGCAAGGTCACCCCAAATTGCTTGAACTGGGTAGACTGCCGCAGCTGCAGCCAGTTAGAGGTGTACAGTATGTTTATGAACACCTTCTGATAGGCATTTTTGAAGGCACTCTGCTTGATCTCTTCTTCTATTTTCATGACAAAGTCTATCACCTGGGGGGAAAGGGCTATGTTTTTGTCCCGCATTGAACCGGAAACTTCTGTCGGCTCCCTTAGCAAAGGTAAAAACCAACATCCATATTCTTTGCACCGTATGCCTCATAAACCACGCAGCACCCCATCATGCAAGAACCTTTTTTCCTTATTTCCTGGACAGAGCTTTTCTCCAGCCCTGAGAACATGATCAAATATGGCGGCCTTACCCTCATTCTGGCCGTGGTATTTGTAGAGACGGGCCTGCTCATTGGGTTGGTGATACCAGGCGGTGACTCTCTGCTGCTTACCACGGGGCTTTTGGCCGGGGCCAAGGTCCTGACCGTGCCCCTGGCGGGTTTGCTGGCGAGCATGACCGCCGCCGGCGTGGCCGGCGACCTGCTGGGCTACACCATTGGCAGACGCATGGGCAAAAAGCTTTACCACAAGAAAGATACATGGTATTTTAAAAGAAAGCACCTGGAACGGGCAGAAAAATTTTACAAGGAGAAAGGCAAAACCGCCATTGTGGTAGGCAAATTTGTACCGGTGGTGCGCACGTTCAACCCGCTGCTGGCGGGCGTGACGGGCATGGACATCAAGCACTTTCTATTCCTGAGCGCGGTGGGCACCTCCCTCTGGATTTGCACACTGGTTTTAGCCAGCTATTACCTGGGCCAGCAGTTCCCGCAGCTGAAAGACTACTTACACTACGCCATACCGGCTATAATTTTCATCTCGGTACTGCCGGGTATTATCCAGTATTTGAAGGAGCGCAAGAAGGGCAAAGCTGAGCACCAGCAGTAGCCTTATTTGCGTTTCCGGCTTATTTTTCTGAAACTAGCATGAAAACAGGAACCCATCATTTTACCTCTATGCCCAAACGTTGTCTGCAGGTGAGCGGCACCCTACTGGTATTGGCACTCCTTACGGCCGGGTCTGCCCTGGCGCAGGGGGCCACCATTCAGAAAACTGAAAGCGGACGCACCACCACGCCCAGTGTCACGCCTGCCCGGGAAGGCGTGATCATGCGGAATGGAAAGCCCATGACCATTTTACCCAAAGGGTACGCCCCCCTGAGCCAGGCCAAGACCTTCCCTAACGGTGCCCAGCTCCAGCCCAACGGCCAACTGAAAACCGCAGACGGGCAGACCCGGCTGCTCCAGGACGGCGACCGGCTGGACCTGCAAGGGAATCTGATCAAGAACCCGGTCATTGTTCAGCAAAGCACCACCCTCACCGGCGACACCACCGGCTTTGGCAACCAGCTCCTGCATGCCCAAGCCCTGCAAGAGCGCATTCAGCTGCTGCAGCGCAAACGCGAAATCTTAGAAAAGAAAAACGAACTCCTGCAAGGCGCGGTAAAAGACAAGGCCAAAACCGCTAACCTCCAGAAGCTGGATGCCGAACTGGCCAAGGTGCAGCAGCAGCTGGCCAGTGAGGAGAAGAAACGGCAGTAGCCTTGTTCCCCTGTAAAACAGGAAATCCCCGGCAGAGCGCTCTGCCGGGGATTTCCTGTTTTAGGGCTACTTTTTTAAAAACAGCCCTAAAACACAACTGAGGCATTAGGGCATCTCAATGGGGTATAGTTTCCCTTCCTGCTCCTTCACCAGTGCAAACGGCTCCTCTTTCACAATCAGCATGCCGTCCAGGTCCAGCAGGTCAACACCGTGGGCCAGCTGAATAGCAGACCAGATGCCCATGCTGGTTTCCATCATGCAGCCAATCATGGTTTTCAACCCGGCGGCGCGGCTTTTGTTCAGAATCTCCAGTCCGTTCAGGTAGCCGCCGGCTTTCATGAGCTTCATGTTCACCCCGTGAAACTGCTGCTTCAACAGCCCCCAATCTGCGTGGTCGGTTACAGACTCATCTGCAAACAGGTCATAAGGGGAATGCTTTTTCAGGTAAAGATATTCTTCGGCCAGGGCCGAAGGCATGGGTTGCTCAATCATGATAACAGGGTACTTCCTGAGCTTCTCCATGAACACCACCATGGCGTCTGGGTCTTGCCAGGCCTCGTTGGCGTCTACCATCAACGGCTTGGAGGTAGCCCGGGCCACTTCAGCCATCATGTCCAGACCGGTTTCCTGGTTCACCTTCACCTTCAGGTACTCAAACCGCTGCAGGCCGTGTTCCTGGGTGAAGGGGGCTATCCTGGCAGGGTCCATGATGGGGTATGAATAGGCCGTGGGCACAGAGGTCATGGGCTGCACCCCTAAAAACTGGCCCACTGTCTGGTTGCTTTTGCGGCAAACGTAATGAATGAACGCAGACTCAAGCGCAAACCTGAGCGCGGGCAGCACCTCTACCTGCCTCATCAGTTGCTGCAGCTCGTCTACAGAGCCAATCTGGTCCAGGCCACCGGCCTGCAGGGCGCTGAACTGCTGGTTCAGGAGTTCGGGGGTTTCGCCGTAGCGCACGTTGGGCGCCGCCTCGCCGCGGCCATGCACCTTGCCATCACCCACGGTGACAAAAAGGTTGGTTTTTACATCAGAGGCATTGCGTGAGATCTTCCAGGTGTAACGCAGGGTGAGCTCACGGGTCTCTAAATGCCAAATTAACATAGGGTGTAGTTTTATTAGAAAGAAGGCTCAAGTATAGATAAAAAAATGCCACCTTTCTAAAATATCTTAAGAACCAGCCCGCATTTCTGCCTTTTTCTGAAACCATAGAAATACCTTATATTTGTCAGTTGCCGTGGCAATCTGAGCCTGCCCACACCCTTTATAACTCCAAACCCAATGGCGCCCTCTGCCTGTGCAAGTGCGTTGACAGTACTCTGTTTATGAAAAAATCTTCACTTGCCCTGGTGGCATTTGTCATCATTTCAATTGCGGCTGTTCTTACCGTCATGCACAACTACGGCGTAGTGGCCCTGCCTGAGCTGGCACTGGCCGCCATGCGCTGGATTGGCATTGCCGTGTTGTGCCTTTTTGCCGTGCGTAAGAAAAGCCTCACCACCTGGATTCTGGTCAGCATGGTCATTGGTGCCGAGATTGGGTACAGTTTCCCTGATTTCGCCCAGAACCTGAACGTGCTGAGCAAGATCTTCCTCAAGCTGGTGAAGACCATCATTGCGCCGCTCATCTTCGCCACGCTGGTGGTAGGCATTGCCGGCCACTCTAACCTGAAGCAGGTGGGCAAAATGGGAGGGAAAGCCCTTATTTACTTTGAGGTGGTGACCACCATTGCACTGTTCATTGGTCTGGCCGCCATCAACATTAGCCGTGCCGGCGACGGGATTGTGCTCAAAGGCGAAGCCCATGGTGAGCTTCAGGCCCCGCCGCCGCAGACCTGGCAGGACATTATCCTGCACATTTTCCCGGAGAACATTGCCAAGTCTATTGCCGAAGGGCAGGTCCTGCAGATTGTGGTGTTCAGTGTGCTGTTCGGGATTGGGCTGGCCATGCTGAACGAGCGCAAGCGCCGCCCGCTGCTGGAGGTTACAGAGAGCCTGGCCGAGACCATGTTCAAGTTCACCAACATCATCATGTACTTTGCCCCCATTGCCGTGGGTGCGGCCATTGCCTACACGGTGGGCCACATGGGTTTCAGTATTCTCATCAACCTCTTCAAACTGCTGGCCACGCTGTACGTAGCCCTGCTGGCGTTCCTGCTGCTGGTGCTGCTGCCGGTGGCGCTGTTCTTCCGGATTCCGGTGAAAATGTTTGCCAAGGTGATTGCCGAGCCGGTGTCTATCGCCTTTGCCACCACCAGCTCTGAGGCCGCCCTTCCGCGCGCCATGGAGGCCATGGAGTCTATTGGGGTGCCGCGCAAGGTAGTGGCGTTTGTGATGCCCATGGGCTACAGCTTCAACCTGGACGGCACCACTCTGTACCTGTCACTGGCTTCTGTGTTTGTGGCGCAGGCGGCGGGCATTGACCTAAGCTGGGAGCAGCAGCTGCTCATGGTGTTCACGCTCATGCTGACCAGCAAGGGGGTGGCCGGCGTGCCGCGCGCCTCTTTGGTGATCCTGATGGGAACGGCGGCGTCTTTCGGCTTGCCGGTAGAGCCAATCTTTATTATTCTGGGCATTGACGAACTCATGGACATGGCCCGCACCTCAGTGAACGTGATTGGCAACTGCCTGGCCACCGCCGTGATTGCCCGCTGGGAAGGCGAGTTTGTAGACCTGGACGAGCCAAGGCCCATTGAATCAGTATAAAATCTTATTGGCGCAACAGACGTTAGATACCTTGAGGAAAGGAACCTGTCTCTCCCGTATGCTTCTTAAGCAAGGAGCCCAGGACATGAAACCTAACCTCTAGTCTCCAGTTCCAAGAATCTATTCATCATGCGTTACGTGCTTTTCATTTTTGCGGCGTTGGCCTTTGCGGCTTGTTCCACCCCCCGCCAGGCAGTCATCACAGATGCCACGCACACGGGCTTAGACCCCCAAGAAAACCGGGAGGAGCCTACCCAGGCCGGCAATGACTCCCTCCTGATTGGCACCACCACCCGCGTAGCGTTTGAGATGCCGCGGTACAGTGCCTGGTTTCACCCCATGTACCTGCGCTACAAGCCCAACGAGCAGATCATAGACCAGCTGCAGCCCCAGCTGGAAGGCGTGCGCATCAAGGTGTTCATGGGCAGCTGGTGCCTTGACAGCCAGCGCGAGATACCGCGGTTCTACAAAGTGCTGGATGCCGCCCGTTTTCCCTACTCCCGTGTAGAGATGACCAGCCTGCGGGAAGACAAAACCGGCCTGACCGGTGAGGAAAAAACCCTCAACATCACCGCCGTGCCTACCTTCATCTTCTACAAAAACGGCAAGGAGCTGGGGCGCATAGTTGAAACTGCCTACCCTACCCTGGAGATGAACATGCTCACCGTGCTCAAAGACAGCACCGCCACCAAGTAATTTCTGTTTTTGCTGTTTTCATGAAAACAGGCCAAAAACAGAAACCGCCCTACCCCGCAGTGCTGACAGCAGGACTGCGGGTTTCTTTTTAGATACTTGCCAAAGCCAGTTCCCTGGGCGTACTTTGAACCTTGCTGTGTTGCTATAAGTAAGAGGAAACGTTTGTGCTTATTTCTTCCTGATGATTTCCAGTCCCCATCCCCAGTTTTCTAACCGCGTACGCAGAACCGCCGTGGGCTCCCTTTTCTTTTTCCATGGGCTGTGCTTTTCCAGTTGGGGCTCCCGCATTCCCACCATTCAGCAGAAACTGCAGCTCTCAGAGGCAGAACTGGGCGGTGTCTTGTTTTCCTTGCCGGTGGGTTTGATTCTTTCACTCCCGTTCACAGGCTGGCTGACCTCTAAAATAGGAAGCCGGAAAGTGGTCACCATAGCGCTGGTCATGTACAGCCTCATCCTGGTCTGCCTGGGGTTGGTCAGCAGTGTTTTTCAGCTGACAGTCCTGCTTTTCTTGTTCGGGTTGGCCAGCAACATGGCCAACATTGCCGTGAACACCCAGGCAGTCAGCGTAGAGAACCTTTACGGGAAATCTATCATGGCCTCTTTTCACGGCCTCTGGAGCCTGGCCGGGTTTGTAGGGGCCGCCCTTGGCACCCTCATGATTGGTGCCAACATTCTGCCGCTGTACCACTTTTTAGTCATCATGGCCATCATACTGGTGGGCATTGCCGTGGCGTACAGATATACCATGGTGCAAGACCCCGCCTCCCCAGAAGGCCAGCCACTTTTTGTGATGCCAGACAAAGCCCTGATGGGACTGGGGCTGATTGCGTTCTGCTCGCTGATCTGTGAGGGCGCCATGTTTGACTGGAGCGGCGTGTATTTCCAGAAGGTGGTGCAGGCTGAGAAAGCCTGGGTTTCCTCGGGCTTTACCGCCTTCATGTGCACCATGGCCGCCACGCGCTTCATAGCTGACTGGGCAACCTCCAAAATTGGCTTGAAGCGGGTTCTCCAGTTAAGCGGTTTGCTGACCGCCATCGGTTTGGCAATCTCTGTCATTTTCCCTCAACTTTTTACGGCTATTCTAGGGTTTCTGCTGGTGGGCATTGGGGTTTCGGCGGTGGTGCCGCTGGTGTACGGCGTGGCCGGGAAATCTACCACCATGGCCCCCAGCATGGCCCTGGCCGCCGTCACCACCATTGGGTTTGCCGGGTTTCTGGTGGGCCCGCCTTTTATTGGGCTAATTGCCGGCATGAGCAGTTTGCGCCTTTCCTTCGCCTTGATTGCCGTGATGGGCGTAACGGTTTCGCTGCTGTCCAGCCGTATTAAATCGGCGTAGCCGAAACCGCCTCTCCTCAAGTTTCCTTCATTTAGGGATATTGCCGGGAGACCATTCCTTCTATCAATCACATGCGCCAACGTACGTTCTTCTGTAGTGTCTTACTTGCCTTGCTTATGGCTTTTTCTTTCCATGTTCCGGTAAACGCTCAAAAATTTGAGCAGTACCCCACCCCTACAGACGCCAACCTCTGGACAGAATACTCGCCCCAACAAACTACTTTCAGGCTTTGGTCGCCGGTGGCAGAGCAGGTGCTGGTGAACCTCTATGACAAAGGCCAGGGCGGCAGGCCGAAGCAGAAGTTCCCCCTGCAAAAGGGGGAGAAAGGGCTATGGCAGGCCACCGTGCAGAAAGATTTAAACGGCGTTTACTACACCTTTCAGGTAAAGACCGGCGGCAAATGGCTGGCTGAAACGCCCGGCATTTACGCCACCGCCGTGGGGGTGAACGGGCAACGGGCCATGGTGCTGGACATGGCGTCTACCAACCCTGCGGGCTGGGCCCGGGACAAAGGGCCAGAAGTAAAATCACCCAATGACGCGGTCATTTGGGAAGCCCACGTGCGCGACCTTACCTCCCACCCCAGCTCCGGCAGCAGCCAGCCCGGCAAATTTCTGGGCTTGGTAGAGGCGGGCACCAGGAACAGCCACGGCCAGGCCACCGGCATTGACCACCTGCAAGAACTGGGCGTGACGCACATTCACCTGCTGCCCGCCTTTGACCACCGCTCCATTGACGAGACGGCGCTGGACAAACCGCAGTTCAACTGGGGCTATGACCCGCAGAACTACAACGTGCCCGAAGGCTCTTATTCCTCAGACCCGTACCGGGCCGAGGTGCGCATCAAAGAATTCAAGCAGATGGTAAAGGGCTTTCATGACCGTGGGCTGGGCGTGATTCTAGACGTGGTGTACAACCACACCGGCCTCACCCAGGGCTCCAACTTCAACCTGGAGGTGCCTGATTATTACTACCGCCAGACGGCGGATGGCCAATATTCAGACGCCTCTGCCTGCGGCAACGAGACCGCCAGCGAGCGGGCCATGGTGCGTAAGTTCATGGTGGAGTCCTGCAAATTCTGGGCGAAGGAGTACCACCTGGACGGCTTCCGGTTTGACCTTATGGCCATTCATGACCTGGAAACCATGCACCAGCTCAGCGCTGAACTCAGGAAAATCAACCCCAACCTTATCATTTACGGCGAAGGCTGGACCGCCGGCGCCTCTCCCCTGCCAGACGCCCAGAAAGCGCTAAAGGCCAACACCCACCAACTTGCCCACGTGGCCGCCTTCTCAGATGACCTGCGTGATGCCATTAAAGGCTCAGTGTTTGATGACAAGAGCACCGGCTTTGTGAGCGGCGCCCATGGGACCGAAGAATCTGTCAGGTTTGGCGTGGCAGGGAGTGTGCCCCTCCCGCAGGTGGATATCAGCAGAGTGAACTACTCCAAAGCGTTTTGGGCGCGGGAGCCGTGGCAGGCGGTGAATTACGTCTCCTGCCATGACAACTTGACGCTGTTTGACAAGCTCAAAGCCTCCCGGCCAGACGCCTCGCCCGCGCTGCTGAAAAAGATGCACCTGCTCTCCAACGCCATTGTACTCACGGGCCAGGGCACGCCGTTTCTGCATGCAGGCGTGGAAATGCTACGTACCAAGAACGGCGAGCACAACAGCTACAACAAACCAGACGCCGTCAACCAAATCAACTGGAACTGGAAAGCCGAGCACCAAGATGTATTCACCTATTACCAGCAGCTCATTGCCCTGCGCCAGGCCCACCCCGCCTTCAGAATGCCCACGGCCGCCCAGGTGAACCAGCATCTGGAGTTTCTCAAAACCAGGTCAGGCTTGGTGGGCTTCCGCCTGAAAGACCACGCCCACGGCGATACCTGGAAGAACATTCTGGTCTACTACAACGGCCATGAACATGCCGCCCAGATTACCCTGGACGGCACCTGGGAAGTAGCCGCCGAAGGAAAGACCATTGACTTGAACGGCAGCCGCAAGGTGAGTGGCCACCTGGCAGTTCCTCCGGTGTCTATGCTGGTGCTGTTCCAGCGGTAGTCCTACCCTCTGCCCCTCAGCTATAGCCAGTTTTGCGTTTTAGTCCTGTTTTAGCAAAAACAGGTCTAAAACAGAGTAGACCTCACCGGTATTGAAAACAGGTGAGGTCTTTTATTATCCTGAGACGGTCTGTACAGACCTGCGCAGATGACAATGGCGCCGGGCATTCAACTGTTTCTTCCTCCCTGAATAATAGGCTTCCATTCCGTCACTCGGCAACCCCGCCTGCTCCAAAGCCCCTGATGTGCGCGCAGCTCCAACAAGGGAGCTGCATCCACGCCGTTTCTGACCTACTTTTCCCAAAACAGGCCCAAAACGGCACCCACAGACCAAGAAAAGGCTTTCCCCCGTTACCTAACGCACAACTGGCTATTTTACATATTCACTTAAAATCACTATCTTAGGCCTAACCAATTGAGCAGCAACTCTCTTTTCAAGACAATTTTTCTTTAACTGACAGGCAGCCATGAGCGGGAAGCATTTAATTTTTGTTATTTTTCTGATTCTGCAGGGGCAGATGGGTGTACGTGCTCAAACCGGTACCCGCCCCCGGCAAGACCAACAGGGGCTCCGTCAGGAACTGGCCCAATACCACCAGCAGACTATTGGGACTTTCCTGCTTGCCAAACGCAGAGAGCTGGACAGGCAGCTTTCTGCAGCAGACAGACGCACACTAGCCCAGCTGCGCGAAGAAGTGGCCAACCACCGTACGCAGCAACTGGCCTATTTCCAGAAGGTGCGCGAAGAACGCAAAGCCTCCAGGCAACCCCTGTCTGAGGCGCACAAAGCAGAAATCAAAGCGCAGCACGCCCACTACCAACAACTCATGGGCCAGGTAACCCTCATTGCCAACAGAAACCAGAAGGCGCTGACCGCTGTGGCCACCCAGGTGAAAGCGCAGCAGGAGAAATGGTACGCTGACCTCCAGGCCATTGCCTCCCGGTACCGCGGCACTGGCGGTGACTCCACCCTGGCCAAGCGGGCACTAGTCCATGAAAGACGGCGCAGTTACTGGTCTCTCACCCGTTTCCTGCTCCTGGACCCCAACAGCACAGAGACCTATCTGGAAGAACTGGTACCCAAAGGCACTGATGAGACAAATTCAGGCAACCTGCAGGAAAGACCAACCCCGGTGGCAGCCCAGTCAGTGGTGGAATAGCCCCTGCCCAAGCGGGGCAAGGTACGCCTGGAGCAGGAAGAACCACCCGGGGCTACTGGCCAGGGAAGAGCCGGGAACCACCCAAACCAGCGGGGGCATCAGGTGCCGGTAGACACAATGAAACTTTATACATGGCGTCTACCACTACCGCCTCCCCGCGCCAAACGGCGCAGAATCTGTCCGGTTTCTGAAGCAATAGCGTGCCTCTTCCTCTTCCTGAACAGAACACCAAAGGTCAGCCACCAGATAGCTGGCCTTTTACTGTATCTGCAAAGGGTATTTTGCGTTAAAAGCCCTGTATGCACTCCAGAGAACACAACATCAGCGTCGCCACTTTCCCATTCAAGGCCAACCTTAGCTTTAAGCCTATCATCAGGTATTGGCAGCAGCAACATGACGGCTGCCGAAGCAGCTTCATGCTCTGCGCCCAGGAAATCAACAAGCAACTGAAAGAGGCGCCTGAGCTGCTGGAACCTATCAAAGACCTGACCACGCTGCACAAGCATGAGTGCATCATAGATTTGCTCATGACGGCCGTTTTCCCGCCGGCCACCCGGGAGATTGAGGCCATTGGCACCGTGGGGCCCCAGTATGATGTGAGCATCTACCACACAGAGCTGTTCAAGCAGATCATCCTGACAGACCAGAACCACCTCAAACGACCACTGAACATTGACGAGCAGCGCGTGCTCTTTAACCGGGTGCGCATGCTGTACTTCCTCATTCTGGAGAAATTCTATGGGGTGCAGGTGCCGCATGACGAGTTCCTGATCTACACCGTGCCAGATTACCAGCTGGGGCTGTACCGCCACTACAACGTAGAGATCAACACCCAGTTCCTGGACATTACCAACACTGAACCGCTTCCCCCCCTGGACGAGGAGGCCATTCAGCACCTGCTGGACAACATCAGAGACATGGATGTCTGGATGGAGGCCCTTCCGCCGCGCCTGTTTGAGGTCAACGGCTTTTACACGCTGCACCTGGTAGATGTAACCGAGCAGGAAGTGCTTTCCTCCCTGAAAAACGACCTGCTGGAGCGCGACGTGATGTTGGCCGCTGACAGGTTTGAGCAGTTGCAGGAGAAGGTGCGCATCTACTTCAAGCGGCCGCACCTGCAGCTGGGCGTGGCGGCGTTCCACAAGAACAAGAGCGCGTTTGTCAACTTCGGGAACAAGATCAACCACAGCTTTCTGTTGCAGAGCGAGCCCGGCAGCAGCAGCTACGTGGGCTTCAAAACCATCTATGACAGCCTGGTGCGCGACGGCAACCCGCTGGTGGTGAAAGACGTGGAAAAAACCGAGCAGCTGCCAGACGGCGTGCGGGAAGAGATGCTGGGCATGGGCATCCGGAACATTGTGCTGGCCCTGTTGCGCTACGGTGATGACCCCATTGGCATTCTGGAGTTAGGCTCACCCAACCCCGGTGACCTGGATAATTTCTCCATCTCCAAAATGGAGCAGTTCCTGCCGCTGTTCTCAGTGGCGGTAAACCGAAACTCAGAGGAGATTGAGGCGCGCGTACAGGCGGTGATCAGAGACCGGTTCACCGCCATTCACCCTGTGCTGGAGTGGCGCTTCCGCGAAGCGGCCCTCAACCTCCTGGAGAAGATGAACCACGCCACCGGCCCCGTAGAGATGGAGCCCATTGTGTTCCCAGACGTGTACCCGCTCTATGCCGCCGCAGACGTGCGCGGCTCCAGCACAGAGCGCAACACCGCTATTCTGGGTGATTTGATTGAACACCTGCAGCTGGCAGAGGCCATCTTGAAAAAAGCCGCCGAGGTGCACTCGCTGCCCATAATTGATGAACTGCGGTTCTCTGTCTCCCGGCACCTGGAGCAGCTGAAGCAGGGCATTCTGGTGCAGGACGGCCTCACAATTTTTGAGCTGATCAGGACCCAGGCAGAACCCATGTTTGAGTTTCTGGAGGTGACGCACCCAGACCTGCTGCCCCACATACAGGCGTACCGCGCAGCCATGGACCCGGAGCTGGGCATTCTCTACAAGCGCCGCAAAGCGTTTGAAGAGAGCCTTACCCTCATCAATGAGACCATCTCAGACTATGTGGAGCAGGAGGAACTGAACGCGCAGCAGATGTACCCGCACTACTTTGAGAAGTTCAAAACCGATGGCGTGGAGTTCAACATCTACGTGGGCGCCTCCCTGGAGGAACGGCAGCCGTTTGACCTCATGTTCCTGCGCAACCTGCGCCTGTGGCAGCTCATGGTCATGTGCGAAATCACCCGCCGCACCGCCGCCCTCAAACCCAAGCTCAAGGTCCCCCTGGAAACCACCCAATTGATCCTGATCCACAGCCAGCCGCTGGCCATCAGGTTCAGGCAAGACGAGCGCAAGTTTGACGTAGACGGCGCCTACAACATACGCTATGAGATAGTGAAAAAACGCGTAGACAAGGCCCACGTGCGCGATACCGAGGAGCGCCTAACCCAGCCCTACAAAATTGCCATTGTCTACTCCCACGCCCGCGAAGCCAACGAGTACACAGAGTACATTGAGTACCTGCAAAACAAAGGGATCCTGACAGGGAACGTAGAAAACCTGGAGGTAGAAGACCTGCAAGGCGTGAGCGGCCTCAAAGCGCTGCGGGTAGAAGTGAACCTGAACCGTGACAACCCAGACGGAGACGCAGGTGAAGAATAATCAATGTGCTCACGCCGAATGACGGACACAAAAAGTGCAGATGCCTTACTGTCTAGGCAGGTTGAGAACCTTTAAACATTTGGTTTAGCTGGCGAAAAAAATACGAGAGAACGGTTCTGCCCATGCAATCTTGAGCCCCGTGGCAGTGCTACGGCCTTATGAAAACGGCCAAGGCAGGTTCATTTGCTACCGTTTTGTAACGCAACAGGCAAATGTGTAATGCTCTACCTCCTGTTTTAGGCCTGTTTTCTGAAAAACAGGCCCAAAACGCCAGCAAAGTCTTCCCCTTCCTTAGGTATAGGGGGGAGCAACCCCGTTTCAGTGGCAAGTACTCGTGCACATGAACCTGCTTCCCAACCGGGACTCGCCAGCAAACAAACTTAGCCCGTGCCGTGCATTCTTAGGTAGCTCATTCCTTTCAAGACACCCATCTACACCAACAGCTACTAAATAACCTCCACAACTACCTCCTGTTTTTCACCTATTTTTCAGAAAACAGCCCCAAAACGCCATGACCCCAAACCGTATCCAGTTAATACAAGGTGATATTACCAAAGTAACGGCAGACGGACGCCATTGTCAACGCGGCTAACTCCAGTTTGCTGGGCGGCGGCGGCGTTGACGGGGCCATTCACAGAGCGGGCGGCCCGGCTATTCTGGAAGAGTGTCGCTATGTTAGGGCCCGGCAAGGCGGCTGCCCAACCGGCGAAGCCGTGATCACCACCGGCGGCAACCTTCCGGCAAAGCACGTGATTCACACCGTTGGCCCTGTCTGGAACGGCGGTCACCAAGGCGAGCCTGACCTGCTGGCCAGCTGCTACCGCAACTCCCTCGCGTTAGCCCGGGCCCACGGCCTGAAAACGGTGGCGTTCCCCAACATCAGCACGGGTGTGTACGGGTACCCCAAAGACCAGGCGGCACAGGTGGCCGTGCACACGGTGCTGGGTTTTCTGGGGGAGCATGAACTGCCGGAGCAGGTGACGTTTGTGGTGTTTGATGCTGAGAACCTGCGGCTGTATGAGCAACTCCTGCACCCGTAAAGACTTAGCTGTGCTTAATTGCGGTGCTGATAGTCATAGAACTCCCTGATCTGGATGTTCTTGCCTGCCGTCAGTTTCTGGAGCTCACTCAGCAGATAATACCGGTGCAGAAAACCGGTAAGCACCACCACCCGTTTGCCGGGAAACTTCTCAGCCATGCGCAAAATGTTTCTGGCCATGGTCTGGTTGCGGAGGTCCCAGAAATCAGCCCAGAGCTGGTAGCCTTCACGGTAGCTGATCTGCTCCCCGTTGGGCTTGGTCAAAAAGGCAGTGGCAAACTCGTCCCTGGCATTGGTTATGCGGGTTAGCCCCTTGTGCTGCAGATCCTGCCGCCTCCTGGCCAGGGCATCTGTGGCGGGGTTGTTAAAATGCCGGGGTGATTGGGCGGCCAGTACTTTCAAAGAGTCTGTCAGGGCGTGGTAGGCGGTCAGAAGCCCCTGCTGCTCAGGCGTGAGCGCACGGGCAGAGTCTAACCGGTTCAGCAGTTGAATAGTCAGGTTATCTGCGGGCACCATGCCTCGCGCCCGCCGGTATTCGTTTCGGCCCTCAAACTCAAACGGGCGCAGCAGCGTTCTGGGGTGCTTCTGGAGGTACCTTACAGAGGCATTCTGCTCGTTTTCCTTAGAAGGGGCCTTGAACCGGAAGTCTTTGGTGAAGAACGAGGAATCCACCTCGTGCAGGATAAGGTCTGGCCGAATGCGCTCCAACATCTGGAGCAGGGTGTCTGCGTTGTAATTGGGCACGGCCTGGTGAATATTGCCAATCACCACAATTTCTGTCTGCTTGCGCTGCGCATGGCTACCAACGGCCGCCAGCAGCAGGGCGAAGGCAAAAGCAATCATTTTTTTCATGTGAAGCAGGGGAAGGGAATCTAAAACTGAGGCTGCTCAGGGTTTTCTCTTTGGCACCCGCTACTGCTTACGTCTATTGAGGCTTCCGTTTTCGGGCTGTTTTTCAAAAAACAGCTCCAAAACGGCGGCGCAAGCAGATGTTTTCGTCAGGAAAACTGTTGCCAGGCAGGGAAAAGGAACAAACCAACCAGGTTCAAAGGGAAAAAAGAATCCTGTTGGCCAAGGCAAGCGCCCATGCCAACAGGATTTAAGTTTCTGTTTTTGGGCTAGTTTCTGAAAAACAGGCCAAAAACAGGAAGTACAGGGAGTTGAAGTTAGCTTACCAGACCGGGCACCTCTACTACTTCATTCACGTCTTTCTCGTAATCCACGCCGTCTACCTCAAACCCGAACAGGTGGAAGAAATCAGTGCGGTAGCCGGCCAGGTCGCCAATCTCCTGCAGGTTCTCAGTGGTGGCCTGCTCCCAGAGGGCGGCTACTTCGGCTTGCACGTCATCCCGCATTTCCCAGTCGTCCACCCTGATGCGGCCTTTCTCGTCTACCGGCACCTCGCCGCCGGTGTAGAGGCGCTCCTGGTACAGGCGCTGGATCTGCTCAATGGTGCCCTCATGAATACCTTTGGCTTTCATTACCTTGTACAGCAACGAGATGTAGAGCGGAATCACCGGAATAGCCGAGCTGGCCTGTGTCACCAGCGCCTTGTTCACTGACACGAAGGCCCTTCCGTGGAGGTCTTTCAGTTTATCAGCAATAGAGAAGGCGGTGGCCTCCAGATGGTCTTTGGCGCGGCCAATGGTGCCTTTGCGGTACACCGGCTCGGTCAGGGCGGGGCCTATGTAAGAATACGCCACGGTGGTGGCCCCTTCGGCCAGTAGGTTTTCAGCTTTGAGGGCGTCCATCCACATTTCCCAGTCTTCACCGCCCATCACGGCCACGGTGTTGGCAATGTCTTCGTCGTTGGCCGGGGAGATAGAGACCTCTGTCACGTTGCCGGTATGAAAGTCAACGGTTTTGTTGGAGAAGGTCTGGCCAATGGGCTTCAACACTGAGTTGTGCGTTACACCGGTTTTGGGGTTGGTTCTGCGCGGGGAGGCCAGGCTGTACACCACCAGGTCTACCTGGCCCAGGTCAGCTTTGATCAGGTCTAGGGTCTTGCGCTTGATCTCATCAGAGAAGGCGTCACCGTTGATGCTCTTGGCGTACAGACCGGCGGCCTGGGCGTGTTTCTCAAAGGCGGCGGTGTTGTACCAGCCGGGGGAGCCGGGCTTGCCTTCGGCCGAAGGCTTTTCAAAGTACACCCCAATGGTGGCGGCGTTTGACCCAAAGGCGGCGGTGATGCGGGAGGCCAGCCCAAAGCCGGTGGAGGCGCCAATCACCAGCACCTTCTTAGGACCGTCAATGGCGCCTTTTGATTTCACATAGTTAATCTGGTTTACCACGTTCTGCTCGCAGCCCTCTGGGTGCGAAGTAAGGCAGATAAAGCCGCGTACTCTGGGCGTTATGATCATAGTATGTTCTTTGGCAGATGAATCTGGTTCACTAATCTGGACAATTGAAGATGTAAATTTGCCAATTTTCTTGATAAAACCCACCAATCTGCCAGTTTTAGCGCACGGCTTCGCCTCCCCGGGTCCCCCAGGGCGGGAGAGATTGTCTGGTTCAGGAAGATGGGCCGTAGCCCCGGGCGGTGCCTGTTTTGGGGCTGTTTTCCCAAAAACAGGTCTAAAACGCAAACCAAGAGGGCTCACCCAAGGTTATTCCCCCACGTTCTGCTCCACCTGCTGCTTTACGTTGGGGCCCGCGCGCTGCTGCAGGCGCTTGAGCAGGAACAGGGCAATCATGAGCCAGAACAGCCCTGCCCCCCACCCCGCCAGCACGTCTGAGGCATAGTGCACGTTGAGGTACACGCGGCTAAAGCCGATGAGGAGGATCCAGCAGACCAGCAGGCCACTCAGGAGCCACCGCAGCCATTTCTGCCGCACGTTGGTCCAGATGAGGTACACCAGGAGCCCCCAGAACGCGCCGCCAATCATGGCGTGCCCGCTGGGGAAACTGTTGCCGCTCTGCTCCAGAAACGCGGTCTCTGGCCGGGGCCGGTTAAAAAGCCATTTCATGGTCTGGTTGAAAAGGGTGGTGGTGGCTGAGATGGCCACCACTTTGAGGGAGTAGAACCGCCACCGCTGAAACAGGAGAAACAGCAGCGCCAGCCCCAGTGACCCGTAAATGAGAAAGTTCTTAGACCCGAAGAAGGTCACAAAATACATGAACGAGGTGGTCTCTGGCGTAGTGATGTCACCGGCCAGCGCAAAGGCCGCCTGGTCCAGGTCCTTCTCCTGCTCCACAAAGACCTCTGTGGCCATCCAGAAAAACAGCAGCGCCGACCCCACAAACACCAGCCACGCCACCGCCACCTGGGCGGTGACTACGGCCAGCGAAGCAGCTATCTTCTGAAGAATGCGTTGACCTCTGGTGAGCATACATCCGTTTTTCTGGGGTTGTACGCAAGAGGCAGGCGGGAAGGATTCAAACCAAAAAAGCCGGTCTCATTTCTGAGACCGGCTTTAGTGCGCTGGGGGAGAGTCGAACTCCCACGCCCGAAAGCGCTGCCACCTGAAGACAGTGCGTCTACCAATTTCGCCACCAGCGCAACGTTCCCTTTTGGTTATTGGGAGCACAAAAATACTAGCTTTTTTATTTCGGTCAATACCCAAGGCGTTAAAAAGTGAAATATTTTTTTTTGCCTACGGGGCAGACGAGGTGGGGAGCCCCTCTTTTACCACCGGGTTCAGGTTGCGCTTAGAGAATTTCTCCATGCGGTTGAGCAGGAAGACAGCCAGAATCACCCAGCCCAGACCGGCGGCCAGCCCCGCAATCACATCTGTGGCGTAGTGTACGTGCAGGTAGACCCGGCTAAAGCCAATGAACAGGATCAGCAGCGAGAGCAGGATCACCAGCAGGTACCGCCACGCCGCCACCTCCACGTTCTTCCAGACCAGATAAATCAACAGCCCATAGAACGAGGCGCTGATCATGGCGTGCCCGCTGGGGAAACTCAACCCGTATGAATCTACCAGGTGCGGAATGAACGGCCGCGGCCGGTTGAACAGGTACTTGAGCAGCAGGTTCAGCGAGATGCTGCCCACCGCAATCACCGGCACTTTGAGGGAGTACCACTTGTGCTTCTTCACAAACAGAAAATACCCGATCAGCATGAGCCCCGCCCCCGTGATAAAATTGCGCGAGGCCAGAAACGTTATGCCTTTGATGAATTCGGTGAGGCCGGGGTTGGCCCGCTCATCTGCCCAGGCAAAGGCCCTGCTGTCAAAACCCAGCTCCCGCCCCGGCAGCACCTCATGGCCCAGCCAGAAGAAGAGCACCAGGCACAGCAGGAATACGCTCCAGATCACCACCAGCTCTACCGTGAACAGGGCCGTAGAGGCCACCATTTTCCTTATTGCTTTTTTCATAGCTCCAGTTGTCTTTTCTGTTTTGCGCTGTTTTGGAAAAAACAGGCGCAAAACAGAAACTTCCTGTACTGTACGTAGTACTTTCTCCAGGTGTTGGCGCCGGGCTGTTGCCACAACCCCATCGCCCCCAAAAGAGTAATAGCCCTTATGGCCACCCTACCGCTATGAAGACCGAAGACATTTCCCAGCTCATTTTTAAACTCAAAGACAAAAGCCTCACCGTGGCGTTTGCTGAAAGCTGCACCGCGGGCAGCCTGGCCGCGGCCATCAGTGAAGCCACCGGCACCACAGATGTGTTCCTGGGGAGCATGGTCACGTACAGCGCCCACGCTAAAAACAAAGTGCTGGGCGTGAAGAACGAGAGCCTGAAGCTATACTCCGCCGAGAGCCAGCAAGTCACCAATGAGATGGTCCTGGGCCTGCACAAGCTCCTGCACGCAGACGTCTGCGTTGCCGTGACCGGCCTGTACGGCGCAGGCGGCTCTGAAAACCCGGAAAAACCCGTGGGCACTGTCTTTGTCTCTATTTTCTTTAAAGAGAAGGTGGAGGAGTACCGCGTGATCTTTAAAGGCGATGCCCGGAAAATGCGCGAGCAAACCATTGATTTTATCTTCTCCAAACTGGAGGAGACGGCAGAACGTCATTTTCAGCATGCCTGAGCAGGGTTGTTTATTGTTGGGTTGGTGAGGGTAGCATTGCCGGGTGCTGTTGACAGCCGTTTGGCTTTGCTGCATGCTGCTGTTGCTGCCTGGGCTTGGTGACTGGCCATTGCTGCCGCTGAAATGCGTGGGTTGATGAACCCTGCTGTGTTGCTACTGAAATGCGAGGTCTACGGCTTCCTTGGCGGTGGTTTGTTGCCCTGCGCGGTTCAAGGATTCTTTGTTCTGCTGGTTGCCGTTGCTGCAATGCGTGGTCTGCTGTTTCCCCTGGCTTTGGCGTTTGACGCGGTGGTTTAGTAGCTGCATTGTTTCATCTTTTCCGGTAAGCGCTCACGGCCGCGGGGCCCCGTCCTGGCGGTTCGCACTGCTGTTAAAATTAGGCCCTCCGGCCTTGCCGCTGAAGCGGCACCGTATTAACAGAGGCGCTCACCCCCAGGACTGGTTTCTGTTCCTTTGCTTTAGCTGCTTTTCTAGTTGTAATCTGTTTGCAGGCAACTGTTGCTATTCCGCTAGCCTGAGGCGAGCCCGTGCTGCGCACATCTGCCAGGGGCAGAAGTGCTAATTATCAGAGGTGCCACCAGTAGAAGTGTTGATTGTTCATTGTTGTTTCTTTGCTTACTTATTGCTGCTTGTTTGCCGCTTTCTCTGGTTCAGGTTTCCAACCTGGACCAGTGGTGGCGGAAGCTTTCAGCTTCCATGAGGCGGCAGCCTCACATGACCTCTGCCCTCTATAGCTCCCGCTTCTGCCCCCCTATGGCGCGGAAGTTACTTCCGTGCCTTCTAACGCCAGCTGATACTCACGCGCTGGCGCGAGTCTCCAGACGCGTGCCTACTGATGACGGGCGGTCTCTGGCTGCCCTCGCGGCACGGCTGCGAGACCAGGCATTGCTGCTTCATTCGTGCTGATTTGCGTAAGGAAAAAATGAAAGGACTCAAGACTCAGAACTCAGGACTCACTCCAATACTCCCCCTTTGAAGGGGGCGAAGGGGAATGTTGACACCTGCTGAAAACGCATTGCAGATACTCCCCTCCTCGGAGCATTGCTGTTAAGTTCTATTCCAATAGTTTGTTTTCCTTCTGGAAGGCATTGCCATTACTGTGGGTTTTGAGCCTCTCGGCTCACTGGAGTTGCAAACTTAAGCTCATTTCAGGACCAATTCGGAAACTTGAACCAGCTCTATTTTTAGAAGGTAACGGCCCTACCCTCCTCAGAGAGGTTGGGATGGGTTCTGCACATTGCTATCTTATCACAGTTCCCAGTCAATCTGGAGACACACGAGGGCACGAGCTGCAAGCCCGCGCCAGCGCTTATTTAGACATTAATCACTAAGCAATCAGCCGTTCTTCAAAGACCTCGTAGCGTCCGGAGGACCTGTGTGCGTCTTTGCCAACAGCTATCCCAATCCTGATAATTTACCTAATCCTGTAAATCCTGCTTCTTACCAATTGCACCACCCTCATCCTGGCCTTCTCCCCGGGGGAGAAGGAACTCCGCCGTTTGCGTTTCCGGCCTGTTTTTCTGAAATTAGTGATAAAACAGAGATTAGGGATTCTGTGCCAAGGCGGCAGCCAGTTCCTCTGGTGAGGGATTTTTCATGGGCGGCTGCTCCCCTACCACCACCATGGGAAACCGGACTTTGCCGCGGTTCATTTCTTTGATGGCCTGCATGGCCTCCTCGCTCTGCTCTACATTGAGGTAGTCATAGGCCACGCCATGTTCCTGGAAGTAGCTTTGAATGGCAATGGTCTTTTGGCACCAGTCAGCGCCGTAAAGAAGGGGAATAGCCGCCATAGCAGTTGAAAGTTGGTCTGGCGTTTTTTACGTGTTTTCAGAAAAACAGGCCAAAAACGCACCTACTGCTGGCTACGCTTTCTGCCCCGCCACCGGCAAGGTGAAGTCAAATTTGATTTCGCGCATGCACCGGAAGTGTTTCTGCGGGCATTTGGAGTAGCCAATCTTGGAGCACGGGCGGCAATAGAGGTTCTTTACTTCCAGCACTTCAAAATCTGAGGTGTAGGGGTACATCCCAAATTCGGGCACCGTGTTTCCCCAGATACTGTAGATTTTCTTCTGGAACGCGGCGGCTATGTGCATCAAACCGGTGTCATGGCTGAAAACAGCGGTGGCCTGCCGCACCAGTGAGGCTGAGCCGTTGAGGTTGTATTTACCGCAGGCATTGTAAATGGCCAGGCGCGGGTGATCGGCTTTCTTGCTCAGGAACGGCTCGGTCTGGAAATACATCTCCATCATGTTGGCCACGTCTGTGTCTTCTTTTCCGCCCAGGAGCACCACGGGGGCGTTTATTTTCTCGCAGAGCTCAATAAGCCGGTCAATGGGCAGGCGTTTGGTGTAGTGCTGCGCGCCAATGGCCAGGGCGTAGTAGCCGTTCTGGTGGGTCTCTGGGAGCGTTGAAAGATCTACTTCGTCTTTAGACGGAATGAAATAATCCAGCCCCTGCCCGTCGTTCTGCACACCCAGGGGGGCCGCCGTCTCCAGGTAGCGGTCTACAATGTGCACCTTGGGCATGCGGTTCACCTTGAACTTGACCAGCAGCCATTTGCGGTAGTTGAGTTTGTTGAAACTTCGGGTGGGACGCCCCAAGCGGGCTTTCAAAATACGGGTTCTCAGGTTATTGTGCAGGTCCAGCACCAGGTCATAGTCCTCGGCCTTGAGTTGCTGCAGCAGGTCAGAGAGCGATTTCTCCAGGCAGAACACCTTGTCTACGTACGGGTTGCTGGCCACAAGACTGCGGAAGGCGGCTTTGGTACAGAAATGCACCTCGGCGCCGGGCACCTGCTGCTTCACACACCTGATGACCGGGGTGGTCAGCACAATGTCGCCAATGGACGAGAACCGGATAATGAGGATTTTTTTCAAACTGACTGCGGTTGACCTTCGGCAAAGGTACGGGTCTTGGCGGGAGTTTCCCAGCGTTGTAGCACTTGCGTTTTAGCGCTGTTTTCTGAAAAACACCGCCAAAACAGCTATGATGGAAAGCGCTACCGCGAGGTAGGAAAGGTAGTCTTTGTTTGGTGTTTGCGGCTGCGGTTGCTTTGGGTGGCTGTTCCGGTAGGCGTTGAGGAGAGCGTATTCTAGTATCCAGTTTTTGAGGAGAAGCGATTGGCGTTTCAGTTCTTCTTTTTCAAGGTCAACAGGTTTGCCTATGGCGCTTTCTAATTCTAAGGAAGGATAAGCTCCTGACAAGAAGCTTAGATTTCTGGAAATGCTGCATTCACTCACTTCTATTATTCCTTCTTTATTCAATTCTCCGTAAAAAACACCTAATCCAGGCTCAAATTCAACCCAACAATATTTATTGACTTCAATGGTTACGGTGTCATATACTTCCGCATTCCCTCTGAAAGTATCTAAAACAACAATTGAGTAGATGTCATTATCTGAAGACACTACCTCCCCAAGTATTATATCTGAATAAGTTCCTAGCTGGCTCTTAGCAATGGTTAACCAATTCTTTTCACTCTTAGATAAGCAACTACAGGCATTGGCGCGTTCCACAGTCACCAATAGTAAGACCAGGATCAAGTGTAGTTGTATCGCTTTCTTCATAAGATTTTTAATATAACCTTCTGCTCCCTTTCCAGATGCACTCTCTGCTCTTTTTCCATAAAGAACCGTCTTAGGCACAGACGCTCGCAGGTCTGGGAGACGCTACGAGGTCTTTTGAGCAGGCAACGCAAAGAAGCCTGCAACTTTCGCCGCAGGCTTTCTCTTTCACATTACTAGCAACTCCTCTCTCCTGTCATCATGAAAGGATCTTAGGGAACAGTGGACGAACGGTAATAGCACTTACTACAATGGTTTTCTAGTTCGCTACCAAGATCCTTTCAGGATGACAAAAATGGGAGAAAGCAATTAGCCGTTGAGCAGATAATTCTAGCTCCTGTATGGAGGCTAATTCAAACTGGAACGCTTACAGCCCATACTTATCCAGCAGGTACACCAGCGCGGCCATAGAGGCGCCGCCTAGCTCCAGCTCCCGCTTGTTTACTTTGTCAAAGGTGTCATTGGCGGTGTGGTGAATGTCAAAGTAGCGCTGCGTGTCTGGCCGGAAGCCGATGAGCGCCACGCGGTCGTCTTTCAACGGTCCGATATCGGCCCCGCCGCCGCCGCGCTCTATGTCATGCAGGCCGTAGGGCGCCAGCAGTTGTTTCCAGCTGAACAGTTTCTGGAACACCGGCTCGTTGGGAGCGGTAATCCCGAAACCGCGGGGCGTGAACCCGCCGTTGTCTGACTCAATGGCCGCTATGTGCTTCTCGCCCTGCTGTTTGGCCACCTGGGCATACTTGGTGCCGCCGCGCAGGCCGTTTTCTTCGTTCATGAACATGACCGCCCTAATGGTGCGCTTGGGTTTGTAGCCCATAGCCTTGAGCAGGCGCAGCACCTCCATAGACTGCACACAGCCGGTACCGTCATCATGGGCCCCTTCGCCAATGTCCCAGCTGTCCAGGTGGCCGCCCACCACAATGATCTCCTCTGGTTTCTCAGAGCCTTTGAGTTCGCCAATCACGTTGTAGCTGAGCACGTCTGGCAGCCACTGCGGGTTCAGGCGCATATGGAACTGCAGTTTAGCATCTTCTCTGAGCAGGTTGCTGAGCAGGTCAGCGCCTTTGGTACTGATGGCCACGGCCGGAATTTTAGGGGCATCTTCTGCGTAGCGGAGGCCGCCGGTGTGGGGGAAATCATCTGTGTTGGAGGCCATGGAGCGCACCACCACGCCCACGGCACCCAACCGCGCCGCCTCAGAAGGGCCGCTGGCGCGTTGGTCTACCGCGCCGCCGTAGGCCCGGTTTGTATGGATATGGGTTTGGTCAAAGCTGCGGTTGAAGAAGACAATCTTCCCCTGCACCTTTCTTTTGCCCAGTTTCTTGAGTTCATCCAGACTTTTAACCTCCACCACCTCGGCGGTGAGGCCGTTGGCGGGCGTGGCCACTGAGCCGCCCAGCGCCAGTACGTTCACTTCACGGGAGGGGGAGATGCTGGAGTTGACAATGGCCGCATGCTCTTTGTCACCGCGCACCCAGTGGGGCACCATCACCTCCTGCAGGTAGACGCGGTCAAGGCCCATCTGCTCCATCTCCTGCCGGGCCCACTCTACTGCCGCCGCCGCCTGCGGTGAGCCGCTCAGCCGCGCGCCAATGCGGCCAGTGAGGTAGCGCAGCTGCTCATAGCTTTTCCCGTTGGTGAGGGCGTGGTCATACATTTTCCGGATGAAGAGCGAATCCTGGTGCTGGGCAGAGGCCGTCAGGGGAAAGGAGAGCGCCGCCGCCAGGGCCATGTGTTTGATAGTTTTGATCATGAAAGGTTTGGGTAAAAGATCAGCGTGAGGCCGCTAAGATAGCCTAATTCTCTTTTGACCGCTGCCCAATTTTCAACTTCTGTTTTCGGCCTGTTTTTGGGGAAACAGCCTGAAAACAGAAGAAAAAGATTTCTGCCCCAGTGACCACGGACAAAGAAGGGGCATCTAACCTCCCCCGCCCTGGGGGCTGTGTAAAAAAGATGGCCGTTACCGGCTCAATTTTCACACCTGTAAATCAACGCATTACATGTGCCTACAGTTTAATTAATACAATTTTTACACCCTGAATTTTGAACTAAATCAAATATTTTATTGCTTAGGAGAAAATAACGAATTTAAGCCTATCTTTGAGATAAGAAGCTAAACCCTAGACTTTTATAGCACTATTCCATGAAACGTTTACTAAAAAAGGTGGTAACGCCTTTCCTGCCTAAGTATGAGGTAACTACTACTACCTACCAGATCATTCCGGGCCTGCCGGTGACTAAGAAATTCTCCAGACACCCGTTTGAGCGCGGCGCCGGTAAAGAAGCCAAAGAGTTCTATGGGAAAGTAATTTCTTCAGAGTTCACTAAGAAGCTGGCCCCGGTTGAGGTGCACCTGAAAGTAGCCGGGTTCACTATTCAAAAAGCCCAGTTTGGCCCGGTGGAGAACCTGAACAAGAAGAAGATAGCCCACCTGGCCTAAGCGCCTTGTTGGTATCAGAAGCAGGGAGTGGTTCCCGCAGGGAGGAATTACAGGAAAACACCCCTCCCTACCCCCACCCGCATTGGGCTTTCTGTTTTCGACCTACTTTTTTGAAAACAGGCTGAAAACAGCCTTCCGCACCCGCCTCTTTCTCTCAGCAGCAAGAGGCGGGTGTTTTTTATTCTACTGCCCAATCCTCAATTCTTCCCTGTCAGGAAGGGGCTGGCTGGAGAGAAAATAGTTTAATGATATTTGTGTAGAGAAATCTTTCAAAGATCCAGCGCAGCCAGATAGATGGAAGAACGGGCTGTTTGGCAAGGATGGAGGCGGCTCTACAGCGGCAGGTATCCATAATAGGCACTCTCCCCTGGCTTCTGGCTGTTAGTGCCGGTAATGAAAACAGCCCGAAGACATTTCTGTTTTCGGGCTGTTTTTTTAAAAAACAGGGTTAAAACGGCTTGTTGGCAGTTAAATCTGCCTTTTGCGCGGCAAACGGCATCAAAAGAACCTGACTTCTTTTTCCCGCACCATTGCTTTGCTGCTCATAAAAGGCTCCGCCAGAAACTTTTGCTCCCCATCTACGCCTGCAAAAGCAATTAATACAAAACGCTTAGCCTTCGGCCTCTGCCCCCTCTTTGCTTTTGCTGCCAATGGTAGGCTTGACGTTTGGGTTCAGGTTCCAGTCATTGTTCAGGACTGAGATGACGTGGTTGGCGGTCATGTCAAACTGGCACGGCACCACTGAGACGTAATTCTGGGCCAGGGCGGCCTCATCTGTATCATCGCCTTTGTCAAAGTTCACGAAGTTGCCGGTGAGCCAGAAATAGCTTCGGCCGCGGGGGTCCAGGCGCTCGTCAAACTCCTCCTCCCATTTGGCCCGGGCCTGGCGGCACACCTTGATGCCCGCTATCTCCTGCTCAGATTTCTTGGGGAAGTTCACGTTCAACGCCACCCCCGCGGGTATGCCAAACTCCAGCGCCTGCCGCGTAATCAGCTCCACGTATTGCTCTGTGTGCGAAAAGTCAATATCATGCCCGTAGTCACAGAGTGAGAACCCAATGGCGGGCAGCCCCTCAATGGCCGCCTCAATGGCCGCCGACATGGTGCCGGAGTACAGCACGCTAATGCTGGAGTTGGAGCCGTGGTTGATGCCACTGACCACCAGGTCAGGCTTACGGTCTCTGAGCACGTGGTGCTTGGCCAGCTTTACACAGTCTGCGGGCGTGCCAGAGCATTCATAAGACTCTACATCTGTGAAGGCGAGCGAGCGGTCCAGCCGCAGGGTGTTGCCAATGGTGATGGCGTGCCCCATGCCTGACTGTGGGCCGTCTGGTGCCACTACCACCACCTCGCCAATCCGTTTCATCACTTTCACCAGCGTGTGAATACCGGGGGCGGTGATGCCGTCATCATTTGAGACTAAAATCAAAGGCTTCTTCTCCATAGTTGTCAGATTTACGGGGTCAAGTTACCTTGAATACGCACCAACGCCAAAAATGTGGGGTGCAACTTGCGCGGCGGCCTTGCGTTATGCCGCAAGAACGTGTACCTATGCCGTTCAACTTCAGAGTTATGAAAAAGACCACCCTACTTCTCTTTTCCCTGCTCACGCTGGCCGCCTGCAACAAAGGCGAAACCTCTGGCCAGAATGAGCAGGAAGCCCAGTTAGAGGAGGCCGCCACTAACGTAGAGGAGGCCGCCGCAGAAGACACCGCGCAGTCACCTGCCGGGGCTGAGACCCCGGCCCCAGCCCCGATGGAGCTGCCAGACGAGCCCATGCCCGGCGCCACCTCTACGGCCTCTGCCGCCCCTTCTGCGGCCAACCCGCTGTTCAACTTCACCCTTCGGCCCGGCCAGGCGGGCGCCGTACAGGTGGGCATGAACATAGCTGAGGTGAAGCGCCAGTACGGCGAGACCAAACTGCGGGAAACCACCCTGAGCCAGGAAGGCACTGACACCAAGGCATATGAGGTTTTAGGTGAGCGCCGCCGCACAGACCTGGTGGTAGAGCAGCAGTGCAAGGGCACCACCTGCAAAGTCTACCGCATCACCGTCATGAACCCCGCCTTTAAAACCGAGAGCGGCCTGGGCATAGGCAGCACCATGGCAGACCTGAAGAAAAACCTCTCCATTTCCAGCATTGGGGTGGGCGAAGGCAAACTGGTGGCCATCTCTGAGAATGCCCGCATGAGCTTTGTCTTAGAGACCGCCACTATTCCTTCTTCTAAATGGGCCAACCTCAAAGTCAATGATGTGCCAGAGTCAACCCCAGTCACCAGTATTCTGCTGTACTAACCGCGGCACTTCTGTGACCACGCACGTCTGTTTTTGAGCTGATTTCTGAAAAACAGCTCCAAAACAGACGCTTATAAAAACCACAAAAAAGGAGACGGCACTGGCCGTCTCCTTTTTTGTGGAGGCAGGTTCTTACTTAGCCATTTCTTTCAGCGCGGCGGCACTGAACGACTTCTGGTTCAGCTTGGCGTACTTCAGGTCCTGGCTTCCGGTGAACTGGGCGCCACTTACCTTCATAGGGTCTGAGAGGTGGGCGTACTTGAAATTTGCCAGCCCTGCAAACGTTGCTTTTCTGAAATCTGCCCCTTCTGTAAAGTGGGCGTATTTGAAGTTGGCCTCTTCTTCAAAAGTGGCCCCGTTAAAGTTTACCCCTTCCGGGAACTTCACATATTTGAAATTGGCGTCTTCTTTGAACCTTGCCTGGCTGAAGCTGACCCCGCCCCTGAACTTGCTGTACTTGAAGACTGCCTCTTCTTTAAACGAGCTGCCGGCAAAAGAGGCCGCCCCCCTGAACTCTGAATACTTGAAGGCGCTTTGCTGCTCAAACGTGCAGTTCTCAAACTTGACGTCTTGGGCAAAGTGGGTGTTGTAGACTTCGTTTTTGCTGTTTCGGTTCACCAGCTTTTTTAGGTCATCAACGCCGTCTACATTATCTGGGTTGAAATACGCCAGTACATCGCCCGTAAATGTGCAGTTAGAAAAAGACAATGGGGCGGTGACGGTGCTCACGTACTCCTTGCTGTCCTGATCCGCCGCTACGTCCCTTCTGGGTTTGAGGGTCTTGTTCTGCAGCTGGGTCAGATCCAGTTTTCCGGAGATGGTGACCCCGCTGTAACTTACGGCCTCGCCGCGGTTGATCCTGGCAAGAACCTCAGATGCCGGAACGGTTTTCTGCGCCCACGCCCAAGCCGGGAGCACAAGAACTGCAAACAGAAAAAGGATGTGTTTTTTCATATTGTTGAGTAGATCATCTGGTGAAACAGGTGAAACATTTAGAAACTGGCGGCGTCTGCCTTCCGTTAAAACAACAACGGCAAGATCGCTTCTTTCCAGTAGTTTTCTGAAGGCCCACCTGAGAAAGACAGCAAGAAGGCGGTCTGGTTGCACGCCATCAGAAAAATTATGCTAGTTTTCTGCTGTTTTCAGAAAAGAAGCCCCAAAACAGAATTACACACCCCAATCTACATGGTTTTCTTCAAGAATCTGTACCGCTACCAGCAGGAAGGCCTGCTGCTTCTCAGAATAGGCATTGGCCTTATGTTCATCCTGCACGGCTGGCCCAAGATCACGGGCGGACCTGAGACGTGGGCGCAGATTGGCGGTTCTATGGGAAATCTGGGCATTAGTTACGCCCCTACGTTTTTTGGGTTTATGGCGGCGTTCGCCGAAGCCGTGGGAGGCCTGTGCCTGCTGCTGGGCCTGTTCTTCCGCCCCATGACGCTGCTGCTGTTTATCACCATGGAGGTGGCCACCATTCACCACATCACCGCCGGCGACGGCTTTGGCGGCTATTCCCACGCCCTGGAAGCCGCCATCCTCTTCCTCAGCCTCTTCTTCATCGGCCCTGGCCGCTACAGCCTGGACCAGGCCTGGTTTGGCGGGGAAGCTCAGGAGTACGAATAGTGCACTTCCCTTGGTCTCTTTAAGTTACCCATGCCGGCGCAGAGACCCGCAGGCTCTCCAGATGGTTTCAGCTATTGCTGACTGCTGAATGATAGAACCGGGTCGAGGCCTGGTCCAGTGGCCTAGGATAGGGCGAGTCTCTATACTTTTATGGAAATGTGAGCAGGTCAGCAATGGGTAGAACCCACCCCTGCCCCTCCCAGGAGGGGAGTATCAGAAATGCGTAGGGAAAGGCCGAGACCTGTCCGTACCGTACCAAAGCGGGAATGCGTGCCCTCCTGTGTAAACATCCCCCTTCGCCCCCTTCAAAGGGGGAGTAACGGAAGGAGTCCTGAGTCAAGAGTTCTGAGTTATTTATTCCGCTCTGGAATTCCAGCACGAATAAACCAGCACTGCGCATGGTCGCTGCTAGGCAGCGAGGGTAGTCAGAGACTACCCGTCATCACCTGGCACGAGTCTGCAGACTCGCGCCAGCAGGACCTGCAGCAGCAGCAGCTGATGCAGCCACTAACAGTCTGCCACAGACTTCCACCACTCATGCCCCTGACTGATGTGCGCAGCACGGGCTCGCCTCAGGCTAGCTGATCAGAAACGGTTACCTGCAGAGGCAGACATAGCCAGACAAGCTGATCAGGAGAGGAACCTAAACCAGTCCTGGGGGTGAGCGCCTCTGTTAATACGGTGCCGAAGGCAACGCCAAAGGCGTAGTTTTAATAGCAGTGCGAGCCGACAGGACGGGGCCCCGCGGCCGTGAGCGCTTACCGGAAAAGATGAAACAGTACAGCTACTAAACCACCGCGTAAACCGCCAAAGCCAGGGGAACAGCAAACTACACATTCCTAAAACAACGGCACAGCCTAGGAAACAGGAGACTCCGCATTCCAGCGAAAGCAACAGCTACCAGACACTGCCACGGCAGCAGCAATTCTAAACAGCGGCAGGCCCTCCCTTTACATTTCCCTACAGAATCCCTAACATTACCGCTTCATTCAACCACACACCCATGCTGCTTACTTTTTTAACCGTTCTCGGCACCCTCTTCCCCACCACCCCAGCCGAAGACTGGAAGACGCCCTACGAGAAAAGCAACCGCAACACCACCGCCACTTACCAGGAGTGCATCAGCTATTACCAACGGCTGGATGACGCGTATCCGGAGGTAAAGATGACCCCCGTGGGCATGACTGATGTAGGCAAGCCCCTGCACACGGTGGTGATCTCCACAGACCAGGATTTTGACCCGCAGCGTGTGCACCGCAAGGGCAAAACGGTGCTGCTGGTGCAGAACGGTATTCACCCCGGCGAGCCCGAAGGCATTGACGCCTCCATGATGCTGGCCCGCGACCTGCTACAGGACAAGAAACTCAGAAAGCAGCTGGACAACGTGGTGGTGGTGATCATTCCCATCTACAACGTGGGCGGCGCCCTCAATAGAAACAGCCATACCCGCACCAACCAGAACGGGCCGGAGAGCTACGGCTTCAGGGGCAACGCCCGAAACCTGGACCTCAACCGCGACTTCATCAAGGAAGACTCCCGAAACGCCAGAACCTTTGCCACCATCTTCAGGACCTGGGACCCCGAGGTGTTTGTAGACAACCACACCAGCAACGGCGCCGACTATCAGTACACCATGACGCTCATCCCTACGCAGCACAACAAACTGGGCGGGGCATTGGGGCAACTTCTGAAACAGCAGATGGTGCCCACGCTGTACCAGAACATGGAGAAGCGCCAATGGCCGCTGGTACCGTACGTGAATTCCCGCGGTGAAACCCCGGAGTCGGGCATCTTCGGGTTTATGGAGTCCCCCAGATACGCCACCGGCTACACCGCCCTCTTCCAGACCCTGGGCTTTGTGCCCGAGACGCACATGCTGAAGCCGTTTGACAAACGGGTGCAGTCTACGTATGACCTCATGCTGGAATTCCTGGACTTTGTGGCCAGGAACGGAAAAGCCATTCAGGCCGCCCGTGCCCAGGACCGCGCGCGGGTGCTTACCCAGCAGCAGTTCCCGCTGAACTGGGCGCCAGACACCACCCAGGCAGAAACCATCCAGTTCAGGGGCTATGAGGCCAGGTACAAACCCAGTGCCGTGAGTGGGCAGGAGCGGTTGTACTATGACCGCAAAGCCCCCTTCACCAGATCGGTAAAGTTCTTTGACACCTTCCGCCCTACCGTGACCGTGACTAAACCTGTGGCTTATCTTATTCCGCAGGCGTGGGGCGAGGTGGTGGAGCGGCTGCAGCAGAACCAGGTAGAGCTGAAGCGCCTCACCAGAGACACCGTGCTTACCCCTGAAGTCTACTACATCACTGACTACAAAACCGGCCAGCGCCCGTATGAAGGCCATTACCTGCACACAGACGTGCAGGTACGCAAAACGCAGATGCCCATCCGGTACTACGCCGGTGATTACGTGGTGTACCTGAACCAGGTGAGCAACCGGTTTCTGGTAGAGACCCTGGAGCCGCAGGGGGTAGACTCCTACTTCGCCTGGAACTTCTTTGACTCCATTCTGGGCCAGAAAGAATATTTCTCAGCCTACGTGTTTGAAGACCTGGCCGCCCAGTACCTCAAGCAAGACCCTAAGCTGAAAGCGGCACTGGAGGAGGCCAAAGCCAAAGATCCCGCCCTGGCCAAAAGCGGAGCAGCCCAACTGAACTTCATCTACCGGAACACGCCGCATTATGAGAATACGCACCTGCGCTACCCGGTGACCCGGTGGCAAGGCGGCGCATTACCCGTGCAATAAGCCTGGCCAGTAGCAACAACAGCCTCTCCGGCTTCTATTCCCTGGGTGCTTATCCTGTTTTGGGCCTGTTTTTCAGAAAACAGCCCCAAAACAGGAAATATTCTCACTTGCCGCAGCGCTAAACAGCCTGTAGCGCAGGCGCTAGCACCTCAGCACGCGCCTATTCTTGAATCATTGTGAATCCGGCTCGGGAACTGACGCGTTGTACCCGGCTCTGGAAACCAGTTCTTAGAGCCTGCTTACATGTGTCTTTTTGCACTGCAAACGGGCCTCAAAAGAACCTGACATTGCGGTTGCCTCACGGCATGGCGCTGCCATGCTACTCTAATTACGCTGTAGAAAAACCTTCCGCTCCCCGTTTTCAACGGGAAAATCACCTTGTAAAAGCTCTTACCAGAAGTTGACTGCGGCTACGCCGGAATTTCTTTTAAACCTAAAGAGAGCTTGCCACAACGGGGCTTCTCCTTTGCAGAGCCAACCAATACCCTGATCCTTTTTAGACATAGTGACACCTGCGTCAGATGGCCGTTTACAGGCTGTTTTTGAGAAAGTAGCACCAAACCAGGAACACAGGCCCCTCTACCTCAGAGGGACTTTCTTTATGGCCTGAAAAATAAATCAGATCAAAAAGCACTTTATTTACGAAATATTCGTAGTATTACTAAACATTCGTAAAGCACCTATATCTATGGAGAAATTAACGCAGCAGGAGGAGGAAGCCATGCAGGTCATCTGGGAAACCAACGGCGGCTTCATCAAAGGCTTCTTAGAGAAGCTCCCTGACCCCAAACCGCCTTACACCACCCTGGCCTCCACGGTCAAGAACCTGGAGAAGAAGGCCTTTGTGCAGGCAGAACGGCTGGGCAACACCTACCACTACTCACCGCTCATCAAAGCTGAGGAATACAAGAAGAAATTCATGAAAGGCTTTGTGGGCAACTACTTTCAGAATTCATACAAAGAGCTGGTGGCGTTTTTTGTGAAGGAGAAACAGCTGAGCGCAGCGGAGCTGAAGGAAATCATGGACATGATTGAGAACCAAAAATCTCAATGAGATGGCTGCCTTGCTCCTCTATCTGCTGAAAGTAAACGCCGGGTTCCTGCTGGTGTACCTCCTCTACCGGTTGGTTTTGCGCCCCACTACGTTTTATTCGCTCAACCGTCTGTTCCTGGCCGGGGGAGTGGTGCTCTCTATGGTGGTGCCGCTGGTAAATATCGCCCCTTTGTTCCAGGACAACCAGCAGATCATCAAAAACATCCCCAGCTTCACGTACAGTTGGGACATTCCGGCCCCTGTTGCCACTCCGGCGGCTACGGTTGAGGTGGGGGCCATTCTCCTCTCCCTTTTCTGGGCGGGGGTGGGCGTTATGACAGCAAGACTGCTGGTCCAGTTGGTTTCTTTACTGTCCCTGCATCAAAAGTCTTCCAGAGACTCCTATCAGGGCATTCCCTTCAGAAGGTTACACGAGCCGGTGCCACCGTTTTCGTTTTGGAGAAACATCTATTTCAACCCGGCGCAGCACCCTGAGCAGAACTGGTTGCCCATTCTTCAGCATGAACAAACCCACGTGCAGCAGTGGCATACGCTAGACATTCTGCTCATGGAGATGACCGCGCTGGTACATTGGTTCAACCCGGCGGCATGGCTGTTGCGCACGGCGCTCAAGCAGAACCTTGAGTTCCTTACTGATCAGCAAACATTAGAAGCGGGCTTTAACCGAAAACAGTACCAATACTCTCTTGTACAGACAGGAGGGACGCCACCTTTCACACTTACCTCCTCTTTCAGTTATCATTCACTTAAAAACCGAATCAGCATGATGAACAAAGCCCCCTCTGCCAGAATTCAGCTGTTGCGTTTTCTGGCCGTCACTCCCCTTTTACTTCTTGGCCTGGTGGCTTGCCAGGGTATTGAGGAACCCGCCTCCGTTTCCCCTAAAACTGGCACCGAAGCTTCTCAGAAGCCGCTCACCACTGAGGAACAGAATAAAGCCTTTAAACCCAGCTATCAGTCGGTGACCAAGTTCACCCTGCAAAAAGACACGCTGGTTTTGGACCTGGTTTCTGGCGAAACGGAGAAATACCCCAACTCCCCAGAGGGACTTGCCGCTATAAAGCAGAAATACGGCATTACCCCGTCCCTTCTTCCGCCACCGCCGCCGCCAGCCCGGGAGGCAGCATTAGCCCCACCCCCGCCGCCGCCACCCTACACCACTAACCTGCCTCAGGAGTTCCTGACGCGCAACTCAACGGTAAAAGGCATAGGCAGTTCAGAAGGCACCATTTACGTTATCCTGAAAAATGATGACGTAGAGAGCTTTGACACCACCCCTGCGGGCATGGCAGCCTTTGAGAAGAAGTATGGCGCACTTCCGCCGCCGCCGCCACCTGTACGGGCACAGAAAAAGACCCTGCCGAAACAGTGATTCCCTCTTTCCTGTTTTGGGCCTGTTTTTCAGAAAACAGCCCCAAAACAGGAATTAGTTTGTGCCTTTCGGCCTCCCTCCTCGCAATTCTGCCAAATCCTTCTAGCTTTGTGTAGTCTTGCAACTATTCTCTAACCAAAGACCATTTTGGCAAACGTATTAGACATTCAGGGGCTGAGCAAGCGCTACGGCAGTGTGCAGGCCCTGGATCAACTGACTATTGGCGTGCCGCAGGGCAGCATCTACGGGCTGCTGGGGCCAAACGGAAGCGGCAAAACCACCACCCTGGGCATTGTCCTGGATGTGATCAACGCCTCCGGCGGAAGTTTCAGGTGGTTTGGCGAACCTCTCTCCAAGGCGACCAAGCGCCGTATTGGGGCACTGCTGGAAACCCCCAACTTCTACCCCTACCTCAGCGGCGAGGAGAACCTGCGCATTACCGCAGATGTCAAGCGGGTAGACCACAGCCAGATTCAGCGGGCGCTGGAAATGGTGGGGCTGGCCCCCCGGAAACAGAACAAGTTCAAAGGCTATTCACTGGGCATGAAACAGCGTCTGGCCATTGGCGCGGCGTTGCTGGGCGACCCTGAGGTACTGGTCTTAGACGAGCCCACCAACGGGTTAGACCCGGAAGGCATTGCCGAGGTGCGGCAGCTCATCCTGAACATTGCCGCGCAGGGGAAAACCATTCTGCTGGCCAGCCACCTCCTGGACGAAGTAGAGAAAGTCTGCACCCACATGGCGGTTCTGCGCAACGGCAAACTCAAGGCAGAAGGCCCGGTGGCGTCTATCATGGCCACCAATGACCTGGTATTCATCAGCGGCGGGGCACCGGCAGAGCAACTGCTGGCCGTGGCCCAGAGCCTTCCGTTTGTGTCTGAGGCCAGAATCCTGAACCACCAGGTGCAGCTGGTGCTGCAGACCGGGGTAGACAGCTCTGAGCTGAACCGTGCCTTTTTCACGCAGAACATTGCGCTGGGCCAGCTCACGGTACGCAAGAAAAGCCTGGAAAGCCAATTCATGGAAATCATCAAAGCCGACAAAGCATGACCTCCCTTTTAAGAATAGAGCTGAGAAAGCTCCTGCCCTACCGCACGTTCTGGGCCATACTGGCGGTGTTTGTGATTCTTCTGTTCGTGATTCTGTACGGCAGCAGCAACGTGACCATCAACGGGCAGTCTGCGGGCGCCACGTTTTACAAGTTCCCAGACATCTGGCCTAAGCTCACCTACATTGCCAGCTATTTCAACCTGCTGCTGGGCATCCTGCTCATCATCACCATCACAGACGAGTATTCGTTCAGAACTATCAGGCAGCAGGTGATTGACGGCTACACCCGCGCAGATGTGGTGCAGGCCAAGTACTCAGTGGTGCTCCTGCTGGGCGTGGCGTGCGCGTTGTATGTGTTCCTGCTGGGCCTTCTCTTTGGCATCGGCTTCGCCGATGAGGTGGCCACTGACAAGATCCTGACAGATGCCCAGTTTGTTTTCTATTACCTGGTACAAGCCATTGGGTACATGTCACTGGCCATGCTCTTTGGCTTTCTGGTAAAGAAAAGCGGTCTGGCCATTATGGCATTTCTGCTGTACGCCAAGGTGGTGGAGCCTATTATTCATTACAAGCTCCCAGACTCTTTAGACAAGTATTTCCCCATGAAGGTGCTTTCCAGCCTCACCCCCATGCCGGGCAAGGAGATGTTTGAAATGGTCACCGGTGCCTCAGAGGCACTCACACCGCTGGAGGCTTTGTTACCGGCGGTTCTATATATTTCCCTATTCTGCGTGTTAAGCTACCGGCTCCTCAAGTCCCGTGACTTGTAGCAGCTCTCTGTTTTGGGGCTATTTTCCCAAAAAAAGGCCAAAAACAGAAATCCCCGCCAGACTGTGCCTGGCGGGGATTTCTGTTTACGCTTCTTCAATAGGAATGCCTGAGGAAATCAATGTTCTTCAAACAGCAGGAAACCGTTAAGAATTCTTTACGTCTGCCTGTGAAATGCTCCCGAAGTAGCTGATGATTTTAGCCAGGTCTGGCAGGCTGGTATACTTCAGCTTGTTCTGCTTGATGTAGCTTTTCATCTGGCTGTTCTTCTTCCCAAACAGTACTTCCAGGTCTTTCTTCACGTTCCGGAGTTCCTTTACTTTGCCGCTGGGCAGCAGCACAAAGAAATTGTCCATGCGCTGGTCCACGTACATAGGCCCCCCAACCGGATAGCCGCCATACGCCCCGTACCCTCCCCCGTACGGACGGTAAGCCGGATCACGGCTTATGTCCCGCCGGGTCATGGTCTCGCGGCGCAGCAGGCTGTACTTGCCAGACACAATCTGCTCAAAAAACGCGGGAGCCAGGAAATCACTGTAGTCATTGCCCATGTTCCAGCGCTGGGTCACAAACACGCGGCGGTAACGCCCGTCATTGTCTACCGCTTCAAAGCCCCGCACCGCAACGGGCGCGTACGCCACCACCGCCCCGTTGGGTTTGGTGATCTTGACAAGGTCTTCTGTGCGGTGATAGGTGATCTTTCCGTTCACAGAATCTCCAGTTGCCAGATACACTCTCCCGAGCGGCCATTCATCTACCAGACCGGTAGATTGCGCCATGGCACCAACTGCCCCCAGGCAGAGCACCATTAAAAGTCCGTACACTTTTCTTACCATCGTCTTCTGGTTTATAGTCCCCTGAAAATATATAAAATATGCTATACTTAAAAAAGCAGGAGAAAGTTAAACTTCGTCAGCTTTTAATAACGATAACGCGCTATTGGTATTGTAGTTGCGCCTTCTTGATTTCATGCAATTACGGCAATGTCCTACTTTCATTTGGCTGAATACCATGTTCTCTTGCCCCTATCCTTAAGAGGAAAGGCTACCCCAAAGCACAGACACCACCGCTGAAACGGTCTTCACTGCCTGGGAATTTCTGTTTACGGCTCTGGCTCGCGGAAAACCCCTGAGGTAGCCTTCGGGATGGCGCAGAGCGCACTGTTTCAGTTTCACATTGCAGCCCAGCGGCACCTAGGCCCAGCGGCACAGAAAATTTCTGTTTTGGGGCTTTTTTCCCAAAACCAGGTCAAAAACAGAAACACCTGCATCTGCTTGCGGCCATGCCTGTATGCCGTTTGATTGAAAGCCACCAGCGGGAGAAAGCAGTTGGGCAGGAAACACCGCCTTTGGAGGGAAATGGATCACAAAGACCTTCCAGCCACCATATCCAATACCAGAAGGGTTTTAGCCGGAATGCAAGGGCAACAGCCAAACCACCCTGCCCAAACACAGAGGGCGGAAATAAAATTTCCGCCCTCTGTGTTTAGGAGTGTTTCAGAATCTCATGCCCCAGTTTGTCCCGCTTGGTGGTCAGGTAGCGGGAGTTGTGTTCGTTGGGGGCAATTTCAATGGGCAGCTGCTCTACAATCTCCAGGCCGTACCCAATCAGGCCGGTACGCTTGCGCGGGTTGTTGGAGAGAAGCCGCATTTTGGTTACGCCCAAATCACGCAGGATCTGCGCGCCCACACCATAATCCCGCTCGTCTACGCCAAAGCCCAGCTGCACGTTGGCCTCTACCGTGTCTAAGCCCTGCTCCTGCAGTTTATATGCTTTGAGTTTGTTCAGCAGGCCAATGCCGCGGCCCTCCTGGTTCATGTACACAATAACCCCTTTGCCCTCCTGCTCAATCATTTCCATGGCTTTGTGCAACTGCGGCCCGCAGTCACAGCGGCAAGACCCAAAGATGTCACCCGTCACGCATGAAGAATGGACACGCACCAGCACCGGCTCGTTTTCTTCCCAGGTGCCTTTTACCAAGGCCAGGTGTTTGGCGTTATTGCTGCGTTGGGTGTAGGCATAGAGGTCAAAATTGCCCCAGTCTGTGGGCAGCTCTACGGCAATCTCACGGTCAATGAGGCTTTCCTTCTGCAGGCGGTACTGAATGAGGTCTTTGATGGAGATCAGTTTCAGGTTGAACCTTTCAGCAACTTTCTCCAGGTCTGGCATGCGGGCCATGGTGCCGTCTTCGTTCATGATCTCTACCAGCACTCCGGCCGGGCTAAGTCAGCCAGTCTGGCCAGGTCTACAGCGGCCTCTGTGTGACCCGCCCTTCTGATCACCCCCTCCTTACGCGCGCGCAATGGGAAAATATGACCGGGCTTGCCCAGTGAGGCGGGATCTGTGGTGGGGTCTGCCAGTGCCAAAATGGTTTTGGCGCGGTCTGAAGCAGAGATACCCGTAGTACAGCCGTGGCCCAGCAAATCTACTGACACGGTGAAAGGGGTGGCGTGCAGCGCCGTGTTGCGGCCTACCATCAATTCTAAGCCTAGCTCATCACAGCGCTCCTCGGTGAGCGGGGCGCAGATCAGGCCGCGGCCGTGCGTGGCCATGAAGTTGACAATCTCAGGGGTGATCTTCTCAGCGGCGCAGATAAAGTCGCCTTCGTTCTCGCGGTCATCATCATCTACCACAATCACCACTTTCCCGGCCTTTATATCTGCTATTGCGTCTTCTATTTTGTCTAGCATTTTCTTATGCATCAAGTAATAGGCACTTTTGGCAGGACAGCTGCGCCTGCTTTTCTATTGCCTTGCGGCACAAAGATAGCGGTTTTTAACTGTGAAAAGCGACTAACCTAACATGTGTTAGGTTTAGAAAAGAATACTACTGTTTTTGCCCTGATTTGGAAAAAACAGGCCAGAAACGCTCAGCAGGCAATCACAGTAGACACAAAGACGCCTGCCGGGCTCCTTAAAGGGCCGCAGCAGGCGCTGGCACACAAAAAAGCACTACATTTTCTTCAGAACAGGTAATCAGAAATGGGTTGGGTTAAAGCGAGAAAAGGTAGACAAAGGCGGCCCCGAAGGTGGTCTGGCTCTTTTTGGAGAACGCGCCGTTAGAGTCTTCAAAGAAGGCGTCTTTGGCTTTGTCAAAGCGCACCTCTGGCTTGATCAGGAAATTGCCGTCTGCCAGTTTAATGTTTCCGGTGAGGGTGTAGGAGGCTACTTCCAGGGGACCCGAGTAGCGGACTCCTTCCGGGTCAGAGAAGTACTCCCCCCTAACGCCTACCCCTATATTTTCTGAGAGGTCATAGTTCAGGTACAGCGCCCCGCCTTTCCAGACGGCGTCTTTTGACCACGGGTCTTCTGCGCTTTCAGTGCTGGCCCCTGAGGAGAACGTGCCGTGCGCGGCGTTTACGCCCACTTTCAAGGAACTGCTCATTTGGTAAGAGGCTGTTACATCAAACAAACTGGTGTAGCTGCCCCTGGTCTCGCCAAAGTAAGAGAGGGACTTGTACTCATCGCCGCCAATCCAGTTCACGTAAATGCCCAGGCCGTCTGTGGGCGTGAGGTGCACCTGGGCCGTCACAGATTTCTTGTCATTGAGGTCGTTGAGACAGTCCCAGCCATTCACCAGGCCCAGCATGAACCCTATTTTGGCGTTGGGGTTGTAGTCCAGCTTAGCGCCGGTATGGTAGAAAGGCCCGTTGCCAAACAGGTAAGAGAGGCTGTAGTTGTAGTTGAGCGGCGCGTCAATGAGCTCATAGCCAATGTGCGTGCCGTACTGCCCCACCGTGAACTTGAACTTGTCTGTCAGGTCATAGGCAATGTACGCCTGTTTGATGATGCGCGCCGTTCCCTCATTCCCGAAGTTGGCCAAATCTGCATTGGGCCCAAAAATCAGGTCTGCCACCACCGTTGCCTTGCCTCTGGTGTAGGTCATAGCCGTCTGCACCAGCCCCAGGGAGAAATTGTTGTGCTTGAGGTCAAAGATGCGGCCGCGGTTCACGCCAGACTCCGGCCGGTTGGTGTTGTACTGGAAGTAGGTATCGGCGTAGCCGCTGAGGCTAAACTTTCCTTTGGCTTCTTCTACTGGTAATTCTTGGGCAATGGCTATATTTGCACTTGCCAGGAGCGCAGCGGCTGAAATGGATAAAAGTTTTTTCATCTGTTAGGTTTGGTTAGGAATATTTTGGGAAAAGTGTTCAGGCTGGAACCCACCGGTGGCCCCCCTCAAAATGCCGTTTGAGGAACTGGGGATCACCGGAAAGAACTAGCGGTAATTAAACAGACACGTTGAAAGAGCCCAGACAGCAGCGGCCTCTTAGCAGAAGGTAAGAGCAGGGGTAATGTCTAGACCACATTATCCCCTGTTTTTACCAACCATGTCAAGGAGTTGTAAGCAGTATTTAAGCGGTAACCGGTGCTCTGCCGGGAACCGGCGCCACCAGCACTTCTTCTTTTTCTGGCATGCTGATCTCATACCCCGGCGCGTTGATGTCTGGGTAGGCGTGCATCTTGTGCTCGTGAATATCCAGCCCTTCTACCTCTTCCTGCTCGCTCACCCGTATGCCCATGGTTACCTTCAAAACAAACCATACCGCCAACGCGAACACAAAGCTAAAACCACCCACGGCCCCTACGCCTGCCAACTGGCTCAGAAGCTGCGCAGGCCCCGCCAGTTTCCCAAAGATGCCAACTGCCAGCGTACCCCATACCCCACACAGCAGGTGCACTGATAAGGCGCCCACGGGGTCATCTAGTCTCAGTTTATCAAACATCACTACGCCCAGCACCACAATAGCCCCTGAGATAAGGCCAATCAGGACAGAATCAACCACGCCCATCTGATCAGCACCCGCCGTGATGCCCACCAGGCCCGCCAGAATGCCGTTCAACACCATGGTCAGGTCGCCGGTTTTGAACATGATGTAAGACATGAAGCAACCGCCCACCGCACCGGCCGCCGCCGCCAGGCTGGTCATGACCAATACCCTGGAAACCGCCCCAGGAGCTGCAGAAAGCACTGAACCGCCGTTAAACCCAAACCAGCCCAACCACAGAATGAATACCCCAATGGTGGCCAACGGTATGCTATGGCCGGGAATAGGTTTGATCTTGCCATTCACAAACTTGCCAATTCTTGGCCCCAGCAACAGAATACCGGCCAGGGCTCCCCAGCCGCCCACTGAGTGCACAATGGTAGAGCCGGCAAAATCATAGAAAGGCGTGGCCAGCGTGTTCAGGAAGCCGCCGCCCCATTTCCACATGCCTACCACCGGATAGCAGATCCCTACAAACAGCAGGGAGAAGATCATAAAGCTGGACACCTTAATGCGCTCTGCCACGGCACCAGACACTATGGTGGCGGCTGTGGCCGCAAACATACCCTGGAAGAGGAAATCGGTCCAGAAGGTGTAGCCTGCGTTGTAGGCAGAAGTCTCACCGCCTTCAGGCAACGGAATACCAAACCCGGCAAAGCCGAAAAGCTTCCCGGCAAAATCTGCCCCCGGGTACATCAGAGAAAACCCCCACAGGGCGTACGCCAATAAACCAATGGGGGGGATCATGCTGTTCTTAAACAAAATATTGACCGTGTTCTTAGAACGGGCCAGGCCAGACTCCAGCGTGGCAAAGCCCAGGTGCATGATGAAAACCAGGAAGATGGAAACCATCATCCAAACGTTGTTGATGACAAACAAATCTGTTGACATGGTGTAAAAATTTAGTTGATAGAAATGAGTTAGTTTGGTTGCAGTGAGAAAAGAGAATTAAAGGGCCAGTTCACCAATTTCACCAGTCCTGATCCGGATTACCTCCTCCAGGTCCATGATGAAGATCTTACCATCTCCCACCTTGCCCGTGTTGGCCACCTTTAGAATAATAGACACCACCGTGTCTACCTGGTCATCTGTCACAATGATCTCCACCTTGGTTCTGGGAATAAACCCTACATGGTAGGCAGTTCCTCTATACACCTGGGAGGAGCCGTGCTCCAACCCAAACCCTTTCACATCATAGGTAGACATAAACGGAATCCCTATTTCTGCCAGGGCATCATACACATCCTCAAATTTGGATGTTCTGATGATTGCTTCAATCTTCTTCATAAACTTAGATGTTAAATTATGGTATGTTTTTAAAGGGCCTTATCTCTGTATTTACTATTAATTTATAAAAATACCCCCTAAAGTCAATAGCTATACCAAACACAATCCATCTTTCTCACCTCAAATGCCCCTTTATTTTTAAGGCATCACCATCAGTTAAATCCTCAGAAAAGTTTATAATAATTTTTATTAATCCATATATTTTATAAAATCTATACATGACAATCGGTTGACCGGGAAAACTTGATAAGGGGAAAGGCGGCGAAGGAAGATGTTTTGAGAAATTGTTAAGTAGCCACCTGCTCCGTTCAGGATATTTAAACTGATGGACTGCCTGCCCTACAAACTGAAAATATTTTTCAGTGGCAACGCATTTTTTTTCATCTGAGCCTGTACACAACCCTCCCTCCTGCTGAAGAGCCTTTGCGGGAGAAGGGGTAGCCTGTTTCCCGCAAAGGCCCGGGGCAGAGAATTGAACCAGCCCCACAGATTATGATTTTTTAAAGACACTACAGAAAAGGAAGCTATTCTTTAGAGAAGACCGCCTGCACAAAACCCTAACACACAGCCGTTAGCCCAGCTTACATTGCGCAGCTCTGAAACCAACCTCAACAGGAATAGCAAAAATAGAAGTTAGGCTTTGCCCAGGCCGGGCAGAGCAGCAACAGGGGAGAACAGGAGCAGCGTGTAGAAATACCCAATCAGGCATAACCGTTAAAGCCGATTGCGTTTTTGCCTAGTTTTTCAGAAAATCAGGCCAAA